>JBBRRB010000030.1:0-72704 GCA_038225555.1 Bryobacterales bacterium
GTCACGTTGTACGGGCCGCCCACCGTGCTGTTGGCCATGAATGCCACAGAAGCAGTTCCCGATGCATTTGTTACTGCCGTATTCCCGCTCGGGAATGTTCCGCTTGCGCCGCTGGCCGGAGCCGTGAACGTCACCGTCACGCCGCTGACAGGATTGCCGCCCGCATCTTTTACCGTCGCCTGCAATGCAGTCGCGAAGGCTTGCATCACCGCTGCGCTCTGCGGAGTCCCGCCCGTTGCCGCGATCGATGCTGCCGGACCCTGCGTGTTTGTTAATGCGAAGCTAGCCGAAAGTCCAGGCACGGTCGCCGTCACTGTGTAAGGACCTACCGTGCTGTTCGCCGTGAAGACCGGAGAGGTCGCCACGCCAGCCGAGGTCGTGACTGCCGTTGCCGTGGCCGCTCCGCCAGCGAAACTGCCGCCAGCGCCAGCGCCTGGCGCACTGAACGTCACTGTCACTCCGCCCACAACGTTGCCGCCCGAATCTTTCACAGTAGCCATCAACGGACTCGCGAAGGCCGCGTTGATCTGGGCGCTCTGCGGGGTTCCGCCCGTCGCCGTGATGGTTCCGGGAGGACCTTGCGTATTGGTTAAGGCGAAATTGGCATTCGTGCCGACCCCAGCTACCGACGCCGCCACGTTGTAGGGGCCGCCAGCGCTGTTATTTGCCGTAAACACGGCCGAGGTCGCGATGCCGGACGCGTTCGTTACGGCCGTGTTCACGCCACCCGCAAACATGCCGCTGGCCCCGGTGCTGGGAGCTGTGAACGTCACAGTCACGCCGCTCAATAAATTGCCGCCCGAATCCTTCACTGTGGCTTGAAGAGGACTGCTGAACGCCGTGCTGATCTGGGCTGTCTGAGGCGTGCCGCCGGTGGCGGTGATCGCGAAAGCCGGGCCCGGTGAATTGGTCAAGGAGAAAGTAGCCGAGAGGCCGCCCGGAACAGAAGCCGTAACGTTGTAAGAGCCCGCTGTCGCATTCGCCGTGAAAATCGGCGAGGCGGCGATGCCGGCGTTATTTGTAACCGCCGTATTCACGCCGCCTGCGAAGGTTCCGCTGGCTCCCGTGCCCGGGGCGGTGAAAGTTACGGTCACGCCGGGAAGGGGGTTGCCGCCCGTGTCTTTCAGAATCACGATCAGCGAACTGCCGAATGCGTTATTAATCTGCGCCGTCTGAGGCGTGCCGCCGCTCGCGGTAAGCGAGCCATTCCCACCGGTAGTATTGTTGAGGATGAAGCTGGCTGAACTCGCAGCCCCTGGCGCCGTTGCGCTCGCCATGAAATTGCCTGCCGTGTTATTGGCCGTGAGAATTGCCGACGTCGCGACGCCCGCGGCATTCGTTACCGCTGTAGCTGTATTCACTCCGCCCGCAAACGTGCCTGAGGGCACTGTTCCGGGAGCCGGAACCGTAAAGGTCACCGTCACTCCGCTGACTGGGTTGCCGCCGGAATCCTTCACCGTGGCCTGCAGAGGGCTGGCAAAGGGGGTCATGATCGGGGTGGACTGCGGCGTTCCGCCGGTGGGAGTAATCTGAAGCACGCCGCACGACGTGGTGGTCAGCGAGAAGCTGGCCGTGGCGAGGCCCGGAGCCGAAGCCGTCACGGTAAATGGCCCGGTGATCGAGTTCGAAGAGAACACGGCCGAAGTGGCCACGCCCGAGGCGTTGGTTACCGCCGTGTTGACGCCGCCGGCAAAGCTTCCGCTGGCTCCGCTTGCGGGAGCCGTGAACGTCACCGTCACTCCGCTGACGCCAAAGCCGTTGGCATCCTTTACGGTTGCGAGCAGCGGCGCGGCGAATGCAGTATTCAGGCAGGCGCTCTGCGGAGTTCCGCCTGTAGCGGCGATCGTGGAGGGCGCGCCAGCCGTGGCCGTGATCGTCACCGTTGACGGATTGCTCTTTGCGGCAAACCCGTTATCCACAATCAACTGGGCGATGTAGGTGCCGGGCACATCCGCGATGAAGGTCGGTGAAACCGTCGTCGCACCGGTCAACGTGGCGTTGCTGCCCGCAGGTCGGCTCAGCAGTGAGAATGCATAGCTGAGGGGAAGGTTGCTCGGATCGGTGGAGCCGCTGCCGTTCAAGGTCACCGTCGATCCGGCCGCGACAGTCTGGTTGGGCCCCGCGTTCGCGGTCGGCTGGCCAGCTGTCGTCGTGATCGTCACCGTGGAAGGATCGCTGAACAAAATCCCGTTGCTCACAATCAACTGAGCCACGTAGCTTCCAGGAAGGTCCGCGATAAAGGTCGGATGCTGAGTATTTGCGTTGGTGAGAGCCGCCGTGCTGTTTAACGGCTTGCTGTTGAGAACAAACTGATAAGTCAATGGCAGCGATTGCGGATCCGCGCCGCTTCCATTTAGGGTAACCACCGAGTTCGCAGCCACTGTCTGAGGAGGCCCGGCATTCGCAGTCGGCTTGAGCGGCTGATTCGTCGTGATCGTTACCGTGGAAGGAGCGCTGCTCGCTTGGCCGTCGTTGACAATTAGTTGCGCAATGTAAGTGCCCGGCTTATCGGCCGTGAACGTCGGATTGACCGCAGTCGGATTGCTGAGGGTCGCCGTGCTGTTCTGCGGGACCGTCGTCAAGCTCCACATATAAGTGAGCGGATCGCCGTCGACGTCGGTTGAGCCCGAGCCGTTCAATTGGACCAGAGCGCCGATGCTCACTACTTGACCCGGACCTGCGTTTGCCACGGGCGGCGAATTTCTGGTCGTGATCGTAACAGTCGACGGATTGCTGTTCGCCTGCCCGTCGTTGACGATCAGTTGCACCATATATGTGCCAGGTTTGTCCACCATAAAGGTGGGAGAGATTGTATTCGCGCCGGTCAGCGAAGCCACGCTGCCTACGGGCCGACTGGTCAAGACAAACGAGTATGTGAGGGGATTGCCGTCCACGTCCGAAGATCCGCCGCCGTTTAACATGACCGTCGTACCCACGGTTACTGTCTGATTCGGCCCTGCGTTCGCCACCGGCGGCGTGTTGCTCGTGCTGATCGTCACGTGCGCGGTGCTGCTTGCTGTTCCATTGCTCACCGTGAGAGCCACCGTATAAGTCCCGGCGACATCGATCACGAAAGTGGGCATTACGCTGGTCGCATTGATCAGCATCGCGTTGCTGCCCGCAGGGCGGGAGGTAAATGCCCAGCTGTAGCTCAGCACGCCCATGCCGCTCGGATTGGAAGAACCGCTGCCATCCAGAGTGACCGTAGCACCGACGGGGGCGGTCTGGCCGGGGCCCGCGTTGGCGATTGGCGGCGCCGGACTGCTAGTGAAAGTCCATTTGATTTTAGAAAATGAGAACGGAACGCTACGGTCCACTAAAATCGTGAACGTATTGCTGCTAGCCACTTGACTATTGGCCGGAACGGGCGCGAAGTTCAGCGTGTCCTTTCCGGGAACGACCGTGACGCTTGGATCCAAGCTCGTAAGCGTCGCAGACACGGCGGGCTGCGCGCCGCCGGTGTTGATAAGACTCGCGCTGTAAGTGACGTTGTATTTCGTCACTGTGACCCGCTGCGAGCTTATAAGCTGGTAATTATCGATTGAAAACGTTTGGGCGGTCAGAGCTGAAACAAAGCCCAAACCAAGCATGGCCGCTAGGCGCAAAAATCGCATGATGACCTCACTGCAAGAAAGAAAGTTAAAAAAACAGGTAAAGCTGAAAACTAGAAAGTCTTAAACATTGGTACGCCGGGCAGTCCGCCACACAGCGCCCGCAATCAACCCAAGCAACGAGAGCGTAACTCCTGCCGGTTCCGGGACCGTCGATCCGCCGCCGGGGACGGTCATCGCTGGAGCCGACGACGAGATAAGATTCCCATTCGCGTCAAATTGATCGATCAAGTAAATCTGAGCTCCGGGCTGCCCCGAACCTAAAAAGGTGAAGTCGATACTGAACGGGCCAGCGAGCGAGGGGTTGTTCTTCTTCGCCAAAGCGCTGTAATCGCCGTCCACTCCAGGAGGGTTGTTGGCATCGAACACGTTCAACGTAAAATCGCTGCCAGCCACTCCGTTTATCAGGGAACTGTACAATGCCGCCGGGAACTGAATATCAAAATCCTGGTTCGCTTGAAAAGTAATACCGCTTACCGTGTAATTATAACGATACTTTGCCGCGCCGGGCAACTGGGTAACTGTATATTGAATCGTGGCTGCCGACAAACTGCCAGCCAGGCAGGACGCGGCGGCCAAGACGGGAATGAATAGTTTCATACGCATGTTAGGATCTTACTCCGAGATTGGTACGGTTCAACCTACGATCTTAGTACAAATGCAAGGAGACAGTACCTAGGCCCGCCGTACTAATTTGGCTCGGCCCATCTCCCCGTTGGATAGTCGTCCGCCTTTTAACAGGCGGACGGCCTCGAGATCCTACCGCTGCGCTGTATTCCCCGTCGGCGTCCCCAGTTCCTCGTCCACGATCGCCCGCAGTTGATCGAACGTCATGCCGCCGCTGAAAAAACGTCCATTGATGAAGAAACTCGGAGTTCCCTGAATCTGGTAGCCCTGGCCCTCCGCCAACTGCGCTTTGACAAGGTCGGCCTGCTGGCCGGAATCCAGGCACTTATCGAACACCTTCGTATCTAGATTCAATGAGCGGGCATGTTCTTTGAGTTGTGAAACATCCAGCTGCCTGGTTGCGAAGAGCTTGTCGTGATACTCCCAATATTTGCCTTGGACTCCCGCACAATGAGCAGCCTCGGCCGCTTTCTCCGCATGGCTGTGCATGGGCAACGGCACATCCTTATAAGCAAACGCGACCCTGCCCTTGTACGCCGCTTCCAGCTGGTCGAGACCAGGCTGCGATTGCTGGCATGCCGGACACTCGAAATCGGCGTATTCCACGATAGTCACCTTCGCATCGCTCGGTCCCCGCAACGGAGTATCCTTCAGGGATACCGGAACGCGGGGCGCAGGCAGGCGCAACGCCACAGTGGCCTCGCTCTTCAGACTCTTCATGTAGGCCGCCTTCGCTTTCTCGAGCCGGGCCGTCCGAATGTGCTCGATAATTTGCGGACGAACCGCCTCGAATGTTTCAGTAGTCTGCACGCCTTCGAAGTAAACCCTGAGAGACTCCTCCGAGGGATCCTTGGGAAGCGTCGACGCAACATGCTTGTCGATTAGTTGGGCCACGGTCAAGTGCTCTTTTTCGGCCTGACGCTCCAAGATATAATCGTCGACAAATTCTTCGACGGCCTTTCGCTGGGCCTGATAGAACGTGTTGCGGGCCTGGAATAGCGACCCGGATTTTTTTCTCTCTACATCCGCCGCCGTCAATTTTACGCCGTCGACCTCAACGACCACGGGACCCGTAGACGACGACACACCGGGAACTTTTTCCGCAGCGGAGAGGGATAGGATAACAACGGAAGATACAGAAAAAATTGCTATGGTTCTGAAGATCATGATGAAGTATAGCGCAGGTTTAAATTGGAATGAATAACGATTGGGTTAGTACAAAATGCCCTGGATAACCGGAGTACCCGGTTATCCAAGTTTCTAAATCAAACAGCTGCTGAACAGTCGTAACTATTCAGTTACTGCCTCGATCCGCCCAATCCGCCCAGACGGCAGGAGCGGCAAACGCCGAATCCGCTGCCAGTGATCTGGATGAAGCCGCAAAGCGAGGTGATGCGGACCAATTCGGCGGCGCTCAGCGTCGCGTTGACGAAAGCGGTCTCGGTCACGCCGTAGGTGCCGGCGGGGCTGCCAGGCGTCACGGGAAGTGCATGGATGGTGGTGCCGAACGCAACCAGACCCGGCACGATCAGATTAGCGCCCGTTCCAACTGTGGACGCGTTGCAGGAAGCGGCGGTGGCGTTGGCAGGAGCGAGCACGCCGGAAGACGCCAAAATCTTGATCACGATCGAAGTGGGACGGCCAGGCGTCAAGGTATTGTTGACCAAGTCGTTGTTGGCCGAAAGCGAAGCGAGCCCGTCCGGGGTGACCAAGCAGGTGCAGCAGGAAACCAACTGCTCGTCGGGCGAGAAGGTGTAAACGTTGGCGCAAATGTTGCCATTCTGCGCGTTGGCTGGCGGAAGAAACGCAAGAGTCGAACTGGCGCCGCTGTTGGTGATGTTCACGACGGAATCACCGATAGCCAAATTCGATGCGTACCGAACCTGGAACGGGCCGTCCTGGGCGAAAGCGGCAACTGTCGAGAGCGACAGAACCGCCACAAATGAAAATGCACGAGAGTTCATGGTAAAGCCTCCGTTAGATAAGGTACCCTGCTACGCGGCCTACGGTAAATGGTCTAAATGAACTAATCAAAATGACTAGTTCACCTTAGCAGATGCGGGTAACTAGGAGTAGTTTGCCAGTCGAAATTCGCGTGTTCAGGCCATTCGGTGAGGCCGGGATTGCTCACGCTTCGGAAGCCTATCAGTCTTGCGGCAGACGATACAGCGGGTGGTGGAAACCGAATTGGTACTACATCGGAGAGCAGCCATGAAATAGCGGCTGCAGATGGCGATGTGGGTTATTAGGATGAAACTAGGAAGGGGGCTGTGAAGCAGGTCGGCTTTCAGCCGAATGAAGTGGTCTTAGGAAAGTTTGGAACCGCCGGCCAGAAAAGGCCGGCGGTTCGCAACTTGGCGGGAGTTATCGAGAGAGCGGCGGCAAGGCAGAAACGGACATCTGCCCTTCCGGCGTCACTGTGACGATTAGGGTCGCATCCGGTACGTACGGAAGCGCGCTGGCGTGGATCACGGTAGTGCCCGGCCCGATCCCTATGATTGGGATTGCGTCGATCGCCTGCGAACTGCCATCCGGGAAGAAGTTCACAGACGATTGCACCTGTGCCACGGCGGGATTGTCGGAGCTGAGGTTGAGGGTAACCGCGCACAAATCGCCAAACGAGCAGCGGCCCTGGGTCGTATCGCCGGGAGGAGCTGCCGACGCGAGCGCTAACAATACAATCTGCATGCTGTTGGCGCTAAGCGTTATGGACGTAGGCATCCACTTGACGGTATCCGTGGTTTGAAGGTTCTGAGTCGCCGTCGCAAAGCCCGGCGCCGATGCGCTGACCGTATAGGCTCCGATATTGAGCCCGGTAATGGTCGGCTGAACAGCCGGCACCGTCGCACCCGCCGGAATGAACACGCTGGTCGTTGAGAGTTTGCCTTTAAACGAGTCGCTGACGGTCAGGGTCACCGTGACCCCCGAAGGCGAGGGAGCACCCAGCATGACCGGGTAGGGCAAAGTCTGGCCCAGCATGATGCTTAGGTTGGCGGGCAGTCCGATGGTTCCCGGAGCTAGCACCGTTACGCTGGCGTCGGCAGTCCCAACGTTCAGGCCTGCTGCATGGATCACGGTTGACCCCCCGGCGATGGTCGTCACCGGAACGCTGACGCTGGTGCTGTTGGGCGAGAAAGTCACCGTGGTGGGAACCGTGGCCACGCCCGTGTTGCTCGAATTGAGGCTGATCACCAAGCCCGCCGCGGGGGCGGGAACCGACAGATTGAGGGCGATGCTCTGAGTGATCCCTAATCCGCTCACAGTCGAGCTGGACGGCGAGAAGGAAAGCGTTCCGCCGACTTGCACGACCTCGGTGTCTCCGATAAGACCAGGCGATGTGGCGCTAAGATTCGCAGTTCCAAAATCCACACCCGACAGAGCGGGCTGGATGCTGGCGATGGTGGCGCCCTCGGGTACGAATACGAGAGTGGGGTTTACCGTCAGCTTCGAAGTATCGCTGCTAGCCAACGTTACGAAAACCCCGCCAGCCTTGGCCGGATTCGCAAGCTTAACTTGGAAATTCAGCGACTGGCCCGGAGCCACTTTGAGCCCGGAAGGGATCACGATGTCGGGAGACGTGACGAGAATGCTCGCGGTCGCGCTCGTTACGTTCGGAGCGTTGCTGCTGGCCGTGATCGTAGCCGATCCCGGGCCCACGCCCGTCACCGGCACGTTCGCGCTGGTGGCGTTCGGGGCAAAGACGACCGTTGCCGGAACCGAAGCCGCGCCGGTATTGCTCGAGCTCAGATTGATCGTCAACCCGCCAGCCGGTGCCGGAGCCGAAAGGGTCAGGGCGAGATTGTTGGTGTTGGTTCCCACCACCGTCGAGGTGTTTGGCGAGAAGTTGAGCGCAGCCCCCACCTGGACAGACTGGCTGGCGGGAGCATACCCGCTGGCGCTGGCGCTGATTACCGAACTCCCGAAGTTCACGCCGCTCACCTGAGGCTGGGTAGCCGGAGTAACGGCTCCGCCCGCAATGAATACCGAGGGCGTCACCGTCACCGATGGATCGCTCGAAGAGAGCGAGACGGTCACTCCGCCCGCAGGAGCGGGAATGGATAACGTGATCGGAAACGCGACGGACTGATTGGTGCCGACTTTCACGTTGGCCGGCAGCAGGATGCTGCCTTGCATCGCCGACACAACCGTAATATTCGCTGTAGCGCTGGTTACGTTCGGCGCACCGGGATTGGCCGTGATTGTGGCCGCACCAGCTCCGACGCCGTTCAGCGTCACGCTGACGCTGGTCGTGCCCGCGGCAAAGGTCACGCTCGAGGGAACCGCGACCACACTGGAATTGTTGGAAGTCAGCGTTACGGTAATAGGAGTCGGAACCGGCGCTGACAGATTGAGCGTGATGGTTTGGCTGGTCCCGCTATTGAGAGTCAAGCTCTGGGGCGAGAAGATCAGCGTCCCGTTCACCTGCACGGCTTGGCTGGCCGATGAATAATTCGGAGCCGAGGCGCCGATGGTAACGGTGCCGAAATTCACGGCGGTAACTTGCGGCTGCGAGGCAGGCGTAGTGGAGCCCCCGGCGATAAAGACGCTGGGGGTCGAAAGCGTAGCCTTGGAAGGATCGCTCGTGCTCAGTGAAACCGTGACGCCGCCGGCCGGCGCGGGCGAAGAGAGCGTCACAGGGAACGCAACAGTTTGCTTGGGCGCAAGGGTGACTCCGGCCGGCAAGCTGATGGCTCCCGGACCAACCACCGAAACTGTAAGAACCGCATCCGGGATGTAGGGAAGCGCGCTCGCGTGAATCAGCGTGGTGCCCGAGCCGGTGGCCGTGATTGGGATGACGTTCGTGGCCTGAGAGCTGCCATCCGGGAAGAAGGCCACGCTCTGCTGCACCTGGGCGACGGACGGGTTGTCCGAAGTCAGCGTGACAAACAGGCCGCCTGCCGGGGCGGGCGCACCGAGCGAGAGCAGCACGTTCTGAGTGCCGTTCCCGCTAATCGTGATCGAGGGCGGCAAGAAGCTCAGCATTCCCCTGCCCTGGACCGCAACCGTGGCCTGCGAATAGCCAAGCGCCGAAGCCGAGATGGTCACCGTTCCGATATTCAACCCGGTCAAGACCGGCTGCACAGCTGGCGTGGTCGCGCCTTGCGGAATGAAAACACTGGCCGGCGAGATCGAAATCTTCGAGGGATCGCTGCTGCTCAGCGAAACGGTAACCCCGCCCGGAGGTGCCAGACCTCCCAAAGTAATCGGGAACGGGACGGTCTGGCCAAGATTGACGCTGACATTCGCAGGCAGCCCGATGGTCCCCGTTCCAATCACGGTGATGTTGGCCGTGGTGTCGGCCAAAGTGAGCGAGTTGGCGTGAATCACCGCCGTGCCCGCGCCCGTCGAGGTCACCGGAACGCTCGCAAAGCTGGTGTTGGCCGCGAAACTTACGGTCGCCGGAACGGTGGCTACGCCCGTGTTGCTGGAGCTGAGATTCACGGTAAGTCCGCCCGCCGGAGCCGGATTAGACAGGCTCAGAGACAGAATCTGGGTTACCCCGGCACCGGTAATGGTTGCACTGGAGGGCGAGAACGCTCCCGAAGTCGCAACTTTGACCGTCTCGGTGTCGCCCAGCAGCCCGTTTGCCGTGGCGCTGAGCGAGGCCGTGCCAAAACCGATCCCGTTCACCTGGATCGTGAAGGAGGTAGTTGATCCCTCCGGGAAGTAAATGGAGGATTGCGATAGAGTGAATTTGGACGGGTCGCTGCTGGTCAGCGTGACGAACACGCCTCCCGCCTTCGCCGGCGATGCCAGCTTGACTTGGAACCCGACTTGATCGCCAGGCGCCACGATCAAGTTGGTCGGCAGGATGATGTCCATCGCTGGAACGACGGTTGCGGTCGCACTGGCGCCCGTCACATTCGCATTGTTCGCGTTGGCGCTGATCGTGGCCGAGCCCGCTCCCACGCCCGTCACCGGGACGCTCACGCTCGATGTATTGCCCGCGATGGTCACTGTGGCGGGAACCGTGGCCACGCCCGCGTTGTTCGAACTCAGGTTGACGAGCAATCCGCCGGCAGGCGCCGGAGCGGACAAATTCAGAGTTAGGTTCTGCGTCGCTGTCCCGTTGATGGAAATGCTCGACGGCGAGAAACTCAGCGCCGCCACCACCTGCACTGCTTGACTGGCAGGCGCATAGGTGGCAGCCGAGGCTGTGATCGTGGAGGAGCCGAAGTTCACCCCGGTTACCTGGGGCTGCGTGCCCGGCGAGACCGCTCCTGCGGGAATAAACACGCTCGCAGTTACGGTGACCGACGGGTCGCTGCTCGTCAGCGATACCGTGACGCCGCCAGCCCCGGCCGGCCCTGAGAGCGTGACCGCAATCGGCTCCGATTGGTTCGGTCCTACTTTCACGTTCGACTGCAAGCTGATCGATCCCGTCAGGAAACTGTTCGAGATGATTACCGTGGCTGTGGCGTTGGACACGTTCGCCACGCTCGTGGTAGCGGTGATCGACGTCGAACCCGGCGCAAGACTTGTCACCGGAACCGTGACCGACGAAGCGCCCGCAGCCAAGATGACATTTGCGGGAACGGTGGCCACGGCAGGATTGCTGGAAGCGAGATTGACCAGGAGCGCGGCGGGGGCCGGACCGGACAGATTCAAGGTCAGGCTCTGCGGTCCGGGAGCGTTGATCGTAAGAGTCTGCGGAGTGAAGCTTAAGACGCCGTTGACGACCACCGTCCGAGTGGCCGAAGTGTATCCCGGAGCCGAAGCAGTGATCGTCGCCGAGCCGAAGCCGGTCCCCGTAACTTGGGGTTGAACGGAGGGCGTCGTCGCCCCGCCGGCAATCGTCACGCTAGCTGCCGAGAGAGACACTTTGGAGGTGTCGCTGCTCTGCAAGGCGATCGTGACGCCGCCCGCCTGAGCAGGCGCGTTGAGAGTAACCGGAAATGGAAGGGTCTGCCCGGGCGCCAATATCACGTTGGCGGGAATAGTAATTCCTCCAAAGCTGGCAACGTTTACGGTGATCGTCGCGTCCGCCAGGTTCGGCGGCGCGCTTGCGTGAATGACGGTAGAGCCTGCGGAAACGTTTGTGATCGTTACAGCCGCGATGCTCGCGCCGCCCGGGAAACTCGCCGTGGCGGGAACGGTCGCTACTTTCGGGTTGTCCGAAATCAAATTGACCGTGATCCCCCCCTGGGGCGCCGGCGAGGACAAGTTCAGAATAACGGTCGCTGAATTCGTTCCGAGCGTAATGCTGGACGGCGAGAAGCTGAGCGACCCGGTAACCTGCACGACGCCGGTGACTCCCGCGAACCCGGGCGCCGAGGCGCTGATCGACGCCGATCCGAAATTAAGGCCGGTGACCGTCGGCTGAACCGCCGGAGTGGTCGACCCCGCGGGAATCAGCACACTCGACATGTTGATCGTGACTTTCGAAGGATCGCTGCTCGCCAAGCTTACAGTGACGCCGCCAGCGGGTGCGGGAAAGATGAGCGCGACAGGGTAAGTTACCGGCTGATTGGTCCCGATCGTGATGTTCCCAGCCGGGAAGGTAATTTGACCGAAGAGCTTGACAACTTTGACGTCGATCGTGCCGGTGATGTAGCCGGCCGAGCCCGCCGTGATCAGAGCGGAGCCTTCCGCCGCGCCCGTGACAGTAAACGGGGCAGTCGTGCTGCCTGCAGCCACAGTCACTGTGTTTGGCACGGTTACTATGCCATCGGGACGCCCGGCGAGGAAAATCGTGGCGCCGCCCGACTGCGCCGGAGCGCTGAGAGTCACCAAGCCGTTCACTGTGCGCCCCAGCCCGATGCTGCTGGAGTCCAGAGTGAGGGTGATTACCGGTGTCGTCACGTTGACTCTGATGCTATTGGGCGCAAAACCCGAAGAAGCCGCCAGGATCGTAGTGCTTCCAGACCTGCTTGGCGTGATCTCCACGGTCACGGTCGTGGAACCCTCGGGTACCGTAACGTTCGATGGCGCGCCCGCAATGCTGGGGTCGCTCACGAAAAGATTGACTACCTGACCACCCGCAGGCGCTGGCGAGGGGAGCGTGATTGTCAAGGTCCCCGATACGATTGTGTTGAGATTTAAAGGATCGGGGCTAAGCCCGATCACTTGCGAACCGGACGCCTCCACGCTCACGGTAACTGGAGTGCTTCGGGATTGGCCGTCGGTGGCAATTAATTGCACCACGTACAACCCGGGCAGGTCCGCCACGAAAGCAGGCGCGACCGTCTCGGCTCCAGACAAGGATGCGTTGCTTCCGCTCGGACGGCGCATGAACGACCATCGGTAGGCGAGCGCATCGCGGTCCGCATCCGAGGAGGCGCTGCCGTCCAACTGCACGCTGTCCCCGATTTTCACGCTGAGATTGCGGCCTCCCCTCGCGAGCGGCGCAGTGTTCTTCGTGGTGACCTTCACGGTGGATGGCGCGCTGTCGAACATGCCGTTGTTCACGATCAATTGGGCGACATAGTCGCCCGGCTGGTCCGCGATAAAGGTTGGATTTGCGTCGTTGCCATTCTCAATGGCGGCGCTGCTTCCCTCCGGCCTCGAAATGAGAGTCCAGCGGTTTGCAAGCTGCCTTGCCTGCGGGTCGCTGCCCCGGCCGTCCAGGGAAACCACGCTGTTCACGGCAACGGTCTGATCGAATCCAGCCTTCGCTTCCGGCGCGAGCGCCGCGTCGGTTGTGATCCAGACCGTCGTGGGAACGCTGTTCACCTGTCCGTCGTGGACGATCAGCTGCGCGACATAGGTGCCCGGCAAGTCAGCCGTGAAGGTCGGATCGACCGCATTTCCGTCGTTCAGAGCCGCCGCGCTTCCCAACGGCGTTGAGAGCAGGATCCAATGGTAAGTAAGCTCGTTTCCGTCCACATCGGTGGAAC
Source organism: Bryobacterales bacterium (assembly GCA_038225555.1). GTDB lineage: Bacteria > Acidobacteriota > Terriglobia > Bryobacterales > Bryobacteraceae > JANXQZ01. The sequence goes on from JBBRRB010000030.1 coordinate 13,076, forward strand.
CCGAACCGTTCAGCCGCACGATTGCATTCGGTTCGACTACCCGGTTCACATCCGCGTTTGCCACCGGAGGGGTGTTTCCAGTTGTAATCGAGACAACGGAAGGATTCCCGTCCGCCGTTCCATCGTTCACCACCAGCTGCGCGACATAGGTGCCGGACTCGTCGGCCACGAACGCGGGCGCGACGGAATTTGCATTTCGAAGCACAGCCTTGCTTCGGGCAGGCCGGCTCACTAAAACCCACGAGTATCTCAGCGCATTGCCATCCACGTCCGACGACCCGCTGCCGTTCAAGGTCACGGTGGATGCCACGGGGACCGTTCGATTGCGGCCGGCATCGGCAACCGGAGGCGTATTTAGGGTATTAATGAAAGTTGAGGCGGTGCTGATCGCGGCGCCATTGTCAACCGTCAGCTTCAATTCATAGGCACCGGCAATATCGGCGGAGAAGATCGGGTCGACGCTGGCCGGATTGTCCACAACGGCCGCGCTTCCTTCGGGTCGGGAAGCCACTGCCCAGCGATACATTAGAGTGCCTGAGCCGCCGGGATTCGTCGAACCGCCCCCCTGGAGCTTCACGGCGCTGCCAACCCTCGCGGTTTGGCTGGGTCCTGCGTCCGCGATCGGCGAGGCTGGCCCGCCCCGGAACGTCCAACGAAGCTTCGAGGCGTCGAACGGGACGCGGCTATCGATCAATACAGTGAAAGTGTTCCTGCTGGCAACTTGGCTGTTTGCCGCCAGCGGGACGAAAACCAGAGTATCCTGTGCGATTCTGATGTTGCCGTCCGCGCTCGATACGGTCGCCGATACGACAGCTAGCGCCGCTCCGGGGTTCATTACGTCCGCGCTATACGTCACGCTGTTAAGCGTTGGCGAGACGCGGTGCGTTTCCACTACTCGATAGTTGCGAATAGACAAGGTATCCCCTGCCCGCACGGAAGAAAAAATACAGATGGCGAGAATGGCTGCGAATTGAATTTTGCGCACTGATTTACCCCTGGACGATAAAAACGAATTAAGAAGACTTGATTAGAGCGTTAAAAATCCATCAGAGGCCGGAGGCTGACCAAACAGCTCGCCGACCCCGAAAAGCAACGCCCCCTTGAACCCGTGGCTCGGTTGCCAAACCGCGCGCCAAGGAAGCGGGTTGCGAAAACAAAGTTACCGCTGGGCGGTCTGAGTGCCCTGCGGCCCGAGCTCTTCGTCGACGATCACCCGCAACTGCTCGTAGGTCATGCCGCCGCTAAAGAAACGACCGTTGATGAAGAAGCTCGGCGTTCCTTGTATTTGATAGCCTTGCCCTTCCGCCAGCTGAGCTTTCACCAGATCGGCTTGTTCACCCGAATCCAGGCACTTATCGAATGCCTTTCCATCCAGATTCAAGGATCGGGCGTGGTCTTTCAGCTGCGCCACATCGAGCTGCCTCGATGCGAACAGCTTGTCGTGATACTCCCAATACTTGCCTTGCGCTCCCGCACAGTGCGACGCTTCGGCCGCCTTCTGCGCATGGCTGTGCATGGGCAGCGGGACATCCTTATAGGCAAACGCTACCTTGCCCTTGTACTCCGCCTCCAGCTTGTCCAGACCGGGCTGCGATTGCTGGCATGCAGGACATTCGAAATCGGCGTACTCGACGATGGTTACCTTCGCATCCGGGCGTCCCCTCAGAGGCGTATCTTTGAGTGATACCGGCACACGCGGAGCAGCCAGCCGCAGCGCAACCTTAGTCTCGCTCTTCAGGCCGTTCATGTAAGCCGCCTTCGCCTTGTCTAGCCGAGCCTGCCGTATGTGCTCGACGATCTGAGGGCGCACCGCCTCGAAGGTTTCCGTCGTTTGCACGCCTTCGAAGTAGATCCTGAGAGATTCTTCGGATGGATCTTTGGGAAGAGTGGATGTGACGTGCTTTTCGATTAATTGAGCCACGGTCAGGTGCTCTCTCTCGGCCTGTCGCTCGAGGATGTAATCGTCGACGAACTCCTCCACAGCCTTGCGCTGGGCTTGATAAAATGCATTGCGGGCCTGAAACAGGGACCCGGACTTTTTCCGCTCAACGTCGGCGGCAGTCAACTTCGCGCCGTCCACCTCGACGACTACGGGACCGGCGGCTAGCGATGCGCCGGAGCTCTTCTCAGCAGCGGCGATCGGAAGAATCCCGGCGGAACAAATACCTATGAATGCGAAAGTTCTAAGAGTCATAAATGAAGGAATATTGTTTTACACAAGATGGTTGATGTAACTAAGGACTTGGATAACCGGAGTGCCCGGTTATCCAAGTTTCTAAATCAAAACAACTGCTGAACAGTCGTAACTATTCAGTTACTGCCTCGATCCGCCCAATCCGCCCAGACGGCAGGAGCGGCAAACGCCGAATCCGCTGCCAGTGATCTGGATGAAGCCGCAAAGCGAGGTGATGCGGGTCAATTCGGCGGCGCTCAGCGTCGCGTTGACGAAAGCGGTCTCGGTCACGCCGTAGGTGCCGGCGGGGGTGCCAGGCGTCACGGGAACTGCATGGATGGTGGTGCCGAACGCAACCAGACCCGGTACGATCAGGTTAGCGCCCGTTCCAACCGTGGAAGCGTTGCAAGAAGCGGCGGTGGCGTTGGCAGGAGCGGCCACGCCGGAAGACGCCAAAATCTTGATCACGATCGAAGTGGGACGGCCAGGCGTCAAGGTATTGTTAACCAGGTCGTTGTTGGCCGAAAGCGAAGCGAGCCCGTCCGGAGTGACCAGGCAGGTGCAGCAGGAAACCAGCTGCTCGTCGGGCGAGAAGGTGTAAACGTTGGCGCAGATGTTGCCATTCTGCGCGTTGGCTGGCGGAAGAAACGCAAGAGTCGAGCTGGCGCCGCTGTTGGTGATGTTCACGACGGAATCACCGATGGCCAGATTCGATGCGTAACGAACCTGGAACGGACCGTCCTGAGCGAAAGCGGCCATCGAGCACAGAATGATTGCCGCGGAAGTGGTCAAAATACGAAAGTTCATGGAATAGCCTCTGTTTGAAGATGTTACCTTAGCGCCATGCTAGAAACAAGTCTCAAATTGAAATAGGCCTGGAAACTACGCTCAATCTCTCGTCCATTGCGCCTATTCCTGCATCGGAAGGGGGGTTCGCGCCCTTCTCGCGCGATCTGTTACCATTTGCTCAAGCGCCCTTTTGACGGTGCTTAAAGTAACTTTCGACCCAAAAATGCTCGACCGAAAAAGGCTTACTCCTCTTATGTTCGAAATTCGACGTTCTTTTCTTATTCGTGGGTTCGTCCTATTAGCAGCCGCAACCGGCGCGCAGGCACAGCCGTCCGACCCGGCTGCTGTGGACCTATTGAAGAACGTTTCCCAGAAGTTTGCCGAGGTCAAGCGCTACGCCTTCTCCGCCAGCGTGGAGGTTGCGCGGCAAGAGGGCGAAGATCCCAAGATTGTGCTGGCCAAGGGAAAGGTCAAGCTCGCGGCCGCTCCGGATGGAAAATCGTTTGTCAACGTGAAAAGCGAGAAAGAGAAGTCGGAAAAATCCGAATATTCCGTGATCTCCGATGGACGGAAGATCTCAACCTTTGTTCCCGACCCTCCTCGGTACGCGGAACGAGCCGTGAATTCCCAAGACGCTAAGGATTCAGCGCGGGGCGATTTTCCAGAACTCGCAAAGGCCACGCCCGAGCGGTTCGCCAGAGAATTCGTTCCCGTTCTCGCCAAGCTGGAGAAAACCGCCGAGGTCTCGTTTATCAGAGGGACTGTTCTGACGGTGCTGTCCGAGAAAGATCCGCAGGGGCGTCAGACCCTGCTCTACCTGACAGTAGATCGCGCAACGCTAAGTATCGTGCGCGCGACTTGGGTCAGATCAATCGAGTCCGAGGGCGCCAAAACGCTCGTGCGATGCGATTATGTTTTTACGGATTTTCGCGTGGGCGAAAAGGTGGACGAGAAAGAATTCAGCTTTACCCCGCCCCCCGACGCCAGGCGGACCGACGATCTCAAGATTCCCGGTCGCACTTGATTGATTCTGAGCAAGTCTAAGTAATCGGCGTTACAGTTCTCCTACTGTGGCCTAACTAGACATTTCGCGTAGCTTTCGAACGCAAGAATTCTAAGCTGTACTGGACAAGCCGCTGGATCGAAAGTAACCACTTAAGATTCAAAAGTTCCTAGTAGTACTCCGCCAGAATCAACGTTCGCAGACGGCGTTTCGCGAGACCAACCACTTATATATTAAGTGTTTACATCCCACTCAAAGGTCTTCATTCGGAGTGTGTCGGAGTTCGCCTCAGTCCCGAAGGGGGATACGTGAACGGGCCTCAAATGCAATCTCCCAGTACCGTTAGTACCGTCAATTTAGCGTAGTAGATCTGCTTGCAAACACGACCTACTTGTGGGAAGCTTAGCTTTCCCTAGGTAGCGCTTAGCACTGAAAGATTGCTAAATCGATGCGTGAGCCTTGCGGGATATCAAGCAGCGGATCGCCTCGATAGAATCCGCATCGGAGAGGTTGCATTTAATTTTGTCTATGAAAACTACTATATATAGTCTGCGGCATTGTTTTCGAAATCTAGTTACTTCAAGCGGACACCGCTCTGCCCTGCACTTGTGCGGAGCGCTGGCGATCGGTTTGCTTTTCTCACATCACGCGGACGCGGCCTTCGTCGGTTCGTACGCGCTGAACAACTTCACACTCAAGGACACCTCAACTTGCGGCTTGGACACGCCGACTGGATCGGCCACCACGCCCGACAACGGGCTCTCGGTGATCCTGACCGGAAGCGATAGCGGCAGCGGTTGCCCAGGCACCACGGATTTGACGGCAGCCGCGGCCGCCGCAGGCATGGTTCATTTCCAATATTCCTATTCATCCACCGATTTGCCGGGAGCCGATATCGCAGGCTACTTGCTCGGAAATGTCTTCACGCAACTGGCCGATACCACTGGACAGACTGGCAACGCGTCCTTCACAGTCGCCTCCGGACAGAGATTTGGCTTTCGCATCGTGCAGGACAACCAGGGCGGACCTGGCGTCCTGACCGTTGCCGGCTTTACCGCGCCCACGGGCTCGGGACCCACCGTACCGGAACCCGGCACTCTCTCGTTGCTTGCACTGAGCATGGGTGTCGTGGTTGCGAAGCACTTTGTCAATCGCCGCAACCGCGCCAACACGGAGGCGACAATCGGATGAAGTCCTCCTCTCTCGCTCTTCTTGGAATCGCGCTTGCCGCCGGACTTCCCCTGGCCGCTCAGACCCAAAATCACTTTGTGGGATCAGTCGCCACCGGCCAGCTTGTGCGCACCGCCATCGTAAATTTATCCCTGCTGGCCCAGTCGCAGATCCAAGCGCAGTCGGTGCTCTCGCACGCTTACCCGGAATTCAAGCCGACCAAGCCTTTTGCGAAACTTTCAGCCGCAAGAATCGCGGCGGCGATCGCCACGCCCAGCATGCAGAGCCTGCCGATTGGCATGTCCGGAGTCTTCGGGTTTAACGCGCTTAGCCATTTTGATCAGCGTCAATCGAACAATGGGAATCAGTTTAGCGTCGAGCCTCCGTCGCCCAGCATCGCGGTGGCGAACGGCTACATTCTGGAAGGCGTGAACAACGCCGTTCAAATCTACAGCATGACCGGAACCCCGGTGCTTCCCAAAGTTTTGGCCACAAACCAAGTGTTTGGCGTAGGGCCCGCTATCGATCGATCGAACAATTCCGGCACAGGCTATGGAGTATTTCCGACCGATATCCGCGTTTACTACGATCAAAGCATCGCTCGCTGGTTCATCCTGCAGCGCGCCCAGGATGAAGACATCTTCGGCAACAATCTCGACTCCTCTCACCTATATATTGCGGTGAGCCAAACTTCCGATCCCACTCAGACTTACAACGTATACACGATGAACACCACCGATGCGGCAAACCCCCGCTGCCCGTGCGTGGCGGATTATCCGCAGATCGGCTCGGACCAGTACGGGTTTTTCGTGAGCTTCAACGAATATGACACGTTCTTCAGCCAATTCGTGGATGCGGGTATTCTAGCCATTTCGAAGGCCTCGCTGGCCGCCGGCGCAACCGCGCCGACCATGCAGTCATTCCTGCTTCCCTTCAACAGCGGCTACGAATTTGCGATTCAACCCGCCACCACCCCTCCGGGCGCCACCCCGTTTCTGGCCGGCGGCGGAGGGGAATATTTCGTGAGCAGCCAAGCGCGATTCTTGCCCGACACCAACCTCGCTCTTTGGTTCATGAGCAACACCGCTTCGCTCAACGGGCTTTTTCCGAGCCTGTCTTTAACTCAGACCACAATCGCGGCACTGCCCTACTCTTCTCCAGACATTGCGATCCAGCGTCCTGGCCCACTTCCGTACGGATCCACTCAGGGCGGCGCTCTGCCCTTCATCGACGGAGGCGATACACGCGTTCTGTCGGTTTCGTATGCTGGCGGCAAGCTGTATGCCACCTTCGCGACCCAGGTTGTCGACGACCAGCCGAAAATCCTGGCCGGAGGCGTTTATGCGATTATTTCCCCCAGTTTCCGTGGCGCAGTATTGGGCGGCACTACTCTGCGCGGCGGTTACCTGGCTGTGCGGAACAATTCGCTGCTTCGCCCCGCCATTGCGGTAAACGCTCAGGGCAAGGGCGCGATCTCCTTCAGCCTGGTGGGTCCCGACTACTTCCCGAGCACCGCATTCATACCGATCGACTCGCTTACCACTGGGTCCACCGTTCTGATCCAGGCTCCTGGAGTGGCTCCCGAGGATGGTTTCACCGGCTACGGAGACAGTGGCCCCGTTGCCCGCTGGGGTGATTATTCCGCAGCAGTGGCGGCCAGCGATGGCTCCATCTGGATGGGTGCGGAATACATACCGAACGGGCCGCGTACTCCGCTAGCCAACTGGGGAACATCCATCTTCCGGTACATTCCTTAAGATCATGGGGCGCGGACTCGAGAAAACAGTTCGGCCGCGCCCCTCAGTTCAACCTACGAGAAAACCCATGGCACCAACGAAGAAAGCTACATTAAGGCATTCCGGGGCACAAGAGGCCAATCGCTCAACCCTCACAGCTCGAGTCGGCATGGTTGTCACGGACCTGTCTCTCAAGCCACTCGCCGTCGACCGGGGAGCCGCGGCGATCTTGACGGATTCGGGCCAACCAGGCTCGAACCCTGACGCCGTTCAAATTCCCCAAGAGGTTTTGGAATTCGTCCGCAATTGCACGCCGGCCGAGTTGTCGTCCGGGGAAACGCATTTTCGGAACGGCAGATTCGAGTACGTCTGCCGCACCTATCTCGTGGAGCCTCAGCCAGGAGTCCTGACGCAACCCGTCCTGGTGCTTCATTTTGAGAGAGACGGAGCAGCCAGTGATGCCATTCACAAGGTTGCTGCGGAGTACCGGTTAACGGATCGCGAACAGGAAGCGCTGAGAGGGATCTCGCTGGGGTTGACCAGCAAAGAACTCGCCGAGCGCATGCATATCAGTCCGAACACAGTCCGCGCGTTCTTGCGTTTGATCATGATCAAGATGGACGCGACCACGCGAACCGGTGTGCTGGCCAAGGTCTTGGACTATACGCGCTACAAGGGCGCTTAAAACATTTTCGCCGAGCCGCTCGCGTCAACCTCGCGGCTCGGTGAGCATACTGGTTTCCCCCTTCCCATACCGAACGTAATTTTCCTGGGTCGAAAACGAGCGCGGCAACATGCGATCAATGTACAGGATCCCGTTCAAGTGATCGATCTCATGTTGCAGGATTCGGGCATACCAGCCTTCGGCGCGAATGGAAACTGCCTCACCCCTATGATCCAGACACTCGACGCTCACCTGAAGCGACCGCGGCACCAGAGCCCCGAACCCGGCCAGGCTGAGACACCCCTCGAAAAATTCGGCTATTTCCGTCCCTTCCACCCTCAGCTTGGGATTTATGATGACATGGAACGGAACCGGATTGCGTTGTCGCTCTGCCGCGTGCGATGAACCGATGCGCTCGATATACTCAGGCCTATCCTCGATCACAGCTAACTGAATTGGCAAACCAACCTGGGGCGCAGCCAGGCCAACGCCGGGCGCGTCTCGCGTAGTTTCCCGCATCCACTCGATCAGCTCCTGCAGGTAACCGCTTAAAATGTCTTCTCGCGACAGAACGCGGGCATTTTGCCGGAGTGCCGGCTCGCCAACCTGGCAAATCTTCAGCCGCATGGTCCTACTCCCAGTCGCAGAGCGAATTCACGTGAGCTGCCGATCCATCGCGCAACCAGCCATCGAGTTGAGCCGGCTCCTTCAATTGCTGCCCCCGCACGCGCGGCACTGCCATAAACGCGCAATCGATTTCAGGCAGCGCGGTCATGTCTCCCCATAGCTTCTCAAATTGCGCCACCGGGAAAATGTCCTCCTGGCCTTTGCCCCATCGCTTCTTCACGTCCTTGATCGTAATATAGGTTGGCATCCGCGCCGCCACGTTCCGGACTGCCGATGCCACCTTGGCCTCATCATCCAGATCCCGCCTATCGAGCGAGAACGCGCCCAGCAACAGGTCAATATCCATCCATATCGTGTTCGAGTTGTAGTAAGACAATCCCGACTCCGACTCCTCGGAGGGTAGGGCCAGACCCTCAATGATGCGCAGCCGTCCATTGATGCGGGCCAATCCCCCGCCCCGATCGTCAATCTGGCGGGCGATCACCTCGGCGGTCATCGCGGCTCCCCGGTCGATGTGCAATCCGACAATGGACGGATCAAGCCAAGCGCCCATCGTGTCAATGTTGTGGACCATCACATGTCGAAGCTGGGGACGCTGTTCCAGCAGTTCCCGAAGCACGCCGTTGCGCAGCATGTTTGGCACCTCATACCAGTGCCCGGTAGGATGCAAGCACTGCATCGGGAGATTGTCCGTGTAATCGGTTCCTTCGCCAGCTTCTCTCGCCCAATTGATCAGCGCTCCGTGCAGACTCTCGCGAAGTTTTTGTTTCTGCTCGTCGAGAATCTGCGAGGGCATCTCTTCCCAGGCAAACCTGAGATCGCGCGCCGTCGGGACCAGCCTCAGGCCAATGCTCTTGCCCTGCGAAAGCAGCAGCGGACCTGGATAGTTATACCCATCCACAGAGTCCAGCCATTTCCGAACCGGCTCGTGAGTGAGGTAACTGGTAGTAAGCACGTGTGGAACCAGCGTGCCGGTCGCCCGTCCCGTCCGGCGGCTTTTGGCGAGATGTGTCTCGACGAAGTTGCGATGCCGTCCGCCAAGTCTGCAGAACGGGTTCAGCGCTTTTACCACTCCTGCGCCCTTGGTCCAGCGAGTACCCGCTCCCCCCGCGAGCGACACGACCGCAATTTCCCCCGCTTTCAGCGCATCCAGCCCGATCCGAGCGAAACGGCTGTCGGTAATACTGGCCGTTGCATCGAGCAAGTCACCTGTCCGCGCGTCTTGAATACCGGTCGTGACTGGCAGCCTGTTCTGGGCCAGTCCGATTCGACCGTTGCACATGTCGGCGCGGATTTGATCGTGTTGCGCCGGATCGAAACCAAACTGCTCCAACAGGACTTTCAGTGGCTGCGCTTTCCCGGATGTATCTTCCGCCGCTTGCGGAAGCAGACGCTCGAACAAACCCTGCATCATCCCGGCCAACTCGGGCGCTGTGCGGCAAGCAGCCCCGAAGCGGTCAAGCTCAGCGCGGCGCGCAGGCTGAAGCAGCCGCGGTTCGATGCGCAGCAGTGCGGGGACAGCTAGGTCGTAATAGCCGCGAGGCATCAACGCCGAGTCGCCGGTAAGCAGCTCGGCGCTGGTTCCCTTCTGATTGATCGCGAAATCGTACACCACCGGCTGCATCGCGAAGGCCACTGCCGTCTCGAGCCGTTCCTTGGTTTCGGTCATGATTGCCTGCAGCCGATCTTGAGCGCGGGACTTGCTGCGCGGATCGAAAATAAACCCCATTCCTCCGCCCGACATGCCACCAAGCATCCAGAAGCCCCAGAAGTCGTCGCCCATCTCGCTCCGCACGCGATCGATTAGAGTCTCGGTATAAAGGTTGCTGGCCCAAGGAATAACCGTCTGAATAGGTCCGAAGAAGTTTCGTTCGGTGGCGGACCCGAGTGCCCGTACGTCGCCGGAGCGCAAATCCGCTACAACCTCATCGAGCAGCGAGATCGCCTGCTTGCGTCCATTCCACTCGGCTTCCGAACGCAGCAGATATTTCTCGGTCACCATCTCGAGGATTGGGCCGACATCTTGAGCCATTCCTCCGTGGACCAGCACGAGACTAGCCTGCAGCCGCTGTCGGGTCTCGCTTGAAATTTCATCCTCCGACAACACATGGTGAACCGGCAGCAGGCGGCCTCGGCTCACCCCAAATTCGGGATCCCCCTCCGTAGCGTTCACGCCTTCGATCAGCTTTATGCCCGGCCACACGCCGCCCGAATCTTGCCATCCGCCGCCGGAGCCGCCCAGCCACTCACCTAAAATTGCGCGGGCCGCTACCAGTCGCCTATCCTCTTCCCCCAGCGTTCCCGTCAGCGCATGGATCTGATTCGTGGCGCGCATGCAAGCCGAGATAAGGCACGCCAGCAGGTTGGTGGAAACGGCGAGTCGCGACCCTTTGGGAATATCGCGCACGCGGCTGACAATTTCAATGCCCATGCCTCGCCCAACCAGCCGAGCAAGCAGATCGGAAAGCGGCTCCGAACAGCCTTCCATTGCCGGCGGGACCATTCCGGACGCGATCACGGCTGCCTTGAGCAGGCCAAGATAGTCGCGGGCAAAGTCGAATATTTCGGCGAAGCTCGAGATGTCGGCCATCCCGCCCAGATCGACGCTGGTTAGGCGTAAGACCGGTTCTTCGATCACCCGGAGGTAAGCTTCCACCGGCGGCTGGGGGCTTCCCTCGCCGGAACCGCGCACCGCCAAGTCAATGGAGGCGTTCAGTACCCTGGCACCCTCGGGAAAGTCCATGCCCAGGAAAAAAATGTCGCTCCATCCGCTGTGCGAGAGATCCATGCGAACAGGAGTTGTCTCGCGCAGAATCGGATACAGGCCGGTGCTTCCCTTTGTCAGCAGCTCCGGGCGAATAGCCAGCGGGTAATCTGCCGGATGACCGATGCGCGACATCCACTGGTTGCCTCTAACGGACCGAACGCTTTGGCGCACTTGGTCGGCCAGAGTCTGGAAAGCGAGTCCGTGATATGCCGCTGCAAGGGCACTCGACAGAGCCGCATTCGCGCCCTGCGAGGCTTGCGCTGTGAGCAGGATTTGGATGCCTTCCTCAAAGCGTCGTTTGAGAATATTGGCGTTTGCCGCGAAGGGAATGAGACCGGTGCGCTGCATCCCTTCCTTGACAGGCAGGTAAAAACGATGAATCGCGTAAAGAAAGAACTGTGCTCGAACGCGCTCGTAGAGGTTTTCGCTGCTCCGGCGGAAGAGATCTAAAGAGCGGCATTCTTCTAAAAGAGTGGCGGCGCTCGCAGCGCTGCAGAATTGCTCGAGCGATCGATTTCTAATCTCGGGATCTTTCGAAACGATGATCCCGGTCAGTTCGCTCATGCTCGCGAACCGTTACTGGATGCCAGCACCTCGATCATTTGAGATAGCACTTCGTCGCGGTCGCGACCGCTTAACGCCAGCGCGAGTTGAGCCCGCAGCAGGCCATATTTCACACCGACGTCGTAACGCCGATTTCGAGTGTGCAGGGCGAGATACCGCTCCTGTTTGGCCAGCTCGGCCAAAGCATTGGACAGAGAATCGTTGCCGGCGAGTAGGTCAAAGATGGCGGGTGTGAAAACGTGCATCCCAAAAAAGCAGAGATAGTGGCCAGCGCGCATGCCCGCCACGATAAGCCTTTGTTCCGCTTCAGTCGGAGTTGGTTTCTCGATAACATTTTCGATGCGGTAAAGATTTTCTCGGTCCGAAATCTTCGGTCCAGACACTGTTCCATAATGCTGAATAACGTTCTCGCGAGTAGCTTGCACCGCTGAAATAGCACACTTTTCTTCGGTGGCGACCCGCACTAATTGCTGGGCGCAGCCAGTGCCGGTGTGACTAACATGGAGATGGTCCCCAACCAGATGGAGGAACGGCTCGTGCCCGACGAACTTTCGAGCGCAGTAAAGCGCCTGACCATAACCTAATGGCTCAAGCTGTTCAATGAAGCGGACCATGCTTTCGCTCGTCCCTACCGCTCGCGCATAAGCCGCTTCATCGCCCGGTGACACGACTACGCAAATTTCATCGATCTGCGCTGTTAGAACTTCTTCAATAATGATGCGCAGGACGCTCTTTTCATTCCCATCGCGATCGACCAAAGTTTGCAACGGGAGCGCACGCTGATTCCTGCCGGCCGCCGTAATCACGGCTTTGTGAATATTCATGACAAGGCTGTTTGCCTTGATTATACGGCGGGCGACCAGACCGTCTAGTGCATGTGATTAAAGAGGAACCATAGAACGATCAAGCCGCCGGGGATCCCCAGCATCCATGCAAACATGTATTTCATAACGCCTCCGGCAAAGCGAGAGCAATTTACATGCCACAAGAAATCGCCAATAAAAGGGCCTTTTAAGGCGTTGCTGCGGAAAGTTTTACGCAAAGCCTTGAGTGTCGATTTGAGCTGCGCCCATTCGACACTAAGATGAGAGGAGCATGACCATGAAGTTCATGATTCTGATCAAAGCCACCCCGGACTCCGAAGCAGGCGTTCTTCCAGACGAGAAGCTGCTTGCGGACATGGTAAAGTTCAACGAGGAGCTTGTGAAGGCCGGGGTTATGTTGGCCGGCGAAGGACTGCAGCCCACCTCTAAGGGCGCTGGTCAAATGCTGCCCGAATCCGCATAGAGCAGACACCGAGATCGAAATCCGTCAGATATTCGACTTCGACGATTTCGGTCCCGCTTTGACTCCGGAAACCTGAAAGAGCAAGAAGATCGCTCGCGGTCCCAATTAAGCGCTTAAACTAAAGTTGTCACAATGTGCCGGAACATCAAGACACTTTATAACTTTGAGCCACCTGTAACTGCGGACGAACTTCGGGCCGCTTCTCTTCAGTTTGTACGGAAAGTAAGCGGTGTTCACAAACCGTCGAGAGCCAACGAGGGGGTGTTCCTGGCTGCCGTCGAGGAAATAGCGGATGTGGCGGCTCGTCTCTTCCGTTCACTGGAAACGAATGCACCGCCCAAGAATCGGGAAGAAGAAATGTTGAAGGCTAAAGCTCGTTCGGTAGAGAGGTTTGGAAGGTAGGAGGGCGGAAACCATCGTTCCCGCCCCGTTCATAAGCAGCTTACGGCTTGTAAGTGAGGGTGATCGGTGCGGTGGATGTCTTTCCATTCGCATCGGTTACCGTCAGGAGGAGATTGTAAACACCGGGGCCATTGACGAACTGAACGATCGCTTTCGGATTGTTCATCGTCTGTAGAATGGCTGGCGTTAAACCACCGGGTGCTACGGAGTAGAGGTAGGTCAGCGCGCCGCCTGCACTCACCGACGAACTCGCATCCAGAGTGATCGAACTTTGATTCGTGGTCATGGTGCTCGGAGTCACCGTCGCCACCGTCTGATTCATGATCGCTACGCCGGCGGACGACATATTGATTGTGCCGTTTACGCCGCTCGGGTAGAAACCGCCCGAGGTGGCATTTGCCTTGTTGCCGTAAGCCAAAAAGAGAACTTGACCTGGAGTTCGGGTCTGGGTCAGCGCGTTATTGTCTACGGAGAAGAAATTCTGACCGGAGGGCGGCGGAAGGATATCAACCCCATCGAGCAGCATGGTCGGAATGCCGAGGACGGCGATCTGCAGACGAATATTGGCTGCGTGTTCGGCTTCGGTCTGCGCGATTCGGGCAGCGGCACCCAAAATTGCCTTATCCGAGATCAGCGGCGCGGCTCCGGCATAAGCGGTTACTCCGATGTCTTCCAGAGCCCGAGCCACCACTAGAAAGTCGGTAATTCCTCCGAATCCCGCACCGAGAGCGTTCAAATTGATCGCGGGTTTCGCGACCGGCATCGCTCCTGCCGCCGTTAGAGCGCTGCGGATAAACGTAACGTGTTGACGTTCGTCGAACGCGATCTGAGTAGCGATCGTCGAAGTCATCAGCGTATTATTTGGCATCGTAACCTGAGCTCCGCCCGTAGTTGCGCCCTGCGTCCCACTGCCGGTAATGCCAATGCCCATTTGGTCGATTGTTTTGCCAGCAGTTGCAACCGTGTAGAACTCCGCTTCCAAATATTCCAGGTTGAGCGCGAAGTTCAGAATGTCGGCGTCAGTTGGCGCCGCGCCTTGGGCCGATGCGCGTTCCAGCCCGCCAGTCGCCGCCACGGCCGCGCTCGCAATTGCAAGCTTGCTGAGGAAGCTGCGGCGGTTGGGGGCATGTTCCAATACTTCATTAATTAGATTCTTGTTCGACATTTTTCTCCAGATTTCGCTAGGCCTGATGCGGATCTCATCCACTTTTCCTTACAGGTCAACCATATGACTACACTCTCTTTGCAAAGTTACAAAACGAGAGTAAATACATTTTTATTTTTTTAAACCTGGCTCGTTCAAATCCGAAGCGCCATTTTCAACGTAAGGCGAAAAGCGATCTTGAGAAATTGTCGTTGAATTTCGCACTAGTCAGAATGATTCTAGTAATTCTACTAGCGCTCGCGCTCTTTGGGTCCACGCTTCGAGCCGACACCATCGCGCCTCGCCAAGCACCGTCCTACTCCAACGCAAGCATCGTCAATGCCGCTGACAACCAAGCCGGAACTCTATCTCCCAATACCATCGCGACCATGTACGGCTCGGGCCTGGCTTATGTCACTAAAGGCCTCTCCGCCTCGGACTTGCATGGAGGCCTTCTCCCGACCGTTCTGCCCGGTACGGGAGTCCGCATATTTGTGGGTGGAATCTCAGCCGGGATATTCTACGTCTCGCCAAATCAAATTAATTTCCTGATTCCGAGTATTTTGATTCCGGGCCCGTCCGATGTGCAACTGGCGATTGATGGGTTGGCTGGTCCTGACATTGCTATCCAGCTAGCCGCGAGTTCCCCCGCCTTCTTCCAACTTGATCCCCAAACTGTCGTTGCCACCCATGTCGATGGATCGATCGTAAACTCGGCTGCTCCTGCCAAGTCCGGTGAATCGGTTGTATTGTATGCAACAGGTCTCGGCGAAGTAGTGCCGCCACTATCAAACCTGCAAATTCCCAGCGGGGCCGCTCGCATCAAACACATCGAGGATCTTCGGATCAGCATCGGAGGCAGTCCGCTCGATCCAGCGAGCATCGCTTACGCAGGAGTGTGTCCGGGCTTCGCAGGCCTTTATCAGATCAATCTCCGGCTGCCCGACTCAGTGCAGCAAAATCCCGAGGTGCGGATCGCCCTCGCCGATCAAAGCAGCCCGGCAGGACAAATTCTGCCTACCAGTCCTTGACATGTCCACATTAAGACCACATACTTCAAATATAGAGTATGCGTTCACAAGTCGCTTTAAGGTCCGAGCCTCTGCCGATCGAAGTCGACGAGCGGCACTCGCCCCAAGGTCGAAAACATATGTCGGGGGCAGCCATGCGGACGTTTCTGAACATCACCGCAGCTTGGGAGCTCAGCGTCAAAGAGCAGCAGGGACTGCTAGGCTGGCCGGCTGATTCGACTTTCTATAAATACAAAGCTGGACACGTTGCAACACTGCCTTTCGATGCCCTGATACGCATTTCACTGGTTCTGGGAATATACAAGGCACTTCACATCCTGTACCCGGAAGCGGAACTGGCAGACCGCTGGGTAAAGCTGCCGAACGGGAATCCGCTTTTTGGAGGCCGTCCTGCTTTGGCGATCATGATAGACGCCGGAATGGACGGGCTGTACCAAGTGAGACGCCTTCTGGATAGTCGGCGCGGCGGCTGAAAGTGACTCCAGCAGTCTCCAAAGTCAAATTAACGAACACCTGCCGTCTGATTCCAAGCCGGTATCCGGCGGTAGGTATCCTCGATATGGTGGCCAGTTCCGAAGACCTTGAGATCATGTTCGAACTGGAAGCCTGGACCAACGACCGAATTTCCGCCGAGCTTGGGATCATCCGGCACATCCCTCCCGAAGAATGGGTGACTTCACGCCCGATGGCGAGCGTGATCATGGCTTCGTTTTGTCATCCCGGGTTGGAAGGGAGTCGATTCAACGGTCCGGACCGCGGTGCCTGGTACGCTGCCCTGAATCTTGCTACAGCTCACCGGGAAGTGATTCACCATCGGACGGAGGAGTTGGCAGAGATAGGCGTTTTCGACGCCCGGGTGCAAGTTCGCCTGTATTTTGCCGATTTTCAGTCTGCTTTTCACGACATCCGCGCCTCGATTCCAGAAAACGAGCCATACCACCATGCGGAGAGCTACGAAGCCTCACAAGTCCTTTCACGGGAACTGCTGGAGTCGGGATCTAATGGGATACTGTATCGAAGCGTCCGCCGCGCGGGTGGAGAGTGCATCGCCTGCTTCAGGCCTCCGCTGGTACTAAACGTAAGGCAAGGACCGCACTTCGAGTATCGCTGGCAAGGGACGCGCGAACCGAAAATCCGAAAATTGGCCTGATCGCGGCTCAGCAGGCTGGCACGGAGCCGCGACCGACCATTTGCCGTTTGTTAGCTAAAACTGCGTACCGCTGAAGCTTCATCGTCGGACACTTCAAACACCGTGTACAACTTGGTGATCTGAAGCAGATCCTTTACTCTCTTGCTCAGGCCGAGCAGCTTCAGTTGTCCCCCGTGATTGGTCACGGTGGTGAACCCGGAAACCATCTCGCCGATCCCAGAGCTGTCGATGTAGCTGACCTCGCTCAGGTTCAGCAGAATCTTCTTGTCTCCCTTTGCCGACAAATCGCGAATCGTATCCCGGAAAGCGCTGGCGCCCTCACCCAATGTAATGCGTCCCGATGCATCGATTACGGTGACATCGCCCACTTGACGGGTCGTTAATTTTACGCTCAATCGAACCTCCTCTTAATTAGCCTTGGCCAAATATTTAACCATGCGCACTTCCGTGCCGGTCGGCTGCCGTTTGCTCAGTTTAAACTCGTCGACGAATGCTTGCATCAGCAGCAGCCCGCGTCCCGACTGACGGAGCAAATTTTCGTCCGCCAGCGGATCGGGCAGTTGATTCAATTCAAAGCCTTCGCCCTCGTCGGCAATCATAATGGTAACGTGATCGGCCGCCTGCAGCACCTTTAGATGAACTTTCTTTCGGGAATTATACCGGTTCCCGTGCACCACCGCGTTCACCATGGATTCGCGAACCGCCATTCCGATGGCATGCAGATCGTCTTCCTCGAATCCGATCTCTTCGGCCACTTTCAACACCGCAGCTTCGGCGTGGTCCACGCTGTCCAAGCTGGAATCAAGCAGGGTGTCCACCTTCCGAATCTCGCCGCTCTGGATATCTGCCATTATGGTCGGTTGCAGGCCGAAGCGTGGCCAAGTCGAATGTTCACAGTAGAATACTCGACCACTCAAAGTCAACCCAAGACTCAAAACCGGAGAGGCCGCCGCTCAAAATCGCCTCGAGCCTATTGCATGTTTTCGATCATCATCAGATCCGAGCCAAGCCCGCCAATCTTGCAAAAGAGGATTGTCTTGCGATCGGGCGACACGGTGAGCCCCTGATACGCTCGGCCCTGGATCTTCGCCAGCAACCGGTTCGCGCGATCGGAGAATTGAAAGAATTCCAGCGGATAGTATCCCTCGTCGGTCCGCCGACCGATGTAGTAGATCCCATCCGTCGCCGGAACAAAAGCCTTGAAATTGATGTAGGGCACCAACGGCTTTTCCTCTCCACCGGAAAGGGGACTCTCGAAAAGAGGTCCGCTCATTCCTCCCTTGCTGTAGAAAAGCTTTTTACCGTCAAGCGATTCGAAAGCAACCGATCCGCCCCGCTTTGTCACCTGTTCCTGGGGACCTCCGGCAAAAGGAACGCGCCAAATCTCGAAACTTCCAGTGCGGTCCGATCGGAAATAAATCCAAGTGCCGTCGTGAGACCAGAAAGGCATAGCCTCATCCGAAGGATCGAACGTCATCCTGCGCGGCGTGCCGCCACCCGCCTCGATCACGTAGATGTCCCAACGGCCGTCCTGCCCCTGTGAGTCAAATGCGATCCGTTGGCCATCCGGTGACCAGCGGGGCGTTCCCTGGTGACGTCCGAGATGATTGGTGAGTTGAACGGCCCGGGTTCCATCCGCTTGCGAAACCCAGATTTCTCCAACGCCGCCCGATCGGCTGGATTCAAACGCGATCTTGGTTCCGTCCGGAGAGAATTGGGGATTGCGATTGGTGCTGAGCGACGAGACGAAGAGCGGCTTCATGCCCTCTCCCACACGAAACTGCCACGTATCTTCCGCGCCGAAATCCCTCTGAAAGACGACCTGTCCAGCGGTTGGCGATGCGGAAGGGGCGTAGGCGTTCGCCCCCGCAATCTCGAGGCGGCTGGGCGCCTGGCGTCCGTCGATTTCGGTTTGCCACAAGTAGGGAAGTATCGCGGCATCATGCGAGGCGGAGTAAATGAGCGAGCCTCCGCCACGGGTCCAGGTCAACCCGCTGATGGAAGCATCCGCATGCGCCACCTCGCGCGCAGGGCCGCGAGGCAGATCGTCGGAGTCCAAATCCTGGAGGAAGACATTGCAGGCATACGTGCTTGCGCATGCGGCGTAGGTCAACCGATGTCCGTCCGGCGAGAAGGCCGGAGCGCGGTCGAACCTGGGAGCCTTTGGCCTCGATATCCGCCGTGGCTCACCGCCGGCTACCGGCAGCAGGAGGATACCCCGATCATTCGGATCATCAATCGATACCCCCAGCCACCGCCCATCTGGAGAGGCCGAAAGTTGAGAGTTCGGGTTCAAGCCGGTCAGTTTGCGCTCCGTCCCGCCCAACGCGGAGACGGTGTAGATTCCGGGGTTCGATCCCCCGCGTGCGAACGCTATCCGGTTCCCGTCGGGGAGCCAAGCCGGAAAGGCGTCGACGCCCGTCGTCAGGCGCAGCGCATTCGTTTCGCCCGCCAGCTTCACGTAAATGCCGGGATTGGAGCCCATTTCGCCGTCCCAGGAAAACGCGATCTGCCTACCGTCCGGCGAGAAGCTCGGATACATCTCCGAACCCACGTAATTGGTCACCTGGACCAAAGTCTGCGTTGACGACGAAGCTCTACGCGAGTGCAGCTTCCCATAAAGCAGGTAGCCCGAGAGAACCGCCATTATGACCGTCGCAACCCAGGGCAGCCACCCGACCCGCCCAGGCTTCTCGAGAGCCGGTACCGCCCGGAGGGTGATCGGCCGCGACATATCGCGGCTTAGGCGCTTGCAGCAACTGCATAAATCGCTCGCGGTTTGGAAGCGCAGGTCCCGCTCTTTTTCGAGTGCCTGAAAAACCAGACCATCCAGCTCGCTACCCAGCTCCGGCCGGATCAAGCTCGGCGGCGAAGGGGTCTCGTGGAGAATCGCATCAAAGATGGCACCGTCGGTTGGCCCGTCGAAGGGGCGTCGGCAGGTGGCTAATTCATAGGCGACCACTCCCAAGCTGAAAAGGTCGCTTCGTGAGTCTACGGGCTTGCCGGACACCTGTTCCGGAGAAAGGTACTGGACGGTGCCGGCCAATTGGCCCGGCCGCGTGAGCAGTTTCGAAGCCTCGCGGTCCTTGATGTTGGAAGATTCGCGCAGCTTGGCCAACCCGAAATCCAGCACTTTCACCAATCCATCCGGCCGGACCATAATGTTCTCGGGTTTAATGTCTCGATGCACGATGCCGGCCTCGTGAGCGGCGTTCAGAGCCGAGGCGGTTTGAGCGATCACATCGAGCAACGTCTTGCGGTCGATTGCAGGAGTTTTCGACGCGATCAGCTCACGCAGAGTCTTGCCATCGACGAATTCCATCGCGATGTAGTGACATCCCTGCTCGAAGCCGGCGTCGAAGATAGCCACGATGTTCGGATGGCTGAGTGCCGAAGCAGCTTGAGCCTCTTGCTGGAACCGCTGGATGCGATTGCCGCCTTCCCCGGCATAATCGGGCGGCAGAATCTTGAGAGCGACGCGTCGGTGGAGGCGCAAATCCTGGGCCTCGAAGACCACTCCCATGCCGCCTGCTCCGATCCGGGAGCCCAGACGATAATTTCCAAACTGGGTACCCGGAGCGGGCAGTTGCACCGCCTCGGCCAAGAAGCGAGCCGCATCAGCCATTGCCCGTTGCTCCAGAAAAGTCCCATCGCTCGCGCTGCCGTCGGCGCTGAGCAGCGCCAGCACCTGTTCCCGCATCGCCACATCCCCGCCGCAGGCCTCTTCGAGAGCCGCTATCCGTTCGCTGGGTCCAAGCTCGCGAAACTGATCGAATAACTGGCCCGCGCGCCGGTAATCGTCCGCAGTCATGTTGGGAGCGGGTTGCCAGGGGACCGGAGCCGATAGTATAGCCAAGCTCGCGCAACTCGCCAGTCTCGGACGACGGTGGGCTCCGAGATTCCCAATACTTCGGAAATCTCCCTGTTCTCGAGACCGCCGAAGTATCGAAGCTCGACAATTTGCGCCTGCCTCGCATCCAGCTTGGCAAGTTCATTGAGCGCGGCGTCCAGATCGACGAAATCGATCGGGTTGATCTCTCCCCGCACGAGTTCCTTGACGTCGGAAAGAGCCACATGCGGGCTGCCATGCCCACGCTTTCCCGCAGCCTCGGCGCGAGCCAGGTCAATGAGGATCTGCCGCATCATCCGGGCAGCAATGGCAAAAAAATGGGACCGATTGGCCCAATTGATAGGCGCGCCATCGAGCAGACGGATGAACGCCTCATTGACGAGCGCGGATGGTTGTAGGAGATGCCCTTCCCGTTCTCCCGCCATATTCCGACGCGCAATCCTGCGAAGCTCGGCGTATACCATCGGCGTAAGTTGCTCCAAGGCTGATGCATCCCCGGAGGTCCAAGCCTGCAGCATGCGAGTCAACTGGAGCGTTGCTAACTCACCTGCGGCCATGGAAATGAGTATAACTCACCTCACTGTTTTGCGAAGTCGTGGAAGGGACTGCGTTTCTGCACCCGGAAGATGGGCTGAATTTCCCCTCCATCGAATTTATGCGAGTCAAGTGATCGCCGACACGGGATTTTCCCGCTTACCAATATGAGTACCAGCCACGCTGGGCTTCACTTGAAAAGGAGGCTATATGAAACAGATCTACGCTAGCTCGTTCTTCGCATTTTTGCTCCTGGCTGCCGCAACGGCCACGGCCCAAGCGGCCGCGGTTGACACCAGCAACCGCGATGCGGTAATTGCGTTCTACAACGCTCAATACTCGCCTGGGAATCCCCCGCTCGCGATCGGGTTCACGGGGGACGTGAACTCCTGCAATGCGGGAACCACGAGTCCCGATTTCCGGGCCGCAGTCGCCAAGCGCGTGAACTTCTTTCGCAACATGGCCGGGCTTCCCGATGCCGCCCAAGACGACATGCTCAGCGCGCTGGCACAACCGAGCGCTCTGATTCAGGCGGCGAACAACGATCTCTCGCACACCCCGCCCAATACCTGGAAATGCTACTCGGATGCGGGCGCTGCTGCATCCGGCAAATCGAACCTCGCGTTGGGCAATAGCGGCTGGGACGCGGTAAATGCCTACATCGACGAGGCCGGCGTGCTGGGCCATCGCCGCTGGGTTCTGTACTCGAACTTGCAGCGCTTCGGGACCGGTGACGTGCCTCAATCCGGAATGTACAGCGCAGCCAATGCCTTATATGTGATCACTGGGGGTGGAAATGGAAACACACAGCCGCGCGACGGATTCGTAGCCTGGCCGCCGAAGGGCTTTGTCCCTTATCGGTTCGCTTACGGAACTTGGTCTTTTTCGCTGCCGAATGCCGATTTCAGCAACGCCACGGCAAGCATCATCGATCCCATGGGCGCTCCAATCACGTTGGCCCGTGCGGGCGGCTTGCAAAACGGCTATGGAGACAACACATTCTCCTTTGATCCCTCGCTGCCCAACACCCTGCCAGGCGGCGGGAAAGTGGGGCCTCGTCCCCTGGGAGGCGGGCCTGACCTTGCCTATACAGTGACGGTGAACAACGTTATGGTGAACAATGCTCCCCAGAACTTCACGTATACTGTGACCCTCGTGGATGTTAATGACCCGGTCACCGATCTGAGGCTGGTCATTCCATTCATCAACAGCCAAGTGCCCAATGGGTCTTCGATTGGCCTGCTGACGCCCACGGATCCGAATCCTGACCCGAGTCCCACGTACAAACACACACTGGTGCCCGGAGATGGTTCGGACGACAATGCTTCTTTTACCATCGACAATACTTGTACGCTGAAGGCGGCCGTCGACATCGATTTCGGTCAGAAGCCAGTCTGGAAGATCCGGGTAAGAGCGGACAATGGCCATCCGAACGGCACAATCGAAAAGGCGATCGTAATCGCACCGTTCAATAACTAGAATGATCGTTCTCCAGAGCTCCTGGCCCCGGGGCCCATCGCGTTCCGGGGCTGGTTGCTCCGGAATGGAGGGCCCGCGAGGTCGAGCCAAGAGTCAACCCAACTATCGAACCGCCACGGTTCTGAGTGTTGCTGGGCGCCACTTCTAGGTCTTGAGGAACTCAAGCGCCTGAGCGACGCACATCTGAAGGCCTGCTTCCAGCGCCTCAGGGGTGATGCCCGCCGAATGAGGGGTGACCACCACATTCGAAAGCTTAAGGATAGGATGGCCTGGTGGAAGCGGCTCAACATGGAACACGTCCAGCCCCGCCCCGGCAATCTTCCGTTTCGTCAGCGCCTCCACCAGCGAGTACTCGTCCACTACCGCACCCCGCGCCGTGTTCAGCAGAATGGCGCTCTCCTTCATAAGCGCAAACTCGCGCTGTCCAATCATCCTCTCGGTCCGCGGCGAGAGACGCACGTGCACACTGATCACATCGCTGGAGGCGAGCAAGTCATGCAATTCAACTAAGCGAACCCCGAGTGCTGGATTTGGATGCAGGGTCCAGGCAATCACGCGCATGCCGATGCCATTTCCGAGTTGAGCAAACCGGCGCCCAATCGCTCCCAACCCGATTACGCCAAGGGTCTTGCCATTCAGTTCGATGCTTTGGCCGCGCGGCCAGGTTCCACTGCGCACTGCGGCGTCCTGAGCCGGGAGCATTCTGGCGGTAGCCAGCATGAGAGCTAGCGTATGCTCAGCCACCGATATGGCGGATACTCCCGGCGTATTAGCGATGCGCACCCCGTGACGTGCCGCCGCAGCCAAGTCTATATTGTCGGTTCCGGTTCCCCAAATCGACAGCATGCGCAATGTCCGACACTGCTCGAAGACCTCGGCTGAAAAACGCGAAGAGGAGCGGATGTTAACTACAACCTTGGCTCTCGCGATGCGCTCGATTAATGCCTGCTCGGAGCCGGGCAGGGTATCGAAGTACTCAATCTCAGCCGCCTTGCGCAGTGTCTGAAAGGCCGGACTGCTCGCCAGGACAGGGGGCCAATCGTCTGGGATCACAACGTCCGGCATGTAGAAGTGGCTCCACTATAGCAGAGGACGAAATCTGCTACCTTTGCCTGTATCGCCGAAGCAATCAACACTCCTCAAGGACTGGCTCGCTCGCTGCGGCGGTGGGATGTCGTGGCTGTTGTATTGAACGGTGTTATCGGTGCCGGCATCTTTGGCCTGCCCTCGAAAATCTTCAGCCTCTGCGGCGACTACAGTCTTTTAGCGTTCGGCGTGTGCGCTGCTTGCGTAGCAGTCATCGTGCTGAGCTTCGCAGAAGTGGCCAGCCGCTATTCCGGGACCGGAGGGCCGTATCTCTACGCGCGAGACGTCTATGGCCCGCTTACCGGATTCGCGGTTGGGTGGCTGGTATGGATCGCTCGCACTACATCCTTTGCCGCCAATTGCAGTCTGCTGCCTGAGTATCTCGATTTGTTCTTCCCGGGAGCGGGCTCCGGCATACCGCGCGCGCTGATCATCACGGTAGTGGTGGGGTTGCTAACGGCGGTCAACTTGAAAGGCGTGCGTCCCATGGCGAACGCCAGCAACGCTCTTGCCTTTGGAAAGCTTCTACCCTTGGCGATCTTCGTCATCGCCGGTTTGTTCTATCTCAATCCCTCGCACTTCAGGTTCACCGCACTCCCTACTTACAGCTCGTTTTCACAATCGGTCTTGCTGTTGGTCTACGCCTTTACCGGATTTGAAATGGCGGTTATTCCGGCGGGGGAGATTCGGAACCCCGAGCGCAACCTTCCCATTGCGCTGCTTACCGGCATGACGATCGTAGTAGCGTTCTACGTCATGATTCAGTTAGTCTGCATTGGGACCATGCCCGGACCCGAGTTGGCTGCCTCACGCCGTCCCCTCGCTGACGCGGCAGTTCGGTTCATGGGAACAGGCGGAGCGGTCATGATCACAGCGGGAATCGTGATCTCGCTGGCAGGGAACCTGAACGTGCTGATTCTGGCTGCATCGCGGATCTTGTACGCCATGGCGGAGAGCAATGAACTGCCCCGAAGCTTCGGCCGTACCCACCCCACACATCGCACGCCGACTGTCGCCATCCTCTCGACAATTGCGATCATGCTGGCCCTCACGCTCTCCGGTCAGTTCATTTATCTGGTAACTCTGAGCACGATCTCGCGAATGGTCGGATATCTGGTTACGTGCAGCGCCGTCCCCGTTCTTCGGCGGAGACCCGTTGCCCCGCCTGCCGCATATCTGGCCCCCGGCGGGGAGATACTTTCCCTATCAGGCGTCTGTATCCTAGTCTGGCTGCTCACCAGCGTGAGTGCCAGGGAGGCTCGTGATGCAGGCCTCGCAATATCAGTTGGGCTGCTGCTGTACATGCTGAACAGATGGAAGCTCCCCAGGCGCTCATCAAAACATCTATAAAGACGAGCCGAACCAAGCAGGCTCTTGCGCGTATACAACTGTGAGGGCATGGCTCTCACAAAGGAAAACACAATGAAGACTCTTGCCATAACGTTACTGATTGCCGGTCTCATGTCTGAAACATCGGCTTTTGCAAAACACTCAAAGGTCAGCCCTAGAATGGCGGACCAGCGCGCGCAGAGAGCCCGGCGTCAGATTGCTGAGGACCTGAGGCTGCGCGGCTCGAACGTCCCAGCCGCGTATTCCGCTTCGGGAAAATGGGCGCGCTAGCCTCACGGAAATGTGCCCTTTAGCGCATGCTAGAGGCGTCCCCACAGCTCACATCAGCACCTCGGGGTGGACAGAAAAAAATCTCTGCTCCACCCTCCGATTTCTGTGCCGCTCCTTCTTCGCGACTGTCCTAGTAGACGTGCGGGTAATTAGCCAGCCTGGGAAGTAGATTCCCACACGCTTGAGGCTTAGCCGTGCGCGGATAAGCGCCCGGAATACCCGTCAAGAGGGAGAACGCAAATGAAGAAAATGACTGATATTTACTACGCGGCGACGAAGGTAGTTGGGAGCAGTGCGCTGCTACTCGGCCTTATCACCGCAGCGGGCGTCGTGAATGCCCAAACAACACTGTTCGGTGCGCCATCGAACTTCGACGTTTATAACGACACAGGACAGATAACTCACGGGTTTGAGGTCGAACTCGACGGACTTACCATCGCCAATGTGGGTGGAGGCTATGGGTTCCGCTACGGCAACCCGACAATTGTCTCGATCCCGGCAGGCGTCGTGATCCGCTTCGCAAGCGGCTATGTCAATAACAGCTACACCGTCTCGACAGTGATCCCGGCAGCCTTTACGCCCACGGGCGGCCATTCGTGTACCTTCGGCATCGCAGGCTGCGACCACTTCGGCTACTATCTTCCCTACTACGGCATCCAGCCCACCAAGACCATCTACCGCTGGCTGGTGGACGATCCGCAAAATCCTGGCACGCTGATTCCGGCACTGAGCGTAGTGCAGGTGCCCGCCGTTACTGTGACGGTGATCCCCCCCGCAAACCCCGGCCTGCCTCCTGCGGTGGCATTTGAAATCCCGGTCGAACCACCGCCTCCGCCCCCAGTGCCCAAACCAGAGTTGCAGTACGGCGTAGCCAAGTGGGTGAAAGTTCTAAAGAACGAGGTGCAGCATAACGTAGTGGCCCCGGATCTCCTGGAAGACAACCCGGTAGTCCCCGTCGACAACAACCCCGCTCAGGTGGAAACCGCTTGGAAACTCTTGCAATACAACCCGCATAGCCCCAATAGCGGCGTGCTGCACAGCCAGGCACCTGTGGGCCAGGGGGCCAAAGCCGTAATCCGCAAGTACGAATTCTATAAATATTCCGGCACTCTCGATCCGCTGAGCAGCAAGGCAATTTGCGGCGGCGATGGCCTCTGCACGACGCCTTTAGCTGGCGAACTCGGCGACTTCATCGGCAACCAGATGGCTGCGGCTAACCTCGGCGTTTCGTCCGTTACCGTAACTAAGAGCGGCGCTGGATCGGGCACCGTGACCGGTGGAAAGATCAATTGCGGAGGCACTTGCACGACACCGCTGGCGCTGGGAACGGTTGTTACGCTGACCGCCAAAGCAGCCAGCAGTTCGACCTTCACAGGATGGAGTGGTGATTGCATCGGCACTCAACCGACATGCACCTTCACCATCACCGCCGAAAATAATGTCACCGCGAATTTTGACCTGGCTGCTGCGGGCGGAGGTGGCGGTGGCGGAGGCGGTGCGGCGTCTTTCAAGATCAGCATCAGCAAGAATGGAAGCGGAACCGTGACCACGGATCCTGCGACCCAAAGCTTTGCAAACGGTTCGGTCGTCACTCTGACCGCGACTCCCGCTGCTGGACAACCCTGGGTCGGTTGGGGCGGAGCATGCGCGGGAATTTCTCCCACGTGCACTCTGACCATGGACTCCAACAAATCAGTCACGGCGAACTTCCGTTAGAGAAGAGCCGGGTACTTTATAACTCCCCGGAACCGGGACAATCCTGGTTCCGGGTTTTCGCGCATGCTCGAGAATTGCAGCTCTCGGCACTCGTCAAGATAGACGAGGACTATCAATAGGCGGTGTGTGTCTCAACCTCGGTGTGCTCTCAAGGGGAAGCGTGAAAAAAAACGTCGTCCCTTCTCCTGGTTGCGATTCCGCCCAAATGCGGCCCCTTTGCGCTTGCACGATTCGCTGACAAATGGCAAGGCCAACCCCGGTGCCTGGATACTCGTCGGCCGTGTGCAAGCGCTTGAACGGCGCAAAAATGGCGGACGCATACTTCGGATCGAAGCCTATGCCGTTATCCTGTATCGCGATCACCCATTCTGTCCCTTTTTGTTGGGCGCTGATATGCACTTTCGGTGGGCAGTCCCGCTTTCGATATTTCAGGGCGTTGCCAACCAGATTCTGAAACAATCGGACCATCTGTCCGCGATCCACCGGCAGGGTTGGCAGTGGACCGTGCGTCACGCTGGCACCACATTCCTCAATCGCTACCTGGAGGTGTGTGAGCGCAGCCTCAAGATCTTCGTCAAGAGCAATCGAAGAAGCCCGCTCTTCCTCCGTCGTGAGGCGGGCGTATGCCAGCAAATCGCGCACGAGTGCGCTCATCCGATCTGACGCACTTAGTATGAAGGCGAGAAACTGGTCTGCATCGGCGTCCAGCTTGCCTTTGTAGTTCCGGGCAAGCAGTTGCGCATACGAGCCCATGGTCCGCAGCGGCTCCTGCAAATCATGACTCGCGACGTACGCAAACTGCTCCAAGGCGGAATTGGATTCCGTCAACGAATCCTGCAATTGCTTGCGCGCCGTCTCGTCGCTCATGATCTTTGCGTAGCCGATGAGCACGCCCTGCTCATCGCGCAGCGCATTCATGAAGCCATTGGCGAAAAACTCAGTTCCATCCTTCCGGCGATGCCAGCGGATGTCGGTCGCGCATCCTGTATCCCGAGCAGTTCGCATCTCTGATTCGCATCCTTCAACAGCCTTATCCTCTGGCGTGAAGACTATGCTGGCGTGCCGTCCTATCCATTCTTGTTCGGAGTAGCCCAGGAGGTTTTCCACACCGGCATTCCATGACGTGAGAATGCCGTGGGGATCGAGCATGAACATAGCATAGTTGCGCAGTTCGCGTACCTGCATCCGGTAAAGGTCGGCGGCTTGCGGTTCGGTCTGTGCGACAGAGTTCTTGGAAATATCTCCAGACAAAACGATCCTCCATAGATGCCTAGGCTATTAAAAATGCCGTAAGCTAATTTTACAGCCATCTTACGCTTTGAGAACAACCCGAGACGTACCCTCCTCCCCACTCAGTGCATGTTCGCCTACGAATCAACATCATCCGGCCCAGAACCTGTCAAGCCGGACGCCAAGCTTATCAGCGCGTGGGGAGCGAATTGGAGCTGCGCTATTGCTCGGCATCGTGAGTCCAGTTCTAGTAGCCTATGCCATCGCGGTGAAAGTCTTCTCGGGAAGGCGCCTTTCGTAGCCCATCTCCCCATGGCGCGCTTCGGGAAACAACTGTGGATGTAAAAGCTGCGAACGATCCGGGTCTTGCGCGCAGAAGCTCTTCCAAGATGTAATTCTTCGGCGAGAATTGATCGCATATTGCATGAATCTAAGTTCGACGAAGTTGTGCATGCACTGATCTATTTATCAGATACAGGTATCAACTGCGTGCCCCTGAATTAACCGATCAGTTGTCGATAGCAGCGGTTGAAAAAACCATCCGTCATCCCTGCGATATAGTCGCAGACGGCCCGGTGCGGAGCCATTCCAGCGGTGAACTCCCGATACTCCAAAGGTAAAACGTCAAGGTGTTCCAACAGGTACTGAAACAACTCCGCGATCAGCTTTGCGCTATGCCTCCGCGCTTGAATCAGAGGTTCGGAAAAGTACACGCAATGATGGAGGAACTGTTTCAACTCGCGAACGGTGGCCTGCGCTTCCGGAGTAAAAGCCGCGAGCCGCCTGGAGTGCTGCCGCACCTCCTCCACATCCTTGACACCCGCCGCTTCTGCCGACGCCAGCGTTCCATTGATCAGCCCGGAAACCAGCCAGTCGATCAGCGCCCGCAGAACTTCGTTGAAGCGCACGCGTTCGGTCGCACCAGGGAATTGTCCTTCAATCTCTTCGTACAATCGATCAAGATAAGGCACGGCTTGGCGCGCATCCTCCAGCGTGAACAATCCACCAGCCAGACAATCGTCGAGATCGGCCGTGTCGTACGCCGCTTCGTCCGCCAAGTCGATCAACTGTGCTTCCAGCGGAGGACGCAAGCCTGGCAGATATTCTTCAACTTCGGGCGCCTCGCCCGGCTGATAATCGCGCGAATGCTTGACGATGCCTTCGCGGATCTCGAATGTCAAATTGAGCCCGGGGAAGCGGGCGTAGCGATGTTCGAAGTGCTCCACAATGCGCAGCGCATGCAGATTGTGATCGAAGCGTTCGCCAAAGCGACGCATTTGTCTGTCGAGCTCCTCTTCCCCGGCGTGCGCAAAAGGCGGATGCCCCACATCGTGAACCAGCGCCAGCGCCTCGGTCAAATCTTCATTCAACCCAAGCACGGATGCCGCCGTTCGCGCAATCTGAACCACCTCAATTGTGTGGGTTAACCGATTTCTAAAGTGGTCGGATACGCCCGCCGGGAACACCTGGGTCTTGTCTTCCAGGCGGCGGAAGGCGCGCGCATGCACGATGCGATCGCGATCGCGCTGAAACTCGTCGCGGTAGGGATGGGGCAGTTCGGGGTAACGGCGTCCCCGGCTGCGCTCCGACGCGAAACGCAGCCTTTCCAGCCGGTTCACTTTTGCGGGATATCGCTGAGAGCCGTTAAAGCGGCGCGGCTGATCGCACTGCGCTGGCTGGAGCGCAGCGGCTCCAGCAGCTTGCGTGCTTCCTGCGGTTTCGATGTTGCCATAACGTGAGCCAATGCGATCACGGCCTCTTCCTTGGAAACGAGCACGGTCGGCTGATCCATCACAGATTTCAGCACGTTCTCGGCCTCAGGCAATTTGCCTTGCGCCTGATAAATCTGCGCCAACGAAAGCTTTGCGAGCGAAGCATAGGCCTTCTCGCCGCCGTCGACAACCAATTTAAACCGCTTCTCGGCCTGAGCCAGATCGCCCTTGTCAGCAGCGGCTGCGCCAAGATAATATTCGGCGATGCTGCCTTCCTCAGAATTAGGATACTTGGCAGCTAACTCGGTAAAGGCTTTGTTGCTGGCGGCCTTCTTCTCGGCATCAGTAGGGTAACTAAGGGCGAACTCGTTCTGAGGAGAGCCCACAGATGCATTCTGCACGCGCAGCGCTGCTGACAGGGCCTCCTGTCGGGCGCTGTGTTGATACCCGCGGTACCAGAAGATCGCGGCGAGAAGAAGAATAACACCGAGAGCGATCGCGCCCCACTGAATAAAGGGCTTGCGGTGAAGGTTAACGTAGTCTACGCTATGCTCCACTTCCAGCGCAAACCGGTCGCTCTTCAGTTCTTTTCGGGTAATTCTATCCACTAAATCAGACCTCGGTAGGAAAACCCCAGTTTACCATGGGCTCAGGCTTGTAATAACCGGCGAGGTCCACCGTCTTTAGGTATGAAGAACCGACAGGAGGTGGCCTCTGCAACTCGCATACAAACAGGAAGCCATTATCAGTAAAAAGATACCGGACGAGCTCGAAGACGTATTTGAAACTCACCATGGCATGGTATTCCGCACCGCATACCGGATTACCGGCAATGCGGCGGACGCTGAAGACGTGCTGCAAACCGTATTCCTGCGCATTCTGCGGCGGGATCGATCAGCCAGTGTCGTGGAAAGCCACGAGAGCTATCTCCGGCGAGCCGCCGTAAACGCTGCGCTCGATATCGTGCGGGCCGGGAAGAGTGCCCGAAGAGTCCCGCTGGAAGACCTTCCGCCGCGTGCCGCAGCTTCTCTGCCCGCCGGGGATGGCAAGGAGTTGCGGGGCCAATTGCGTCAAGCCTTGGCTCGCTTGCAAGCCCGGGAGGCTGAGATTTTCGCGCTGAAATTCTTCGAGGAGCGGAGCAATCAGGAGATCGCCCGCATGCTCGGAATTTCGCAAGTTCACGTGGCGGTGATCCTGCATCGGACGCGCAAGCAATTACAGAAAGAGATTGGTTCGTATTTGGGATTTGTATCTGGGAGATAGACGATGAAAACCGACAATTTTGAAGCTCTTATCGAAGGCATTCGCGACGAGGCGATCGACCCCGCGACGGTGGATCAGGCCGCGAGCCGCGTTCGCAGCCGCCTCTTCACTGCGGTCAAAAGCGCGGGAAGCCTGCGCGGGTGTGAAGATTTTCAGGAGCTTATTCCCTCCTATCTGAACCGGACTTTGAGTCCTGCCAAGTCGCTGCTGCTGGTGGATCACACGCACGAATGCGTGGCCTGCCGGGCCGCGCTTGAGACTTCACGCTCCGGGAATATTCGGATCCTCCCGCGTCCGCAACCTATCGCAAGCCAGGTTTCGCCGGTTACTCGCTGGGCCATTGCTGCGATGCTTGCGGTATGCGTCGGCGTCGGCACTTGGGCCATGGTGCGCTCGATGATGGTGGCTCCAGGTGCCCGCGCGACCGTGCAGACCGTGAACGGCATCCTCTATCAAGTAGCCGACAACAGCAGCACGCCAGTCTTCTCAGGCCGGGAATTGGGCGAGAGGCAGTTGGTTCGAACGGCCAAGCAATCGACCGCCATGCTCCGCCTAACAGACGGATCGATGGTTGAGCTGAATGAGCGCTCGCAGGTCTCGATCTCACGGGCATCTCGCGGCACTACGATCCATCTGGATCGCGGAAACGTGATCGTGCATGCGGCCAAGCAGCGGACCGGCGCTCTCTATGTCAAGACGGCTGACGTCGAAGTATCGGTGAAAGGCACCATCTTCGCGGTGACTAGCGGAACCAAGGGCTCGCGCGTCTCCGTGGTGGAAGGCTCCGTAAAGGTAGATCAGGCCAATCGCTCTCAGATGCTGAAGCCGGGCGAGCAGGCCACGAGCGACGCCAGCGTAGAGCGGGTTCCGGTTCAGGACGAAATTGCCTGGAGCCGCGACGCCACCAAATATCTTGCAATCCTGGGCGAACTCTCAGGTCTGCAGAAAGACATCGAGCGGCTTCCCGGCCCCGGCCAAAGGACCAGTTCGAGACTGCTGGATCTAGCGCCGCCCAACACGATTTTGTATGCCGCTATCCCCAATATCGGCGCAACTCTGGGGCAGGCCAACCAGTTATTCCAGGACCGCATTCAATCCAGTCCAATTCTGAAGGAGTGGTGGGATCAGCAGGGCGGGCACGGCGCGCAGCTTCAGGAGATGGTTCAGAAAATTCAGAACATGAGCGGGTATCTTGGCGACGAAATCGTGCTGGCTTACAATGCCGAGTCCGATTCGAAGAATGGATCGCCGATCATCCTTGCTGAAGCGAAGAGGCCGGGACTGAAAGAACTCTTGCAAGCTGAGATTGCGGACGTAAACGCGAAGTCGGCCCGACAAGCCATGGAACTGGTGGATAATCCCGCGCAGCTTCGGAGCGTGGTTGCGGAATCGCGCACCGCAAAGGTTTACATAGGGGACGGGATCGTTGCGATCACGCCGCAAGGCTCGCTGCTGCAGGAGTTGAGCGTTCGCATGAAGCAGCCGCAGGAGGCACCGAGCTTTACCAACGGCGGATTCCATGACCGCATTCAGCAGGCTTACTCAGCGGGCGTGAGCTGGCTGTTTTGTGCGGACTTGGGACGTATGCAGGAATTCGGCGGGCGCTTCAACCGGCGAGAAGCCAGGGCCATAAACGACGCATCCGGTATGAGGGGCGTACGCTACTTGATCCTGGAGCGCAAGGATGTGAATGGACAAACGAAGAATCAGGCGACCCTCGCTTTCTCGGGACAACGGCAGGGATTCGCCTCCTGGCTGGCCGCTCCCGGACCGATGTCTACGCTCGACTTCGTATCGCCGGACGCCAGCTTGGCGGCTTCCTTCGTCATCAAGAATCCTGGCGCAATGCTCTCCGAGCTGATTCAGCAGGCAGAGGCGAAGAACCCCGAATTGCAGCAAAAACTGGAAGAGATTCAGAACCGGACGGGCGTAAATGTGATTCACGATCTGGCGGACCCGCTGGGCGGCGAACTAACGGTGGCTATCGATGGGCCGCTCTTGCCGGTTCCAAGCTGGAAGCTCGCTGTGGAGGTGTACAGTCCGGATCGTCTGGAATGGGCCTTCGAGAAACTGGTTGACGCGTTCAATAAGCAGTCCACCGAGGGCGTAAAGCTGCAGTTGACGAAGTCTCAGGAGGGATCGCGGACCTTCTACACGCTGAAGCCGACAGGGGTGAGCGTGCCGGTAAATGCCGAGATAGATTACGTGTTCGTGGACGGCTATCTTCTCGCAGCGGCCAATCGCGGCCTGCTGAATACGGCGATTCAGAATCGGTCCACTGGATACACGCTGGCTCGTTCGGCAAAATTCCGCAGTTTGCTGCCACAAGATGCGAACTCAAACTTCTCGGCCATCGTATACCACAATGTCGGCGGAATGGTCGGACCGCTGGCGGATGGCTTAAAGTCGATGAGTGCAGTCAGCGCGGAACAGAAACGGGCGATCGAGCAGTTGCAAGCGAACACCGCGCCAGGGCTGATCTACGGGTATGGAGAGCCGGATAAAATTACGATCTCGGCGAACGGCAGCTTGTTTGGATTCAGTCTGGACACGCTGGCGCTGCCGAAAGTCCTGGAAAATGTGATGCGGCATAAACCATGAACATGACAGACGGAGGGCAGGCGGGCAGCCTGTCCTCCAGCCCGGTTATCGAGATTCAGAATCTCGGCGTGCGGTTCGGAAAGCGCGACATTCTGAAGAACCTGAACTGCACTTTGTCAGGGCATAGCATCGGCCTGCTCGGTCCCAACGGAGCAGGCAAATCCACGTTAATCAATACCCTCCTCGGCTTCTATCCCGTCTCCTCCGGCACGGCTCGCGTTCTAGGTTATGACATCCGAACAGAGATGAAAAAGATTCGCGCGCTGGTCGGCTATATGCCGGAGAACGACTCCTTCATCGCCGGAATGAGCGCGGTTACGTTCATCCGCATGATGGGCGAACTCGCCGGGCTGCCTTCCGAAGCGGCGCTGGAGCGGGCGCATGAAACTCTCTTCTACGTGGGGCTGGGCGAGGCGCGCTATCGCAAGCTGGGCACCTATTCGCTCGGCATGAAACAGATGGCGAAGCTGGCACAAGCCATCGTGCATGGGCCGAAACTTCTCATCCTGGACGAGCCCACGAATGGGCTCGATCCAGCGGCCCGGCTGCGCATGGTGAAGCTCATCAAAGAAATGCGCGAGGCCAAGGACCTGCATATCGTCCTGTGCTCGCATTTGCTGCGCGACGTGGAAGAGACCTGCGAGGAAGTGCTGATCCTCAAGCAGGGAAGCATTGTGCATTATTCGAATCTCGCCGAGGAGCGCCGCGCCAACCGCCGCTTCGTCGAGATCGAAGTGATGGGCGATGAAACGGGTTTCGCGGCGGCGCTGGAGAAACTAGGATGCGAGTGTGCGTTGGCGGGCGGCAAGCGAATCAAAGCGGTCGTTTCGGACGACATTGAAATTCGGGACATCTATCGCGTGGCGGCCGAGCGCGAGACCCAACTGCGCAGACTGAATTATAGGCGCGACACGCTGGAAGACATTTTCTTAAAGGCGATGGAAACGGAGACCGCCAATGGCCGTTTATAAACGCTCGTACCGCGGTTACTCGGGAGCCTATACTCCTGAATGGTCGCGCTTCTTGATCCTGACCCGTTATGCATCGCGGAATCTGTACCGGTCGAAAGCCATCACGGGATTCTTGATCGCGTGTTGGCTGCCGTTTGTCGTTACGGCTTTGCTGATTTATCTAAACCATAACGCCACGATTCTTTCCATGCTCAAGACTTCCGGCGGCCAGTTGTTTAGCATCGACGCCAAGTTTTTCAAGAATTTTCTTCAGATCCAACTGAGCGCCGCGTTCATTGTTACGGCGTTCATCGGACCGGGCCTGATCTCGCCCGACCTGGGGAACAATGCCCTGGTGCTGTATTTCTGCCGGCCTTTTTCGCGCGCCGAATATGTATTGGGCAAGCTGGCGGTGATTGCGCAACTGCTCTCATTGCTGACCTGGATACCAGGGCTCATCCTGTTCGGCATTCAAGCCAGTCTGGTCGGGTGGACATGGACAATCGACAATCTCTTCATTGCGAGTGCGATCTTTCTGGGCTCGGTAATCTTGATCCTGGTGTTATCTCTACTGGCTCTGGCGCTATCGGCTTGGGTGAAGTGGAAACCCGTGGCGGGCGCGCTCGTTCTTGGGGTAATTTTCCTCGGCGCGGGATTCGGCGCGGCGATCAATGGCGTGATGCGCACCCAGCTCGGGCATCTGCTCAGCATTCCGATCATGTTTGAGAAAGTTCTGGACTCTCTGTTCCGCCTCGACCAAACGAATCGAATTTACTCCGAGTTTTCTCCTGCTTTGGCTTGGCTCGGTTTGCTCGGCATCGCGGGCGCGTGCCTATACTTGCTATCGCGCAAACTCCGCGCTTATGAGGTGGTGCGCTGATGCCCGCTAACGATCAGATCGTATTCGAGAACGTCTCGAAGTTCTACGGCGAAGTGCTTGGCGTGAACCGAGTGAACGTGTCGATTCCCCCAGGGATCACGAGTTTGGTGGGTCCCAACGGATCGGGCAAAACCACCATCATGAACCTGATGACGGGCTTGCTGCAGCCGACTCGGGGACGAATCAGCGTGCTGGGAATCGCTCCAAACGAACCAGAGAGGCTGTTTCGCGAAGTGGGCTACTGCACCCAGTTCGATTCATTCCCGAAAGGGCTGACCGGCTACGAGTTCGTCTATTCGTACCTGCGCGTCTACGGATGCCGGCACCAGGAAGCCGAGGATCTGGCTTGGCGCGCAATCGAACGCGTGAACTTAGTGGAGGCGGCGAAGCGCAAAATCGCGGGCTACAGCAAAGGGATGCGGCAGCGGATAAAGCTGGCCCAATCGATCTGCCACGGACCCTCGGTGCTGATTCTCGACGAACCTCTGAACGGCTTGGATCCGCTGGCCCGGGCGGAGACGATCGCCTTATTTCGAGCGCTCGCGCAGGACGGGATGCACGTCATCATCTCCAGCCACATTCTGCACGAAGTGGATGCCATCTCGGATCAAGTGATCCTGCTGAGCAATGGATACGTGGTCGCCGAAGGCCAGATTCGTGGCGTGCGAAATGAGATGCAGGAGCATCCGATGCAGATCCTGATCCGTTGCAACAAGCCGAGCGAAGTGGCTTCGCGCATCTTCGCCCAGGAGCACGTGGTGGAAGCGCAGATCCATAAGGACGGCCTCGGGCTGCTGGTGAGAACGCGCGACGCGGATAAATTCTACCTGATGCTGAACCACATCGCTATGAATGGCGTGGGGATCGAGTCCGTCGCCCCGGCCGATGACGACGTGAACTCGCTGTACGAATATCTGATCGGCTCCGACGAGGCTTCGAAATAGAATGCTGACGAATCTCAGGCTGGCTCAGATTTACGCGGTGCTCCGCCTGGAGCTGAGGAAGACGTTCTTTTCGAGGAGAGGGCTGTGGGTGTATTTGCTGGCATTCTCGCCGATCCTGCTGTTCGCGGGCCACTCCATCACCATGCTGCACAATGGGCGCCCTTGCGACTTCGGTCTGGACACGAACATTTTCGCCACCGTCTTCCAGGTTTTCTACCTCAGGCTGGCCGTGTTCTTCGGGTGCCTCGGGATCTTCATGAATCTGTTTCGCGGCGAGGTGCTCGACAAAAGCCTGCACTACTATTTCCTTGCGCCAATCCGCCGCGAAGTCTTGCTGGCGGGCAAGTTTATCGCGGGTTTATGCGTGGCGATGCTGACGTTCTGCCTGAGCATCATTCTGCAATTCTTTTCCATGTACGCCCATTACGATTGGGCCGTGATTCAGGATTACCTATGGCGCAACAACGGAATTCAGCATTTGTTCGCGTATGTAGCGGTAACGGCCCTGGCGTGTCTGGGATATGGCAGCGTGTTTCTGGCAGCAGGAATTCTCGTTCGCAATCCGATCATTCCGGCGGCGGTGATTCTGGTTTGGGAAGCTGCAAACCCGCTCCTTCCGGCGTTGCTTCAGAAATTCAGCGTGATCTACTATTTAAAATCGCTGTGCCCAATTGAGGTAGCTCCGCAAGTGCCTCCGCCGTTCAATTTGCTGGCTGTAAATCCCGAGCCGATCTCGGCTTTCATCGCTGTGCCTGGGTTATTTGCAGTGGCTGCGCTGGTTGTTTTGTGGGCTGGCACGAGAATTCGAAAAATGGAGATCAGTTACAGCGCCGAGTAACGAACTACTTGCGCAAATGGATTTGTTTACCCCATAATCATCCAGAGGGTAAACCTTTGTACGCTATTCAGACGCGAACGATTATGCAGGTTGCCGCGAGTTGCCTGCTCATGGCCGCGATCCCGGCGCATTCTGCGATTATCACTAGTGCCACCGCAGGTTTGAACACGCAAAACGGCGGCTCCACGTCTAGCGCATCCACGAACTTTAGTGATGCTAATTACAAATACAGCGCCACGGCTGGCGTCAACGCGACTTACAACAACTTATCCGGCACCACGCACGCCATTATCAGCGGAAACGCCTGCCTGGTTCTTGGAAACTGCGCGAACTCGGGATCGATCCCCGGAGCGATTACGGCAACCCTTGCCGATAGTCTTTTCATCAACGCGCCCGGCGGAAGTGGGACCGTGCTGTTTAACTATCGCGTCGGCCTTGGGGGAGACCTCAACACTGGCGGCACACTTAAGTTCTTAAACAAGACATACCAAACCGAGACCAATCAATTGAGTCCAGACAGCCAGACGCTTGCTTTCAGCAATGGTGTAGCCATCCCTCTGAGTCTTAGCCTCAATTTCGGAGGAGCCGCTTTGGCTGGCATCGGCGCAGGCCCCGCATTCAGCGATCAGGCGTCCAACGTTAATTTTGCCCTGACTTCCATCGTGGTGTTCGACAACGGTGGCAACCCGATTGGCAACTTCCGATACTCGAGTGCTTCAGGCTTCGACTATTCTTTGGCCGGCGGCACCTTCATGCCGGAACCTGCAACGCCAATGCTGATTGGATTGGGAATGCTCGGGTTCTGGACGCTTCGGAAGGCGCGAACAAGTCGAGTTTGAAAGGCGGCTCGATCCCTTACTTCTTCACAGCCCGACGCACCCCCTCCAACGTGTTCATCATCGATTCCTGCGGGAAGCGCTCGACGAATTTGCGTATCATGAACAATCCGAACGGCACGTCCCGCGAGAGCGAGATCGCTTCGCACTGCGCATACACTCCGCCGTCGCCTTCTTCGAACCGCCAGTACGAATTGAGCCGCCACAAAAATCCCGTATCCTGACCTGGAGGATATTCGTCCGTATACGAATCTCTGGGCCTGCGCACTTCGGCGATCCGCGTGGAACGCGAATCCACCGCGAGACGGGAGCGATCCGGTGCGGTGTATTCGATATCGTAGGTGGTATTCAGTACAACTGTCAGGATCTGCTTTTTATAAAGCCTGAGAAAAACCTGATAACTGTCCCCTTTGTGCCCGATAAGCTTCGATTCGATGATCTCGGGCGCGAACAATTTCCGGTACTCCGGGTACGAAGTCATCACCGTTCGTACTTCAGGAATGGTAGTATTCGGAATAAACATCGCGCCGAGCCAGTCTTGAACAAGCCCGCCAGGGACGTTGATCTCACGACCTGAATCGAGAGCTTTCAAGGGCATGATCGGTCTCTCGCCGCTGCGCAGCTTGGCCTTGTTTTCGGGGCTCGCAGCGGATTCGAGGAAGCGATTGGAATGCAGGCTCTGCTTCATCGCCGCTTCGGCCAAGGCGATGTAGCGGTTGAAGGCCTGTTCGGTTTGAGGCGTGAGGTCGGCAAAGCCGAGCGCCGACGGAGCGCTGAAACAGCAGCCCGCGAGCAAGATCGCGGCTGAAACATTCTTGGCTCGCGGTGATTTTCCGCCGCGTCGCTTGTGCATGTTTGGGAGAGGCATCATTCTCCGGGCGCGCAAACGCCATGTCTGCGCCTCGCGGACATCCTTTACTTTCAAATATATAAGATGTTACGCTGAAAACTTAATAATGCGCACTGTCGATTTGATCCACCGCAAGAGAGATGGCGAAGAATTATCCACGGAAGAGATCAAGAGCCTGGTAGACGGCTATGTTCGCGACGAGATTCCAGATTATCAGTTTTCGGCGTTTCTCATGGCCGTTTTCTATTCTGGAATGACTGACCGCGAAGTAAGCGCGCTTACTGACGTGATGGTGCATTCGGGGGAAAAGCTCGATCTGAGTGCCATCCCTGGATTGAAAGTCGATAAGCATTCCACAGGCGGAGTGGGCGACAAAACAAGCTTAATTTCGGCCCCTCTTGCGGCAGCTGCGGGCGTTGTAGTTCCCATGATTTCGGGCAGGGGGCTGGGTCACACTGGCGGAACGCTCGACAAATTGGAATCCATTCCAGGGTTCCGAACCGATTTAAGCGTAGAACAGTTCAAAGGTCTGCTGGGCCGTCACAAACTGGCTTTCATCGGCCAGACCCAGGAGGTCGCGCCCGCCGACGGCAAAATGTATTCTCTGCGGGATGCAACGGCCACCGTGGAGTCCATTCCGCTGATCGCTTCTTCGATTATGTCGAAAAAACTGGCGGTCGGGCTGGACGCGCTGGTGCTGGACGTGAAAGTTGGCTCCGGCGCTTTCATGAAGAAGCAAGTTGACGCGCGCCGCCTCGCACAGATGATGGTGGGCATCGGCCGCCGCATGGACGTGCGTGTTCAAGCCCTGATCACGGATATGAACCAGCCGCTCGGCTATGCAGTGGGCAACGCGCTCGAGATTATGGAGGTCTCCCAAACTCTGCAGAATGCCGGGCCTACCGATCTCACTCGCATCTGTCTCGAACTCGCCGCGCGCATGATCTTCCTGGGCAAAATCGTCCCGACTCTGGACGAAGCCCGTGAACTGGCTCAGCGCAAGCTGCTGGATGGATCGGGCTACCGCAAGTTCAAGGAAGTGATCCAGGCGCAGGGCGGAAATCCGAACGTGCTGGATCGTTTCGAGTTGCTGCCCAACGCGACCGGCGTGAGAGAGATTGCCTCTCCGCGGGCCGGCTACATTAGCGCGATCGATGCCGAGTTGATCGGCGTCGCTTCCTCGATGATCGGCGCAGGGCGCGACATGAAGGAAGACAAAATCGATCCCGCCGTGGGCGTCATTCTCGAAGTAAAGACCGGAAATAAGGTCGATTCGGGCGGGGTGTTATGCCGTCTGTATTACACGAACGAAGACCGCGTGGAAGAAGCCGCTCAGCAGATTGAGGACGCATTTCGCATTTCAGCGACTCCGCCCGAGGAGCGCGAATTGATTCTCGAAGTAGTGGGATAACATTGTGGGGCAGCCAAGCCTGGCTGCAGCCGGCTTTCAGCCGGCTCTGGGTAGTTCTCATCATGCAAAAGACATCTCTAGTTCTCCTCTTCTGTCTTAGTCTCCCAGCAGCCGAAGCCCCCCGTAAATTCGCAGTCACTCCCGACATACAGGGAGCGCTTGACCGCATTTCGCCAAATTCTCTGCGAGGCAATCTCTCGTTCCTCGCCTCCGATCTTCTGGCAGGCCGGGATACGCCCTCGAAAGGGCTCGACATCGCCGCAGAATTCATCGCCGCCCAGTATCGCAAAGCCGGCATTGAGCCAGCGGGCGATGATGGCTATTTTCAGACCGCAAAGCTGAAACTGCAACAGCCGAATCGGGAAGGGTTCGCGCTGACATTCGCGGACGGAGACAAGAGCCTTTCCATCGACTCTCAACAGGTTGCCCTCCGTCTGACCCAAGCGCTTGATCTCAAGCACGCGGCTATCTTTAAACTCGATCTTACAGATGCCGCCTTCCTCGAAAAGGTGCTGCCTGAGCAACTCGCAGGCAAAGTAGTGATCACTGAATTTACTCGCGGTTCGATGCAACGAGGGCGCGCGGCCAGGGACAAGTTGCGAAACGCCAAAGCAGCTCTCACCATCATGCTGGAACGCAAGGCACCGGATACATTCGGACGCGAGACTACTCAACTTTTCGATCCCGAACAAACCGACCCGCAATCTCCGCGAATTTCAATTTCCGGTGAGGCCGCCAGCCGCTTCTACGACGACTTGAAGCCCGGCCTGTCCGAGTCCGCCGTCGCCTCCCTGCACGCCGCCGCCCCGAAAGAACAGACCGTGCAGCTGCGCAATGTCGTCGGGATTCTGCGCGGATCCGACCCGAGTTTGAAAGAAACCTGCGTGCTCGTCAGCGCGCACTAC
Organism: Bryobacterales bacterium; assembly: GCA_038225555.1. Lineage (GTDB taxonomy): Bacteria > Acidobacteriota > Terriglobia > Bryobacterales > Bryobacteraceae > JANXQZ01. The sequence goes on from JBBRRB010000030.1 coordinate 54,288, forward strand.
GATCACATCGGCGAGAAGAGTTCAGGCGATGGCGACCGCATCTACAACGGCGCGAACGACGATGGCAGCGGCACAGTATCTGTGATCGAACTTGCGAACGCTCTGCAAAATCTCAAACAACGCCCCAAGAGAAGCATCGTATTTGTCACGTTCTTCGGCGAGGAGAAAGGCGGATTCGGTTCACGATACTACGCGCGCCATCCGGTGATTTCGCTCAACAGAACGGTGGCGGATATTAATCTCGAACAGGTCGGCCGCACAGACTCGACCGAAGGCGAGCAGAAGGATAACGCCTCGGTGACTGGCTTCGACTACTCGGACGTGGCCGACGTTCTTCAGGCGGCGGGGGCGTTAACGGGCATCAAGGTTTACAAGAACGAGCATGCCAGCGACCTCTATTTCAGCGCCAGCGACAACGTCTTTCTCGCCGAGGCCGGAGTTCCCGCTCACTCGATCTGCGTGGCCTTCAACTACTCCGACTATCACGGCTTGGGCGATGAGTGGCCGAAAATCGACTACGAAAACATGGCTAAAGTGGATCGCATGGTCGCAGTCGCTTTGCTAATGCTCGCCGAAAGCCCGGAATCGCCTCACTGGAATGCGGACAACCCAAAGGCCGCGCGCTATCTGAAGGCTTGGAAGCTCTTGCATTTGTTACCCTAATGTTTTAATGTCAGATCGCAAGTTGCAGATCGTGCCCCTAGGCGGGCTAGGCGAATTCGGGATGAACTCCATGGCGATTCGCTACGGAGACGACATCATCGTGGTGGATGCGGGGATGATGTTCCCCGATGCCGAATTGCTCGGAGTGGACATAGTCACACCGGACTTCGCCTATTTGGAGCAGCACAAGGATAAAGTTCGAGGGCTGATTCTCACCCACGGACATGAAGACCACATCGGCGCGGTTCCGTTCCTGCTCGGCCAAATGGACATTCCCGTCTACGGCACGGCGTTCACGCTCGCCTTGGTGGAGCGACGACTGGACGAGCACGAGCTTCTGGGCCAAGTCAAGCTGCATCGGGTAAAACCCGGCCAAAAGATCGTTCTGGGACCGTTCGCGGTCGAGTTCATCCACGTTACGCATTCGATTGTCGCAGCCGTGGCGGTCGCGATTACGACCCCGCTGGGCGTCATCATCCACACGGGCGATTTCAAAGTAGATCCGACGCCAACGGACAACGCGCTCTTCGATCTCCATACTTTCGCCGAATACGGCAAGCGCGGCGTGCTGCTGCTTATGTCGGACTCGACCAATGTCGATCGGCCCGGCTATACCGAAAGCGAGCGCGCAGTGCGTCCGCGCTTGGAGGAAATTTTCTACCGCTGCGAGCGCCGGCTGATCGTTTCGTGTTTCAGTTCCTCGATTCATCGGTTGCAGCAGATTCTGGAACTCGCGCATGAGTACGGCCGGAAGGTGGCGCTTCTCGGCCGCAGCATGAACAATACCACCGAGATCGCGCACTCGCTCGGCTTCCTGCATATTCCAGACAATATTTTGCTGCGGCCGCAAGACATCTCTCAGACCGCGCCTAGCAAGCTGGTGGTGCTCGCTTCTGGCACCCAGGGCGAGCCAATGTCGGCGCTCTCCCGCATGGCCGTCGACAATCATAAGAACATCTCGGTGGAGAAAGGCGACACCGTGGTGCTCAGTTCGCGCATCATCCCGGGCAATGAAAAAGGGATCTACCGGATGATCAATCACTTCGCCAAACGCGGTGCCGAACTGATCTACGGGACTATGAATCCGCCGGTGCATGTCTCGGGGCATGGAAGCGCGGAGGAGTTGAAGCTCATTCTAAATCTGGTTCGTCCGCGATATTTTCTGCCAGTGCATGGCGAGTACCGACAACTCGCGAAACATGCCTCGCTGGCGCAGCATCTGCGCGGTGCAGGACTTGAAGAATCCTTCGTGCTGGAAACAGGCGAGTCACTCGAGATTGACGGACGAGGCGCGCGTCGCGGACCGAAGATCCCGGTAGGGCGCATCTGCATCGATTCGGGATCGCTTGATGAAGTCGTGGAAGATATCGTCATCCGCGATCGTCGGCATCTCTCCGAAGACGGATTTGTGCTGCCGATCATCGCGATCAGCAAACATTCGGGCAAGAGCGAGGCCCTGCCCGAGATCGTCAGCCGCGGATTCATGTCGTTCGAGGATGGCTCCAGTCTGTTGCAGGAGGCGCGCCAAGTGGTCGCCAAGACGGTGCAGATGTCGAGCGCGGAGGAGCGCGGCGATTGGGGCGTGATGCAGGAAAAAGTTCGTTCCGACCTGAAGCGTTTTCTCACCAAACAAACAGCCAGGCGACCCCTGATCATCCCCGTGATTCTGGAGGTTTAAATGTTCGCGGTCGAGGACGCGTCCGGCTTTACTGGACAAGCGGACGAAATTGTCTCGCCACGAACAGCCCCGGAAGTAGCGGCGATTCTGACGCGCGCCAATCGAGAACGGCTGCCAGTCACGATCTCCGGTGCGGGCACGGGAGTGACCGGCGGACGAGTCCCCTCCCGCGGCATCCTGCTTTCGCTCGATAGATTTAAGCGGCTCGATATCGAAAAGGGGCGAGCGTTCGCGGGAGCGGGCGTGTCCCTCAACGACCTCCAAACGGCGTGTCTTCCCACCCGCCAGTTCTACGCACCCGATCCAACCGAGTCGACAGCCAGTGTCGGCGGCAGCATTGCCACCAACGCCAGCGGATCGCGAAGCTTTCGCTATGGCAGCACTCGCAAACACGTTTTGTCGTTGACGGTAGCTCTAATGGACGGATCTCTTCGCACGTTTCACCGAGGCGAAGCAGTGGACTTCGAAGTCCCGATGCTTTCGATTCCGCACACGACAAAATGTACTGCCGGTTATGCGCTGAAGCCCGGCATGGACTGGGTGGATTTGTTAATCGGATCTGAGGGAACGCTAGGCGTCGTGCTCGAAGCCGAACTGGCGTTGATGCCGGCACCTGAAGACTTGCTGTCAGGCGTGGTGTTCTTTGACACCGATGCCGGGGCGCTGGAGGCAGTGGACCAGTGGCGCTCAATACCTGGCCTGCGCATGCTCGAGTACTTCGATCGGCGCTCGTTAAACGTGCTGAGAACCAAGTACTCCGACGTGCCGAGCCGAGCGGGTGCGGCTTTGCTGGTTGAGGATCAAGACGCGGACGTAGATGCTTGGCTGGAGCGCGTGCCGGAAGACGATAGCTGGTTTGCATTGAGCGATCAGGATCGGGAGCGTTTCCGCCGCTTCCGCCATGCGCTCCCCGAGATGGTGAACGAAACCATGCATCTTCGCGGATTCCTGAAACTGGGTTCCGATTTCGCGGTGCCGCTGGAGCGCAATCGCGAGATGCTGGCCTTTTATCATGAGCAGTTGCGGGACCTCGATTACGTGATCTTCGGACACATCGGTGACGCGCATGTGCACGTCAATATTCTGCCCGAGTCTGCGGAACAGTTCGAACAAGGCAAGGATCTGATGACAGTGTTCGCTCGCCATGCAGTGAAGTTAGGCGGCACTGTATCCGCCGAGCACGGCCTTGGGAAGCGCAAGGCCGCCTTCCTTGAGATTCAGTACTCGCCAGCGGAGATCGAGGCGATGAAAGCCGTGAAGCAGCGACTTGACCCCAACTGGCTACTAGGTCAAGGCAATCTATTCCAAGTTCCGTGGCGCTAGGAAATTGATCGATCCGTTGCGCAAACAGTGTGTAATAATACCTATCAGCGTGAGGAAGCGCGATGGACAGCCGAGACGTCATAAGGAAGCTGAAAGACGCTGGCTGGCACGAAGTGATCAGGTGGGCAGCCATAAGCAGTTTAAACATCCGGAGAAGAAGGGCCGCGTCACCGTCCCGCATCCCAAGCGTGACGTTCCGATAGGAACGCTGAGAAGCATCGAGAGGCAGGCCGGAATAACGTTAAGGATAATTCTGGAATAAGAAGCGGAATGACCATGGAATATATCGCATATCTACACAAGGACCGGAAGTCGGATTTCGGAGTCAGCTTCCCGGATTTTCCGGGCTGTGTAACGGCTGGCAAGACGCTCGAGGAATCCCGCCATATGGCTGCGGAAGCTCTGACGCTGCACATCGAAGGTATGGTCGAAGACGGGGCCGAAATCCCCAAGCCGTCATCTCTGGACGCCCTGGCGGATGATCCGGCGATGAAAGGAGCTGTAGCGTTTATGGTGAGCGTTGAGCCCCCGAGAGACAAGACGGTGCGCATCAACATCGCGGCTCGCGAAAGCCAAGTCGAGCGGATTGACGCGCGTGCCCAGCGTCTCGGGCTTAGCCGGTCAGCCTACCTCATCCAATCCGGCCTCGGGCAGCTTGAAAAGAAGCCGCGCCGTCGGGCTTAGCCCCCTACTTCTCCGCTTGGAACGTGGTCCACGGGCGCGAAGGCAGGTCCTTCAAAATATCTTTCTGCCAAGCGAATTGCGGGTGCTTTTTCAAATGCTCCGCTGCCTTGAAATCGATGCCGCATGAGTGTCCCATCGCGGCCGTGAAGGTCATCAAACCAATCATCGCTGAGTCAGCGGCTTTGTTCTGCACCGCGCCCGCGATCCCGAATTCCGGCTCCCATGGTTTCGCTCCCCGCGAAGACAGATCGATGTGGCCGCACAGCGTACGCTCGTTCGGATCGGTCTTCTTAGCGAACGTATCGTAGTGATCGCCCAGGAAACGCTGGGCCGCCTGCACATCGATCTTGCCCTTGTTTTCGCTCATTAACTGATCCCAGCGTATATGCCGAGCATTGGCCGTAAGCCCCAGGTCTTTCACCGCGAAGTCAGTTTCTTCGGCGATCAGCTTCGGATTGTCCGGGAAGTTGGAGCCGACGAAGTAGCCGTCCTTTTTGGTTTGCAGCGTCACGTTCTTGAGACCCAGTTCCAGACTTCCGATCTCATTCGTTTTCGTATCTACAAGCAGCCAGTTATTCGCGTAGCCCCCGTTATTGCCTTCCTTCATGATGTCCGCGAATTCCGCGATGGATGCCGCAAACTGCATCGCCTTGCGCGCGCGGACGAACTCGGGAACACCCTGCGGGTCGAAGCTCGAAAAATATCCGATTGTTGTTTCCGTAATCGCGATGCCCGCGTCGTTGATCCCAAAATCATCACCGCTGTGAATGAGCCCCGGCATCCCGTCCATCAAGATCTTGTGGCCCTTGGCAGGGGCGATGTCGAACACGATATTCCAGCGCGAACCTTCCTTGTATTCAGTCCAGTTGTTGTGCGCGATGACGGGCTTGCCGTCCTTCGTGTAGCTCCCGGTAGCCACGAAGGCGCTGCAATGCTCAGGCGTGGGCCGCTTGGCGGATAGGATTTTATGTTCCTTGTCGTACCAGGTTGTGTAGTAGGGCGAAAGTTCCAGCCACGCGTTCAGAGCCACTACATCCCACAAATCCATCTTGACGCCCTTCGCCTTCACCCCGTCTGTGATGCCCTGCAGTTCCTCGCGATACTGGGCTTCTACCCGCGGCCATAAAACGTTCTGGGAGGCGTCGCGGAAGAAAGCCCAATTCTTCTTGGAATCGTGCATGAGTCCGCGCGAGATTACCTTGAACGTGTCCTGAATCTCCGGCGCGAGCAGGTATCCGTGCTGATAGCCAATCTCCGCCGGAGATCCTTCCAGCTTCACGTGGATCCAGCCGTTTTGATCGGGCTGCCGGGAAGACTTCTTCAGCCGCACATCGGTTTGCGGTTCGCGGGCGGCGGGAGCGGCCGACAAAGTCAAAGCCAAAAGGACGAGCGATCCAGCGAGTTTCAGCATGTTTTTCGAGGATAACAGACTCGGCGGAATTACACTGAAATTGCATGCGCCGCGAGCCGGAACATTTTGGCGAAAGTGAGCTGGATCTCATCTATATTGCAAGAAAGCTGAAAGACGCGATTCGTGTGGAGTCGCTGTTCACGGAGATGGGTGTCGACTATGCGGTTGAAGCGGATAACTACCAAGGCGGAGTCGTTTTTCGAACTGAACGGGTAGGCGCATTCTTTTACGTGCTGCCCCAAGCCGCCGAGTTCGCTCGGGAGATCTTGCGGACCAACGGATTCCAGGGCTGAGGCGCAGCCGAGAGTATCCTGGAAGCATGAGACCAGTAGCCGTTATCGGCATCGGAAAGACCCATTTCGGGGCATTTCCCGACCGCAATCTTCGTTCGCTTGCCGTCGAAGCCGGGCAAAAAGCGCTCGAGGATGCTGGCCTGCAAGCGTCGCAAATCGAATCCTTCTATCTCGGCAATTTCGCTGGACCTTCCTTCGTCGGGCAGAATCACCTGGCGCCATATATCGCGTCAGCCCTAGGCATTACCGGGGTGCCTGCGACCCGCTATGAGGCCGCGTGCGCATCGAGCGGAGCCGCTTTCTTCCAAGCCGTGACGAGCGTGGCCGCAGGTGTGTACGACTTGGTCCTGGTGGACGGCGTAGAAAAAATGACGTCCCAAACAACGCCGCGTGTCACGGAGATCTTGGCCGCCGCCGGGGACCTGGCTGGCGAGGTTCGCGCGGGCGCCACGTTTCCGGCCTTGTTCGCCATGATCGCGCGTCGGCACATGCACGAATACGGCACCACTCGCGAACAACTCGCGGCAGTGGCGGTCAAAAATCATGCGAACGGAGCGAAGAATCCATACGCGCACATGCGCAAGGTGATCACTCTGGAGCAGGCTATGGCTGGCAAACCGATCGCCGATCCGCTCACGGTGTACGATTGCTCGCTGGTCAGCGATGGCGCTGCCGCTGTTGTGCTCGCGCCGCTGGAGCGAGCGGCCGAGTTTACAAGCAAGCCAGTCCGCATCCTGAGCGTCGTGCAGACCTCAGACTACCTTGCGCTCGATGAGAAGCCCGATATTACGACGCTCGCCGCTGTGCGACTCGCGGCGGAGAAAGCCTACAAACTCGCGGGCGTGTCGGCCCGAGATATCCAGTTTGCCGAAGTGCACGATTGCTTCACCATCGCCGAAATTCTCGCGCTCGAAGATCTCGGATTCGTCGCCAAAGGCGAGGGCGGACCCTATAGTCAAGCAGGGTGCACGGCGCTGCACGGGACGCGTCCCGTCAACGCGAGCGGAGGCTTAAAGTCGAAAGGGCATCCCGTTGGCGCGACTGGCGTAGCACAGATCTTCGATCTCGTGCAGCAGATTCGCGGCGACGCAGGGGAGCGACAGATCGCTCGAAACGCGCTCGGCCTTGCGCAAAATCTAGGAGGTTCCGGCGCGACTTGCGTCGTGTCCATCCTGGGAGCGGCTGCATGACCGATCCCGGACCAGGCACCGTGTATACGGAGACAATGGTTTACTCGCCAACGCCGCAATTCGTCAATGAGGTGCCCTATCAGCTTGCGATCGTCGAATTTGCGCCAGGGCGGAGACTGACAGGCCGGATTCTGGGTGCGAGAGTTGTAATTGGCGATCCGGTAGGCTTTGTCGAGTTCCGCGACGAAGTTCCGTATTTTCAAAAAGCCTCATGAAACTCGCTCAACGGATGAATCGCATCGCGGTGGAAACCGCGTTTGAGGTGCTGTTGCGCGCGCGGGCGCTCGAAGCGGAGGGACGCAGCATCATCCATCTTGAGATTGGCGAGCCCGATTTCGAAACTCCGGCGCATATCGCCGAGGCAGGAAAGAAGGCCATCGACGACGGATGGACGCATTACGGCCCTACGCAGGGTTATCCCGAATTGCGACAGGCCATCGCCGCGCACGTTAGCCAAACGCGAAACATCTCGGTCGGCCCGGAACACGTGTGCGTAGTGCCTGGAGGCAAGCCGATTATCTTCTTCCCCATGCTGGCATTGATCGAACCCGGCGACGAAGTGATCTACCCGAATCCAGGCTTCCCCATTTATGAATCGATGATCGAATTCCTGGATGGAACGCCAGTGCCGATTCCATTGGTGGAGGACCGGGGATTTTCCTTCGACCTGAAACTGTTCAGCGAGCGGCTCTCGGACAAGACCAAGCTGATCATTTTAAATTCGCCTCAGAATCCGACTGGAGGCGTGATTCCCGCCGAAGACATACGTGCCATCGCGGCCATGCTGCGTGATCGCGACGTGGTGATTTTGTCGGACGAGATCTACAGCCGGATCTACTTCGAAGAAGCGCCGCTGTCGATTGCAAGTCTTCCGGGGATGCTTGAGAAAACAATTATCCTGGACGGGTTCTCGAAAATCTATTCAATGACGGGATGGCGTCTGGGTTACGGGGTGATGCCTCTTTGGCTGGTGGATGCCGTGAACAAGCTGATGGTGAACTCGAACTCCTGTACCGCGAGTTTCACGCAACGGGCTGGGATCGCGGCGTTGACGGGTCCACAAGACGACGCACTGAAAATGGTGGCGGAGTTTCGCCGTCGGCGGGATGCCTTTTGCGCAGGATTGAACCGCATTCCTGGATTCCGCTGCCGGGTTCCCGCCGGAGCTTTCTACGCGTTCCCAAACATTATTGGTACCGGCTGGCAATCGAAACCGCTCGCCGACGCACTGCTTCAGGAGGCGGGAGTGGCTTGCCTTAGCGGCGCTTCGTTTGGCAGTTACGGAGAAGGATACCTACGGTTTAGCATCGCCAATTCATTCGAGAATTTGATGACGGCGGTGGAACGCATCGCGCAGTTTATGGCCGCACAAACATAGCTGATTACTTCGTTCGGAGCGCCTCCAGCGGTTCTAAAGAAGCAGCGCGGCGGACGAGAATGACGGAGGCCCTGAGCGCGAGCAGGAGGATGGAGACAGTCATGCTAATCGCTGAGGGCGTTCGCAGGGGCCAATCTTCTGGGCGTTGTCAGGAACAACTCCTCAAGCCTAAGGCGACGCGCTAAGAGTGGCCGCTCTATTACGAAATAGGACAATGCAGCGCAGGCTGAGGCAAGCAGGAGATTTAAGGGAAATGTCGCAAGACCAAAGTCGGAAGATCGGTTCAGGAAGGGCTGTTGCCAGAGACAGAGGCTGTAGCTCATGTAACCTACGAATACTAGCGGCTTTGAGTTCAACATGCGACCTAGCCGACCCTCCGCCGTTTCGATGCAGCGGAGGATGCACAGTGCGATCCCGAGGTTAATCACCGTGTCGCCGAGTATAAACGCAAATTTGGCGTGAGTACTGAGGGCATTAGCTATGATTACGAGCGTCGGCACTACGAAGAAGACAAGCGAATTCGAAAATCTCTCGTAAACGGCGTGGGATCTCACCTCGTTCTCAAAACCTGCTAGAAGACACCCGGCGGCAAGCGCATCCATGATTGTGGGGAAGAATTCACCGATGCCGAAGCGAAAGTCGGGAAGGGCATACCAGATTAAAATTCGCGCTATAGGCGCAAGGACCATAAGCAGGCCAGCTACGCGCATAGCGCTCCTTCGTCCGAACACGCACATTGTTGCAGGCCAAAGCAAGTAGAACTGTTCTTCAACAGACAAGGACCAAAGGTGTCCAACGTACCAAGAACGAGCTTTGGCGTAGTTAATCAAGTATAAAGCGCCTTTCGAGAGGTCTGCTGCAGGAAGGACAATAACCCCGAAAGCACTCACAAGACCCATGATCACCAAATAAAAATAAAACGCAGGAAAGATTCGAAGCGTACGCCTCAAGTAAAAGCGTTTTAGCGATATTCCCCCGGATTCGTTCAGTTCCCGTATGAGAAGCTTCGTAATAAGAAACCCCGAGATCACGAAGAACGCGCGAACTCCAAGCGCACCCGTGTCTCCAAGAACGCGCCAGCGATGCGTGACCGGAAACCCTGCTGTGCCAGTAAGATGAGCAAACAAGACCATGCCTATGGAGATAGCACGAAGTCCGTCGAGCGAAGGAATACGCTTGGATTGAGAGCTTTGCAGAACCATGCTCAAACAGAGAGTACTTGTGAGAGATCGCGCCTCGATCTCCTTGCGGTTTGCCGCCGACCCCGAGCGTCCTTAAGAGCCTTTATCACTGACTCAGTATGAAGTGTGGTGCAGCAGCAATACAAGACCAATTGTTTCTTAGTCCTAACTACGTATACAAAGATCTACTCATCATTCTGTTATCATCAGCTGAGCTATTGCGTAATGAGAGACTCAGCAGCAAGGGTGGAAATGCCAAAGTCTCCGTCTCTTTCCCGCTGGGATCATCCCTCTCTCTGCCATGGCAGAAGTATGACTCTAGGCAGACGTGGAAAATGCGTAGAGTCCTGAAAAGAATGCCGCGCCTAATCACCGTCTAGCAGGCTTTAGTTGGGCCACGGTCACCTATAAACGGTTAACCGTCGCGGGAAAGCCTCGCGTCGATTTGTGCCGCTTGCAATACAAAAGCGAGCCCGGAGGCCCGCCTCAGGCAACCATCTTGTTGAACTTACTCAGCGAGAACTACTTCATCGCCAGGCTCTTCGGTCACCCCAACCGTTTAAATCGACCGCGCCTCATCGTCGTACACGCTGAGATCCGTCGATCGGCTCGTCCTGAATCGGCGCTTCTTCCACTAAGCGAAAAGGTTCCAGACGGCGCATCCCAGCGTCCCCGCGCGTGCTGACCATTCTCGAAATGCGCAAGAAATCGGAAGGGTGGGTCTTCCCTGCGGCCACCAAGTCAGGGCATATCGAAGCGTCCACCATAAAGAAGCAGCATGCCCACGCGCTGGCCGTAAGCGGTGTTGCTCCCTTCGTCCTGTACACCCTCCCCCATACCTGCATAACGCGCTGGGCCAAACACATGACGCGTACACGCTGAACGTGAATCGTGGGACACACTGACATGAACACTACGAAGCGGTACGCTCCCCCCAGTGACGCGGACGTGCGGGAGCAATGGAGCGGGCACGCACCAGCCAGAAGCCCGCACCTCTGGCCCAGCAGCCTGCGGTCCTGAACTAACGGGTGGTCATGCTTTGCCGGGGGTCCCGAGCGCGGGTACTCATAGTTCTAGCCATACAGGCCACAACAGCTACTTTCGTCAGCCTGTTGCCTTCTGGCCAACTGGTTTTTTTTGAATGGTTTAACATGGAGCCACCCGCCAGGATCGAACTGGCGACCTGCTGATTACGAATTGTTAGTCCAATTGTCCATCGCTTCCTCTGGTGTATTTGAGTCAACGGGATAGGCGATTCGAGCGCGCTGAATCGTCCATAGATTCCACTGGTTTCCGTAGCGGTGGCTCCCTCGGTGGCTCCCTGCATTGCGTTGCACGGTTTGCGTTATGACCCGCCCCGGCGATCTAAGGTCAAAGGCAATCAAGTCGATAGCGGGAACCACACACTCTCAACTATGATCCACGCCACCGCATCGCCACTTCGCGAGTCATGGCAAGGCTGTTCGAGATGCCGAAAAGCAGGACAAAGACGAAAATCGTCTCGCAACGAAGGCTCGCAAACTGCTTGGAGATCCGAACGCCCATGGAGGCAGCGGAAAAGAGATTCACCGGGCTTTGATAATGTGAAGAAGATAGTCCCGAAGAGACATCTCCCATGCTCGAAGTTACCCTGCACAGGTTGATACCGGAAAAGGTGAACACGTTTGCGAAACTTGAACGCGGAGAGCCCTATCATTTCGACCGCTGTGAGAATGACCGGGATGGCTCTCCGTGTTTGTATTACTGGTTCCTGGCACGCGAAGGAGCGAAGAAAAACAAGAAACGTGTTCCGGTTGCTGAGATTCGTGCCGCGCTTGCTCAACTTCGAAGCTGCGGCGTCCTCAGCCGTGAAACTTTCGGAAAGGTCTGTTCAACAGCCGCATCAGCGCCCTGCGGTTTTGCCGTTGTAGGTCGCGTACTAGAAGCCCTACATGTTGCTGTCTATTCGGGTCGGGACGGGTTCACGCTCGTTAACGCAAACAAGGCAACGAACCTTCTCGAAGCGAAATCCACTTAGGCTTGGTTCGCACGGTCATTAGGTGCACCTCGAAGGTGTGTATTTTGGCGGCCATTTTGTTCATTTGGTCTACCCTGGCTTCAGGACTGCTCTGACTCTCCAGACCGAGCCGCAACTACCCTAGCGTTCCGAATGGCTGATGCCATCATAAGTTCCATCTGCTTTTGACCGAATAGGCCAGTCAAGAAAAGACAAAACTGAAGCGGTCGGTGCTTCAGCAGTTCCACTAGTTGCTTTCGATCTTCCGGAGATAGCGTTCGGCGGTCTGCTTCGATGTTTAGTGTCTCAAAGTCGGCAAATGCCCATTTCAGGGCAGAGGCCACGCGCCAGACGTATCGTTTCTCCAGGGGCAGAGCCGCAATCACTTCAACTGCCGGGCCAGTGTCCTTACACCCCATCATGGCCAGAGCCAAGTTCATGTAGGGCTCCATGGCCGGGGAGTCGAGCAGATCTTCTGAACCCGACTCCATCTTGATATGGCTCAACGGAACCATGTTCCTTGAAGGGTCGTTTCCATGATCGCTCATCAATGCTCCTGTCGGGCCTGCGCTTTTTATAGCTATTCCATCTTGATTCTACTGGCGAATTTTGTGCTTGCCTCTTTCAAACCAAACAATCACTTGCATCCATTCGCAGAGAGTACCTTGAGAAGGTCAGCTCAGATCGCACCTCGTCGTCATCGGGCCAGTACTTAGCCTCCGCGGTTTGCGAAGTTAGATAGGATCGGACTTTCTGATCTATTATGTTAGGCACCGCTTGTCTGATAATGGCGACGAGCTCAGCTGCCACCTGCGTGTACGACTTTGTGGTCGCTCGTACCAGCATCCTCCGGGTGAGCCAGCTTTCGATTGCGTCCAGCGTGGATTCTATGATGCCGGGCGAGACGGCGGGCTGCTCCGGATTTAGAAGCGCGAGTAGGGCCGATTTCATCACGTCGATTTCCATCGCCTTGATGCGATAGCCAAATAAGCCCACGCGGTCAATCTGGCCTGAGGTATTGCCCCCTTCTTCGGCGGTGACTCTGCGATACACGAGAGCTGCCCGCGACATTTGCTGCAGCAGTTCGTCCATGGGGACATCGGCCTCATGATCCGCGAATGTTTTAAACCGTGAGAAGACCTCGCGAGCCACGATCTCCTCGCCCGTGCGGGAGATCAACCAGTGATTGATAAAAAGCGATGATCTCTGATAGAGAAGACGACCTGCACTCACCTCTGTTTCCCAGAAAGCCGTTTCGAAATCCTTCCAGTATTTCTCATACGCTTTCTCAATATCCGCGTCGACTTCCTGTAGTCTTTGAAAAACGAAATTCTTAATCAGGTCAGCTGCGGTAAGTTGAGCGCCACGCGCATTCAGAGTTTCAAAGATTTCCTGTGCATTCTCATCGACGGTAAGATCAATTACGACCAATTGCAAGAGCTCCCGAACGCTACGCTCAATTGCATCCGCCCTTTGATGATGCTGTTCTGCTCCTTTTGAGGTAAGCCATTTTCTGGCCTGCTCTGAGAAAAAGCGGTGCGATTGGACAAGTCGCGCTGTCTGGTGCTTCAACACTGCGTAGTCGACGGGATACGGCGCAGCCATCACCTCATTAAATGCCGTCCGATCGCGATTTGTCGGCCAGACCTTGTAGCGATCCTCGTAGCTCTTGCAGAACCGTTTGTCATTCTCGATGAGATACTCTAGGCGCCCAGCTGGGACAATAGCATCAATCCGACGGAGCTCAGCGTGCAGAGCATGGAAAAGGATCTGCAGCGTTGTCAGTCGTTGCTGGCCGTCGATGACCATTCGCTCTTGGAGTTCGCCGGTCCGGCTCTGCACCTGCTGCAGAACTACCGCACCGAGAAAGTGTGGTTCGTGCTTAGCTCCAGGGTCCTTCAAAAGTCGAAGAGCCACCCGCTCGACGTCCTTTCCATAAGGGCTCCCATTGCTGTTCCTGATTCCATACGTACGGTCGCTGAAACAGGGGAACCAGGAATCGCTGTGGTTGACCGAATATCGTGTTCGGAGTTCGGACCTGTGTTTCCATATAGGCTGCCCTATCAGCTTAGTCCATACGTGAAAGGGGCTACTGTGCAGGCAAGGTCGGCGGGATGATGCAAAACTAAACCACTCGCCTCGGCGGGCATGAAAATGCTCGCCCCCTCCCCTCCCTCCGGGATCATTCTTTGCCGAGCGCTGTTCGGCCTACGACCGGGATGATGATGGGCGCCCACTGGCGCGATGATGTTGTCGCCTTCCGGCTGAAAGTTCAGAAAACTACGCTTTCAGATGATCGTCAACACCAGTGCAGGAACTCAGCACGGCTACTTCTGCACCGCGCGGGCGGACCTATTTTCAAGCCCGCAGCTTTCGCCACTCGATTGTGCCCCCGAACAATGCTCACTCCTAATTGTTCCTTCGTGACACCAAGCGCTTCTGCTTTCATACTACAACCAGTGGCCAAGAAGGTTTTAACCCTCCAGCAAGCAGAGACCGCGAAGAAACGGGCCGGGAGGTTCGTCTCCAACGTTATGGGCGATGAAGATCGCGCGGACGACATCGAAGACGAGACGCTTGACGAATGGCTGAACGAGACTGGCCGCAAACTCAAATCAAACCCACAAAGGAAGAAGAAGACCATGGCTGCTAGCAACACCGCAACAAAGAGTGATTTGCAAGATCAGATCGACCAGATCTCGGATATGGTCGCCGATGCGCTTGACCCCGTCCTGAGCCGCGAGGAAGTGGTTCAGAGACTGCAAGATATCGATGAGGTGATCAACGGGGACGACGATGACGACGACTCCGATGATGACGGCTCTGACGACGACGATGATGATGACAACGACCCGGACCTAGCCTAAACGAAGCGTAAGTTTTTAGAGACCTTCTCAAAAGAAACAAACGCCATCGCCCGCGGGCCACATCTTGGAGCGGCTTAAAAAAGAACTTACGTCGTGAATCTTCGGGGCTTGAGCGGGCTGATACAGGGGGCAGCCATATGCGGTTGCCGAAAACGCCCTGGAGGAGCGAACCGGGACAGCCGGTCTCGCGGGGGCCAGCGGCCTTGGGACCCTGCCATCGAAGGGACAGCCGGGTTGGACCTTCATCGTCTCTACCGGGCCATGCCTTGGTTGGCTGGGAGAGGTTCTGCCGGAAGACCAACAGTCCGGAGCCGCGCCGTTCGCGCCCCGAACCAACAAGGATCTGACTGTCGAAGAAACACCAGGGCCAAGTTGGAGAACAAGTCCCGCCGCTGCGCCGCATAATCGTGAATTCACCAGATTTCGCTGTCGATTCGGGTGTCCGTATATGCCTCGCTTCGAATACTCTCTCGTTGGACGTCTCAGCGGATATAGAATAGCAACATATCCGATCAAACAGTCATGCGGGCTGTAGTTGCGGATCGAGATCGCAAGACGTCACCTATGAATTTGATCAAGTCCAAAAGGCGCGTTGCCGATCACGGAGAGGTGTTTACGCCTCGGTGGCTGGTCGAAAACATGCTTGACCTGGTGAAGGGCGAGACAGAGCGCATTGACTCTCGTTTCCTGGAGACTGCGTGCGGAAGTGGGAATTTTGTTGTTCCCGTCTTGGAACGTAAACTTGCCGCCGTGGAGGCCAAGTTTGGCAAGTCCGACTTTGAGCGGCGACATTACGCCTTATTGGCGGTGATGTGCACCTACGGTATTGAACTCTTGGAAGATAACATCGCTGAGTGCCGCACGAATATGCTTGAGGCTTTCGCCGACTATCTGAATCTGAATGAAACGGATGAGCTCTATCTGGCCGCTAGTTATGTCTTGTCGCAGAATCTCGTGCACGGTGACGCGCTGACGATGCGCATGCAGGATGGACAGCCCATTACATTTGCCGAGTGGGGCTACCTCGGCAGGGGGAAGTTCCAGCGGCGCGACTTCCTCCTTGAAGCTCTTACGCAAATGTCGTCTATCAGTCAGGAAGGCTCACTCTTCGCCCATCTTGGTAAGCATGAAATCTTCACGCCGCTCAAGGCATATCCGCCCATAAATGTGCGTGAGCTTGCCTGCTTGCCTTCGAACGATGGTATTAGGGTTCCGGTATGAACGATCAGGTGAGTTTTTCGCTTCCCGGGCGCAACCCGGACGTTTTGACCTGTATAGCCAATCTGTCCAACGACGAAGTGTTCACGCCGCCCGAGTTCGCGAATTGGATGCTCGATACTCTGACCGAAGCCTGGACGGCGAACAATGGTGGAGCGGACCTCTGGGCAAACAGCACTGTTCGTTTCCTCGACCCGTGCACGAAGTCTGGCGTGTTTCTGCGCGAGATAGCTAGCCGTCTGACGAAGGGACTGGCAGTCGAGATTCCTGACCTCCAAGAGCGCGTCGATCATATCCTCACCAAGCAGGTGTTCGGCATCGGTATCACGTATCTCACCAGTCTCTTGGCACGGCGCAGCGTGTACTGCTCCAAGCATGCTAGCGGCCCGCACTCCATCACCAGAGGCTTCGCCCGCGATTGGGGCAACATCTGGTTTGAGCGGATGGAGCATACGTGGGTGCATGGCAATTGCACATATTGCCGAGCAAGCCAAAAGGCCTTGGATCGCGGCGCAGGTCTTGAATCCCACGCCTATGCATTCATCCATACCGAAGACATCAAAGCTCGGATTTTCAAGTTGTTTGGAGGCGAAATGCAGTTCGATGTGATCATCGGTAACCCGCCCTACCAGTTGGACGATGGCGGATACGGCACGAGCGCTGCTCCGATTTACCAATTGTTCGTTTAAAAAGCGCTCGACCTAGCTCCGCGCTATGCTGTGTTCGTGACGCCCTCGCGCTGGATGGCCGGGGGCAAGGGGCTCGACAAGTACCGTGCGCGAATGCTCTCTGACAGGCGGATGAGGAGCATCGTGGACTACCCCAAGCTCTACGAAGCCTTTCCGGGCGTAAAGATTCGCGGCGGCATCTCTTACTTCTTGTGGGATCGCGAGCACAATGGGGCTTGCACGGTGGAGACCATCTGGGACGGGCAGCCGACTGGTCCTGCCGTTGCGCGCTATCTGAATGCGTATGACGTCCTTGTTCGGCGCAATGAGGCGGTGCCGATCCTGGAGAAAGTCAAGTCTGACGGCGAGCCCACGCTTGATGGTCGCGTGTCCAGCCAAAAACCGTTCGGCCTTCGTACGTTCTTCCATGGCAAGCCTGATCCCAAACGTCTGAAAGATCCCGTGAAGCTCTTCGGATCACAGAAGATTAGTTGGGTTGAGCGCTCTGCGATACCGACGAATGGCGCATGGAGACAAATGGAAGGTCCTGATGACTCGTGTACAGGGCACTAGCGCGGCCGTCGAAACCAAGTACCTTAGTAGGCCGCTCATCGCCGAGCCCGGCACTGCTTGCACCGAGAGCTACATCGTTGCAGGCCTTTTCGACAACGAAACCGAGGCAAAGCACTACGCGAGCTACCTGCGTACGCGTTTCGCACGCTTTCTTGTGTCGCTCCGCAAGTCCACCCAGGACGCGCCGAAGAATGTCTATGGTTTCATTCCGGACCTGCCACTAAGCCAACAATGGACAGACGCTATGCTTTACAAGCGATACGGATTCACTGATGCCGAAGTCGCTTTCATCGAATCTCAGGTCGCCGAGCACAATAGCGAATTGTTCGATGAGGTCACTACGAAGGATATCGAACCTGAGTAAGACCATTGAGGAACTCCTTGCTCCCAAGCCGGAAGCCAGGCCACACGTTTATGCCTACTCGATTGCCGATGAGGCTCACAAGGGACTTCTCAAGGTAGGCCAGACGACCCGCGATGTGAAGCAGCGCGTCGCTGAGCAACTCAAGACCGCCACCATTAAGAACTACACTATCGAACTGGACGAATCCGCCGAGCGCGACGACGGCACCATCTTTACCGACCACGAGGTACACGCTGCACTCGTCAGGAAGAAGTTCGCGAACACCGACCTGGAATGGGTGCGCTGCTCACTCCAGGACGTGAAGACAGTGCTCACCGAACTGCGCACGGGGCAGCGGTTCACCGGCACGCATCACCAACGGTTTTCGATGCGTCGTGAACAGGCCGAGGCGGTCAATAAGACTCTAGATTACTTCCGGTCGATCTGGGCTGAGGATCACCATGCCGTGCCGCGCTTCCTTTGGAATGCGAAGATGCGCTTCGGAAAGACCTTCACAACTTATCAACTCGCTCGCGAGCTTGGTGCCGGGCGGGTGCTTGTGTTGACCTTCAAACCTGCGGTGGAAGACGCATGGCAGACCGATCTCGAATCCCATGTTGATTTTGAAGGCTGGCACTATCTTTCCCGCAATTCCAACAGTGATCCCACCGAAATCCGCGATGACAAGCCGGTTGTCTATTTCGGCTCCTTCCAGGACCTGCTTGGACGGGACAAGGCGGGAAACATCAAGTCGAAGAACGAATGGCTGCACACGCTGAATTGGGACCTCGTGGTGTTTGACGAATACCACTTTGGCGCTTGGCGGGAGACCGCCAAGGAACTGTTTGAGGGCGAGGAAGAAGCCGTTGCGAAGAAAGAGGCTAAGCTCGAATACGCCGCCGCGCTGGAAGGTGTGAACGAAGACCTCGGCGTTCTTTCGGAGAAGGAAAC
>JBBRRB010000031.1:0-69702 GCA_038225555.1 Bryobacterales bacterium
CGAATCTGCAAGCCGTCTCCGTAAACAGGCAGAGCCTTATCTTCGAGCGCATTCGAAATCATCAGCGGTATCAGCTTCTCGGGAAATTGATACGGGCCGTAATTGTTCGAAGCCCTGGTGACCACCACCGGCAATTTGTACGTCTTGAAATAAGCCAGCGCCAAGAGATCCGAACCAGCCTTGCCGGCCGAATACGGACTGCTCGCCTGCAGCGGATAGCTCTCATCCGCTTCGTGTGGAGCGTCAATGCTGCCGTACACTTCGTCGGTGGAAATGTGGACAAAACGTCCAATGCCCCGGGTCCGCGCGGCTTCCAAGAGCGTAAACGTCCCCCGCAAGTTCGTCTCGAATACCGGCAGCGGCGAAAGAATACTGCGATCCACGTGGGATTCGGCCGCGAAATGCACGACCGCGTCGGGCTTAGTTTCATCGAAAACTCGATTCACCGCGTCAGTGTCGGCGATATCTCCTTTGATAAAACTGTACTTTGGGTTTTCCGAAACACTCACAAGATTGTCAAGGTTGCCCGCGTACGTTAGCTTGTCCAGGTTGACGATCTCGAAATCAGCAGTGGCCAGAGAAAGCCGGACAAAGCACGACCCGATAAATCCGGCCCCGCCGGTAACTAAAATTTTCATGCAATCACCAGCCTAGCGTAGTACGACAATCGGACTGATGGGCCTGTTCCGTTGGTTGAAGCGTATTCTCGCGTGTTTGGGGTTGTGGCTCGTTGTCGTGACGATTCTGCCAATCGACCGGCTATGGCTGAACGCGATCACCGGGCCGTGGAACGATCCCAAGGGCGATATTCTCATCGTACTCGGCGCGGATTCCCTACCCGACATGATCGGGCTTTCTTCCTACTGGCGCAGCGTGTATGCCGCCCGAGTCTGGAAAGAAGGAGGGTTCTCCCGAATCGTCGTAAGCGGAGGCAGGACCGCTGGAGGCGTAGTGATCGCGGAACAGATGCGAGAATTTCTCGTCTTCCGCGGCGTCCCCGCCGCTGCCGTGCTTCTCGAGACGCAATCCAAGAGCACTCGCGAGAACGCACTCTATACGGCCAAGTTGCTGTCGGGCACCGCAGGGCGCAAAGTTCTTCTCACCAGCGATTACCACATGTACCGGGCTTATCGAACTCTCCGCAAGGCGGGCCTTGAAGTGGAACCGCGACCGATCCCCGACGCCGCCAAGCGGATCGACGGCTGGATGCACCGTTGGGACGTTTTTCTCGAACTGTCCACCGAAGCCGTCAAATCGCTTTACTACTACGCGCGCGGCTGGATGTGATCTCTAAGCTGCGCGGCGACTCTCAGCGGCGGCCAGCAGCGGCTCGACGGCGAAGTTGAGCGCAACAGCCTGCCCTGATAAAAGCGGTAACACGACGGTATAGGCCATGTGGAAGAAAAATGTGCCGATCGAGTAAACCAGGATGCCTGCAAATAAGCAAAAAGCAAGGCCGCGAAGTTCGGCTAGCTCGGGAAATCTTGCTGTTCGTCGGTAAATCCCATAGGTTCTTCTGAAGGTAAGGATGATAATTGCCATATAGCAGATGAAGGCGGGAATCCCGCACTCGGAAGAAACCTGAGTATAAGAATTGTGGGTTCCGAGCCATGGCGCATGCTTGCCCTGTTTCTCCGCATCGCCTGTATAGGCGACCGAGAACTGACCCGTGCCCACGCCGAACACCGGATGAGTAAAGGTAAACTCCACTCCTTTTTTCAGCAACTCTTCCCGCTCCGTGGTTGAACCGATTGCCGCACCCTCTTCCGCCGTGAGGGCCTGCGTGGGCGCCGTGTCGAATATCAAAGAAAACCTGCTGAGAGCGAGCGACGGACTCAGTGCCAGCCCAATCGCGATAAGGGGCCCCGCGATGACTATAAGCTGCACCTTTCGCTTGCTCGCGAAGAAGATGACTGCCAACAAAGCCACGGCTGACAACAGGCATCCGCGAGACCCCGTTTTCAGCATGTAGATAAAGCTGAGCAAAATGCCAATGGCGCCCCCCGCCACCTTCCCCATGCCGCCGATGGAAAAGAGAAAGAGGAAAGCGGTCATGCCCAGCAACAACTGCAACGCGAGCTCGTTCGAATTGGAAAGGAACAAGCTGTCGGCAATCTGAAACCGAATTTCGTTATAGGTGCCGGACGAACCGAACGTTATGCAGGTGATCAGGACGATCACTGCGCAGAACACATTAATCAGCATGATAATTCGGCATCGCCGCACGCTGGTTGCGAAGCTGACTACGTAGAAATAATATGCCAGCGCCCTGAATAGGTAGTTCGAAATCATCGATAAGCTGCCGGTCCGCCAAACGCTAAAGGGCAGGCCCATTAACATCAAAAGCACCAAGGCGAGCCACCACACCCCAATGCGGTCGCGAAACCCCGCCAGGGTGTTCCCGCCAATCAGCCAAACCGCCGGGACGAGTACGATGCAGACCGTAGACAGGTAGGCTTTCCCTCCTAGCAGGCGGAAAGACCAATCGTTCAAGTAGCCCGACAATAAAAGCGCGCAGAGCAGGAAAAAGCCTACTTGCGTCATTACGGAGCGGTCCTCAGCCGGCTGCGGAAGGGAAGATATCACCGTCGTTCTGAAAGCATTGACCGGGGGCAGGGTCATAACCAGTGGCGGACGGGGCTCGGCCACAGGTCGGGTAGGGTTATTATTAAACTTGCTCATTCGGGTAATTCTGGAACGCCCAGCTTCAATTTAGCATGCCAGGTCTAATTTCCCTTTGCGAAGGCTGGTGGGCATTGCGCGCAAGGGCGAATGCTGTTTGACAGTCCGGTTTACCTGGTTTTTCTGACGCTGGTCGTCCTGCTCTACTGGCGCTTCGACAGGAGGCGGCAGAATCTGTTTCTGCTAGCTGCCAGTTACTTCTTCTATGGGTGGTGGGACTGGCGTTTTTTACTTTTGATGGCAGCATCCACTGCCGCCGACTACCTCATCGCGTTGCAGATCGCCAAGGCTCCCTCCGGACGCCGAAGAAAGACTCTCCTCATCATCTCGCTGGTCCTAAACTTCGGCTTCCTGGGATTATTCAAGTACTTCAACTTCTTCGCTGACTCCTTCTCGGATCTGGCGGGCGCTCTTGGCTTTGCGAGCGGAAGCTTGCGGCTGGCCCAAATCGTACTTCCACCGGCGATTTCGTTCTACACCTTTCAGGAAGTGGCATACATCGTGGACGTGTACGCTGGCAAGCTCGAGCCAGCCAAATCGCCGATCGATTATGCCTTATTCATCAGTCTTTTCCCGCATCTAATCGCCGGACCCATTCAGAGACCGTCCCATCTTCTACCGCAAGTGCAGCGTGAGCGCGTCTTCGATCCCGACAAGTTTTTCGATGGCATCATGCTGATCATCTCCGGGCTATTCCGGAAATGCGTGATCGCCGACCAATGCGCGCTGATCGCCAACGCCGCCTTCGATGGGCGACTAGGACATAGCGCCGGGGCGACCATGCTTGGCACGTTCGCATTCGCTTGGCAGATCTACGCCGACTTCAGCGCCTATAGCGATTTCGCCCGCGGAAGCGCGCAACTTCTTGGATTTCATTTCATGGTGAACTTCCGCCAGCCCTATCTCGCTACCAGCCTCCAGGATTTTTGGAAGCGCTGGCATATCAGCCTGAGCACCTGGCTGCGGGACTACTTGTACATCCCGCTCGGGGGCAGCCGGCACGGTGCGGCGCGCACCTACAGAAATCTGCTGCTTACTATGCTGCTGGGCGGTTTGTGGCACGGGGCCAATTGGTCTTTCGTAGTCTGGGGCGGCATTCACGGCGGGTGCCTCAGCTTCGAGCGCTGGATCGGCGCGGGCCAGGGACGCGGAGCCATCTGGCTGCGTCGCGCCGGGGTCTTTGCTGTCGTTTGCCTGGCATGGATATTCTTTCGCGCCAACTCTTTGGGACACGCTGCTCAACTGATCGCCGACCTCGGACATTGGGAGTGGCGTTCGGAATTTCCAGCCGCTGCCGCGGAGCTTGGCGCACTCGCTGGGATAATGCTGGCGGTCGATCTCCGCCTGGAGAACAACAACGAGGAATATGTCTTCCAAAATCTTTCCGAGCCTCGGCGAGTGGTCGCCGCGATGGCTCTGTTAGTAGCCATCGTCCTATTGACCGCGAGCCAATCCAGTGCCTTCATCTATTTCCAGTTCTAGACCCATCCAGCTTGGCAGCGCCAATCCCGCACCGCGGCGGGGTCTCACGAGGGCGACTTGGGCGCTGTTCGCCTCCATGGCGTTACTTTGGGGTTGCGCCGAGGCGGTGTCCGTCGTAGGGCTGGAACATATTAGCAAGATCCACGGCCGTATTCTCCGGGAAGGCCGGGCTGCCGAGCAGGTGCGAGGCGCGCCCCGCGGACAGCCTGAAACCGTTATATTTGTCGCCAACTCGCTCTTTCTGGAAGGGGTCGATTTTCCGAAGCTGCGGACGCAGACCTCGGGGAAACTCGACGCCAGTCGATATATCGTTGAGGGCACCGCTTACTACGACTGGTATTACGGATTGCGCCGCCTGTTCCGGAGCGGGATGCGCCCCGACGCCGTAGTTTTGTGCCTAAACCCTCCCCACCTGCTCTCGGATTCGATCCGGGGAGATTTTTCGGCGCGCTTTCTTTTCGACGCCGTGGACATCTGGCCTGTATCCCGCGATACGCGTGCAAACCTTAGCGCCACCAGTGGTCTTTACTTGGCGCACTTCAGCAACTTCTATGCGACCCGGAACGTGCTGCGTTCGGTTTTCACCGGAAAGGTCGCGCCTGCCGTAGGCGTAATGTGGAGCACCTCCATTTTCAGCGATGCCATCGCTCGTCCAGATAGCGAAGCCATACCCGTCATGCGCGAGCGCCTCGTTGCGTTAAAGCGTTTATGCGAGGACAACGGGGCCAGGTTTAGTTTCCTGATTCCTCCGACGCGGCAGTTAGGGGATACGGCGATAGTCGCGGCAGGGAAGCAGGCCGGAGTCCTGGTTATGCGTCCCGTTCCGAACTACTCGTTAGGGACGGAGTATTATCAGGATGGATTCCATCTGAATACTCGCGGAGCCGAACTGTTTACACGAATGCTGGTCCCAGCGTTGCTCGACCCTACTTTCCAGTAACATTTGTCCTCGGCCAATCGAGACGCAAAACTCCTGCCTTGGCTTGATCCGGCAACTCGCTGTAGAGTTGCAGGAAGGCAGCATTGGTCCAGCCAAACCCTTCGACATTGGTGCGGTAGCCGAATCCGATGGCCGAGCCTACGTCGGTGGCGCGCCTCACAACGTCGTATTTCTCCACAATTGTTCCGCGCGCGAGAAAATCCTTTAATACTAAAGATAGGAACTCCTGCGTGATTCGGTCGGCAGCGGAGATGAAACCATAGCGGCGCAATCCCTCCACCGAGATCATCTGCAGCGGCGCCCATGCGAACGGAGCGTCCCATTGATTGCCGCTGTGAAACGTGCTCGTCTGCAAACCGCCCGGGCGCTCGAACTGATTCAGATTTTTCATCACCAACGCAGCTTGATGAGTGCTGGCGATTCCGGCCCAAAGCGGATAAAAGGTCGTCAGGAAAGGGTAATGCCGAAGCTTCCTGGTGGCGAAGTTGTAATCGAAATACAAGCCCGCCTGCTCGTCCCACATCAGCTTGTTGATCCGCTCTCGCCGCTGGTCCGCCCGCGTCTGCCATTTGCCCGCCTCGATG
Source organism: Bryobacterales bacterium (assembly GCA_038225555.1). Lineage (GTDB taxonomy): Bacteria > Acidobacteriota > Terriglobia > Bryobacterales > Bryobacteraceae > JANXQZ01. The sequence continues at coordinate 5,689 of JBBRRB010000031.1, forward strand.
TTGTCTCCCAGGATCGTCATGATCTCACCCGTCTGCTTCTCCATGAGATACAGCAGGGAATTGAGACATACCGGATTGAAGTTGATGATATCTATGCTAAACGGCCCGAAGCGGTTGGATGGATCGAATCCCGATTCCCGCATGGAACGGTCGCCTTTGTAGAATAGATCCTTCAGCTCATTCTTGTTCCGATCGTAATATTGACTGACATCGTACTCTTCGATCTGGTGAGTTCGATAATACTCTTTGATGAGATCGTAGTGAGTGCGCCCGTTCGCATCGCGCTCATCTGAGAGAACCTCGGGGGCGGGTCCGGCGCCCAGATCGAAGTAGCGCGACAGCCCGGTCTCCGGCGTAAGATGCGGGGCGCTCGTCCAGAAAGCATAGTACGACAAGATCTCCGGCACGGCAGCGGTCAGCCATTTCTTATCGCCAGTATGCTGGTACACCGCCAGCAACATCTGCGTAAGAAACGGGGGCTGCGAACGCGACAGATAGTAAGTCCGATTCGCGTTGAGAATTCGACCGTAATTCCTGATCTCATAGAGGAAGTTATCGGCCATGTCTTTCGCCAGATCCCATTCACTATCGCGGGCCAACCCTGCCTGTATAAAGTAACTGTCCCATCCGTACATCTCATTGAATCGCCCGCCCGGCACGACATAGGGATGAGGCAGATACAGGAGCCCAGGTTGCTTGATCGCCACCTGATTCGCGGGAAGCCTGCGGATCGAGATTTTCGCGAAGGACTGGGGCGGCATTTCCGACTGGAGCGTCGCTCGAATTGCGCCTTCATCCTCGCTTTGCGAAATGTAAACCGGCCACTGGCCGCTCCCATCCTCTTTGAACTTCGGATCGGCTGCGGCTGCGGCAAGCTGTGCGTGGGATCGCGTTAACTTCGTCCAGGTCTGCTTGATATACACCTGGATCGACTCCAGTTGCGCCGGGGTGGCACGCGCTAGCGCCTTGGCTGGAGCCTGGCACGGTGCGGGGAATGCGATGACAAATGCTAAAAGCGAGGCAAGAGAAAAAGAGCGGCGGAGAAAGTGCACGTACTACTCGTAGCGCAACGCTTCTGTAGGATTCAACTGAGCCGCACGATTGGCCGGCAGAATACCGAACACTACGCCCACGCCTGCCGAAACAAAAAACGCCACGATGATCGACGTGATCGAGACAGGCACCTTAATCGCATCTGTAAAAAATTCGATGCTGACCGGGATCAGCGTTCCAATCACAATCCCGATGCTTCCGCCCCCAATGCTGATCACCACCGCCTCGGTAAGAAACTGCTGCAGCACCTCCCGGCGGGACGCACCCACTGCCATCCGAATGCCGATTTCCCTGGTCCGCTCGGTGACCGTCACCAGCATGATATTCATGATGCCGATACCCGAGATGATTAGAGCAATGGCGGAGACCAAGATGAGCACAACCGTTAGGATCATGGCGATCTTCTGCGCTGCGTCCAGAATGGCGGACAGGTTCTCGACCCGGTACCGCGCTCCGGCTCGATGGCGGCTCTCGAGCAGTTGCTTGATGGTCTCCGTAAGGGGCTGAACATCGTCGGGATTGCGAGCTTGCAGATAAAGCGGGTCGATCCGCTCGACCGGAGTGAAATACTTGATCACGGTGATGGGAATCAGGATAGTCTCGCTGGTTACTTCCGATTGGCCGAAAGTCTCGGTCTTCTCCTTGAAAACGCCCACGACATTGAATTGAAGGCCGTGTATTTTGAGGACCTGACCGACCGATGCCGATGCGCTGCCGTAGATCCGGTTGGCGAGTTTGGGCGTCATCATCGCCACGTGTTGGCGCAGCGTTGTGTCGCTCGCGTCGATGAAGCGGCCGGCGACCAATCCCAGATTTCTCACGACGGGATAAAATTCATCGGAGCCGATCACCGAGATGTCTTGCTCCTTCCCGTTGATCATGATCCGGTCATAGTTTGTCATGATTCCGGAAGCCGCCACGATGCGGGGTCCAAGCTGCTGCCGGATGGCGTCCACATCCGCCATCTTGATCAAGTCAGCATCTACTTTCGTAGCAGTGTTGGTTCCGGCCTCGTACTGGGCGTAGATGAGGTTAGAGCCAATGCCTCGGATCTGATCGAGGATGTAATCGCGGCTGGTGATTGAAATCGTGACTACCAGGATGACGGAGGCATTCCCGATCACCAAACCGAGCGCGGTCAGAAAGGTTCGAACCTTATTTGCGCTCAGCGATTGAACGCTGAAGCGGAGAGCTTCACCTATAAACATGCTGGCAGGGTCATACTCCCGCCTGGGCTTGCTTTATCAGTTTTCTGGCCTCTTCTCGCGGTGGATCGTCAGGGCTCAGATTGCTCCGCAGATACCGTTGAAGTAGCGCCTTGGCCTCGTCCAGATTGCGCTTTTGTTCGATGTAGGAGTGCGCCTTGGCAAACATCACCTTAGGGCTGTTCGGCGCTATCTTCTCCGCCTGTTCAAACTGGGCGTCGCTTTCCTGATAGCGCCCGTGTTTCCCCAGGTACTTTGCCAGATCCACCACTCGCCCAACCTGTCGGGGCGCCAAGGCAATGGCGCGTCTTAGTTGTTCCTCGGCGGTATCGAACTGCTTCTTTTTTTCGGCCAATTGGGCCTGAGCAAAATGATATTCAGCCGGGTTCAGCGCGCCGATTTTCCTGGCCAGGGCTTCGGCCTTGTCGAAGCCTCCGCCCAGAAATCCCGGCGCCTGCAAATAGTAATCGAAGAGATCGTTCAGTGCTTCTTCGTTCTTAGGATCCAGCTCAATTGCTTTTTCGAAATACTGTCTGGCCTTGGCGGCGTTCGCGGGAGCTAGGAACGGGCTCGCCGTCTCCGCGCGGCGTCCATAACACCGGCCCAGCCAATGGACGTACTCGGAACTGGCCGGCTCCATTGTATTCGCTTTTTGGAAGGCCTCGGTGGCTTTCTTGTACTCGCCCAGCATGTAGTAATTCTTGCCAATTAGCCCGTAGTTGGCCGCGTCGGGCGCGGAATCGGACAAGAGAAGCTGCAAGGATGCATCGTAATCCGTCCGCTGGTAGAGCTGGCGGGCACGCTTCCAATCGCTGGCCGCGAGCAAAAATGTGGCCAGCAACAAAACCGCGATTGCTCTAGACATAGGACGTTCCGAACATTCAGTTGACTTAGATGCGGAAATCATGTCAAACGATGCCTGTGTCTGGTTCAGGTACGATAACAGTCACGTATGCCCACCAGACGATCCCTTTTTGCTCTCGGTTTCAGCGGGGCCGCGCTGCTGCACGGCGCCGGTCAAGGCGGACGGCGCTCGGCCGACCCTGCTATCCCTGCCGATTCGCCCATCGGCAAACTTAAGAGTCGCAAAGACGAAGCCAAACCGATTACAACCGAAGAACGACAGGGGCGGGTCGACAAGGCCCAGCAGTTGATGCGAGAGAACAAGCTCGATGCCCTGGTAATGATTGGCGGGCCGACCCTGGAATACTTCAGCAACGTTCGGTGGTGGAACAGCGAGCGGCTGTTCGTGATGGTGATGCCGCAAAAAGGGGAGCCATTTTTCGTTTCGCCAGCTTTCGAGAAGGATCGGGCACTCGAGCAGATCGCCCTGGGGCCGGCCGCAAAGTATCCGCATGTGTTTACTTGGCAGGAGGACGAGAGCCCGTACCAGACGGTCGCGTTCGGACTGAAGGAACGCGGGATTTCAACCGGCCGGTTGGGGCTGGAGGAGACCGTCAAGTTCGTGTTTGCCGACGGAATCGGGAAGGCTGTTCCCGCGGCTACCGTATCGAGTGCAACTGCGGTTACCGCCGGCTGCCGCATGATCAAGAGCGAGCATGAAATCGACTTGATGAAGCTGGCGAACAGCGTGACTCTGCAGGCTTACGAGGCGGCCTGGAAGTCGCTGCGGGACGGGATGACGCAGAACGAGTTCGCGGGATTGGTTTCTTCGGCTCACGCGAAACTGGGCTTTCCCGGCGGAGCTGGAGTGCAGGTGGGTGAGAATTCCGCGTTACCCCATGGTTCATCCCAGCCGCAGGCGGTTCGGGAAGGCACTATTTTGCTCATCGACGGCGGCTGTCAAGTAGAAGGCTACCACTCGGATATTAGCCGCACGTTCGTGCTTGGAAAGCCCACGGATAAGATGAAGAGCGTGTTCGAAATCGTTCATCGGGCTCAGAGCGCGGCGCTGGCGGCGGCTAAGCCGGGTGTTGCGTGTGAAGCAGTGGATGCCGCTGCCCGCAAGGTAATCGTGGATGCCGGGTACGGTCCAGGGTTCAAGTACTTCACCCACCGCCTTGGTCACGGTATTGGTTTGGAAGGTCATGAATGGCCTTACTTGATGAAGAACAACACGCTGGTCAAGGATGGGAAAAGCATCCCGCTCGCGGCTGGTATGACCTTCAGCGATGAGCCCGGCGTATATATTCCGGGAGAGTTCGGGGTGCGGCTGGAGGACGACATGCATGTGACAGAGCGCGGGGCTGAGTTGTTTACGCCCCAGAGTTATTCGCTGGAGGACCCGTTCCGCGTTGCCTGACTCCCGGTTATGTGCTAATATGCTTTTATGCGCACAACCGTAGAGCTCCCAGATCAACTCTTTCGGCAAGTCAAGAGCAAAGCCGCAAGGGAAGGCGTACCCCTAAAGGCACTTTTCACGCGGGCAATTGAGCGTGAAATGGAGTCGCCAAAGATGGTCACGAAGTCCCGTCTGCAGTTTCCATTGATCCACCGGGACATCGATCCGGCTGCACTATTGCCTGTTCTGACCAAACAGCAGATCGGCGAACTACTGGACGCTGAAGAAGTGGACCGGCTGCATGCCCTACCTCGCGGACGTTAATATTTGGGTGAATGCAGTTTCGGGCGTGCAGCCGTATTTCGATAAGGCGAATCAATGGCTGGAGCAACGCACGGACGGCGAGGTGCTGTTCTGCCGCTTTACGATGCTGGCGCTGCTCCGGCTATTGACTAACCAACATGCCATGCGGGGGTTCCCCTTGGACGCTCAGCAGGCCTGGGCGATCTACGAAAGGCTCCGCGAAGACCCCCGGACCGGGTTTCTCGAAGAGCCGGAAAATCTGGAAACCGAATACGGGCGATTGCTTCCAGCGCGGGCATTGAGCGGTGCCGACTGGACTGATTATTACCTGGCTGCCTTCGCCCTGAAAAGCGGTTCCACTCTGGTAACGTTTGATCGGGGATTTCAACGTTTCAAAGCGCTGAAGCTCCACCTTCTGGACTGACTCCGAATAAATTTAGCTTGCAATTGCCCGAAATCCGCCCCATACTTCCCTAAGTAGATTATGGGAGAGAGCGCAGATCGCCAATCCGGTGTCTTGCCAGGCACTCTAGACATGTTAGTCCTGAAAGCCCTGGCGCGAAAGGCCATGCACGGCTACGATGTCGCCGAATTCATTCTGTCCCGATCAGGCGACCTGCTTCGCGTCGAGGAGGGAGCGCTTTATCCCGCCTTGCACCGATTGGAATTGCGGGGTCTGCTTGAGAGCGAATGGGGAGTCTCGTCAAACAATCGACGGGCTAAGTTTTATTCCTTGACAGCCGCAGGACGTAAGCGGCTCGCGTTGGAATCGACTCAGTGGGCCTCTCTCAGCATGGCCATCGCACGCGTCATGGAGGCCTGAAATGTTCACCAATCTGCGACTGCGTTGGCGATCCCTGTGGAAGCGAAGGCAACTTGATCGCGACCTTAAGGACGAAATCGCTTTCCACCTTGCGATGAGACAGGGTTCCACGCGGCAATTCGGCAACCCGACACTGATCAGGGAGAACCTGCGCGAAATGTGGACTTTTCACATCCTGGAATCGCTCTGGCACGATCTGCGCTACGGGGTGCGAATGCTCTGGAAAAGCCCGGCATTCACCCTGGTCGCGATCCTTTCGTTGGCCATCGGGATCGGAGCGAACACCGCGATCTTCAGCCTGGTGGACGCCATCCTTCTCAAGTCGCTCCCGGTCCGGGAACCCGCGAGCCTGCGCCTGGTCCTGTGGGCCGGGGAACCACGAGTTCCGCTCAATAATTCAAGCGGGTACACCCGCAAGAACGAAGCGGGCCAACTGGTCCACAGTTCGTTCTCCTATTCCATGTATCGGATGTTTGCCGAACAGGCCTCGCAGTTTTCCGATCTGGCCGGATTCGCGCGTTCGCAGGTGACCGTGGTGGCGGGCGAGAGCCATTACGCCAACGCATTCTTCGTGACGGGAAACATGTTCAACACCTTGGGCGTCCCGCCTCTGGCCGGGCGTGAAATCGCGCCGAGCGACGATCGCGCAGATGCTGAACCCGTCGCCGTCATCAGTTATGCGTATTGGGAACGCCATTTCGGCCTGGATCGGTCGGCGATCAACAGGCAAATCACAGTGAATGGGCGGGGGCTCAGAATCGTTGGCATCACTCCCCAATCTTTCAGAGGACTGGAGAATGGGAGCGGGTTCGATTTGTGCCTGCCTCTCTCCCTGGTCTCCGGGTTCGGCCCGAAATTCTATGCCATTGAAAAGCCCACTGCCTGGTGGGTCCAAATCGTGGGTCGACTGCGTGCCGGCGTGGATGACCGGCAGGCGAAGGCCTCGCTGGACCTACTGATGGAGCGGGCCAGCGCCCCGTTTGCCAGTGTTCCGAAAAAAGGCGAGCCTTGGCGAGCGGTATTGGAATCGGGGGCTGCCGGCGTGCAACTTATGCGAGAACAGGCGAGCCGACCGCTATTGATCCTGGCTGGAGCGGTGGCGCTGGTGCTCTTAATCGCATGCGCGAATATCGCCAACCTGCTGCTTGCGCGCGCTTCCGCCCGGCGCAGAGAAATCGCTGTCCGATTAACGATCGGAGCCAGCCGTTGGCGGTTGATCGGACAACTGCTTACAGAGAGCATTTTGCTGGCGGGAATTGGAGCTGGACTGGGACTGCTTTTCGCAGGACCGATGGCGCGCGGCATTCTGGCGATGGCGGCGGGAAACCGTCCCATCTCGATCCAGGTTGGTCTGAACGACCGCACTCTCTTGTTCACTCTGATCGCTGGACTATTCACCGCGCTGCTGTTCGGTCTGGCACCTGCCATCCGTGCCACGCGGGTGGACCTTTCGCCCTCGCTCAAAGATGGATCGGCGGGCTCGCTAGGCAGGGGACCGCAATTTGGCTTAAGCCGCTTTCTGGTGATCGGACAAGTGGCGCTATCCACTGTATTATTGGCGGGGGCCGGTCTGTTCGTGCGCACTTTGGCAAATCTCTCCACCATCGATCCGGGCTTCAATGCCCACCAAGTCTTGATCTTCGCCGCAGACGGGTCGCGCAGCGGCTATGAGGGCGGCAAGCTGGCAGGGCTCTATGAGCGCATCCGGGCCAGAGTCGCGGCAATTCCCGGAGTCCAGGCAGTAACGCTTTCGTCCGTTCCCCTGATCGCTGACAGCGAAGATAATGATGACGTCACCGTTCCGGGCTACGTCCCCCCCGCTGGCAAACCGGCTTCGGCGAATACCATGCTCACGAGTTCGCGCTTCCATCGGATTCTTGGAATCCCCATGCTGCTTGGACGGGAGTTGGAAGACGGAGACGGACCGAACAGCCGCAAGGTGGCCATTGTCAATGAAACCTTCGCGCGCACCTATATGGCGGGATCGAGCCCCATTGGCCGAATCTTTTATTTTGGCGGTCCTCAGGCAACCAGAAAGCCGGAAGATGCGTTCGAAGTAGTGGGAGTTTGCAAGGACGCAAAGTACGACAGCCTCAAGCATGTGGTTCCGCCTACGGCTTACCTGTCCTTTCTTCAGAAGCCGGACTGGATGAGAGAGGCTACATTCGAGATTCGAACGGAACTACCCGGCTCGGCGCTGGCGAACGAAATTCGCAAGGAGGTGGCTGGAATCGATCGAAACGTCCCGGTTGCCGACATGCGGACACAAGAGGAACAGATTCGTCAATCGCTCGGTCTGGAGCGCCTTTTCGCGGGCCTGATGGGAGCATTTGGATTGTGCGCGTCTGTGCTCGCCGCAATCGGATTATATGGCTTACTGGCCTATACTGTAACGCGCCGAACCCCGGAGATTGGAATTAGGCTGGCGCTAGGCGCCGAACGGAGGAGCGTGCAATGGTTGGTGCTCCGCGACGTGCTGTGGATGGTGGCGATCGGAATGGCAATCGGGATTCCGGTGGCTCTCGCGCTGACAAGCCTGATCCGGAAAACTCTCTTCGGAGTAACGCCCGACGACCCGATCAGCTTCGCGGGAGCCGCCGTGCTGATGGCTCTCGCCGCAATTGCTGCCGCCTGGATCCCGGCCCGGCGTGCCGCGCGTGTCGATCCGATCAAGGCTCTTCGATATGAGTAACGCGATCTGGTAGTGCTGCTTTGTGGGGATACACTGGAGAACCCCCCTGAAACGGCCATTGAGCGCCGCGCTAATCATCCCCCTTCTGTTGGGGTTTCGGTTCGAAGGATAGCTGTAATGTCAATTGCTCCGTAGTTCTTCTCATGCCGAAGAATATTTGCTTCCAGGAGCACCATAAATGCTTTGGCGTGTTGAGGAGACATCACGATCGAAGCGCGTTCAAGAATACGAAGAATTCCAGTTTCGTCATATTCTAGCTCCGAAAACGCGAATCTTATGTCAAACGGCCCCGATGCAACGTGGGCTTGGTTGGCGTATGCAGACAGGAAATTAGGCGCTCTTACGCGTGCAGGGTTGAGCGGAATCGGGTCGGAATGAAGTTCGTGTATTGATTCAAGCTTTTGATCTGACATAGTAGTTCAAACTTTCATACTCAAGCGCACCTAGAGTCGGTGCCATTCCTATCCTTGCGTGTCATTGTAATTAGGCTGGGTGGCACTTTCTTGTCATCGACATATTTAATGTAGTCTCTTGTTAGATCTCGTGAGCGTATCGCTTGGCCATCAATGGACATCGACCAACAGGTACCTCTGGTTAAAGACGAACCGTATTGGGTCGTTGGCGCCCCTTTGCGCGCAGCAATAATATCAGTTTCAAAGCTAGGAACCTCAAGTGTCTTTTCATCGGAGAGATCCGAATACCACTTGGCGAGGTCACTGAAAGATATAAATCTGCCAATAAACGCACAGTCAAAGCCAGCCGCAATGCGAGCCAGCGTATTCACTGTCAGATTGCCATAATCGGGGTCTTCGGCGCGGGATATCACTCCCTGGGTAAGCTTGGACTCTTTGGCTAGACGGGCCTGGGACCACTCCGGGCCGCGTTGTTTTCTCAAGACGCGAATTTGTAGAGGGATCATTCGTTTCGCGAATGAAGTCGCGAATGATTCGCGGTACTCCTTACTACGCGAAAGCTTTCCCCACAAGCTAGACATAGCGTTCAATTAGAAAGCCCTCCTTTTGTTCAACTCGGCTTTTATTCTTTAGAGCAAGTTCAAATGCGTTGGGTGGATCGTATTTGCCGCCCTTCTTCTTACACCCAACGTAAATCGAAAAACACCGCGGTCCCGGACCAAAAAAACCCGCGGGCCTGTATTGTACGTTCGCAACTTTGAAGCGGATCTCGCACAGCCCTTTTTGCCGCAGATGCTTAAATTCTTTAAGGTCTCTCCAGTCATCGGCAATAGACAGGATTTTCAACGTAACGTCGAATTCGGCCTGAACCGATTCGGGAAGACGGCAATACCACGCTTCCACCAAATTGGTGCCAGCCGGAGAGCAGTAATCCATGAATCGCCACAAGGCCATAGTACACCGTCCTGCCCTTAAATGCAATATTGCATTTAACTGTTGAGATTTCTCAATGCAAAATTACAATTGCCTTATGAGCATGAAAACAAAGCCCGGATGGCCAAGTACAACCTTGAAACTCTGGCCTTTTGTGTTCTTTTGGCGAGTTGGCAGAGAAGTTCAACACACCTGACTTGCACTCAGCACAACGATGTAACGACACCGTTCGCGGGTTCGAATCCCGCACTCGCCGCCAGACAATAAAGCTCCCGATTCGGACTGGAACCGTTACGCGAGATTAGAACCACACAGCCGAAGCCATTCGGACCCCTAGACACTCCCAGTATCCGCCTTTCGGCTGTGAAACCTCAAGGGAGATTTCACAGAATGACGAGCCGCAATCGCAGAATCGAGATGATAAAGGGCCGGGCTTGGCCGAAACCAATGACGAACAGATTCTTGCGAGCGGAGCCCACCGAACGCACGGAAAAGTGCACTATGAGAAAGCCGTAGAGACACTGGCGACAAATATCGCGCAGGCCAAGAAAGAAGTAGAAAAGGTGAAGAAGGAATTAGCCGACGCATGGGCAAAGAAGTAAATCTCCCAGATATGCGCGTGATGGGAGCGCCTGGGCGAGGACAGAAAAATGCGCTCGCTCAGGTTACTCCCGTCCGAAGTAGCCCGTCTTCGTCCGCACCACAAGCCCGGGCCGCTTCACCCGGATCTTGAGCTTATGGAAGGTTCCGTCCATGGGAGTCGTAGAATGGTAAGCCAGCTCGTAGGATGACCGCAATTGTGCGCCGATTTGCCGAAACGACTCGCGCATATCCGCCTTCTCCGCATCAAAATCCGCGCCGCCGGTCTCGCGGCAGAGGCGCTCGATTACGCTCATCCCATATTTATTGCGGGCGTTCAACTGCCCTTTCTTAATCTCGGTGTAGCGCAGGCCGAAGATCATCACGTTCTCGCTCTGGGCCGCTTCGATGGCGTCGAGCATATGATGGGCGCTCGAATTATCCTCGCCGTCGCTGAACACGATAAGTGCTTTGCGAGGCGCCTCGGCACCCGCCAGTTTAAGGGTGGTCGCATAGTACAGCGCATCGTAGAATGCCGTGCCCAGCACTCTGTGCTCCACGGGACCTATCTCAAGGGACTTGCCCTTTTCATGCTCCAGCGCCTTCAACCCATCCAGCAACTCCCCGGGCGAACTGGAGAAGTCGCTCGCGAGGCGCAGATGATTTCCAAAGCCCAGTAAGAAGGCGCGGTCGCGCGGACCCAGAGTATCTTTCAGGAACGTTTTCAAATGGTGCTCATGCTGCTTGACAAAGTGTTCCTGGCTTCCGCTCACGTCCACTACCAAGCCCAGCGTCAAAGGCAGATCGGCGCTGTGGGCAAAATAGGAAATTGTCTGAAGGGCGCCATCGTCGACTACTTCAAAATCGTCCTTGGTCAGATCCGTGACCAGTCTGTTGCTCGCATCGCGAACCGTGAAGGCAACATTGACCAGGCGAACGTTAACACGGATCCGAGCTTCATCTTGAGCATGGAGGCAACACGCGACCATGCCCAAGATCATCGCCTTTGAAACGCTGACGCTAAGTCTCACCAAGCTTACTACGCGCGAGGTGCGCCGCAAGATGCAGATTCGATCTAGAAGACGATCTTCAAAGCGAACTGCATTTGACGCATCGCTGTCCGGGTGCCCGTGATGGATCCAAAACCGCTCGAATAGAAATTGGTGTTCGGATCGCCCCAGTTGGGATGATTCAGAGCATTAAACATTTCCCATCGGAACTGAAGCAGCTTTCTCTCGGCAAACTTGAAATCTTTAATCAGAGAGGCGTCCAGGTTGAGCGTTCGAGGTCCAACCAGCGTGTCCCGACCGACATTACCAAAGGTCCCGAAGACCTGCGCGGAAAACGCCGCCTTATTAAAGAAGTGATCTGTCGTCTGCTGGTCGCGAGGCAGAATTGGATCCACTCCGGCGACCGCGTTCGGACGGTCGAATCCAGCACCGATGTTAGAAGAATCGCGAGCATTTGCGCTAATGGTGAGCGGGAATCCCGACTGATACGTGAGAATGGAACCGAGTTGCCAGCCGCCCGCAACCGCATCCAGCACTCGATTCGAAATATCGTAGCGGCGGCCTCGCCCCACTGGAAGATCGTAAAGAACCGAACTCACGAATCGCGACGCCGTGTTAAACACCGAAAGCCCGCGCTCGCATTCGAGGCAATAGCTGTTCTGCGGAAACAGCGTGTCGCCATTGTGTACTCGGATGCCGCTTGCATCATCGATGGATTTAGACCAGGTGTAAGCCAGCAAATACGTCAGGCCCGAGCTATAGCGCTTGGTGACCTTTGCGGCCAAGCCGTTGTAATTCGCATTGGCACTCGCATCTACCAGCTGGATGCGGCCGAATTCGGGGAACGGCGTTCGCTGCACTACCGGCGTGGTTCCCGGCAAGGCTTCGTTCACGGCTCGGAGCGATTCAAGATGACGGCTGATCGAGCCCAAGTATCCCACCTCAAACAGCACGTTGCCCGGAAGCTCCCGCTGAATGTTGAGCAGGTACGAGAGCGTTCGCGGAGTCTTTCGGTTATACAGGTTTGCGAAGGCGTAAGGAGTGGTTACGGTGGCCTTTGCCCCGGCCAAGCTCGCGAATGCATTGTCAAAAGTATACAGAACCGGATCGATGGATTCGAAGCGGGTGCGCCCGGCGAGATTGCGAGCCATGTCGAAGCGCGGATTGCCCGTGTCCTGCGAATAGAAAACGCCTGTGCCCGTTCGAACAACCCACTTCGGATTCGGACTCCACGTCATGCCGAGTCTCGGCCCGAAGTTCAAATTGTCCGTCTGCACCAACCGGTTGCCGAGCTTGCCATCCCGCCGCGTCTGGATCTGAGGCCACACTACGTTCAGTCCATCGTAAAAGTTGCCCGTGCCTTGGCGCTCGAGGTAAGGGTGCAGGGCGGGGTCGGCCACTTGGGGAACCCCCAGCATGGCTGGAATTCCCACCGTGATCAGGCGTCCTGTCTGGTCTTCCCACGGCGGAGTGTTTTCATAACGCAAACCGAGGTTGAGGGTAATTTTCGGCGTAATTTTCCATACGTCGTCGGTATAGAGGGAAAAACTCGTAGCCCTGAACGCAGCGTTCGCGATCGAAACCGCTGCTTCGGATCGCTTCACTTGGCCGAGGATGAAATCGGCGAAGTCGTCGCCGCCGGATGCCGTGGCCGGATTGCGTGTCGCATTAATGTCAAAGGTGAAAGACCCGCGTCCGAATTGGTTGCCGACCTGATTAAACTGGTCGCGTCGGATTTCGCCGCCCAACCGGAACGAGTGCTTGCCTCGAATCCAGGTGACGTTGTCGACAAATTGTAGCGAACTGTTATTGTTGGCGAAGGGCCCGTCGGAGTTATCTCCGAATCCGCTATAACGAGTGAAGCCCACGGCTGGGATCCCGAAGGCCACCGGGTCGCTTGAATTCAGGCCTGGGATGGCAAGTTCCTTCACCACGTCCCGGACGAAAGCCAGTTCGCGTCCTGCGGAATTGAAGAAGCGCGAATAGCCAAAACGGAACTCGTTCACGATGGTGGGGCTGAATACGCGGATGTTCGATCCCATGTATTGCTCCACGTTGGTCACTACTTTCGCGCCGTTCAATTTCAGGCCTTGGCTCAACTGTTGTTCATCGTCCCAGCTATACCTCCCGAACCATTGCGATCTCGAGGATTCGGTGAAGTCCATGCGCAGGATGAAGAAATCCTTGTCGCGCGGCGCCGATTGCGACTGCTGATAGTCGCTGATCAATTTGGCGTTCGGGAGGTTGGGAGTCGGGTAAAACTCAAGAAACTTCTTAGAAAAGGATGAAATCCGCGATGCGGGAATGATGTTGCCGGGGAAGGCCGTAGCGGTGATCTTGCCGTCTGCTCCCGTTACCCGCGTGGCCGGGTCGTAAATCGTAATTCCGCGGCTAAGCAGCTCCGAGAAGTCCCCAGTGCGCATGGCCGCCGAAGGCAGATCGTAAGTAGCTTGGCCGCTTTGCCGCTGGCGGAACGATTCGAAATTGCCCAAAAAGAACAACTTGTTCTTGCCGTTCCAGATCTTTGGAATCCATACAGGGCCTCCCAAAGTGCCGCCGTACTGATTCCACTTGAAAGGATCCTTCACGGTTCGTTTCGAAGTAAACGAATAGTTGTTGGCGTCGAAATAATCGTTTCGCAAAAACTCGAAGAGAGTTCCGTGGAATTCGTTGGTTCCAGGCTTGGTGGAAACGTTGATCTGAGTCGCCTCATGCCCAAATTCAGCCGGGTAAATACCCGTCTGCACCTTGAACTCTTGCACTGCGTCGATCGAAGGCTGGATCACGTAGGTGTTGAAGTTGGGGTCGGTATTATCCACGCCGTCCAGCGTGAAGTAGTTGAACTCGCTCCTGGCACCGGCAACGGAGATGTTCTGATTAGCGCGGGAACCTCCCTGTCGTCCATCGGCTTGGCCCGAGGTGCCAAATCCGTAGCTGACGTTGGGCGCGAGTGAGGCGAGTTGGAGATAGTTGCGTCCGTTGAGCGGAAGTTCCACGATCCGTTTATTGTCAATGACGGTGCCCACCGTCGCGTCTTCCGTGGAGAGCAATTGAGCGGATCCCGAGACTTCCACCGATTCGGTTACCGAGCCGAGCGGCAGATCTACATCGATGCGGGCGCTCTGCTGGACCTGGATCTCAATATTCGTGCGCGTAACAATCTTAAAGCCGGTCTTTTCCACCTTCACGTTGTACAGGCCGGGAACAAGCGCCGGTACTGAATAGCTGCCACCCTCATTGGTCACAGCCGTCCTGACGGCATTGGTGGCCGTGTTCGTAACAATCACCTGAACGCCCGCGATACCCGCGCCGCTCGGATCGCGCACCTCGCCGCTTATGTCACCGAAAGTCTGGCCAAAGGCCGACAGGCCCAGGCAAAGTAAGGTCATTCCGACCGCAAACAACTTAGTTCGCATATATCCCCCGCAACGACTGAATCGAATTAACTCAAGATTAATCGAGCCGTGGCGCAATTGCAACCTGGATCTATGCGCGTGCCGTACACTGAACTCACAATGCATCTGAGTGGCAAGGTAGCGCTGATTACAGGGGGTTCGCGAGGAATCGGCCGGGCGATTAGCTTGCGGCTCGCAAGAGATGGGGCACGAGTGGTGGTGAACTATCGCGCGGGAGCAGCGGAAGCAGCCGCGGTTGTGGCCGAAATCAAAGCGCGTGGGGGTGACGCCGTTGCGCTTCAAGCGGACATTACCGATCCGCAACAGGTCGCCCGCATGGTCTCGACGGAGAGCCCGATAGACGTATTGGTCAACAATGCGGGACTCCTCCGGCGCGGCGATCTCGCCGACTTCGATTTCGCTCAAATGGACCTGATGCGCCGGACGAACGTGGACGGGTTGGTGCACTGCACGCGGGCGGTGGTCGACGGCATGAAGCAGCGCGAATTCGGCCGCATCATCAACATCACCTCCATTGCGGCCCACGGAACTTCTTTTGCGGGAACTACTTTCTATGCGGCAACGAAGTCCGCCGTCTCCACCTTGACGCGTCGCTTCGCGCTGGAGCTCGGTCCCTTCGGCATTACCGTGAATGCGGTGGCTCCAGGATTCATTCTTACGGAGATGACGGATGGCATGGAGGACACGACTGCGCCCATTGCCGCACGAGCGATGGTGCGGCGCGTTGGCCAGCCCGATGATGTGGCCAATGCGGTCGCATTCTTAGCTTCACCGGAGTCGGGCTTTATCACAGCGCAGATTTTAACGGTGGATGGCGGCCGAATGGACTACATCACCCACGGATGACTACTGCAAATCGTAAGTGTGAATATCTTGCCCGAGCACCCACTGATCCATCCACGCCACTATGTGCTCCAGCCGCTCCACTCGATGGGTCGGCTTCCCCGACCGCGATAGCTCGTGCGATTCGCCCGGAAACCTGACCATCACCACCGGCTTCTTCAAATATTTCAGCGCACGGAACATTTGTTCGCCTCCAGCCGACGGAGGAGTGCGGAAGTCCGCCTCGCCTTCCACCAGCATCAGCGGCGTCTTGATCTTGTCCACGTACGAGATGGGCGAACGCTCTTTAAAATCCGCTTCCTGCTCCCAAGGCGATCCCCGGAACCACGAAGGCGAGATTTGCACGATGTCGGCCGTGTACCACCAATCGCGCCAGTCCGCGATCGAACGCTGCGAGACGGCGGCCTTAAAGCGGTCCGTGTGCCCGATCGCCCAATTGGTAAGCACTCCGCCTCCGCTGCCGCCCGTCACGCCAAGCTTCTCCGGATCCACCCATCCGCGCTTGATCAGCTCATCCACTCCAGCCATCAGATCTTTGAAATCGTCGCCCGGATAGCGGTACTGGATGATGTTTCCGAACTCCTGTCCATAGCTGGTGCTGCCGCGGGGATTGGGATACAGCACCACGTAACCCTTCGCCGCCATCCACTGCATCTCATGGTCGAACGTGTAGCCGTAAGCCGCGTGGGGTCCGCCATGAATGTTGAGGATCATGGGATACTTCTTGCCTTCCTGAAAATCGGGCGGGCGCTGCACCCAGGTTTGGATGCGCTTCCCATCGAAGCTGTTGTACCAAATCGCTTCCGGCTCCGTCACATTGAGCTTGGAAAAGAGCTCGTCATTGATGTGCGTGAGCTGCTGAGTCTGGCCGGTTTTCGCGTCCACCGTGAACAGGTCTCCGATATTGGTGGGAGTCGAGATCAGCACCGCCGCTTTCGAGCCGTCCGCCGTCGCACTGTAGTTGAACACGTCGTGGTTGCCCTTGGTCAGCGCCTCCACTTTTCCCGTTTCCGCATCCACGCGCTTTAAATTCGCGCTGCCTTCTTCAGCAGCCACCACGAAAATAAATCGGCCATCGCGGCTCCAATAAGGCTTCGAAGGCCCCGCTCCCTTCGGAGGCGCCTGATCCCCTCCGATCCCGCCCGCGATGTCATAGTCATATTTCGCGGTCAGGTTCTTAGGAGTGGAATCCGGTTCCAGCGCCGTGATGAAAAGATCGGGCTGGCTGTAGGAGCGTTGCGGGATTCCCTGCCCTCGATTGATCGCGCCGGTAAACGCCATGTGGCTTCCATCGGGGCTGAGCGCCAACGATCCAATCGGGCCATCGATGCTGGCTATTTTCGTGACGTTTCCGCCCGTGGAGCTGACCGCGTAGAGATCGCTGTCCTGCGGCTGATAATAGGGCTCGGCGACCCGGTTCGACGTGAAGTAAATCTTCGCGCCATCGCGGGACCAAACTGGATCGGTCTCGCTAAACTCCCCGGTGGTGATCTGCACGGCCTTCTGCGGACTGGCCAGAACCTTGGGAACCTCGGCAGTCCAGATGTGGCTCGGACGTCCGGGTTCGCTGTATCCCGCGCCATTCATCCGATACCCTGCTTTGGTGATCACGCGTACATCGCTTTCCTCCTCCTTGCCCTCCTTCTTCTTCTCGAAATCCTTGACCTTGGTGCTGGATGAGAACGCGATCAAGCGGCCGTCCGGCGACCATACGGGTCCGCTTGCGCCTTTTGGCATCTCGGTCAGCTGGCGCGCTTCTCCGCCGTCCATCGAGAGCAGGTACACTTGCGGCGACGGAGGCTTGCCCGGCGTCTCCGGCGCGCGAACAAACGCGAGCGTCTTTCCATCGGGGGACCAGCGCGGACTCGAATCTCGCGGACCGGAAGTTAGCTGCCTGGCTGTTCCACCCTCGGAGGGGATGATCCATAGCGACGTGTCGTAGCCGTCATGCTTGGGAGTTACCGTGACGTGAGTATAAACAATGCTCGCCCCATTCGCGGAAATTCGCGGATCCGCGATCCACTGGAAAGCGTAGAGGTCGGTCTGGGTGATGAGGCGCTTGCCGTCGGCGGCAGTCAGAAGAGAGACCAGTGCCGGAATCGCGAGGTATCGGAGTCGCTGCATATATCCCGTAATTGTGCCAGATTGCGAGGTCGGTAGCGCGGCCGCTCGGTGTTCAGGCGGCTGCTCGGGATTAGCCTGGACCACCGCGGCTGGCCCGGTGCAGGCTCCACAGTCCGCGGGCAGAGAGGATGACGGAGAAGAGCGCGGTCACGCCGAGCGCGAGGAGTGTCCAGATGAAGAAGAGCCCCCCGCTTCGCTTGGTCCCGAAGCCGACTCCCGCCCCTCTCATGTGGATGACGGGAACGCCCATCAACAGAAACGACGCGAGAAGGATGATGAGATACCCGGATCGCCGTCCGGCGAGCACCAGCGTTCCGTACAGCCAGACGACGCAGATGACCACTGCAAAGAGGTTCAGAAGCCCTCCCGGTGACATCCCGCGGGCGATGTCGTCCGCCAGGTGAAACGTGCCGAAGAGGATCGAGAGCAGGGACGCGATGGTCAATAGAACGTTGTGTTTCATTTGATATTCTCCTTGTTTGATTTGCGCGCGACTCATTGCCCTGCTGCCTTTGCCTGCTCCCTCCAGCGCTGCTCGTTCACGCCAAACACCAGGAGCCACAGCGCAGTTGAGAACCCGGCGACGACGGCGAAACCCACGATGTAGCCGGCCATTCGGGATGCCAGTGGCTCGTACAAGTAGGTAAGCCAACCCAAACCTCCGACTGCCGATAAGACGCCCAGGATGCGAGGAAGAAAGTTGGACCTGAAGACAAGATAGCCCTTCAGTAGTGCAGATAACCCGAAGAACACCATCGCGATTGCTTCGGCGTGATAATCCACTCTGAGCGAGAGGAGTGCCAACGCGTTCAGCTGTTCAGCGCTGAACACACTCAAGTAATGCGCCCCACCCAGAACGAGTAACGGTGCGAAAAAGAAGAGGCGACTCAGAATCTTGACTGCGCAACCGATGAGACCGAAGATCAACGCCAGGAGCGAGCCGCTCCGGCTGACCGGTTTCAGCAAACGATACAAAAGCGCAGTCATCGTGATCTGGCACGCCAATTCGACCAGGTAGACGGCGAACCCAAGTCGAAAGACCGATTCGTGCGACAGGATGTTGGCCGCCGTGGCCGCGGCGTCGCCGGAGACGACAAGATGGGATATGAATAGTTGAGTGAAGACTCCCGTCAATATCGTGGCCAGATAGAAACCACCCGCCATTCTCGCCTGGGTCTGCGCCGACATCTCAGTCGTACGCGGCACGGTTGCAACGCTATTCATTGTGCGATCTCCTGTTGTTTTTCTTGGTCTACAGAGGTTTCAGTTTCGTGGCCAGGCGCGGCAGGCGCTTCGGGCGACGCCGCTAGCGATGCGGGGGCGAATTCGAGCAGGTCACCCGGCTGGCACTGCAGTGCCGCGCAGATCGCATCGAGTGTGGTGAAGCGGATGGCGCGGGCCTTCCCTGTCTTGAGAACCGACAGGTTGGCGAGCGTGATCCCGATTCTCTCGGACAACTCGGTCAGCGTCATACGACGCTTGTAGAGCATGTCGTCCAGTTTGACGAGGATCGACATGGTCACACCGTCCCTTCGAGTTCCTCGCGCATGCGTGCGCCCTCCTCGAAGACGCGCGCCAGGACGAAGAGCAAGACCACAGCGAAGCATCGCGTCAATGAGAAGCCCCAGCTGAGATGGAGCGGCGCGGCAGCAGACGACACCCTGGAGCCAACGGCGCCGACTGCGAAGTGCATCAGATCGAGCGCCAGCAACGCCCAGGCGATCGCCCGGAGTCGCGCAGCGTTCACAATAATGAAGGGATTCCCGGTGCTAACGCTGGCGACGATCATCAGCAGCCGTTGGGATACGAAGTGCACGACGGGAACAGTGCAGATTCCGATCACCATGATCATGCGCATGCCGAAAAACAGCCTTGAATTGAATTCGGCCGGTCGCACGCCGAGGGCTCTCATTACTGGAGCTTCGGCAACCAGGCTGGCGATCAGCAGCGCCATGATGAGGGCGCCCATAAGCAGATTCAGTTTGATCAGTACGCGGAGGACTCTGCTAAAGAGGGCTAAGGTATCTGGGAACGGAGCCGACATTGGTTTTCTCCTTCACGCTGCTGGAAACACTAGTGTGATATATCGATATACGATAAGCATATTATCGTTGTTCAATATATTTACACGGCCCGCCACCCCTGCCGTTCGAGACCTCATGCGCGATCTAGAAGGGTGAATTGCGGAATCTTGAGCGAACCGTTTTCTCTGTTCGAAATCGAAACGTGTATAATCCACACATGCAAGCAATACCCTGGAGCACAATTGCGCTCGGCTCGCTGTTGCTTATCTCGGTCAGTTCAAAAGGAGGACAAAAAGTGGAATCTCAGCAACCTGAAAAGTCGAAGCCGCCTGTCAAAATGGAGCAGCGCGGGCGCATCCTTGGAATCGGCGGTGTCTTCTTCAAATCCGCTAATCGCGATCAGATGCGGGAGTGGTATTCGAAGCATCTTGGACTCGCTGACACAGGCGGAGGCGCGATGCTTCCGTGGCGCGAACACGACGACCCGCAAAAGGAACACGTTACGGTTTGGACTGTTTTTCCCGCCTCCACTGACTATTTCGGTCCCAGCAACGCACCGTTCATGTTCAACTACATCGTGGACGATCTGGATGCTTTGCTCGACCGCTTAAAACAAGAGGGAGTAAAGATTGACGCCAAACGAATGAATGAATCCTACGGTAGCTTTGCCTGGATCTATGACTTGGATGGGAATAAGATTGAGCTCTGGCAGCCGAAGTCCGCAAAGCCCTAAGGGCCTTCCAGTGCACTTACTCAATCGGTTTTCTGTAGCCACGGTCCCGTAGTCGTAAGCTGGCCGGAAATGCTTTGCGGCTGGTCATCTCATTATCCGCATCGGCCGATTTCGTTCGATCAGTCGCGCAGTGTGTATGCCGCAACATTGCGTCAAAATCCGCTCTATCCATAAGGTCGCTCTACTTATTAGATGTCCCGGAACAGCCGACGAAAACCCCCAGCCCGATCATGCCCACTCCAGAGGCTACGCGCTGCTTCTCTTGCAGGCGGGGATTTGCTCTTAGTTTGTCGCTGATGAAACCGGCAAACATCGCGACCGTAAGGTCAGCGAAGGTGTTCAATGTCACCGAAATGGTTCCGAGAATAGTGAATTGCAAGAAGACATACCCCCTTGCGGGCGAAACAAATTGAGGAATAAAGGCCAGGAAGAATAATGCCGTTTTTGGATTCAATACCTCGGTCCAGATGCCCTGTGTGAAGGAGTCATGGACAGTGCGACCCACCTCGCCTTCAGTCGCTTGTAGATGGCGAGTCCGTATCATGCGAATGCCTAAATACACCAAGTAAGCGGCGCCCGTATATTTCACAACGCCGAATGCAACCGCTGACGCGGCCAGGACCGCTGATATTCCCACTGCGGCTGCAATGACATGAACCAAACCCCCAACGAACGTGCCCAGCGAAGAAATTGAGCCTTCCCTGCGTCCACCGGCCAGACTACGCGCCAACACGTAGAAGATTCCCGGCCCCGGTGTAATAGCAAGCAGAAGCGCGGCCGCCAGGAAGAGGCTTAAATGCGCTTTGTCAGGCATAAGAATAGTTTCCTACAATACCGCGGTCTTCGCAGCTATCCATATTCGAAACCGGCGATCGCGAACACCTTTGAGTTATCGCACTCCACCCGCCCGCCTCGGTAAGACATTCGATGCAGCTTGCGCACCGGCGTGAAACCGTGCATTCGCGCGAGGCGCATAGCGTCGACGTTTTCCGGCAGCAGATCCCAAAAGATCGTCTCGCTCGAATGCTGCCCCATGAATTGGCGAAGCATGAGCTCGGCCTCCGTCGCCGACTCCGCCACGCACGGACCGAAATACGCCCCCTCCGATCCGGCCCGCCCCAACCGGCAGCCCTCGGCGTCCAAGCGATTCAAGAGTTCGCGACGGTCCGCGCCAAAGGCTTGCTGGTCTAGCGCCGGGTCCCAAGCGCGAAATTGCGAAACGAACCCAATTTGCCCTTTCGACCGTATCCATCGTTCCACAGCGAACTCGGTCCGGAACCCCAAAGATTCGTACAGAGGAAGCCCCGTGTCGGTCGCATCCAGCTTGATGCACCCGAGGCCCCGCCCCTGAAGATCGTCCAAGGCGTGCTCCAATAAAATCCGCGCCAACCCTCGCCGGCGGAATGCAGGCAGCGTCAAAACCATGCCGATCCAAGCCAAGTCCGACCCGTAGCACATCGCACTCGTGGTGGCGGCAAGCACGCTCTCTACCTCGATCCCAAAGCATCCGTCCGGGGCCAAGTCCAACAGCCGGAGCCAATCAGCTGCGGTCTGGTTCCATCCGGCCGAGGCCTTCAAAATCATTAATTGCGGTAAATCGGATTTTCTCAGCCGGCGCGGTCTCTCGCTCACCGCACGCTACGGTACCATAATGTCGCAATGGCGAGAATCACCCGTCGAGAGTTAATCCTCGGTTCGGCGAGCGCCGCCGCTCTATACGGTCAAGCGAAATACCCGGGCGTGGATTATCGGGATTACGCGCGCATCCTGCCGGATCACCTTCGCAAACTGGCCCATGCCGCCTACCAGCGCCGCAACGCGGAGATCGCCAAATTGACCACGCCCGGCCAAATTTCAAAACGAACCCAATTCGTCAGGCGGACTTTCTGGGATCTGGTCGGCGGTGAGCCGGAACGCACCCCTCTCAAGGAGCGGACCGCGGGTTCATTTGCGAGGTCGGGATATCGCCTCGATAAGGTGCTCTACCAGAGCCGTCCGGAATTCTACATCCCCGCAAATCTCTATGTGCCCACGGCTGGCTCGGGGCCGTTCCCCGGAGTACTGTTCCAGATGGGTCACAGCCTGAACGGAAAAGCGAATGTCACCTACCAGAAGTGCTGCCAGGGTTTAGCCCGGCTCGGCTATGTCGTTCTGGCGTTCGATCCCATGGGCCAGGGAGAGCGCACTTACTATCCGGGAGCGGGCGGCGTCACCCGGCTAGGCTCGGCTGACGATGAGCACACCTACCCTGGCAAGCAGATGCTCCTCGTAGGCGATACCGCCACGCGCCTGCAGGTCTGGGACGCCGTGCGCAGTCTCGACTATTTGGCGAGCCGCCCCGAAGTAGATCCCAAACGCCTGGCCTCCACCGGACAATCTGGCGGCGCCACTCTCACCATGCTGCTGGCCTGCGTAGACGACCGTCTCGCAGCGGCGGCAGTCAGCTCCGGCAACACGGAGAATTTCGCTTGCGCGGACTTCAATCCGCCCGGCTCCACCGACGATGCCGAGCAAGACTTGGTCGGCTCGTGCGAGGCTGGCGTTGATCGGTTTGATCTGCTCTACCCCCTAGCGCCGAAGCCGCTATTGATTCTGGCCAGCGCACACGATTTTTTCGGAACATACTCGCCGAGCTATCTATCAAGCGGCTGGGAAGAATACCGGAAGTTGCAACGCGTGTACACCGTGCTGGGCCATCCGGACCGGCTCGCGTGGGCGGATACGCCGCTTCCGCACGGGCTCTCCTACTATCCCCGGCTTCGGATTTACAACTGGTTTGAGCGGTGGTTGAAGGGCTCTTCCAAACCAATCGAGCGCGAACCCGACGTGGCGCCCGAAGCCGATCCAGACCTCTGGGTCGGCGCCACTGGCAACGTGGTGCGCGATTTCCAGAGCGCGAAGCCATTTACGCTGATACAGGCACGCGCCGCCACGCTGCGGCCTGGACCGCCCGATCCTGCACGAGTACGCAAGCTCCTGGGAATGCCTGTCACGAGCTCGGGTGGTCCCGTTCGCAAACTTGCCACCGTCCCATCGGGCGACCTCACCTTGCAAGCGATAGAAATTCAGTCCGAGGCGGGTGTGTGGCTGCCTGCCTGGCTGTGGACGCCGAAGGTGACTGACCCTGCCAAAGGCGTGACGCTGGTGTTCGATGAGCGCGGTCGCAATCAGCACTGGCACGAAGGCGGCTTGGGAGAACAACTCGCGAAATCCGGCGGACTCGCATGCATCGCGGACATTCGGGGAATCGGCGACTTGAAGCCCGAGGTCGGTCGAGGCGCGCCCGGTTACTCGATCCCCCACGAGCAGGAAGAAGATTACGCGTGGGCTTCCCTGATCCTCGGCCATTCTTTGTTGGGCCAGAGGGTCACGGATATCCTGGCCTTCGCGGGCGCGTTGAAGCACTACGGTCCGGTGAACGTGACCGCGATCGGGCGGCTGACCGTTCCCGCCCTCATCGCCGGATTCTTGAGCAAGGACATTGCTTCCTTGCATCTCAAGAATGGTTTGGCGTCGCTGAAAAGCGTGGTCGAGAATGAAACCTACCATTGTCCGCTCGCCAATATCGTGCCCGGATTGCTGGCCCACACGGATCTGCCGCAACTGGTGGAAGCGCTGCGGCCACGCCCCGTTATCCTGGAAACGGTGTGATGATTCATAACGAAGAAAGTTTGGAAGAGCTGCTCTCCCGGCCCTCAGAAGCGGACATTGCGGCCATGTCGAAGCTCGATGGCGACCTGCTGGTGCTAGGTGCGGCTGGCAAGATGGGGCCCAGTCTGGTACGCCGCGCCCGCCGGGCAGCCGACGCAACCGGCAAATCCATGCGAATCATTGCGGTTGCCCGATTCACCAATGCCGCCGTCGCTGACAGTCTAACGAAAGACGGCATCGAAGTGATTCGAGCCGAATTGACTGACCGGGAGGCCGTTTGGAAATTGCCCGACGCTCCCAACGTAATCTTCATGGCTGGGCGCAAATTCGGCTCCGCGGGAAACCAGCCGCTCACGTGGGCCGTGAATGCGTGGGCACCCGGACTCGTGGCGGATCGCTATTCCGCGTCAAAGATCGTCGCGTTTTCGACAGGCAACGTCTATCCATTTGTGCCCGTGGAATCCGGCGGAGCAACAGAAGAGACTGAGCTCGCGCCGGTGGGCGAGTACGCCCAATCCGCGCTCGCTCGCGAACGAATGTTCGAGTATTTTTCTAACATTCGCGGAACACCCGTTGCCATCCTTCGATTGAACTATGCCATCGATCTCCGCTACGGCGTGCTGCTGGATATCGGCCAGAAGATCTTCGAACGCCGCCCGATCGATTTGACGATGGGGTACGTGAACGTGATCTGGCAAGGTGACGCCAACTCCATCTGCTTGCGCGCTTTCGAGCTGGCGTCCTCGCCGGCCCGCGTGTTAAACGTCACTGGATCTCAGACGCTGGCCGTGCGGTGGATTGCGGAGCGCTTCGGGGCGTTCTTCGGAGTTGTGCCCATCTTCGAGGGCAAGGAAGCCGCAAATGCTCTGTTAAACAACGCGTCACTCTGCAATCGCCTTCTGGGGCCGCAGAGTCTCAGCCCGGAAGAGATGATCGTCATGATGGCCCAATGGATCGGAGTGGATGGCCCGACCTATCACAAGCCGACCCACTTCGAAGCCCGCGACGGAGCTTTCTGATGGACTGGCGGACTCGTCTTCGGCTAGGCACCGCGATCCCCGCACACCCCTTGGCGTTGACGGCTGAACGAAAGCTGGACGAGCGTCGGCAGCATGCGCTCACTCGCTACTACATCGATTCCGGCGCAGGCGGAGTTGCGGTAGGTGTGCACACCACGCAGTTTGGAATCCGCGATTGCGGCCTGCTGGCACCTGTGTTGCAACTTGCCGCCGATGCATCAAAAGATAGCGGAATCGTGAAGGTGGCTGGCGTGTGCGGCCCTACTCAACAGGCGGTGAAGGAAGCCGAGCTGGCGGCGAGCTTGGGTTATCACGCGGGATTGCTGAGCCTGTCGGCGTTGGGCCAGGCTTCCATCGATGAACTGATCGAGCATGCGCGCGCAGTCGGCGAGGTGATCCCGCTCTTCGGATTTTACTTGCAGCCTGCAGTCGGCGGGCGCGTGCTGCCGTACTCATTTTGGCGTCGCTTCGTGGAACTCGAAAGCGTAGTGGCGATCAAAGTCGCACCCTTCAATCGCTACCAGACCTTAGAAGTTGTTCGCGCTTTGGCTGAATCCGGAAGATCGGGCGATGTCGCGCTTTACACAGGCAACGACGATCACATCGTTCTCGATTTGTTGTCGCCATGGTTCGTCGGCGGCTTGCTCGGTCATTGGTCTTTCTGGACCCGAGGTGCCGTCACCATGCTGGATCGATTGAAGGCCATCAAACTGGAAGGGTCGATCCGTCCTGATTTGCTTGCGCTGGCCGATCAGGTGACCGATGCGAACGCGGCCGTTTTCGACGCGGCCAATCAGTTCCGAGGCTGCATTCCCGGCATCCATGAGGTGCTCCGGCGTCAGGGCCTGCTGGCTGGGCGCTGGTGCCTGGATGAGCACGAAGAGTTGTCGCCTGGACAATTGGAAGAGATCGACCGGGTTTGCCGAATGTACCCGTGGCTCGCGGATAGTACTGACTAGAACTGAAGGATCTAGCTGCTTGAAGAGATCGAGTTCATACTGAGTCAGCGTGAAAGACCGTATCTCGATTTTCGACAACGACATATTTCGTGAAAAGTTCAACCGCAGGTGGTTCGACTTCGAACACACTCTGGCCGCGAACCCGCTGTTTTCGCTGGAGCGCCTGGTGGCTCTGGCTAAGCTGACAGCGCAACAGCGTCCGGCTGACCTCTATTTCGACAAGGGCGCGGCGCGCATCGGCCAGCGCTGGAACGAGACGCCAGCTTGCGATCTGCCGATTGAAGAAACGATTCGCAAGATCGAACAGGAAGGGGCTTGGATCGTGCTGAAACATGCCGAGCTGGACCCTGCCTATGAAAGCATTATCCAGCGCACGATGAGCGAGGTGCTCGAGCTAACCGGGCGCGAAATGGAGAGACAAGTCAAGTTCGCGGAGATCATTCTGTTCGTCACGTCACCTAAGCGGCTGACGACGTACCACATCGATCGGGAGTGCAACTTCGCCGCGCAGATCCGGGGCAATAAGACGATTTACATTTTCGACCGGGAAGATCGCGACGTGCTCACCGAATCCGAGATCGAGCGTTTTTGGGCTGTAGATAACAACGCGGCGGTGTATAAGCCGCACCTACAGGACAGGGCCGAGGCTTTCCTGCTGCGCCCGGGCAATGGGATCCACATACCAGTCAACAGTCCGCACTGGCTGCAGAACCACGATAATGTTTCGATCACGGCCAGCTTGAATTTTAAGTTTAAGGATGCGGTGCTCGGGAACGTTTACCGGGCGAACCATGCGATTCGCAAGCTGGGGATCAATCCGCTTCCGCCGGGCAAGTCGGCGTCCCGCGACGCGATGAAACGGCTGATCGGAGGGGCGGCGATGGCTGCTTCGAACGCGACTCCCGATTGGGTGATTGACCGATTCAAGCGGAGCTTTCGCTAGGGCGAGGGTCGGCTAGCGCGAGTGGTGCGCAAAAAACTCTTGCCAGGATTCGTCAAGCACGGTCCAGGAGTCTGGAGCGTTGCCAGTCTCCGCGATGTACAGCGCGCCATGCCCGGAAGGACACAAATATTCCGTGGCGGGCTGATCCAGAACCTGGCTTGACCAGGAGCCGATGGGCACGGGCTTGCGCAGTCTCGCGAGGCATACCGGACAGCGTCCCCGATGGTCGATCACCAGCAGGCAAACAGCACCCGAACACGCCATCAGGAAAATCCAAAAGACGAATAGGGAGAAGGTCAACTGGCCGACCGGGCCTGACCCGGAAACGCTCACTCCCAAAAGCGCCAGCGAAAGAATCACGATGAACACGCGGACTCCGAGCATGAACATCGAGTAGCGCCATTTCCCGAAACCTTTGAACAAGAGAAAAAGCATGCCCAAGAGCGCGGCAGCGGCGCTCAGTCCGAGTGCGAACGTGACACTCCGCGGGCGGGGATCTTGAAGCAACGGCGCGAGATCGAAGGCATCGCTGATCCAGCGGGTCTCTACCTTTCGCGCGAGCACACGGACATCATTTCGAGCTGACGCGACGTCAACTCCCGGTTTCAGCCTCGCGACGATGCTCCCTGCGTGGATCCAGCGGCCGAGTGGGGCAAACACGCGAATGTCTTTTGTCCTGAACCAGAAGTCCGAGGGCATCACCCCGATTACCGTATAGACGCGGGTGCCGATGCTGACCGGTCTGCCGACCGCCTGCGGGTCCGAGTGCAGATTCATTCTCCAGACGTCGTACGGAATCACGGCGGCGTCGCTGGGATCGGTGGAACGGAAAGTCCGACCCATTAGCGGCTTGACACCCAAGACTTCGAAAAAATTCGACGCGACGTGGAGCGTCAGCTCGGGCTGCCGCAGAATGCGGTATGGGGATAACGCCGAAAACGAAGGACCCTGAGTCCACACGGGGAAAAGGCGTGAATTGATTCGGGGATCGATCGCGCCCGCGAAGGCAATGTTGCGCTCGAACAGCACCAGGCGGCCCGCGTCGGCGTACGGCAAGCGAGGTGCCCGAAATACGCCCGAGTAAAGGCAGGCCAGAATGCCGAGCCCTAGAAATATCAGTTCTGCGCGCAAAGGCTTGCGAAACAGATCGAAACCATGCTCTTTGCGTTCACTCTCCAGGAACCACGCGGCATCCCGGAAAACTCCGCGGGCGTGGTGCCACAATTCGCCCCTGGACGCACCGGAGGCGGCGCGATGCCATAATTCCGCCTGCCATTCACGACGCCACTCCAGCCGTTTCGGTGCTGGAACGAGCAGCGATGCGATCCCGACGAGCACCCGGCAAGATAAGGGAATCATAAGTCACTTCTTTTCTTCTCAGTTAACGTGAGGGCGGCGCGGTCAAGCAGAGGGTATCGACGCAGTGCGGCTTCGAGCGCGGCCTCCCCGCCATAGGTGACCGCATAATACTTTCGGGCGGGGCGCTGATCGACTTGGGGGGACGCTCCAGCTTCCCACTCCGAGCTGAGATAACCGGAATCTTCGAGGCGTCGCAACGCCGGATACACTGTTCCGCTTGGCAGACCCGTGCAGTCCATAATGTCGAAGCCGTACTGATAACCATTGCTGATCGAAAGCAGAATGGAGGCGGCGGCGTACGACAAATTGGAGAGCGCTGGCATGACAGCAGAATACTACATAGGGGTATTCGAGTCAATGCGTGAAAGGCGGCGTGATTTGAGGGCGTGAAACAGGATCGGGGTAACTGAGATCAGCACGATCAAGATCACCACTTTCTCGAAGTTCGCTCGAATCAGCGGGATCCCACCGAGGAAGTATCCGGCCAGGGTCATCGACATGACCCAGCCAATCCCCCCGAACACATCGAATGCCAAAAATCTGGAATATTGCATGCGAGCCACGCCAGCGACGAAGGGAGCGAAAGTTCGAATGATCGGAACGAACTTGGCGTAGATAATCGTTTTGCCGCCGTGTTTATCGTAGAAGGCCTGAGTCCGCGTCAGATACTCTTGCTTGAAGAGGCGAGAATCGGCGCGCTTAAAGATCGCCGGTCCGGTCTTGCGGCCAATCATGTAGCCGGACCAATCTCCGATCATGGAAGCGCAGATGAGCAGGCCAATAATCAGGCCGATGTTGAGTTGACCCGCGCCAGCCACCACGCCGACGGTGAACAGAAGCGAATCGCCTGGCAGGAAAAATCCGAGGAGCAAACCCGTCTCGGCAAATACGATTCCGGTTAGCAGGCCGTAGCCCCACCAACCAGTCATCACCGTCGCCAGGAGCTGGATTAGACGGTCGGGCGTGGTCAGCGTCCGCAGGAAATCCAGCAGACTGTGAATCATCAGCTGCGATATCGCTTCAGCAGCTGTGCGATCACGTCGCGATGCTTCTTGACCTTCTTCTCTTCGATTAACTTGGCCATAATGCTGTCTTCAAACAGCATGTTGCGTTCTTCGGCCTTCTTGCCTTTGAGCTGCGACAGAATGCCTTCTTTTTCGGCGGCGAGCCTGGTGGCGTCGGCTTCTTGTCGATCGGCAACCTTGGCCACCACCGTTTGCGTGCCGACATTCACTGCGCCCACCACGCTGCCTGCAGTTTTAGTAAACGCATCGCCGAAGTAGCTGGCGGACCCAATGCCTTCGGCCGCCCCCTGGCGGGTAAACCAGTCCGTGGTTTTGACCTCTGCGCCCATGCTCTTGGCAACGGCTTTCAGATCGCCGCCGTTAGCCTTGAGCGCTTCTGCGGCTTGCTTCGAGCGCTCGGCAACCAATCTTGTGGCTTGATCGGATTGATAGCGGTCCCGCACCTGGGTTTCAACATCGGCGAAATCGGCCGGCCGGGGAGCGAAAATATCGTCGATCACCGCTACGGCAAGCCGGTTGCCAGCTTGGATTACGGGGCTGACTTCGCCCTTTTTCATGCTGGAAACGGCATCCGACAACTGCTTGTCTGCGCCGATGATGGGCAGCGGGTCTCCGCTTCGCACTTTGTCAGCCTTGGCAAAAGTCAGACCCAGTTTTTGGGCGATCTGTTCGGCATTTTGCGGCGCTTTCGCGATCTCGGCGCGGGCTTGATCGGCGAGATTTTGAACACGGTCGTTCAAGCTGCCTTTCTTCAGTTCCGCTGCGATCTGGGCCTTGGTTTCGTCGAACGATTGCAGGTGAGCAGTCTGCTTCTCCTGAAGTTGCAGGATGTGGAATCCATACTCGGTAGTGATCACGTTGCTGATCTCGTTCGGCTTCAAAGAGAATGCAGAATTCTCGAAGTTCTTCACCGTTTGTCCGCGAACCACCCATCCGAGGTCGCCGCCATTGGTCTTCGACCCGGGATCCTCGGAGTACTGTTTTGCGAGACTCGCGAAGTCGCCGCCAGCCTTGATCTGTTTCAGCAGATCTTCGGTCTTCAAGCGAATCTTCTCCACTTCTTCCTTGGATTTTCCTTGAGTCATCAAGAGGATGTGGCGCACTTTCACCCGCTCCGGGGTGCGGAACTGTTCTTTATGCAAGTTGTAGTACGCCATTGTCTTGTCGTCGCCTACGTCGATCGTCTGACCAATCTGAACGGGATCGGCAACCACCAGACGGAGAGAACGCGTCTCGGGAAGAGTAAACTGGCTGCGCAAGTTCGTAAAGTAGGCTTGCAGCTCCTGAGGAGTCGCTTTAACTTCGCTCTTTAGCTTGGCAGGGTCGAAAGCGATGTACTCGATCTTGATCTTTTCGTTGCGCCGGTTGAACTCCTGCGTCACCTCTTGAGGAGTTACCACGACGCCTTCGAGAGCGATGTTTTGAAGCTGGAGAATATAGAGGCGTTTGCGAAGGTTGGATTCGAACTCAGGAACGGACATGCCCAACTGCTCGATGGAGGCGCGGTACTGATCGGCCGGAAGATTGCCCACGTTCGGCAAGCTGCGGATCGCGTTCGCCAAATCGGCATCGGTAACTTCGAAGCCCATGCGCTTGGCCTGATAGGCGACGGCAATGTCGGAGATGCGCTGGTCGATCAGTTGGGGCAGCAGGTACTGCATCATGTCTGGCGGAATCTGACGGCTCTGCAGCCGTTCCTGGATCAGTTCCTGTATATCTTTGACGGTAACTGTTTCCTTGCCGACCTCGGCGACAACGTCGTTGTTGTTCGCGTTGGAAGTCATTCCCGCGCCGGGGATCAAATAAAGCAGCATCGAGAAAGCCACCAGGGCTAGCAAGCCGCCGAGGACGATGCGCACAGCTTTGTCTCTGCTGCGAAATAAATCAAACATGCGTATGGGCTCCTACGGAGATCGGAGGGAAAATCTTCCTGATCTCTTAGTATAACAGCGCCCAGCAGCCGCCAAAAGCCGAGCGACCGCGCTACAACCGAACAGGGGTGTTGTCGTGAGCGCGCGTTATGCGAAAGTCAGTTCACCGTTACGGTTTTCTCAATGTGGTCTACGCCGAGGTCGTTTGACACCGTCAAGGTGATGCCGTATACGCCGGGATTCGTAAACGTGTGAGTCACCGTTTTGCCCCAGGCGCCTGAAAAGTCTCCGAAATTCCAACCGTACGTAAGGTTTCCGCCGACCGATCCCGATGCGTCCAGTGTTACCGTCAGCGGCCCCGATCCCGATGAAGGCGTGGCGATGAATGCAGCAGTCGGCGCTGAGGGTCCCGTGCCCGTGGTGATCGTCATAAGGAGACTGCGCGTGCCGGTGCCGCTGGCGTTGGTCGCGCTGAGCGAGACATTCGAAGCACCTGCGACGGCAGGCACGCCAGAGATCGATCCGGTTGCCTGGTTAAGGCTGAGACCAGGCGGCAGGCCAGCGGCGCCAAAACTCGTGGGCCCATTAGTGGCTTGGATCGAATAGGTGAAATAAGAACCTGCCATCCCGGTCGCGGTTCCAGGGCTGATGATGACCGGTACGGCGGAGGTTGGCGAGGGCAAGGTGACTCCAGAATCCGCGAGGCTGCTGGGGGAGGTGTTGCCTAGCGTGTCATACGCGCGAACCCTGGCGTAATAAATCGTCGAGGGTTGCAGTCCCGTTACCTGGCGGCTCAAAGCAGCCCTTACATCCAGATTTTGATAGCCTGGCACGAGGTTGGCGAAGGCTAGATCAGTAGCAACATCGATGCGATAACCCGCGGCGGTGCCGATCCAGGATAAGTTCATTGAACTCGAAGTCGCATTGGAGAGAGTCACGTTGGTCGGAGCGCTGAGAGAAACAGGTGTGCTCGAAGCAACCGCGAACGCGAGATCGTCATGGTCATCGTATCCGCCGCCGGTGCAGGGAGCTGGACCACCACCGTAACGGAAGTTTGCGCGCACGGCTTGGAGAGATCCGCTCGGCAGCGAGTATGTGGTCGATAATATCTGCGACCCCGGCCCGGAGGGTTTCAGTGTGCCCGCAAAAATCCAATTCGGAGAGTTAGCGTTTCCGGTGTAATACAGGTCCAAGGAGTCCAACGCGGAATTCGCGTAGGCCCAAACCGTGGCCTCGATTCGGACGGTCTTACCTGCCGCGAAAGGCTGTCCATCCACTGTCGAAACTTTCAGGTGATCGTTGGACTCATCGGCATGGTATGTTCCGCTGGTTCCATCCGGACACGAATTAAAAAGAGTATTGGGTTGGTGGGGTTCGGCACCCCCGGTCATGGTGCCGCGGCCATTCAGAAGACCGACTGAATCGCACAGCGACGCCTTATCGGTACAGGCGGGAACCATGAGGATCGGGTCGTAGCGCGCTTGGCCCGAGTTCGCGACTGTCAAATTGATCCTGGCGGTAGTTTGCAGACCGGCGTCGTTATACGCCGTCGCGCTCAGTGACAACGCTCCATTGTTGAGGAGGGTCGTATCGAGTAGGTAAGTCCAAATCGTGGTGCCGGTAGCCGATGCGGCAGCATGAACTCCGTCGCTAATCGTTACGCTTGCAACTCTCTGATTGTCGAACGCCGTTCCGGAAATTGTTCACCATGCCGGACACCGCGGAGTTGTTGGCGGGAGAAGAAATCGTGATGCTGGGAGGCGTGGGGACGATGGCAAAGCCAAGGCCATGGTGCCCGGCAGCGGCGATGATCTGCGTGAAATGCGGCCCGTGGGTAGGGTCGCTGTC
Source organism: Bryobacterales bacterium (assembly GCA_038225555.1). GTDB lineage: Bacteria > Acidobacteriota > Terriglobia > Bryobacterales > Bryobacteraceae > JANXQZ01. The sequence goes on from JBBRRB010000031.1 coordinate 38,757, forward strand.
CGGGCTGTCGCGCACAGCAACCTCGCGAACCGCCGAAGGGATGTCGTGAGAGTTGGCCCAGAAGACGGGCAGCACCAGGCTCTCCGCCAAAGCGACGCCTTGCGCCTGTCCCAAAGCCGCGATCAGATTCGTGCGCAGATCCCAGGCGAATCCCATCCAAGCCTGGCCTTCCGTGTGGACCTCGTCCCCGGCATGATAAATGTAATTGTTCACGCCATTGCGGATGAAGCTGCTGGGCGTCCCGAAAAATCCTTCCCCCATGGCGGGCTGTCCGGAGACGAACATGGCCATGATGTCGCCCCAGCCTTCGCTAAGCGCCCCATCGGTGATCCCGCCGATGGAATCGTCGATGAAGTGCCCGTATTCGTGGAAGATCAAGGTGTCGTAAGCGGAGTTGAGGCAACCGCCGCCGCTTTTGAAGAAATTGATCGAGTTGCCGTCATAGTGCGAATTGCAGATGTCGCGTTTGTTCACCTGGATCGGAAGCACGCTGTCGATTCCCAGCGGGTTCACTCCATGAGCCTTGATGTAGTCATGAACTTCGTTCTCATGAATATATGCATTCACTTGAGCGACATCGGTCTCGAGATTCCCAGAGGGATTGAAGAGCAGATTGACTGGATTCTGAGCGCCGTTGGTCAGTGTGACCAGAAGCGGCGTGTTGTTCTGATCTTGAATCATCCCCCAGCGACCGGTGAGACCCACGGGAACGTTGGCCGCAGACGGCGTCGTGAAGGTGTAATTGCCCAAAGAGTCCGTATAAGTTACAGCACCCAAGCCATCAGAAATTTGCAAGTTGGGGAGCAGTAACGTATTCAACAGATTGCCGGTGAGCAGCGGATTGAACGCGACTGCGCGTCCGCTGATTTGTCCAGCGAAACCTGCGTACCGCCGATCATCCCAAACGTACACTTTGGCCGCCGCGTTCACTCCGCCGCGAAGCCCTTCGTTGATGAGTGAATATTCCTGGAGCGCTTCCCAGCGATCCCCGAACCAGCGGATTTTGGGAGCCAGGTTCCGAACTTTGAGGGTGCCAACGCGCAGGCAAGTTGTTGACGGGCAATTGGGTCTGCGGGTGCTTGGGGAGAGGCGACCGCCATGGCAGGATAGAGGCGCGATTGCAGAGATTCAATCTGAATGGGGCTAATCGAGGGATCGTAAGAGAAGGAAACGTCGGCGTCGGCCACGTCGATATTCTGAAAAGTTTGGACGAGACGGACATAGACCCGGTCCCGCAGGCCTGAGGCTCCTGGCACCAGGTGGATGTAATCCACCCGCAACTCGGGCGTTTGCGCGACGTTGAGCAATTCGGGATGAGATCGAAAAATGTTGAGAAGCTGAAGATTGGCAGTGCTGTTCGACGCTCCTAACAGAGCGGTGGACGATAGTTCCGCACTGGGGACAACTGGAGCGATCAGCATCGAGCGAACTGCGGGAGCGTGCTAGCAGCCAGTATGAGGGCTATGCCAAGAAGTCGTCGCTTCATCCAAGCTAAGCAGTTACCGGAGGAACTAGCGTCTTCAAAAATTCATGGGCTACGTGAAAACCGCGGCGGTATTGCTCTGTGAAGTTCCCCTGATCGTAGGCCGGATAGTAGAAGTTGTCTTCGTTCTCAATGTTCATCGCGCCTGAATAACCCGCCTCGGATAGCACCGAGAAAAAGCCTTTCCAATCCACCGATCCGTAGCCGGGCACACGGAAGCGCCACCAGCGCGCGTTATCGACGGGCTGGATGCCGCCTCGTCGAACAATGTGCCAGAGGATCTCCGTATCTTTGAGATGAACGTCGTATATTTTGTCAACGAAGTCGCGAGCGGCCTGCACCGGATCCATGAACTGCCAGACCAAGTGAGAGGGATCGAACTGGAGCCCCACGTTGGCATTGCCGTTGAAGGCTTTGAAGAGAGCGTCCCATCCAACCGGGCCGGTGGCGATATTGGGTCCGCCCGCGTAGGGCTCCCAAAGAATGCGCACTTTGTTTTTCTCGCACAGCGCGAAGTACTTCTCGTTGTACACGCGCACGATTTCGTCCACTTGTTCTTTGAGGGGACGGCCCTTGATGGTTCCGGATTGTCCCCCAATGTTCGGGATTCCGAGCTTGCCGCAAAGCTCGATGCATTTGGCCGTGAAGGTGTTCTGGCGCTCGCGCAGGGCAGGATCTGGATCGATATGATTGCCGTCGCAAGCCAGCGAGGAGACGTACAGGCCGGAGCGCTGGATTTTCTCTTTGATCGATGCGATGGCGGTGTCGTCGAGTTTGTTGGGGTCCAGCCGGAGCTGCATGCTGGTAAACCCTTCAGACTTGACGAACTCGAGGTTGGAGTCGGAAAATCCGCATAAGACGCCCAGCTTTGGCTTCCAACTGGGGACGCGGGTGCGTTGCGCCTGGACCGTGACGGCGGCGGACATGGCGGTTAGGACAGTTCGGCGGGAAATGCTCACCCCATGACGATACTGCGAACCGGGCTGTTGACGCAACCCTGCCTGCTAAAGACATCAGCGGGGGAGCTACTCTTCCGTGCGTTGCATTTGTTGCAGGCTGTCGCGAAATTTGAGATGACTGATTCCCCGCCCCCGCTATGCGCCTCAACGTGATCGATCACCGCTCAATTCTTGTTGTAGTAGGCTTTTGCTCACTTTTTCTGCCTCTGCCCCGGCTTCCAGAGAATCCGGCTCACTCGTACCTAAGCGCCTTGATAGGATCTACCCTCAACGCCCGACGTGCTGGAAGTATCACGGCAACGATGGCCGCCGCCGTCAGTAAGAAGGCCACCCCTGAATACGCCACAGGATCGAGCGGACTGAGTCCGTAAAGGTAACGCTGAATCAAGCGCGAACCAAGGAGCGCGCCCGCTCCGCCGCACGCAATGCCGGCTGCGAGAGGACGGAAGTGCGATGCCAGCACGGACCGCATCACCTGCCTTGGCTGAGCGCCTAGGGCCATCCGGATCCCGATCTCGCGCGTCCGCTGCTGCACCACATAGGCAAACACTCCGAAGACGCCGATGGAGGCAAGCGACAAGGCTAAAAGGCCAAGCGCACCGGCCAAGACGGCACCAATCCTGGAAGCTGAGAGCCACCGATCCAGCAGTTCCGTCAACGGTGTGATTCGAAGCTGCACTCGAGGATCGAGATGGGTTACCGTCGCGCGGAGGCGCTGGAGCGCGGCCGGGTTGTCGGAGCGCACTACCAGTTCGAGAGCGTTGTCGCGAGCCGGTTGATACATGGTTGGCTCGATCTGGTCGAGTCCCGATGTGTAGGCGTCCTTAACAACACCCACGATCTCCCGCGCATGCCGTCCCGAGGTAAACGTTTTTCCCAACGAGCTCTGGCCGGGCCAGTAGCGTCTGGCGGCCGATTCGTTGATCAGTACCGCATTGCGCTCGTCATCCCCCGCTTGGAAGTTTCGGCCTTTGACAACGGGTATTCGCAGCACGTCGAAATATCCGGCCGAGACTTCATGAAACTGAATGATCAAGTCTCGGTTGGCATCGGTGCCCGGCATGCGGAAATTTGTGAAGTTTTTCCGCGACGCGAGCGGAGCGATCATGGTCCTACCAACCGAATTTGGTCCCAGCGAATCCACGACTTGATTAAAGAAGGCGCGTTTTCGAGCTTCATCGTAGGACTTCGTGGGCAGGTCGAATGCGACTGCGCAGACACCCTTCACTGCAAACCCGGGGTTCAGCAACCCAGCCCGCTGAACGCCTCGCACGAGCAGTCCCGCCACTATAAGAATGACCACACTTACGCTCACCTGCACTGCCAGCAGGACGCTCCGCAACGAAAGCTTGGCACTCTCGCCGGAGTTCCTGGTTCCATGCAGCGCAGGCGCTAAGCCGAAACTCAGACACGAGAAGACTGCCAGGGCTGCCGTGAAGGAGAGCACCGTGGCATCCGGTTTTAAGTGGAAGGATACGGGTCCGGCAGCCAGTTCTATGATGTAGGCGGGCAGCGTCCATGCGATCGCGATGCCCAGGGCTGAGGCAAGCGTTGCCAGAAGCATGCTCTCGGTGAGCAGTTGGCGAATGATGCGGCCCCGCCCCGCACCCAGCGAGAGACGGACCGAGAATTCGCGCGACCGCGCCGCCGAGCGAGCCAACAGCAGGTTGCCCACGTTCGCGCACGCCAGGACCAGGACAAGCAGAACGGCCGCGAACATTAGCCCAAAGACCGGCAGAATCTTGCCGCCCTTGTTTCCGGCCTCTTGCAGAAAGGCCGTTCCGGCGAGAATCACTCCAGACGCTTCTGCGTCGCTCCCCGCACGGAAGCGCGCGGTCAGCAAGTCCAGTTCGGCGGTCGCCTGTTGAGAAGTCACGCCCGGTGCCAGCCTCCCGGCGAGAGAAGAACAGCAGTGGTCCGGCTTGCGGAGCAGATCGCGGACCATCGGATCGTTCGGCTGGAGCAGTTGGATGGAGGCAAGAGGCAGCCAGACATCGTTGCGCTCCGGCCTGGTGCCGCCGAAGTCCCTCGATGCCACTCCAACCACAATGAAGGGAACATCATCCAGGAGGATTTTGCGACCTACGATATCCGGTTGGCCGGCGAACCTGCTTTGCCAGGTCACATAGCTCAGGACAGCGACGGCCTCGGGTTGTTCGATGCGGTCTTCTTCGGCCATGAAACCGCGTCCACGCTCCATCTCAACTCCGAGCACGCTGAAGAAGTTTCCGCTTACGTACATGGAACGCGTCTCTCTTTCAACCAGCCGAAGGTCGCCCGTGGAACGCATTGCCACAATTCCGCTGAAGCTCCGCGCGTTTTCCACCAAGTAGCGGAATTCGGCGATTGAGAATCCGACAGCGCCGCCTCTCAGCACTCCCTTTAAGGCGCGCGAGTAAATGTTCACTACTCGCGAGGGCTCGGGTACCGGCCAGGGTCTCAGTGCCATCGCGTTGAATGCCGTGAATAGGCTAGTGTTGAGGCCTATGGCAATCCCGAGCGCCAGAACGGCGATGGACGTGAACCCGGGCTGGCTCAGCAGCGAGCGAACGCCGTATCTGGCGTCTTGCCAGACACTTTCCAACCACGGCCAAATCCAGACATAGCGCGAGTCTTCGCGAGCGAGCGTAACGTTGCCGAGCGCGCGGCAGCTCTCGTGCGAAGCTTCAGGTTTGGGGAGCCCTGACTCTTCCAATTCTCGTTGCGACATCAGTCGGTGGCACTCGATTTCTTCGGAAAGATCCGCCTCGATTTGGCGGCGATGTATCAGATATCGGATTCGGCGAAGTAAGCTGAGCATGTTGGTCCCTCAAGCGGTCTCGAGTACTTTGAAGATGGCCGCGAACATACGCTCGAACTCCTGACGTTCGACGGTGAGATGCTTGCGGCCGACCGCGGTTAACGTGTAGAAGCGGGCGCGGCGGTTGTTCTCCGAGACTCCCCATTCCGCTGTTACCCACCCGTTCAACAGAAGGCGTTGCAGCGCCGGATACAGAGAGCTCTCGCCGACCTGAAGAACTTCATCGGAAACGGATTTGATGTGTTGGGCGATGCCGTAACCGTGCTTGGAGCATTGAAGCAGAGTTTTGAGAATCAGGAGGTCCAGAGTACCGGGGAGAAGGTCGGGGGCCAGCGGTTTTGTTCCCATCGTCTATCGATGGAAGTATGCTTTATTTCGCGATTGCTGTCAAGGGGGTCGAGTAGGAGCTGGAACCGAGCGTTGCCCGATTCCAGCTTGATCGAAATTTAATGCACGAACAGGACGTCTACCCAGTAGTTATCCGCGTAGCCGTTGCTCGGGAATGTTCCGCCTGAGCTGTAGCTGAACACGCCGCTCAGCGCATGCAGAGGCGGGTTGTCTATACTCCCGGCCTGGAACGCTCCGAAATTAACGGACACCATCGCGGAGGGCGTATGGAATGAAGCCACATACGTCGTATTGGCCGAAATCGGCACCGGCGAGCTGAAGAGCAGGGTCTGCCAACCGCTTCCGGTTTCGTTCGTGAATGTGCCCGTCGCCAACAGTTGGCCGGTAGACGTCCAGAGCGAGCCAGTATGACTTCCCGTGTCTCGGAACCATTTAAAGAAGCGGACGCCGGTGATGCTGCCGGCTACATCGGAACGGAACTTCACGCCGAACTCCATGGGGTTTCCGTCGATGAGGTAGCGAACCGAGGGATTCGGATCGGTGAAGATCGTCGAGGTGGTTCCCATGGGCGGAGGCGGCGGTGGCTGTACCGACTTGTTCGTCAGCGCGAAAACCGCCGGTGTAACTCCGGGAACGGATGCGGTGATCGAGTACGAACCCGCTATGCTGTTAGCGGTCAATGCGGGAGAGGTCGCGACGCCGCTGGCGTTGGTAGTGACATACGCGACATTGCCGCTGGTAAACATCGCCCCGGCACCGCTGGAAGGAGCGGCAAAGGTCACGGTAACTCCTGACAACGGATTCGACGCAGCATCCAAAACCTTAGCCTGCAAAGGAGCGGCAAACGCGCTGCTTACATTGGCTGACTGAGGACTTCCGGAAACGGCAACGACGGAAGCGGGAGTCGCGGGCGGCGGCGGAGGTTGGCCTCCCGAGGAACTGAACACGACATCCACCCAGTAGTTATCTCCGTTCGATCCGTTGCTTGGGAACGTGCCACCCGAGCTGTAGGCGAATACGCCGTTGGGTCCATCCACGCCGGACCGCAGGGCATGCAGCGGAGCATTATCCACCCCCGCGCTTTGGAACGCGCCGAAACTAATTGCTGCCATGGCGGCCGGTGTGTGATACGAGGCTACATAGGTAGTGTTCGCTGTAATCGGGACCGGCGAGCTAAAAGTCAGTGTCTGCCATCCGCTGCCGGTTTCGTTGGTGAACGTGCCCGTTGCCAACAATTGGCCGGTAGACATCCAGAGCGAGCCAGTATGGGTTCCCGTGTCGCGGGACCATTTAAAGAACCGCACGCCCGTGATGCTGCCAGCCGCATCGGAACGGAACTTGAGGCCCAACTCCATCGGATTGCCGTCGATTAGGTAGCGAACTGACGGGTTCGGATCGGTGAAGATATTCGTGGTGGTGCCGGTGGGAGGGGGCGGCGGAGTTTGCGCCGCTATATTCGTCAACGAGAAGGAGGCGAGTGCAACGCCCGGGACCGAGGCAGTGACCGTGAAGCTGCCAGGTGCGCTGTTCGCTGTCAGGGTGGGCGAGGTCGCGATCCCGCCCGCATTGGTAGTGGCGTAGGCCACGTTGCCGCTTCCAGAGAAGGTGGCGCTCGGCCCGCTCGGGGTGGTGAAGGTAACGGTCACGCCAGCCACGGGGTTCCCCGAGGCGTCCAAGACCTTGGCCTGCAGCGGAGCGGAATACACGGAGTTTACAACCGCGATCTGCTGCGAACCTGAGAACGGAACTATCGATTGCGGTCCTTGCGGCGGAGGCGGAGTGGGGGAGCCAGGCGTGGTGACTTGCGCGCTATTGCTTACATTCGAATAGTTTCCAGCAGCGTCAAAGGCGCGGAGCGAGTAGATGTAGGTGGTGTTCGGGCTGGTGCTGGAGTCCACATAGGACACCGAGCCACCTGACACGGAATTCAGAACGAACCCATTTCGGATGAGCTGATAGCCTGTAACGCCGACATTGTCGCTGCTGGGGCTCCAGGCTAAATCAACTTCGGACGAGCTCCTGGCGAAGATGGAAGTGATGGTAGGCGTCGTCGGCGGTTGATTGTCCGTAACCGAGTTTACGATAACGGTCGCGGTGGCTGTAGTCGAGCCGCCCGAATTGGTAGCCGTAAGCTTGTACGTGGTGAATTGAGCTGGCCGTACGGTTATTGACGAGAGATTGCTCACATCGCCCACGCCATTATCGATCGTGATCGTATTCGCGCCGGAGACTGTCCAAAAGAGCGTTGTTGCCTGTCCAGCCGCGACGGTCGGAGGATTGGCTGTGAAAGCGCTGACGGTTGGGGCGGGAGCGGGCGTTGGTCCAGGCGTATCCAAGGTTCCACCGAAGTCGGTGGTCCAATACCAGCCGTAGGCGGATGACGCGCCGTAGGCCCGTCCGATTCCGATTGCTTTGAAGGCCGGATTCAACATGTTCACGCGATGGGCGTAGGTGCAATTTCCTGCCCCGTCCGCGTCGCATGCGGTCTGCCACTGGACCAGCGTATTCTGAGCCGTGGCGTTCCCGGCCGCGATATTTTCGCCGGCTGTGTAAGAAGAGTAGCCAAACGCGGCCATGCGGGTGAATGGATCTCGACCTAAGCTATCCGTATGGCTGAAGTAATTTTTCGTTGCCATATCGGTGCTCATCCACTGCGATGAGTTTTGAAGCTTCGGGGAAATACCGAGCGGACCGGCTCCGTTTTGAGCCCGGAAGTTATTAATGAGTGTGAGGAATGCCGACTGCTCGCTGTCAAGAACGACCGGCTGCGCGTTTGCAACTCCTGACAGGAGCAGAACGCTGGAAAGGATCAGGGCAAAGGCAAAACTATGCGAAGTCTTTGTCATGGGATGGATATGGTTGGCTTTTAGTACAGGTGGGCGAACGACGAAAGTCGGTTTTCCCGGCTCTCTGCCAAGAAACATGTCTGCGGAAATGTAACTGGCCTTACGGAGATGTTCCCAGCATATCATGCTGGACCTACATGTCAAGCGATCAAGATCCGTTTGTGACGGTACACATGTCGAGAATGGAGCGGGCGCTACGACCTACATGTGAAAACGCACTAAGTGCGGGATCAAAAGGAGAAGAACAATGAAATTTATGTTGATGATGGGGATGAAAACAGACAAGGAAAGCACGTCGAAGGGCATCATGACTTGGCCAAAAGAGGCTATTCAGGCGCACATCGGATTCATGATGGCCCTCAATCAGGAGCTGAGGGCAACCGGGGAGTTAGTATCCGCCGAAGGACTCGCATGGCCGGATCAGGCCAAACTCGTGCGGGCGGACAAGGACGGGGTTCCGGTTACAGACGGCGTCTTCCCTGAGTCTAAGGAATTTCTGATCGGCTACTGGATTATCGATGTGGGCAGCGCGGACCGCGCGTATCGGGTTGCCGCGCGCGCATCCGCCGCTCCTGGCCCGGGCGGCTTGCTTTTGAACATGCCGATTGAAGTGCGACAAATTATGAGCGGTCCGCCGGAAAAGCTAGCGTAAAGGAGAACCCCATGAAATACATCTTGATGATGAACGGCACGAAGGCTGATTTTGAGTGGTACGCCAAGTGGTCAAAGCAGGACTTCCAGGCAAATGCCGCATTCATGCGCGCGTTCAGCAAGGAACTCAAGGATTCGGGCACGTTCGTTGCAACCGAAGGCTTGACGTCCCCCGACCAAGCCAAGGTCGTTCGCGCGGGAAGCGACGGCGAGCCGATCACCGATGGAGTTTTCCCGGAAGCGAAAGAGTTTCTCGCTGGATACTGGATCGTTGACGTGGAAAGGCCGGAGCAGGCGTATGAGCTGGCAGCGCGGGTTTCGGCGGCGCCCGCGCCCGCGGGAACCCAAGGGAACATGTCCATCGAGGTTCGGCAAGTGATGAGCGGCCCGCCCGCAGAGTTCCAGTGATGCAGACGGACTTCGAACGCTTGCTGCGCGAACTAGCGCCGCAGGCGCTTGGAGTTCTGGTGCGACGCTACCGGGATTTCGCCGCCGCAGAGGATGCCGTTCAGGACGCGCTGTTGGCTGCGGCGACACAATGGCAGCTCGAAGGCCTGCCGGACAAGCCGCGAGCGTGGCTCATCCAAGTAGCCTCACGCCGACTGACAGATCAGATTCGCAGCGACGTGGCGCGGCGTCGCAGAGAGACTGAGTCGGCGCTGGAGTCTGGCTATGCTATGCCGCCGCCGGAAATGGAAGCGGGCACGGACGAGGACGACGCGCTCATCCTGATCTACATGTGCTGTCACCCGTCGCTGACGATTTCCTCGGCCATTGCGCTGACCCTGCGGGCGGTAGGCGGCTTGACCACGGCGGAGATCGCACGCGCCTTCCTTGTGCCGGAAGCTACCATGGCCCAGCGCATCAGCCGGGCCAAACAGACCATCAAGGCGTCGAAGGTGCCTTTTCGTCTGCCGACCGGCGAACAGCAGGCGCAGAGTCTCCGCTCAGTGCTCCACGTTATCTATCTGATATTCAACGAAGGCTACACGGCCAGCTCGGGAGAACAGTTGCAAAGAACCGACTTGGCGAGCGAGGCGATTCGGCTGGCGCGCGCGGTGGCCGCCCGCTTGCCGCAGGATGGAGAGGCAGCCGGCCTGCTGTCCCTGATGTTGCTGACCGACGCCCGCCGCTCGGCTCGCTCCGGCCCCGGCGGCGAGCTGGTACCCCTGGATAAGCAAGATCGCGACTCGTGGAATCACGGCCAGATCGCCGAAGGGGTGGCACTCATCAGCGCCGCCTTTGCACGAGGTGCGGTTGGTCCTTATCAGTTGCAGGCCGCAATTGCCGCCGTACACGACGAGGCTGCCCGAGCAGAGGATACGGACTGGCCGCAGATCCTCGCCCTCTATGAGCTGCTCAAAAGAATGTCCGACAACCCGATGGTGACGCTGAATCACGCGATAGCCTTCGCCATGATTCACGGCCCGCTTGCCGGATCGCGCCTGCTCGATCAGCTCGATGCTGACCCCCGTATCGGCCAACACCATCGCCTGCACGCGGTTCGCGGTCATTTGTTGGAGATGGCCGGCAACGTTGAAGCGGCGGTCGAAAGTTACAAATCCGCCGCTGCACGGACGGCAAGTTTACCCGAACAGACTTACCTTTGGGAACAGGCCGCTCGGCTACGGGATTGCTTTCCACCCGCCTGACCGTGTACGCTGTAAATTACTGCATTCAAGCGTGCAGTCTCCCGCCCTAGTCTGGCGACCGCCCCGTTAGCCCAATTTACATCTGTATATCTCCACGACTCAGGGGGCTTATGTCGCTTCGTGATTTTCGACGGGCGGGGCACGCGCCGACGCTCTTCGCGGCCTTCTTATACTTCGACGTGAGTTTTATGGTCTGGGTGATCCTCGGACCGCTCGGCCCCTTCATCGGCGAGGCGTATAAGCTATCGGCCACCCAGAAAGGTTTTCTCACCGCACTCCCTCTACTGGGCGGCTCCTTTTTCCGTCCCATCCTGGGATGGTGTACCGAGCGCTTTGGAGGACGCCGCACCGGGCTGGTCGGCCTGGGAATCACGGTCGTCCCGCTGTTGCTCGCCTGGCAAGTCGCCGACAGCTTTCCCGCATTTCTCGCTCTGGGTCTCTTGTTGGGCATCGCGGGGGCGAGCTTCGCCGCCGCGCTCCCTCTAGCCAGCTCCTGGTATCCGCCCGGCCAGCAGGGACTCGCGATGGGGATCGCCGGAGCGGGGAATAGCGGTTCCTTGCTGGCCACGCTCTTTGCTCCGCGACTTGCACAAGTCATCGGATGGCGCAGCGTGTTCGGCCTGCTCATCATCCCGGTGGTAATTGTTTGGATTGCGTTTTTCCTGCTCGCTAAAGAGGCGCCCGGCCAGCGCAAGAGAAAACGCTGGGCAGACTACGCCGCCGTCCTGAAAATGGGAGACACAGGTTGGTTTTGCTTCCTATACAGCCTCACGTTCGGAGGCTTTGTCGGACTGACCAGCTATCTCTCGATCTTTTTCCACGATCAGTACCAGCTCACGAAGGTTCAGTCGGGCGATTACACCACGTTCGTGATCCTGTTCGGCAGCTTCCTGCGTCCCGTGGGCGGCGCTCTGGCAGACCGCGTTGGAGGATACCGTCTCCTGGTAGGGCTATTGGGCGCTGTCGCTCTTTGCATGACTGGAGTAGCGACCCTTCCCGCCCCCGGTGTCGCACTGGCGCTCCTGGCGATGGGCATGGGCTTGCTCGGAATGGGCAACGGATCGGTGTTTCAACTGCTGCCCCAGCGCTTCCCCAATTCGGTCGGATTGTTGACGGGCATCGTTGGGGCGGCGGGCGGTCTGGGCGGATTCTTGCTGCCTTCGCTGCTCGGGATTTTGAAAGATAAGACTGGCAGTTTCGGCGCGGGATTCGCTGTGCTTGCGGCACTTGCGTGCGGTGGTCTGACAGTGCTGCTTGCGCTGCGACATCCCTGGCGCAGGACTTGGCCTCGGGAAGCGGCTCATCGAGCGGGCATTCTCCCGAGATCGGAGGACCTGGCCGAAAGCTATGCTACAACTGTCTGATCGAGCGGCCCCGACCGCCCTTGGGATATGCGCAACGCATTGTCCCTACTGTTCCCTGCAGTGCGGCATGCACCTCGAATTTTCGGAAGAAGATTCCTGGATGGTGACGGAGCGCGACTTCCCGACCAATCGCGGGGGTCTGTGCCAAAAAGGTTGGACAGCCGCCGATCTGCTTGAGCATCCGGATCGTCTGTTAACGCCGCTGGTGCGCGACCATCGGGCCGCTCCGCTGCGTCCTGCAAGCTGGGATGAGGCGCTTGATCGCGTCATTGCGGCGATGGAAACCGCTCAGGAGCGGTACGGGAGGGATGCCGCCGGAGTGTTTGGCGGTGGAAGTCTGACCAACGAGAAAGCTTACCTGCTGGGCAAGTTCGCCCGCGTCGCTCTGCGGACTTCTCAGATCGACTACAACGGGCGATTCTGCATGTCTTCGGCGGCGGCCGCCAACATCAAGGCGTTCGGAATTGATCGGGGCCTTCCCTTTCCATTGGCGGACATCGCTCGCGCTGACGTGATTCTCCTGGTTGGCAGCAACCTGGCCGAGACGATGCCGCCCGTGATGCAGTATTTTCACGAGCAGAAAAAGCGCGGAGGAAAGCTGATCGTGGTGGATCCTCGGGCCACTCCCACTACTTCCGCTGCCACGCTGCACCTCCAGATCACGCCCGGGACCGATGCGGCCCTTGCCAATGGCCTGTTGCACATCGCGATGCAGGAGGGCTACCTCGACACTGCATTTATCGTCGCCCGCACAGAGGGATTCGAACTCGTCAAAAAGGTGGTTTCTTCCTACTGGCCCGCGCGGGTGGAGCGGATCACGGGCATTTCCGAACAGCAGCTAAAGCACGCTGCGCGTCTGCTGGGCGAAGCGGGAACCGCGATGATTCTCACGGCTCGCGGCCCCGAGCAGCAGAGCCACGGCGTGGACAACGTTCTGGGATTTATCAATCTGGCGCTCGCGCTGGGCAAGGCAGGCAAACCCTATTGCGGTTATGGCTGTCTCACGGGACAAGGCAACGGACAAGGCGGCCGCGAACACGGGCAGAAGGCGGATCAGTTGCCGGGTTATCGACGTCTCGACAATCCGGAACATCGCGCGCATATCGCAGGCGTGTGGGGAATTTCACCAGAGGAGTTGCCTGCGCCCGGCCGCTCCGCTTACGAGATGCTAGATGCCCTTGGAACCAAAGGCGGTGTTCGCGCGCTGCTGGTGTTCGGGTCCAATCCAGCGGTATCCGCGCCGCGCGCCGGTCATATCCAGAAGCGTTTGGACGCGCTCGATTTCTTAGCCGTCTCGGATTTTTTCCTCTCGGAGACCGCCGAACGCGCCGACGTGGTTCTGCCCTCCGCGCAGTGGGCCGAGGAAGAAGGCACGATGACCAACCTCGAAGGCCGCGTGATTCTTCGCCAGCGCGCGATGGAACCTCCGCACGGCGTGCGCACCGACTTGGAAATCCTGAGCGCGCTGGCGGAGCGCCTGGGCTGCGGCGGAATGTTCCCGTCCAAGCCCGCCGCGATCTTCGACGAGTTGCGCCGCGCTTCGGCAGGCGGCGTGGCCGATTATTCGGGCATTACCTACGAGCGAATTTCGCGCGAGGACGGAGTCTTCTGGCCATGTCCGAGCGAAGATCATCCTGGGTCGCCGCGCATTCTGCTGGGTCGTTTCGCTACCCCCACGGGCCGCGCACGCTTTCATGCCGTGGAATTCAGGCCGCCTGCCGAGGAGCCGGATCGCGAGTTTCCGCTTTATCTGACAACGGGCCGCATCATGGCGCAATACCAGTCGGGAACGCAGACCCGCCGCATCCCAGCCCTAATGCAGGCAGCTCCGAAGGCGTTCGTTCAAATTCATCCCTCGATGGCCCGAACCTACGGCATTGACGAAGGCGACGAGGTCCGCCTCACCACGCGCCGAGGCACGGCTATGCTTGCCGCACAATTAACGATTGCGATTCGAATGGATACGGTGTTCGTTCCCTTCCACTTCAACGGATCGGGCCGGGCCAATCTTCTTACCAATCCTGCGCTCGATCCCATTTCCCGCATGCCCGAGTTTAAAGTCTGCGCCGTTCGTATCGAGAAAGGTAATCCATGTTAGAAAAGCACGTATTTATTCAAGGACTGTTTTCCTATAAAGGCCTGGGCCTGGCGAGGCCGGTCCCGTTTCCAGAGCCTGTCGCCTACGTGGTGCCGCCCGACAAACGCACGCAGACGATTTATTTCCGGGCGGGCAATGCCGCAAGTGAACTGATCTATCTGGTGCTGACGCGAGCCGGAAAGCCGATCCGCTACTTCCCGGTGGGCGCACAAGGGGCGATCCACGTGCCGCTCGCGGTGCTGGAAGACATCCCGGGCGGGAGCAAGGTGGAGGTGCTGGTGGCCGCGCCGGAAGGAATCATATCCTCGGTTGTGCTCGACATCGGATTCATGGAGATCGCCTAATGGAGAACAAACAAAAACTGGTCGTGATTGGCAACGGGATGGCTGGCGCCCGCACCGTAGAAGAAATCCTGGCGCGCGGAGGCGCAAGCCAGTTCGAGATCACGATGTTTGGAGACGAGCCCACCGGGAATTACAACCGTATTCTGCTCTCGAACGTGCTCAATGGCTCCTACCAGGAAGAAGAGATCTTTCTGAATCCTCTCTCCTGGTATAGAGAAAATAACATCCGCCTGCATGCGGGCATGCGCGCGGCTGGCATCCTGCGTCGAGCCAAGCTGGTGTATGGCGAAAATGGCGATGCCGAGCCGTATGACAAGTTAATCATCGCCACCGGCAGCCGCGCCTTCATCCCGCAGATGGAGGGGACAACCATGCTCGACGGCAGCTTTAAGCCGGGCGTCTTCGTTTTTCGCACACTGGCCGACTGCACCGACATCGCCGAATTCGCTAAGGGCAAGAAGACTGCGGCAGTCATCGGCGGAGGATTGCTGGGGCTCGAAGCGGCGCGCGGCCTGCAGAACTTCGGTCTCAAGGTGAACGTGGTCCACCTATCTGGCCACCTCATGCAGCAACAACTAGACGCCAGCGCCGGAGCGATTCTCAAGGATGGGATGGAGCGGCTGGGCGTCAAGGTCCTGCTCCACAAGAACACCACCGCGATTCTCGGTCAGGATCGCGTGCTCGGGCTGCGCTTCTCGGACGACAGCACGCTCGAGTGCGACATGGTTGTAATCTCGGCAGGCATCAAGGCCAACTGGGAGATCGCGGCCGGAACCGGCTTGACCGTGGAGCGCGGAATCGTGGTGGACGATCAGATGCGCTCGACAGACGATCGCGATGTCTACGCGGTAGGCGAATGCGCGCAGCATCGCGGCAGGATGTACGGCTTGGTGGCCCCGCTCTGGGAACAAGCCAAGGTGCTGGCCGACCACATCACGGGAGCCAATCCTCGGGCGGCGTATCACGGATCGAAGATCGCCACCAAGCTGAAGGTGATGGGTGTCGAAGTAGCATCCATGGGCATCGTAGAGCCGCAGGATGCGGAGGACGAGGTGGTCCAGTTTTCGGAGCCTAAGCGAGGAACCTACAAGAAGCTCATTATCCGCGAGGGGCGCTTAGTGGGTGGGATCCTGCTCGGCGATATCGGCAAGGCCGCTTATCTGATGCAAGCCTTCGACCGCAATACGCCCTTGCCCGAGGAGAGACTCCGGCTGCTGTTCGATATCGGGGATCCGCCTAAGCAGGTGACCTTCGAGGAGATGAGTTCGGAGACCCAGATCTGCAACTGCAACGGGGTGAGCAAAGGGTCGCTGGTGAGTTGCGTGAAGGCAGGGAAGCGCAGTCCCAAAGCTGTGATGGAGGCCACGCGCGCGGGCATGGGGTGCGGCTCCTGCAAGGCCATGGTCTCCGACATCGTTGAATGGGCCTGCGGGGGAAAGGCCGAAGAAGACGCCTCCGTTCACTACTACGTTCCTGGCGTTCCGCTGACGAAACCGGAGCTGATTCGCGCCATCGGCGAGCATCAATTGAAATCGGTTTCAGCGGTATTCCACTACTTGGCGGGCGGAAAGGAAGATGCGGCCAGCAAGCCGGGTTTGGCTTCGCTCTTGAAAACGCTGTGGAAGTCGGAATACGACGACGAACGGGACGCGCGATTTATCAACGAGCGGGTGCATGCCAACATTCAGAAGGACGGCACCTTCTCCGTGGTCCCGCAGATTCCTGGAGGCATCACCAGTTCCGCGCAACTGCGCCGCATCGCTGACGTGGTGGACAAATATCGCGTCCCGCTCGTAAAGCTGACGGGCGGCCAGCGCATCGACCTGCTCGGAATCAAGAAAGAAGACTTGCCGAAAATGTGGCGCGATCTCGACATGCCGTCGGGCTACGCGTATGGGAAGAGCTACCGCACTTGCAAGAGCTGCGTGGGCACGGATTTCTGCCGATTCGGCGTGGGGGACAGCATCACCATGGCGATGAAAATCGAGCAGAAGTTCCAGGGCCTGGACAGCCCTCATAAGATGAAGCTGGCTACCGCTGGATGTCCCCGCAACTGCTCCGAGGCGATGGTGAAAGACTTAGGGGCAGTCGCGGTGGAGGGCGGAAGGTGGGAAATCTACATCGGGGGCGCGGCGGGCTCGTCGGTTCGCAAGGGCGATATTCTGTGCGTGGTGGATAGTCAGGACGACGTTCTGAAATACATGGGAAGGTTTATTCAGTACTATCGCGAGAACGCCAAGTATCTGGAGCGCACGCACGGGTTCGTGGAGCGGCTGGGAATCGCCAGACTTCGCTCGATTGTGATGGACGATAGCGAAGGCATCGCAGAGAGGCTCGACAGAGAGATCGCCGAATCTACCGCTGCTTATAAAGATCCGTGGAAAGAGGCGTACATGCCCGCCGTCGCGAATCAGTTTGTGCAGCTGCTGCCGGTGTTGGCGTGACGGAAACAATGACCGAAGTAAGGGTGTGTCCGCTCAGCGCGATTCCGCTTGGGGAGGGGCGCAGCTTCTCGGCACCAGGCGAAGACATCGCCGTGTTTCATACGCGAGGTGGAAGCGTGTTCGCGACCCAAGCCGCTTGCCCGCACAAGCGCGGTCCGTTGGCGGATGGATTGGTGGGCGGGACCATGCTGATCTGTCCGCTGCACGCCTGGAAGTTCGATTTGTCAACGGGGGAAGCCGTGATGGGTGAGTGCGGGCTGAGAACGTATCCTGTTCGGGTGGACGAAGCCGGGCAAGTGATGTTAACCCTTTCATCCACACAGGATTTGACCTGAATCAAATCGAGATTGGCTAACCCATTTTCCCTTCATCCGCCGACGGGCCATATACGGACGGCACGGGAATGTCATTCAACCTGAGGTATACGCCCAACTGCGCCCGGTGATGAATCATGTGGTTCATAATCCAAGAGCGAAGCATGCCAATGCGCGGCACGCAGATCATGGTTTGCTTGCCCGCCATGAGCGACCAATCCTTTTGCAAATGCTCGTCGGACGCCTTCGCGAGCGCCGACCTGGCCGCAGCAACGTTCTTGTCGAAGAGCGCCACAATTTCCTCGCGCGAATTCAGATTTGCGGGCTGGAACGGGGGTTGCCCCTCAGGCGCCATATCGAACGAATCCGTTTCCATGGTCATCGCGGCCCATCCGGGCAGCTCGGCGATATGGCTGGCCAGCCGCCCCAGCGCCATGGATTTTTCATGCGGCTTCCAAAGAAATTTGTCTTCGGGAATTCGTTCGAGCGTCTTTCGAACGCTCTGTACTTCGTGATCCAATTCCGATATTAGGTCTGCGCTAAGCATGGGATCTCCTGATGAGTGATTTTATCTTACGCCGGAGCCGAGTCAGCCAGCCAAACGCCGTTGCCGCGCATCGCCAAATTCGCGACATGACCCGCCCGCGCCGCAGCCACGCCCACTTCGACCGGCGCGTTCGGAGTCTTGCGCGATCGGATACATTCGAGAAAATTCCGCATGTGATCCAAGCCGCCGTCGCCTGTGGACTTCACCTCGAGCGCCACGCTGCGAGGATCGGGGGATTCCGTATATCGCGGAACTTCGTCATAAACCAAGAATCCGCCCCGCCAGAGACGCATCATTCCTTTCGGGCCGCGGAACACCAGCCCGCCTCCTTCCAGGTAACCGAGCAGTGCGCTGTCGAATTGGACCACCACGTTCGTCGGGTACCCCAGCGCAGCGCTCATTGTATCCGGCGTTTGGCGCTCAGTGAGGATGGCTCTCATTCCGGTTGCTGTCGCGCGCGTCGGCTTGTCGGCACCCATGAACCACTGTGCGACATCCACCCAATGCACGAACAAATCCGTCATGGCTCCGCCGCCGAAATCCCAATACCAGCGCCAGTTCGCAAACTGGTCGGCGACAAACGGCCGATCGGACGCGGACCCCAGAAAGCGCTTCCAGTCAAGCTTGTCCGTGTCGATTGCGACCGGGTTGGTGTGGCTCGGAATGTGGTTCTGATACCAATAGGTGCGGATGAAGGTCACCTGGCCCAACCGACCGGACGCGATGAGGTCCTTCGCTTGCATAAAGTGGTTCCAACTGCGTTGCTGGGTTCCGGTTTGCACCACGCGTTTCGATTCGCGCACCGCCGCGATGAGAGGCTCTCCCTCTTCAATGGAGTGGGTGACGGGTTTCTCGCAATATACGTCCTTGCCTGCGCCCACTGCTGCAACGGTGAGCGGGACGTGCCAGTGGTCCGGAGCGGCGATGAGCACCGCGTCGATGTCGTTGCGATCCAGAATTTCCCGGTAGTCGACGGAAGCGCTCGCATCGGGCGCATACTTCGATTTGGCCTGCTCGCGGCGCGGTTCATAGACATCGCAGACTGCGAGTATGTCATTCGAGCCGAGCTTATTGAGCAAGCTCATAAGGTACTGGCCGCGGCCGCCCGTGCCGATCGCGCCGAAGCGAATTCGGTCGTTTGCGCCCAGGATGCGGTTGTAGGAGGCGGCCGTGGCGAGGGCGCTTGTGCGAACGAAAGTCCGACGGTCCAATTTTGGCGTTAGCATGATTAGGTTCATTGTACGGCTAGGCCCCCATCGGTATACGTCACCCTCGTCGATTTTTTAAGGTAAACGCTGGAGGGACAGTTTCGCTCGCACCTGTTAAGTTTGGGATGCATGGCACGTTGCCGTGTCTTTCTATGAAGCGTAACGTCCTGCCCTTACTGGGAATTGCATTCGTGGTCGCTCTCGCGGCGTCGGGCATCTTTTACGGCGTATTCGTGAGCCAGCTCAAGCGCGCGTCCCAGGTGGACAAGCCCAGCCAGTTGGCAGTCGCATCTCGATTGCTCGACCGGGGCACGGTCATAAAATCATCCGACTTGAAGCTATCGCCTTGGGCTGGCGCAGCTCCGCCCGGTTCCTTTGTCAAGCTCGAACAGGCTGCCGGAAAGACGGTGTACGTTTCCATTCAGGAAAACGAGCCCGTCACCGAATCACGATTAGCGTCCGAGAAGACCAATGGCGGAATGGGAATCTCCCAGGGCATGCGGGCAGTCTCGATGCACGTGACCGATTCTTCGGGATTAATTCCGTTTTTGCGGGCCGGACATCACGTCGACGTGCAGGCGGTGCGCAACCGGAACAATCCCGATGCCGCCCTGCGGACCATTCTGCAAAATGTCGAGGTGCTCAGCGTGCAAGCCCCGCCGGAAGGGACTAACAATCAAATGGCTCCTTCGGTGGTTACGATCCTGACAACTCCGGAGAACGCCGATCGGGCGGCTCTCGCGGATTCCGGATCCAGCATTCGGCTTTTGCTTCGGAATCCGCTAGACAATGACGAAGGCCCGCGTCCAGGTATTCTTTTGGCTTCGCTTTTTCAAACGCCCGGACAAAACGTTCCGCGCCAAAACGTTCCGAAGGTGATGCGGGCGACATCGAGCAGTCCGCAAGTCCAGCCCCCCTTGCCTGAGAAGCCCATGGGCGATCAGGGCGGCGTCGAACTGGAGGTGCGGGTCGCCGGCGCAACCGCGAAAGTGTTGGAAGATTTTGAATCGACGATTTCAGCGGGCGAGCTTGGCAGCTCCATTCGTGTAACCGCGCTCCCCGAAGGGGCATCGGGAGAGCGCATGTGGACTGCACTGCAACAGCACATCGAACTGCTCTCGTCGTCGCGGGTCAGGGCGTCTAACTCGAGGCCGGCTTCTCTTCGGACCGGCAAGCAATGGAAGAGCGCTCAGGGAGGCATGTGCGGACTCAGCATTCGCTTTGAGCCAAGGATTGGTCCGGATCACTTGCTGCATCTCCGGATTCGGCCCGAAGTGACCGTTCCTTCAGGTAGCAAGGGCATCAGCACGCGCCGAATTATTACGGATCTGGATTTGGTTAGCGGACAGCGCGCCATCGTAACCGGACTGGCAGAACCGGGAGAATCGCCGAACCTGGTAGAGAGTCTATTCGGGAACGATTCCAAACCCACCTTGCACGGCGACCTGATTGTTGTCGTGACGGCGCGCCTGACCGAAGCGCGGCAGGGCACCGTTTCCCTTGCCCGCCGGTAATCCGATCGGATGCTTGGGATTCTTGTAATTCTCGTTTTCGCGGGAACTTTCATCGTGGCTGCGGTCGCGGTTCTGATCGCCGCCGCCGTACAGGGCAGACGGATCCCCAAATCGGAGATGGATGAAAATCAGGAACTGACTAGCGATCTTCCGGGGCTGCTCAGGCAAGACCAGACCAGCACGATGCCTATCTGGCGTCAGCTTCTGGATCATGTGAATTTCACGCAGTTTCTAAAGAAGCGGATCGATCAGGCGGGCATGCGCTGGTCCGTGGGACGGGTGACTCTGAGCATGCTTCTGCTCGCATCCCTCTTTTTCGCTCTGTTTCTGGATGCGTCGTGGACACCTCCTGGCGCTTCGCTGGCGGCGGCCTGGGCGGGCGCGTCCGTGCCTTACTGGATCATCGAATGGAAACGAAAGAAGCGCCTTCGCAAAATCGAGTCTCAGTTCCCCGACGCGCTCGACTCGCTGGCGCGAGCCCTGAGAGCGGGTCACGCGCTGGTGAGCGGAATCACGATATTGGCGCTGGAAACGGCGGCGCCTCTCGGCCCGGAGTTCCGAAAGTTAGCTGACGAGCACCGCTTAGGCCTCTCCTGGGCCGTTGCTTTAGAGAATCTCTCGCGTAGAGTGCCGATTCTTGAAGTGCGCTTGTTCGTGGCGGCGATTAAAGTCCAAACGCGCACCGGCGGCAAGCTTACCGAAGTGATCGAAAGGCTAGGAGAGAACATCCGGGAAACGGCGGCGCTCCGCGGCGAGGTCCGTGCGGTGTCGGCGCAGGGACGGCTGACTGGCACCATTCTGACCGCGATGCCGATCTTCATCGGCCTTGCCATGTTTTTCACGAATCCAAGCTATATCGCAGTATTATTCTCCGATCCTACCGGCAGGAAGCTCGCCTGGGGCGCAGCGGGTTGCATTTTGCTGGGGCGATTCGCGATCGCTCGAATCGTGGAAATCAAGGCGCCGCAATGAACCCCCTGACGATGCTCCTGGGCTTCTTCGGGCTGATCATGATCTCTGTGACGCTTGGGGGATACCTGATCTTCTATCGAGGGAAGACAGCGGCCATCAAAATAGATGGCAATTCCAGTCACGTGCTTCAGGACACGCTGCAGCTTATGGGGGAGGCGCTTCCCAAGCGTCCGGCCAAAGCAGATCGATACCGGCGAAAACTGGAATCAGCGGGGTACAGAGGCGCGCACGCCGTTCAGACGTTTGTCGGGTTGAAGGGCGCATTCGCTGTAGTTCTTGGACTCGCACTTGGTGTAACGAGGCTCATTACCTCGCCAGCCATGACCGGCGTGGCACTCGCAATGCTTGCCGGAGTTTGTTTGGGATACTTCGTGCCGGACCGCGTTCTTCAGTTTTGGATTTCGCGACGAGCTGGTAAAATTCGCCAAGGGATCCCGACCGTCATCGATCTTCTGGTGCTAAGTCTGGAGGCCGGGCAGTCGCTCGACGCGGCGTTAATCGATACGGCTCGGGAGATCCGCGGGGAGTTTCCCGAACTCAGCGCCGAACTAAGCGTGGCGCAACTGGAGATGCTCGCAAGTCTGAGTCGCCCGGAGGTCTTTCAGGCGCTGCGGGATCGAACACCCGAACCCGAACTAAAACGTTTGTCGCAGGTCTTTATCGACAGCGACCGCTATGGCACAAGCCTGGCCCCCACGCTTCGGAACCATGTCAAGTTCTTGCGAGTGCGCCTGAGACAACAAGTCCAGGAGCAGGCCAGGAAAGTCGGCGTGAAACTCATCTTTCCCGTGTTCTTCCTGATTTTCCCGGCTGTCATCCTAATAACGCTCGGCCCTGCCGTAATTATGATCTACGCCCAGCTAGGGGCATTCGCGAGCGCCAAATAGATCATAAACCCAAATTCGGCAGTTTGTAGATCCTCGCCACGCATGAAATGACCGGCCGCTCGGTTTGGCGGCTGCTGCCCGCTTGGCTCGCCGTGCTTTCAACTGAGCACACTTCACCCAAGAGGCGACAACCGTTTCACGGTCAAGTGGTTGCAGCGGTTGCTCACGATTGGACTTAGGCGCTGTGAACCGCCGAATTTAGCATAAAGCAACTTGAAGAGAGCATCTTCTCATTGAAGTCGCGCCAGCTCCGGCACGCTGCACGGACGGTGGAAGTTCAAATAGGGTTGAATTGCTCCTGGTAGAGCTGGTCGAACGCTTCGGCATGCCTGCAAGTTTGTCCAGGCCCTGGTAGTTCAGCGCGGCGAAGTCATTGATCAGGCCGAATCGATGGCTGGCGAACAACACTGGTTTGCCCGCCTCACGCATGCAGGGGTCGGAGGCGACCGCGAAATCCAGCTTCAACACAAGCAGAGCCTGACTGTCACGTTGCGGACTCATCCAGGCTTGCTTGGATTCAGGGCCATGCTCGACCAAAATGGGGACACGCTGGTCAATGTCGGCCCATGGAGCGATCCGGCCCTTCCTGCCATGGTTCAAAGAATTACTTGGTCCGGGCGCGATGGGCGGCGGCTTCGCCCGGACCACTTGGGGGGCCCATCACAATCGCCCAACATGGACTTGAGAGATGCCGATCTGCCATGATGGACCCATGAGTCGGCATCTTCTAGTTGGCTTACTGGCAATCTCAAGCTTGACCTTATCCGCGCAGACTACGCAGAACCGCATTCCGTTTATCCGCTCCGTGGGAACCGGCACCGTCTCGGTAAAGCCGGATCAGGCCAAGATCGATTTGAGCGTCGTTACTCAGGATCGGAGCGCGCAGACCGCCTCCTCGCAGAATGCTGCCTTGGTTACCAGCGTCATTAGCCAGGTCACGGCCATTCTCGGTCCGGCGGCGGACATTAAAACGATCAGTTATTCGCTGACAGCGAACTATAGCTATCAGCAAGGGCAGCCGCCAACGCTCACTGGTTACACGGCCAGCAACACTGTCCAGGCCACCACCTCCGATCTCTCCATCGTCGGACGAATTATCGACACGGGCATTCAGGCGGGCGCGAATCAGGTCTTGGGGCTGCAATTTGGATTGCAGAACGACTCGGACGCGAGATCCCAGGCGCTGAAGGCCGCAACTGTTCAGGCCAAGGCTCATGCCGACGCAATGGCCGCCGGCGTCGGTGCGCGAACGGGTTCGGTCCAGGTAATTCAGGAAGGCTATTCAACGAGTACGACGCTGGTCCCGGGGCTCAGCGCCTCGGCCGCGCCTAGCACTCCGATCATCTCTGGATCGCTCACCGTTCAGGCCACGGTCACGCTGGATGTGTCGCTGGTGCAGTAGGCACCCATTTCATTTATACTTGCAGCTACATGTCCGCGCTGCTTGCGATCTTGCCGTCCGGGAGTTCTCAATCCTCCTTTCCCCCCCTTGGCCCAAACCTGAAAGTGTTGATGGTATGGCCCCGCTTCCCTCCGTCGTTTTGGGGCTTTGAGGGCGTCCTCCAAATGCTGCCCGAGGCCGCCATGACTCCCCCGCTTGGCCTGATCACTGTCGCTGCGCTCTGTCCTCCGAGCTGGAGCATTCGGCTCCTTGATCACGCGTTCGATGAGATCCGCGATGAAGATTTGCTGTGGGCGGACTTGGTGATGGTGAGCGCGATGCACGCGCAGCGGGCCGACACTCGCTCGATTCTAGCGCGAGCGCGCTCCCTTGATCGCCGAACCTTCATTGGGGGACCCTGGGCCAGCAGCGAACCCGAGCTTCTGCTCAAGGAAGCGGATCATGTGCTCGCCGGGGAAGCGGAAGAGGTTTTCGCGGAGATCGCCGCTGCGCTCGAAAACGGCACCGCGCGCGCTTTGTACCGAGTCTCGGACAAGCCCGACATGTCGCGCAGTCCCGTGCCGCGTTTCGACCTGCTGCGGCTCGACAAGTACACCTCCATGCCGGTGCAGTTCTCGCGCGGATGTCCGTTTCAGTGCGAGTTCTGCGACATCATCACAATTTACGGCCGCAAGCCGCGCATGAAATCGTCCGCTCAGCTTATCGTCGAACTTGATACTTTGCGCGGACTAGGCTGGCGCAATGAAGTGTTCATCGTGGATGACAACTTCATCGGCAATAGCGCCAAAGCGCTCCAGTTAACGCGCGATCTGAAGACTTGGCAAGAAGACCGGAAGTTCAAATTCTCGTTCTACACCGAGGCGTCCATCGATCTGGCTGACCGGCCAGAACTCCTTGCCGCTATGGTGGAGGCGAATTTCATGTACGTCTTCATTGGGATCGAGACTCCCTCGGCGGAAGCGTTGAAGGGATCGAAGAAATTTCAGAATCTCCGGAAGGACAATGTCCAGCAGGTCCGAACGATTCAGGAGAGCGGTTTGTATGTGCTCGCCGGGTTCATCGTCGGGTTCGATTCGGACGACGAAACGATCTTCGAACGGCAACTGGAATTCATCAACCAAACCTCGATCGCCTGGGCGATGGCTGGCGTGTTGCAAGCGCCGCCCACCACGGCGCTGTACGATCGGATGAAGAAGGAAGGACGACTCTACGAGGACAGTCAGGCGACCTCGAATTTCAGCGCGCCGAATTTCCGAACTGTATTGCCCGTGACGGTCTTGCTGCGCGGACTGAGCACTCTGCTCAACGGATTGTATGAAGCCGAACCATTTTTTAAGCGCGCCTTCAACTCGCTGGAGGCTTGGAAGCCTCGCCCGACGCAAGTGCCGCCGAATCTGCCGCTATCCTACGATCTGCGCGCTTTCGTCTCCTCGATATGGACCCAAGGATTGCGCTCTCAATACAAACGGGAGTACTGGAAATTTCTCTGGCTTCTGATCTCAAAGTGGTCGCGCGAGCCGGCTAAGCTATGGCTTGGATTTATGGTTCTGTTGTCGGCGCATCACTTTTTGATTTATTCGAGACAAGTGGCGAGCGATCTCGAGTTGGAGTGCCGGTCATTGGAGGCAGTCGAAGCCGAAGGACATTCGATAACTGCGCTGCCCGTTGGCGAGATGGTATAGTAAGGTCTTCACCCGCCGAACGGGCCTGTAGCTCAGTTGGTTAGAGCGCTACCTTGACACGGTAGAGGTCACAGATTCGAGTTCTGTCAGGCCCACCACGTATTTTCAAAGACTTACGAAGCTTTCCGTAGCCAACGGCATCTTTTTGAGGTCCAAAACTGCCCCTGCCTGAAGACGGAAATGGTATCCATCGTATTTCAATGTCCCCCGGTCAATCTTATTGAATCAAATGGACTTGGTACTCATGGTAGGCATTCTTGTACTTTGCGTGTTGTCGTGACACGACAACAATCGATTTCTCCTATCAGGAGGCCCCAGCCCCCAACGCATGCCGGCGCTCCCACGGAACGATTCTATGGAAATCCGCGTGGCGGTCGTGACGTAGATGATCGAGCGGTAGGGAACGGTCGCCCCAGCTGGAGCCCGGCCTTCCGCAGGAGCCGCTCTGAGCCGGCGACGCTCGCGCAATGCGGAGGACGAGCCCCGCTGGAGGCGTTTTCCTTTCCCGGAGAAGCGTGCGCTAGTCAAGCTTTTATCGGCCTCCGGTGAGCGGGGAGCGCCACTTCAGGCGTAGCGGAAGGACACGCCTTCGACCGCACTCGCTCCGGCGCGCCAACAATGTGGCGGCAGGAGGTTGGCGGATCGAGTATTGAGCCATTTAAGATCGCCGCCACAGTACGGTTCGGATGATCGAGGGATACACGTTCGTGACCGCAGACGGCAGAATGAACTGACTCGCCGCATCCAGGGAAAGCTCAAAGCCTTCGCGGGGAGCCGTCCAGGTGCTGCCTAACTCCACATCGAGCTGGAAAACGTGAACGCTACGGTCTTGCAGTGATTGCGGGAGCGCGGCGGCCATGGCTCAGCCAGACGGCCAAAAGGCTTGGATCACCCGGTAGCCGAGGGCGAAGAGTTACGCGCGCTCGACTGGGATTCTCAGAACGAAACCGACCGGGGTGCATTCCAGTTCCAGTTTTGCCCCCATTGAATTCGGCTCGAAGGGAAGTTGAAGTTGCTCCCCCATCGGGCCGTCGCTTGCCCATCGGAAGGCCTGAGCAAATCTGCTGGAGCTACGTTAAGGGCTGCCGCGATCTCCTCGATATCGGAAAGCCTCGGAATCGTTTTCCGGGTCCGCCAGTTCGAATAGGTGTTCTTGTCCCTGTCACTTGCGAGTGCTGGAAGGCCTCGGTCTTGATCCGGGCCAAGGCATCCAGATCGACTTTGTCGCCTCCTGGTGCCTGCGCGAAGGAAGCCGGGATGAGGAAGAGGGCCGTGACCATCGCGGCAGCGGAGTAGATTCATGGAGATCCTCGCTTTCTCCGGTACTTGACCTCCGCTACACGGCGTTCGAGCCTGCCCGGATTGGGAATAAGAATCATCCTCGCACGCTAACTAAGTGTCCAGAAGTTGGGTTGTGTTGCACATCGGCTCAGGGAGGATCGTCGGCATTCCGGACAAAGGTCCGCAGAGCGGAGGCTTTCCACGAGTTGCGCGTCATCCGCCCACGATCCAAATCGGGGAAAGCCGATGAACCCGCCATTCCAGCGGACACCTGGTGCCAAGGAGGATTTCGTAAGTAGTCGATACCTCGAACGCCGGGCCGCCCTTCGGCCCTTAGACTTTACAGCAAGCTTGGCGCCCGCACCTGCATCCAATAATCCCACCAGCAAAATTCAGACGTTCGCGTGAAACGATCCTGTCTCGGACAACACTTGGGTACCGGAGGTCCATGATGCCGGACGAAATGAAAATTAGTGTTGAATCCTGGGGACCCACTGCCGCGCAAGTCGCTGAGGCGACCCGCGCCGTGATGGGACATCCCCAAATGGGCAGATTTCTTGCGAATTCCCGAACCCAAATCCTCTCTTCCACCCTTTTAGACCATGCGGAAAAGGGGGCCGAGCCTGTGCCTCCCAACCGGCTGAGGACCACAATTTACGACTATACCCACAACCGCACGCTTGTGGTCAACAGCTTGATCGGCGCCTCTACGGCGGGCGTCGAGATCAATGAGTTTGGTAGTCATGAGCTGCCGGCGGCCGAGGAGTTCGAAGCCGCAGTTCGCGTGCTCGAATCCGACCCGAGCGTCGGCCCCTTGCTCCGTGAAAAGAAGCTGCGGCCGTATCGCCCGATGCCCCCGCTTGTCAACGTCGAGTTGCCCGACGGACGGGTGGAGCGCATCGTCGCAGTCGGGCTGAACGGTACAGAACCGCGGCACCGGATCGTCGGTGTCAATCTCAACCGGGGTGGCGTCATTACAAATGTCCCGGACGCGCCTTCTGCGAATGATGGCAACTGCGGTCCGCCTGCCGACGACTCTTGCGGCGTCGCTGGCAATGCTCAAAAAGCGAACGTCAAAATCGTTTCCGGAGGAGCCACGCTGTGGGAGTTCCAGGTTACTCGTCCCTTTGCTTCCTCAGGCACGAACGGCTCCGGCATCGAGTTCCAACACGTCCGCTACAAGGGAAAGCAGGTCCTCTATCAGGCGCATGTTCCGATTTTGAACATCCAGTATCTGAACGCGACGGGAGGTTGCGGTCCGACGTACCGCGATTGGCAGAACTCAGAGAACTGCTTTCAGGCGGTTGGGAACGATCCGTTGCCTGGCTTCCGCGTATGCACGAGCCCCGCCAAGACGATCTTCGACAGTGGTTTGGATTCCGGGAATTTCCGCGGGGTCGCCATCTACGTCGACGGCCCCGAGGTCGTTTTCGTAAGTGAATTGGAGGCTGGCTGGTACCGGTACATCCCGATCTGGCGCTTCAACGTGAACGGCACGATTCGCCCACGGTGGGCGTTCGGCGCGGTTGACAACGGTTGCACCTGTAAGACTCATCATCATCACGTGTACTGGCGGCTCGACTTCGACATCGAAACCGCGGCGAACAACCTTGTCGAAGAGTTCAACGACCCGATTCTCGTCGGCAACTCGAATTGGCACAAGAAGGTCTATGAGATTCGCCGGCCGAGGGATGCGGGCCATAAGCGGAAGTGGAAGATCTCGAACACGGTCACAGGCTCGGCGTACGAACTGGTGCCCGGACAGGATGGCACCTCAGACGCCTACGGCATCGGCGATCTGTGGGTGTTGCGTTATCACCCGAACGAGATCGACGACGGCCAAGGGTTTACGACCAACGCGGCCTTGTCCCAGGCGCACATCGACAATTTCAAGAGCCCGGCGGAGCTTGTGGAGAATCAGGACGTGGTCATCTGGTATGCCGCGCATTTCCTGCACGACGAGTCGCACGCGGGCGGACCGCCGCATATCGTTGGACCGGACATTCGTCCGGTGAAGTGGTAGTCCCGCAAGCGTTACGCAACGGGTCGCGGTTGCGGCGGAGGGTGGAATCTTGTGATCATCAGATATCGCCAGAGGTGGTAACCCTCGCCATCTTGATGCTTGCAAAGATCGGCTTCCGACGAGCTGCGGCCCCGGACCAATCACCTTCTTCTCGTCGCGGCGAGGCTCATGCCGAAGTGGCGCGTTGATCCTGCGGCAAACCGAGGTTGCCGTCCACTTCCTACAAACGGGAAGTAGCGGTGGACGCCCCATCCCGGCAACGCGTTCTCCGGCCGGCCGGCAAACCAGCGCACCGCTCTCCCCGCGCGCAACGGAAGAAGCGGGAGCATTGACCCAAGCTCGAATGACGGCGATCAACCTTTTGCGCATGCAGGGGATTAACGCGGCCGGTGCGTCGGTCAAGTCGACCGTGCCCATCGTCGTGTTGCGAGTAGCCTATCACGAACTGCATCGCCATGCTGTCGCTCTTTGTTACCTGGCTGATCTTGCTCAAGTGAACGATTGCGTTCACATGGTGTTTAAGAGTCGCTCCATTGGATGGCGTTGGGTTTCCTGACATCTCCGGGCGAAGTACAAGACGACTGGCAAGCGAGCACCGGGTTGCCCCGTTAAGTCCCGTTATTGGAATGTGCATGTTCCGCCCCTGGATTGTCGGCTACTCGTACAGAGATCGGATCGGGTCCCCTTGTCCTGTGGGCGTTGCCATCGTCCCCAGACGGCGTTCGGGGAGATCGGCCCTCCCTCGGCTGCAGGATGTTCCAACCAACAGAATTTCCGCCTCGCCTGGGTCATATCCGCCCGGACTCGGTGCTGCCGAATCGAGTAGACTGGCGGTGCTACCCGCGATGACTTGTTCGCGCCAGCCGCCGCGATTTTCATTGAGGCTACCGACGATTCGCAACGAAGTTATGGCAACCCTGAAGGAAAGAATATTGACTTTAATGGCTGAAGAGCCTGGGCTTACCGATCAGGAGTTGGCTGATCACATCTTTGGGCCAGGTGCAAGGCAGCAATCAGTCAATCAGGCGGCGAGGGCGTTAGCTGCTGGCGGTCGTCTTGATCGTCGTCGTCGAGGAGATGGTAAGCTCGGCAACTACCTGAACAGCCAAGTGTCCTTACCCCTAAAGAAGGCTGACCTACCCCCGGTCTATCAAGGCGAGCCCGATATGCTGTCTGAGGATGAGGTAAAGCGCAAACTTCAGGCTCGGCTGGAAGCTTCAGGTTGGCGAGTGAAAGTGTTCTAGGGTCGGGAGCGCGGAATCGATATCGAAGCTCAACGCGAAGGACGGCGCTGGATTATCGACGCGAAGGGCTGCGGCCCGCGGGACGCCATGAGAGTGAATTACTTTCTCGCGATTATCGGCGAGCTTCTTCAGCGCATGAACGACCCTGAGGCTCACTACAGCATCGCGATGCCAGACATGAGGCAATATAGAGGACTGTGGCAGCGATTTCCGTCGCTGGCGAAAGCCCGAAGAAGGATTACAGCCCTCTTCGTTGCGCCATCCGGTGAAATATACGAACAACGCGACTGACCCCTCTCTGTCTCCGAGAGCAATGAGAGTCAATTAAAGTCCTAGGCCACGTAGTCGGTGACTCCCGGAACTGGCCGACCTCCGCCGAACTCGCTCGAAACGGCGATCTGAGAAGTTGTCGAGTTTCTGAACGGCCCCGAACATTGGTTACTGCGCGCCGAGATTCTTGGCGCGGCCCAAACCGATTAGCCGTTTCGTCCCGTCCGCAAAAGGGTCGCCCTGCGTTCTCTACTCTTATCGGTAGCTATCCCGTGGGGACAGACCGCCTCGCATGGAACGCCAATGTAGCGCCTCCATTGCCGATTTTCCGGCTC
Organism: Bryobacterales bacterium; assembly: GCA_038225555.1. Lineage (GTDB taxonomy): Bacteria > Acidobacteriota > Terriglobia > Bryobacterales > Bryobacteraceae > JANXQZ01. The sequence continues at coordinate 69,425 of JBBRRB010000031.1, forward strand.
ATGGGTGCAGGTCCGTCAGCAAGAACCTGGAGTGGCAGTGTGATTCCCGGGAGCGTTCGTGCGAATAACAGACTGAACAAGAAAACGCGAGCTGGAACAGCTCCGGAGAGATGGAATCGATGACCACCCCAGCACGCCAGGAGCGGTTCCAAACCCTGGTGGACGAACACAAGAAGATTCTCTACAAGGTCTGCAACTCGTATTGCAGAAGCCGGGACGATCGCGAAGACCTTGCTCAGGAGATCATCGTCCAGCTCTGGCGTTCGTTCGAGTCGTTC
>JBBRRB010000032.1:0-68775 GCA_038225555.1 Bryobacterales bacterium
GACGGCTTGGTCGTCGGCGATATTCAAACGGAGTTAGGCATCCCCAACTCGACCCTTTCGCACCATCTTGAAAAGCTCAAAAACGAGAACCTAGTCAAAGTCCGGCGCGACAGCACATACCTCTGGTACACCGCCAACACCGACGCCTTGCAGGAGCTTCTCGGATTTTTGTACGCAGAGTGCTGCACCCGCAACAAGGCAATTCAACCGGATAAAATCATCACCCTTTGCAAGTAGAGGTTAAAACTATGGAAATTAAAGAAGCAGTAAAAGAGAAGTATGGCCAAGCCGCTTTGCGCGTCGCCACCGGCGGGAGTTCCTGCTGCGGAGCCAGAGCGACCCTCGACAATTTCGATGTCGATCCCATCACCTCAAATTTGTATGATGCGGATCAGAGCTGCCAAATCCCCGAGAATGCGCTGAAGGCCTCGCTCGGTTGCGGCAACCCGACCGCTCTCGCAAGATTGAACCCAGGTGAGACGGTGCTCGATCTTGGCTCCGGCGGCGGCATTGATGTACTGCTTTCCGCCAAGCGTGTCGGACCCTCCGGTAAAGCCTACGGACTCGACATGACTGATGAAATGCTGGCGCTTGCCCGCGAGAACCAGCGCAAAGCGGGAATCGAAAACGTCGAATTCCTCAAGGGTGAAATTGAGAATATCCCGCTGCCCGACAACTCGGTGGACGTAGTTATCTCCAATTGCGTAATCAACCTTTCAGCCGACAAGGACAAGGTTTTGCGGGAGGCGTTTCGGGTCCTCAAACCTGGTGGACGCTTCGCCGTTTCCGACGTGGTGGTCCGAGGCGATGTACCGGAACAAGTGCGCCGCAGCATGGAGATGTGGGTGGGCTGCATTGCCGGAGCTCTCCACGATCACGAATATATCTCTAAGCTGGCCAAGGCGGGTTTCGATGACATCGACATTGAGCCCACCCGCGTTTACAGCGTTGAAGACGCCCGGCAATTCCTGACCGGCGAAGGCATCGACGTGGACATGATCGCACCGCAGGTGGAGAACAAATTCATCAGCGCTTTTATCCGGGCGACCAAATCATCCGCTACCGAGAAAGGCTGCTGTGGTCCGACGTGCTGTAGCTGAGGCCCTCGGTACGGCGTTCCTGCTGGCCGCCGTAGTCGGCTCGGGAATTATGGGAGAGCGGCTGGCAAGTGGAAATGTCGGCATCGCGCTCTTAGCCAATACGGTGGCCACCGCAGCCGCGCTTGTCGCTCTCATCCTTAGCTTGGGACCGATCTCCGGTGCGCACTTCAATCCAGCGGTAACGCTGGCCGATGCTTCTCAAGGAGGGTTGCCTTGGCGGGAGGTCCCGGCTTACATCGCCGCACAGGTCCTCGGCGCGTTCTGCGGCGTGGCCGCAGCTCATCTGATGTTCAGCGAGCCATTGTTTTTCGCCTCGCGCCACACTCGAACCGGCAGCGCTCAGCTCTTCAGTGAATTCGTGGCGACCTTTGGGCTTCTTTCCGTCATTTGGGGATGCGCACGCCTGCGTTCTTCAGCAGTGCCTTTCGCCGTTGGCGCGTACATCGCCGGAGCCTACTGGTTTACGTCCTCGACATCGTTCGCGAACCCCGCCGTAACGCTTGCTCGCGCCGCCTCCGATACATTCGCGGGGATTCGACCGGTCGACGTTCCCGGCTTCATTCTGGCGCAGCTCGCCGGAGCGATGGCCGCAACCATCCTCTTTAGATGGCTTGCTCCATCGCTTCCGAAAGACGCTTCAAATGTAGTGGTAGCCCATGCCCAGTAAGAAGCGAATCCTCATCCTTTGCACGGGCAACTCAGCCCGGAGTCAGATGGCCGAAGGCCTCTTGCGCCATGACGCTGGCGAACGATTCGACGTCGAGAGCGCCGGCACGAAGCCGACCCATGTTCGACCAGAAGCTATTGCTGTCATGCGCGAACTGGGCATCGACATCTCCGCCCAGCGATCTAAGAGCGTGGACGAATTCAGCGGCCGGACTTTCGATTGCGTGCTTACGGTTTGCGACAACGCCAAGGAAAGTTGCCCGGTCTTTCCCGCTAGTACGGTCGCGATCCATCACAACTTTGAAGACCCCGCTGCCGTCCAGGGATCCGAGGAAGATCGGCTCGCCGCCTTTCGGCGCGTGCGCAATGAACTCAGGCAATACTTCGAGATCACTGGCTATTGGATGCCCTGCCCAGCTTGAATCCGAACAGTTTGTTGTTTCCCATGCCGCCTTTCCTATAACCGGATCCCCAGAACACCATTCCATCGGCGATGGAAGGACCGTCAAGAACGGAGCCTCCGCTGGCAAAGGTCCAGAGTATCTTTCCGGTTTTCGCGTTCAGCGCATGCATGTCTCCTGAAAACGAGGGAGCGAATAGAACGTTGTTCGCAACGCTTACAGAGCCCATATCGAGCCCCTGCGCCGGATCTGGAGTTTGCCATAGAATCTCACCCGTTCGCACATCCAAAGCGCTCCAGGCGCCCCAGTTAATCGTCTGTCCATCGATTGGCTGATAAGGCTTGTTCGCGCTATTCGTGATGGCGACATAGATGCGCTCCCCGTCCGTCGCGGTCCCCCACTCGATGCCTCCCAGGTTACCGCCAGGACCGACTACAGTGCTCCACAACATTTCTCCGTTATCCGGATTGAGAGCCCAATAGATTCCGCTCTTCTGGCCGAAGCCGACTAAGTTTGCAAGTAGATTCGGGCCCGATCCGCCCAGATCGTAGTCAGGGCTACTTGGAAGCGGGCACGCCACCGGGTTTGGGTTGCTGATGCAGGCGACTGTCCAAACATCGATTCCTTGCAGCCGCTTGGCCCATTTCACGCGGCCCGTGCCCAGATCTAGCGATAGTGCCGTATCGAAATAATCGTCCGCAGCGAAGCAACCGGTCTGGTTGCTCCCAGTGCTTTTTGACACGCACGCCTTCACGGATGCAGGCACTTCATAGTTGTTGCCTGTCCCGACGTAGAGTGAACCCCGGTCTGGATCGATGGCTGGCGGCTGCCAGATGGCGTTGCCGCTGTAACCATCTTGAGAACCATGATTGTCCGGCAACGTGTATGTTTGCCACAGAATCTGGCCGGTATTGGCGTTTAGCGCGACCATGCTGCCCCGGAACGTGCAACAAGGGTAGCCTGTTTCAGCGGCTAAAGCCTCTTCATTCGAGGAGACGCCCACGTACACAACATCGCCCTGGACTACGGGAGAGCCGGTGATGATGGCTGCGGGATGCGTGTCTACGCGAGTGATCCAGCGCAAGTTGCCATCGCTGCGATTCACCGCGATCACGCTGGCTCCTTTGTGAGCAAGTCGCGCATCTTCGATGTCGCCGAAGATCAAGTCGCCATTGTGGACGGCGGGGCTGACTCGCGCGACCGCGCCGGGATAGTTGTCGTACTCGGAGATCTCGTGCGACCAGAGCAGCCGACCGTCTACCTTGCCGATAGCGTACAGATGGCCAGACCAGTCCGGGACGTAGACTGCGTCGCCCGCAACCGTTGGCGTGGCCGTTACATCGCTGCCGGTTTCAAAGACCCATTTCTGCCTTAAGGTCCCAAGGTTGGCAGGTTTGATCTTGTGTTCGTTGGGCTGATTGCGGGAATTATCGAGGCTATGACCCGACTCGGAATCGTCCGAGCCACTGCGTGCAGCGAAGACCAACAGTGAGCCAGCGATGGCCAGAACACATACCGTCCGAATAGGATGAGATCTCATGGCATTACTCCTCCATTGCATCGTTCTGCACTATGGACTCCATAGCGCAGTAACCCTGAGTAAAAGAGTTGTAACATGTTGTGCCAAAGGTGGCGGTGCGCCACACGAGGTTTGAGTTCCTCGTGTGGCGCTTTCAAGACGAGTAAATTTAGAATACACCGGCCAGGATAGCCTTACCCCCGCTGCTAACTGTGACCATGTCTCCCTTCTTTACCGCTGGAGCTGTTGCGCCGTCCTGTGGGATTTTGACCACGTTTGCCCCCTTGTTCGGCGACAAGAGAGGCAGCGCCCGCCAGCAGTGTAAAAGCCGCCAAAGCGGCCTGAATCTTGATTTTCATTTGTTCTCCTTTGGTTCTTCAATGCCTTCTGGTGCTTGAGACAAATCAAGAGTGTCTCCGGAACAGAAAAATGATCGTTGCCGCAGTTGAACCTCAAACGCGTACCAAGTTGTAAAAAACTTGTGAAATTCTGTGCCGGCGACCCGCCCATGCTGTCTGAACTAGTGTGAGAGAGCGCATTTCGAATAAATGCTTCTATAATCGAGGCAATGCAAGAGCTCAGCGACGAAGAACTGCTGGCGAAGTATCGAGCCGGGCAGGAATCCGGAGCGGGCGCCAAGTGGCTCGACCAACTCTTGAGCCGGTATCATGTGCGTGTTGCCAAGTGGTGCTATCGCTTTACGGGCGACCGCGATTCGGCAGCCGACCTCGCGCAAGACGCGCTCCTGCGCGTGTATCGGAATCTCGATTCGTTTCGGGGCGACTCAAAATTCTCAACGTGGTTGTACACGGTCACGCGGAACCACTGCGTCAACGAAATGAAAGCGCGCTCGGCGCGAGTGGACCAGGCGGCCCAAGTTCTGGACTTCGACATCGAGGACGCAGGCCATCCGGATGTTCTCTCCGGCATGGAACGACAGCAGGAAATTGAGGCTATGCGAACTCTCATGGAAGAAGCCTTGGACGAGACTGAAAAGCGGGTGATGACACTGCACTTTGCGGAAGAAATCGGCCTCGAAGCCGTTAGCAGGCTGCTCGGCTTGACGAATGCAAGCGGCGCGCGAGCTTACGTGCTGAGCGCCAAACGCAAATTGAACTCCGCAGTACAACGTTGGAAGGCGCGCCAAGGACGCCCACTTTAACCGCAATGGCGAACGACAATAAGCAACCGATCATCAAGGCGTTCGGCCCTTCGGAAGACTGTCCTTCACTGGACGATCTGGTCGCCGGCCTTGCTGGGACCGAGGCGCACCTGACCGGCTGTTCCCATTGCAGAACCGAACTGACGATGTTCCGCGATTTTCAATCACCCGCTGTCAGGCCGGAAGAGCAAGCGCCGGTGCAGCACATCGTTCAGCGCCTCAAGAGGAATTCTCCTGTCGAGCGGACACCATGGTGGAAAGCGATTTGGAGCGTGAAGGTCTTCGCTCCTGCGTCGATTGCGATGGCAGCCGCCGCGCTAGTGCTGACGGTTTGGGTACCGCGCCAACACACTGCCGGCCCGGATTTATCCGGCACCACCGATACGTTTCGGTCCGCTCGTCTAGACGTAATTGCACCCACGGGAACGATCCACGAGTCGCCCCGGAACTTTCAATGGCAGCCGGTTAAGGGCGCGGTGTCCTACAACTTGCATCTGTTTGAAGTAGATAACACGGAAGTCTGGAGCGCGGTGGTTAGCGATGCGAAAACCGACCTGCCAGCCAGCATCGGACGGAAGCTAAGGGCACCCAAAGCGCTGAACTGGCGCGTTACGGCGATCAACGCGGCCGGAAATGTCATTGGCGACTCCGGAACACTGAGATTTTCCATCGCTCCGTAGCACTAATTTACAAGTTATTTACAATTCGTTCGCGACTTAACACAGTCATCGAGCTTACGCTTAGATAAGGCAAGGGGATCACTATGCAAACACGGCTTTTCACACTCGCAATTCTGACCGCAAGCACGCTGCTTGGCGGCGGGAGTGGAACTACCACCGGAATAACCCCTGCCGGTTCCGCCGAAGTTAGGACTCTGAATGAGCGCGTGCCCGCTGGCGGCACCGTACAAGTAAAGTACCTGCTCACCCAGCCCCGGCCGATCTCGACCGGCGGCCCGCGCCTGATCACTTACGATTTTTCAGTTGCGGGAGTCTCCGCCTTCAGTCCCCTCGGCGATACGGCCGGGGCGGCGCTCGCCCATGACGGTCAGCTCTCGATATCGATCATCTCGCCGGCTTCCGACTATGGAACTAACGCAGATTACCCCTTCCTTACCGTGGCGATGAGGATCCCGGAATCGACGCTGAAGGGCTCCGTTTTTCCCCTGGGCATAGCGGATGCGAACTATCAAACGCTAAGCGGCCCATTGACATTGACTGACTCGAAGCCTGGAACTCTCACCATTGGCGGCAGCGTATCTATCTCAGGAGTTTTCCCCGGCGGTGGAACTTGGGGCGCCGGAACATCCATCAGCATTCGTGGCATGGGTTTCCTTCCGTCCACCAAGATCACAACGAAGATGAGAGCGGCGAATGCGGTCTATGTCAGCCCCACGGAGATGCGCATCAGCCTGATTGAGGCCACCACGCTGGATACGCAGCCGATCACCGCTTCGAATCCGGACGGCTCGCAAGTGACGTTCTACTCATACTTGCGCGGAACGCCCTTGGACCCCCCTTCGCGCGACTTGCTACAGAAAACGGACCCGATCTTTCAGGCGCAGACTCACGGAGTTGCGACGGTGGGCCCTATTGCAAATCTGACTTCGGGTCAGTTCGTGGCGCTTGCAATTCAGAATCCGACGCCCGGGCCGGTTGTAGTCACCTTCATCCACGCGCCGAGCGGCGCAACCACTACCGTTACCCTGCCATCCTGCACTCGAATCATGGACGAGCTCGGAAGTCTTTTGGGCGGCTTGAATCTTGCAGCAGGCGACCAAGTGAAGGTGACAGCAACATCAGGCGTTCAAATTCTCGGACTGATCGGAGACGACAGCGCCGGCACGATGACCCCCTTTCTACCTGTTTTCTAACGATGGCGGAGGCGTATCACGACGAAAGCTCCAGCGCCCAGCGCAACAGCCGCCACAGCCAACATCCACCACCAGCGGATCACTTGGGGCAGTTCTAAATTTCCATCGCCGTACACCGCGAACGCCGCCCAGAATGCAGGATGCGACGATGCGGGATGAGCCAGAAACTCGAGCTTGGCTTCCCGCAATGCGTCCGCCACCCGCTCGCCGGACCACAATCTCCCGTAGAATCGCAGCATGAGTTCAGCCGCCGCCTTATCGCCAACGCGCCACAATGATGTCACGACGCTGCGTGCGCCTGCGGCCAGAAACGCCTGGCTGAAACTCTCCGCTCCTTCACCCGGCGCCAACTTCCCCGCTTCCGTCTCGCAAGCGGACAACGTAACGAGTTCCACTCCGGCCAGAGGCAACCCGTATACTTCCTTGAGGAACAAATAGTCGAATTGGTGTGAAGGCGATGTTGGCGCGAGCAACAAATACGAGAGGTCCGGATTCTGCTGGTCGGCAAACCCGTGGGTTGCAAAATGGAGCACTGGCGATCGTTCTGCGGCTACGATCCACTCTTTGCGGGCATCGGCCCCGACGTGTAGAATGGAGCTCCCGCCCGACAACCGCGCAATCCCGTTCACTTCTCGTACCGCCTCCGGCAAGCGCGGCCATTCCCGAACCGCTACGATGGCATCGGCTTCTCGCGGTCCCGGACTCGGATCCGCGAATGCCGTCAGCGTCGTTTTCCAAGGCCACTCAAACCGACGGGGTTGCCGAAGCTTCGCAATCAGCCCGGCTGCCGGTGAATAGGAAATGGCGTAGCGCTCCACCAGTAGCGAGTCTCCAAGCGGCAGGGCCTCAAAAGGAAGTCGGGCCAGGACACCGTCGGGCACGATGATCAGCCGTCTGATATGCGCTTCATCAAGAACCGGAATGCCATCCAGAAGCCGTCGAGCCAGGGGCCGGAGTTCATCCCGCCAATTGGCGCGTCGCGGGTCGGAAAGCTCCGCTGCCAGCGTCTCGATGGAACCCCTGCTATCGGCTGTCATGCGCCAGCGTTTGATTCCCGTTTGGGAAGCGGATATCCAAATTACAGCGGCGCTGGAATCGCCCACCCAGAATTCGAGAACCGCCGTATCGCGGGACAGCGTTGCTGCGAAGTCTTTCAGCGTGTGCCGGCGCGCTAGTTGTCGTTTGTCGCGAAGAACTCTTGCGCGCGAATCCTCCATCCAGCGGAACGCCTCGTCCACGCTAGTTGTGTTCTCGATCAGCAGATCGTAGACCGCGCGTTTGTCAGCGAGAAATCCCGAGAGCATCGCGGTGGCGCCGGCTTTCGAACGAAGGTCTTCGATGAGCCCGACCGCATTTGCAAGTAGTTCCTTGGCTTGGGCGACCTCACTTTCCCCTGCTGCGATCCGGCCCAGACCATAGAGCGCCTTCCATTCTTCCTCCGTGCCGCCAAGTTCGCGGGCGCCAACCAAGGCAGCCGAGAAGTCGGACTTGGACTCAGCCAGTCGGCCTGCGCGATAAAGGGTCTCGCCACGATAGAGAAGGGCATGGACTGCAAGCGGTCGGTCATGGCTGCGCTCCGCTAAATCGTAGGCGCTTGTAAAGGTGGATTCTGCAGCCTTCCAGTCATGCAAGTCCATCGCCTGAACTATGCCAATGTTATTGAGCACCGCAATCTCGCCGTCCCGATGCGCTGCTTGCCGGTACAGCGCTTGCGCCGTGCGATAGGTGTCGAGCGCCTTGCGCGGGTCGCCCAAACGCCTGCGAAGCACGCCCGCGTTGGTGAGAAACTGCGCCTGCTCTCGAGGCGGCAGCGTTTGAACACCTCGCAGCAGGTCCGTGTAGAGAGCCAGTGCTCGCTCCGATTGCCCGAGCGTTTGATAGAGGACGGCGATATTGGCGAGCGTGATCTGACGAGCCCACCCGGTCCATCGATCGTTTGGCGTGGCTTCAACCCGACGCATTGCCTGTTGATAGCGTTCTAGCGACTCTCCGTAGAGTCCCTGAAAATAGAGAGAATTGCCGATATTGTTCAGTCGCCCAACTTCATTGGCGAAGTCGTTGGTCTCGCGGGCCAGCGCCAGCGCCTCCTCAAAATCGCGCATGGCAGAGGCGTAATCGCCCGAGTACATTTCGGCTAAACCAGCCGTGGTCTGTGCGCGCGCGCGGTCTGGAACATTCCCGGCCTTCCGAAAGCTTTCGACGGCTCTCCGCGCTTTCCCGATCGCGGATGCATAGCGGCCCGCGTCAAGGTCGCCCTGTGCGGATTGTCGCAATGCATTGGGGTCGTCTTGCCCTGCAAGCAAGCAAGCGAACACCAACAGCAATGCGCTTCGCGACAGCAACGGTCATTTTATCGTTAGGCTGGAATGGCAAATTGTGACGAAGGTTCTTGTGTTTCAGGCTACCTCTGGTTGTCCTAACCAGCCGAAATTTCAAAACGAACCCAAATCGCTTGAGTTTTGTAATGCGATCTACACTGTAGTAAGAATGCCCAGGACACTGTTATTTACCGTTTCGCTAGCCGCTACGCTTTCCAGCTTGAACGCCGATTTCAGCTATGACCAGACTTCCAAGATTACTGGAGGTGCGATGGTCAGCATGATGAAGATGGCTGGAACATTTTCGAAGGATGCGCGCAAGGCGAACGAACCGATCCTTTCCACCACGGCGGTGCGAGGCAATCGCCTGATTCACAAAACCGCCGACATGACGCAAATCATCGACCTGGATCAACAGACTATCACTCGCATCCACACAGCCGGTCGAACCTACTCGGTGATCACTTTTGACCAGATGAAGCAGGCGATGGACGACATGTCCAAGAAAATGCAGAAAAGCGGCAACGACGCCCAGGGAACGCCAGATGTGAAATACGATGTGTCCATCAAGGACACGGGCCAAACACGTATGATTGCCGGAAATGAGGCTCACGAGCGGATATTAACGCTGACGATGAAGGGCTCGGATGCGAAAAGCGGAGCGCACGGCGGGTTGGACATGACCACGGACATGTGGATCGCGCCGAAGGTCGCAGGCTACGACGAGATCCGCGCCTTCTACCGCCGCATGAGCACGAAGATCGCGTGGACTCCGACGGCACCGATGGGAATGGGTCGGCCGGACATGGCTCGCGCCATGCAGGAGTTCTCCAAGGAAGGTTCGAAGCTGGAGGGCATGCCGGTTCTTCAAATCGTCAAAATGGGCGGCAGCATGGACGGCGTGCCTACCGATACGGAAACGCGACCGGCACGCCAGTCTCCTCCTCCTTCTTCGGTAAGCGATGCGGTCGGGGGTGCGATCGCTGGCCGGTTAGGAATGGGCGGACTCGGAAGACGCAAGCAAAAGCAGGATCAGCCGCCTCCCGAGACATCCGGGACACAGGATGGCCAGACTGGGAGCGTGTCGGGCTCATTGATGGAGATGACCATGGAGGTGACGCGCTTCTCGAGAGGGCCTGCGGACCCGTCCTTATTCGAGGTGCCTGCGGGATTCTCAAAGGTGGAGGAGGACGCCTTTCCGCAAACGCGCCGACGCTAGTCTTTTTTCTTGGGTTCGTTGAACGAACGCTCGACCGTGTCGTGCACGTCTGTCGAGACGCCGTGGTCACGCCACAGCCAACGCATCATTTCAGGGAAAACGGTTTGCAGCATTTTCTGGCCATGGCGCTGAATACCCCATGAGTAGTTCACTTCGTAGCCTTTCTGCGTAAGAGCCTGCTGCATCCGAACGTTCTGATAAAACCAGTCGCGGCTCTGATCGTAACTTCCATCGGCTCTTAGCGAGCGGTTGTCGTTGCGCCCATCGACCAGGAATATCCGAATAGGCTTTTTCTCGGTCTTGAGAATGAGGTCAGGATAGGCGTTCCCGCCGCGAATGTTGGTGAAGCTGCCGACATTGCTAAGCACTTTATGAAATTGATTCGGACGCTCCCATGCAACCGTGAATGCGGCGATCGCGCCCGAGCTCGATCCCCCTATGCCGTGACGATCGGGATCCTTGGATACGTTGAAATCCTTGTAGATCACGGGGAGCAGTTCATCGACAATGACGCGAGCGTATTTGTCATCCAGAGTGTTGTACTCGGTAGGCCGGTTTGTATCGCGATCGCCCCAATTGGATGGCGTTGGCTCGGGCTGATCAGGACGACGGCCCGGATTGATAAAGACCGCAATCATCACCGGAATCTCTCGGCGGTGGATCAAATTGTCCATGACGACCTGCGCTCGAATGTCTCCTTCCGGAGCCATGAAGGCCTGCCCGTCTTGATAGATCATGAGGCTGGCGGGAACTGCCGGATCGTACTGCGCGGGCACATAGATCCAGTAGGTATGCTGCGTACCAGGGTAGGCTTCGCTGGGCAGCGTGAACGGCCCCTTGATCTCGCCTTTCGGAACTCCTTCCTGCGGCAATGCATCCACAGCCAGTTTGTAATGCATGTCGGTGTTCGGGGTCTCAGCCATGGCGGGGCGCTGACCTTGGCGGGGCGACGGTGTTTGGGCGGCAGGATTCTGAGTTGCCGGAGGCGGGGTCTGCGACAATGCCGGCCAGGCGAGGAGCACAAACGTTGCTGGGATGAACCGTCTCATGGCTTTGACGGCTAACATACCACAGTTGATCCGGACTTGCTCTCCATTGCTCTCAGCCATTTGCCTGGGCAAGTAGGCCGATGAGATCGCAATCGGCAACCGAACAAGCCTCGATGTTCGGCTAATTGGCTACCGTGCGGGGAATAGGCTATTATTAAGCTACTACATACAGATGTTAACTCTTGATGAGCGTAGATTGGAAGACTTGGCCATCCCGATCGGAACCGGGTGGCTGCTTGGGGCGTGCATGGAGGCGCGTGGAAAACAGGATCTGTGGATCAGACAGAAACCCGAAGTCTTGGATGTGCTTCGGGAACAGGCCATCATCCAAAGTGTCGAATCATCTAATCGTATCGAAGGGGTCACAGTAGCCGCAAATCGGCTGCGGCCGCTGGTAATTGCAAGAGCAAGACCCCGAGATCGCTCCGAGGAAGAGTTGGCTGGATATAGAGCCGGGCTGGAGTGGATCTTCTCTCGGAAGAGAGCAATTGGGATCACCCCGGAAGTTATTAAACGCCTGCATGCTCTCGCACACGGTGGATCGTCGGGAGATGCCGGAGAATGGAAAAATCGCGACAACGAGATCATCGAAATTGGCCCGGGCGGCGATAGCAACGTCCGTTTCTTCCCCACCTCCGCGAGAAAGACGCCGGCCGCAGTTGAACTGCTGTGCCACAAGTACCGAATCGCCTGCCAGGGAGACCGCGTTCCTCCTCTACTTATCGTGGCAACCTTCATCTTCGACCTTCTCTGCATCCATCCTTTCCGCGATGGCAACGGCCGAGTCTCGCGGCTTGCGACTTCGCTGCTGCTTCAGTCGCACGGATTTCAGGTAGCTCGATACATCAGCTTGGAGCGGCTGATCGAAGACAGCAAGGAGGACTATTACAGGGTTCTCAAGCTCTGCTCAAGAGGTTGGCACGAGGGCAAGAACGACATCGTGCCGTGGTGGAACTACTTTCTCGGCGCGTTACGAGGCGCCTACAAGGAGTTCGAGCATCAAGTTGTGTCGATCGAGGCCCGGCCTGCCAAGAGCGATTTGATTCGACAAACCGTGCTGGACCAAGTCGAGCCTTTCACCTTAGCCGACATGTCTGCGCAATTGCCGGCCGTAAGCTCACAACTTATTAAGAAGGTGCTTACAGAGATGAAGAACGCGGGGCGAGTGCGATTGGCCGGTCGGGGACGCGGCGCCCGATGGGACATTCAACCAGCTTGAATTGACACCGTCGCGAGGTGACGCTGGCGCAGTTGATGCGGGATCGAGAATGACATCTGTTGTTACAATCGCTGAATGCTATTGCATCGGATAACAGGTGCCTTTGTTGCTTGCCTGAGCTTCTCGACCGCTCTGCCTGCCCAAACCTGCAGCACATCCGTGACCGGTTCCAGCGTTGCGGCGTTCACGCAACTCGATCAGCAAATTCAAGCGGCTATGCAGAAGGACAGCGTAAAAGGCGGTGCTCTGGCAATTGCGTATAACGGCCGCCTGATCTACGCGCGCGGCTACGGTTGTGCCGACACAGCCTCTAATACTCCGGTCCAACCCGATTCGTTAATGCGGGTGGCGAGCGTCAGCAAGACCTTCACATCCGTCGGGATCCTGCAGCTCTACCAACAAGGCAAATTATCGCTGGAAGCCAAAGTCTTCGGGCCGAACGGAATCCTCTCGGATTTTCAGCCAATCCCTGGAAAGAGCCTCAATCCGGACTTGCTCTCCATATCCGTCCGCCATTTACTCGAACACGCGGGAGGATGGGATCGCAGCATCATTCAGCGCTTCAATGGGGTGGCCTACGGCGAACCGCTGGATGGCTTGACAGACGCAGCCCCCGCAGCGCTCGGCAATCCCCAACCAGGCACAACCACCGACGTCATTCGGGTGATGCTAAGCCAGCCCATCCAGCACACCCCCGGCACTTACTTCGCCTATTCGAATTTCGGTTACTGTCTCCTGGGTCGGATTATTGAGAAGGTTTCAGGCCTCGGCTACGAGCAGTACGTGCAGCAGAATATCTTAAAGCCGTTGGGCATTGGCCGCCAAAAACTCGGCGCTAGTCTGATGTCGGATACGGCGAATCGAGAGGTCACGTACTACGATGTTCCAGACGCCCCGTTGGTGCGGAGTGTGTTCCCGGAGATCACGACGCCAGTACCGCGCCCCTATGGAGGAAAACTGTTGGAAGTGGTGGACTCGGCCGGAGAGTGGGTCTCAAACGTGATCGACTTGTGCAGGTTCGTGGACGCCATCGACGGACGCAGGCAGTCAACCCCGGCTCTGCTCAATCCCGCCACGCTCCAACAAATGGTCGCGAATCCAAACCTTCCGAATGAGCAGGGTTCTTACTACGGCCTGGGTTTCCTGATCACCCCCTTCGCCTCGGGCAACCGCTGGACTAAGGGCGGCGACCTTCCAGGAACCGCATCCGTGATCGTGCATGCGCCAACTGGATTTACTCTTGCGCTCTTGTTCAATGGCAATCCAAGCTACGATCCGAACAACGACAACTCGGGTTCTTTCGAAAGCAACATAAGCGGCATGGTTCTGACGGCGTTGAACCAGCTCGGGTCCATTCCGGGCGGCGATCTATATTCCACCTTCAGCAGCACACTCCTGACTCCCGCCCTCAGCTCTGTGGTTCAAGGAGCGACATTCCAGCCTGGAATCGTTTCGGGATCATGGGTCACCATCACCGGTCAAAACCTTGCTACGGCGACGAGGATCTGGATGGGCCGCGAGTTCAACGGTCCGAATCTTCCTTCCGAGATCGATCACGTCTTGGTAAGCATCAACGGCAAGCCTGCATACGTCTATTACGCCTCGCCGACGCAGCTCAATGTTCAAGCTCCTTCGGACCTCGCTGCGGGACCCGCGGCTGTTCAAGTGATTCGAGACGGCACTTCCAGTGCGGTATTCCAAGCAACGGCGGCGGCGTCCGCGCCTGGGTTCTTTACCTACTCGGCGAACGGCAAACAGTATCTCTCTGCGATCCACCTGAATGGAGCCGTGATCGGTGACATCGCAGGTTCTTCGCCCGCCAAGCCTGGAGAGGTGGTCGAACTTTACGCCACCGGGTTAGGCGGCTCCAGCGCGGGCACCATCCCGGCCGCGTCCATAGCTTTAACTGAGTTGCCGGTTGTAACTATCGGCGGCGTGAATGCGCTTGTGTCTTACGCCGGACTTGTTTCACCGGGTCTATTCCAGATCAACCTAACGATCCCGCAGGTGGCGGCAGGAGCGCAACCTGTCACGGTGCGCTTCGGCGGTCAGGTATCTCCTTCAGGGCCGCTCATCGCGATCGGCAACTGAGCAAACGTCAATTTGTAGGTGGTCGCAGGCACTTAATAAACCTGAAAACAAAACACCTTGTTCGAGTCGTTCGGCGATAACGAGTATTCACCCTCTTCCAGATGCTCATCAGCCTCGATCCTGTAGAGATGATCGGCCAGTCGGGTGACCAGCAGGTGAATCGGCTTGGGTCCGCCTCTGCGCTTCTTTTGCGAGAGCGTCACCTCGCGGCGGCCATTGCGCACATCCATGTGGTACAGTTCGATCCGATCCGCTGCGAGTTGCTGCGTATCGATGATGAAAATAGGCTCGGCAAGCGGGGTCTTGGCCGACGAGCTTGCTCCCGCCACGACATAGGTGACCTCCCCTTTCTTGTTTTCCTCGCGGGCTTCGGCGGACTCGGTTTCCACTAGGCGGTCCGCGTGAAGCATGTATGGAACGTCTTGTTTCGAAGGTCGTGGACCGGCGTAATCCGCAGCCTCCAGCAATCCGACAGCGCTCGCGATCACAAAACCAAGCCTGAGTAGCATGTTCTCTGTATTCTACCTGGACAATAGGGAGCATTTTCGATCTGCTAATCTCGAAATCAAATGAGAAGATTTCTGATTTGCTTTGGGACTCTTGCGTATCTGATCGCCCAGGAGAAATCTGGACCAAAACCAGGCTTGCCGCTAAAAACCGATCACAAACTCGAGTTCGACACCGACGAAGGCACTTGGCTTTCGCTCGACGTGTCGAAGGATGGCAAGACGATCCTTTTCGACCTTCTAGGCGACATCTACTCGGTACCACTGGGAGGCGGTGAAGCGAAGCCGATTCTGACCGGGCTGTCTTTCGATACTCAGCCAACCTACTCGCCCGACGGCAAGATGATCGCCTTCACCAGCGACCGCAACGGCACCGACAATCTCTGGATTGCGAAAGCCGACGGGTCTGAGCCTCGTCAGCTCAGCAAGGACAAACAGGGCGATTTTATCTCCCCCGCGTGGACTCCCGATGGCGAATACGTAATAGTAGCGCGCAGCCCCGACGGACTGGGCACTCACGAGATCTGGATGTACAACATCCATGGCGGAACGGGCGTACAGGTAACGAAATCGAAGCCAACGCCCACCACGACCCGGCAGCAGCAACTGAACTTTATGGGCGCGGTGGCATCACCTGACGGCAAATACTTTTACTATGCGCGCCGCATTGGCGGCTTCAGCTATAACGCGAGCTTCCCATCCTGGCAAGTAGTGCGCCGCGATCGGAACACGGGTGACGAAGACGTAATCACCGAGGCTCCTGGTAGCGCGTTTCGTCCAGCCCTTTCGCCCGACGGTAAGAAACTGGTGTATGGAACCCGCTATGAGACGGAGACCGGGCTGCGCATCCGCGATTTGAGTACAGGCGAAGATCGCTGGCTGAAGTACCCGGTCCAGCGTGACGATCAAGAGTCGAGAGCCGCTATGGACGTCTTGCCCGGTTACGCATTTACACCCGACGGCAAGGAAGTGGTCGCGTTCTTCGGAGGAAAAATAAACCGGATCCAGGTTGCTACGGGCGAGAGTAGCATCACCCCCTTTCAAGCGCACGTGTCGCTCGAGATGGGCCCGCAACTCAAGTTTGCCTCGCGCGTGGATGAAGGGCCTGTAAGGGCGCGGTTGATTCAGGAACCCGCCGCATCGCCAGATGGCAAGCGGCTGGCATTCTCGGCGTTGACGCACATTTATATGATGGACACGGCGAAAGGAACGCCAGTCCGAATCACGACCGGAGGTACGCGAGAATACGAGCCCGCTTGGTCACCCGATGGCGATTACCTTGCTTACGTGACTTGGTCCCCGAGCGGCGGACAGATCTGGAAATGGAAGACGAGTGGCCAGTTTCAGCCCCAGCTTTTAACGCAGACGCCAGGCTACTATCAAAACCCGGTGTGGTCGCCCGACGGTTCGAAGATCGTGGCGCTGCGGGCTTCGACGCAAGCTCGCGTGGAGGCGCTGGGGGGATTCGGGGAGCAGTCCGGCATGGATCTCGTGTGGATACCTAAAGAAGGCGGGTTGCCGACCCTGATCGTACCCGCTCGTGGCACTGGTCAGCCGCACTTCGCAACCACAAGTGATCGGGTTTACGTCTACTCGCGCCAGGGGCTGCAATCCTTCCGCTTCGATGGGACGGATCGGCGAACTCATCTGAAGGTGGTCGGAAAGGGCAGGGGTCCGGGAGAGGATCCGCCCGCTGCCGAGGACATTCGCATCAGCCCGACCGGAAGGCAGGCGCTGGCTCTGTTGAATAGTCAGCTTTATCTTCTGGACGTTCCAGAGGCGGGAGGAGAGGCCCCGACGGTCAACATCGCGACGCCATCGGTCCCGGTGAAAAAGCTCACCGATGTGGGGGCCGATAGCTTTAACTGGACCGACGGAGGCAAGACCATAACATGGTCGCTCGGTTCGTCCTTCTTCCGTCAGGCGCTCTCGACCGTGGTGTTCGATCAGCCGCCGGCCGACGCGACCGCCGATGGAGCTGCGGCGAATAAGCCCGCTCCCGCTGACAAGACGCCGAAGTATGAAGAGATCCCGGTGACCATCGAAGCTCCCCGGCAAGTTGTAAAAGGAGTTATCGCTCTTGAAGGCGCGAAAGTCATCACTATGGTTGGCGATGAAGCGATCGCCGACGGTGAGGTGATTATCACCGATAACCGAATCACTTCCGTCGGGAAGCGCGGCACTTACAAACTCCCGCCGAACGCCAAAGTGATCGATGTGAAAGGCGCAATTATCATGCCGGGCATCGTGGATGTGCATGCGCATTGGACTGAGATTCGCCGCAATGTTCTGGATCTGGAGAGCTGGCCGTTTCTGGCCAATCTCGCCTACGGCGTGACCACCGGGCGCGATCCGCAGACCTCGCGGCCAGACACGTTCGCATACCAGGATCTCATCGATATGGGCGAATTGCCGGGTCCGCGCGCATTCTCGACCGGACCTGGAATTTTCTCCGCCACGGACTTTCAATCGCTCGACGATGCTCGCAACGTGGTGTCTCGTTATAAGAAATATTACCGGACGAACACGGTGAAATCGTACGTGGTCGGCAACCGGCAGCAGCGCGAATGGATGGTGATGGCTTGCAAAGAAAACGGCATCATGCCTACCACCGAAGGCGCTCTCGACTTAAAGTTGGACCTGACGCACGCCGTGGATGGATTCAGCG
Organism: Bryobacterales bacterium; assembly: GCA_038225555.1. Taxonomy (GTDB): domain Bacteria; phylum Acidobacteriota; class Terriglobia; order Bryobacterales; family Bryobacteraceae; genus JANXQZ01. The sequence goes on from JBBRRB010000032.1 coordinate 17,792, forward strand.
GCAACGAGCACGCGCTTCCAATCGTGCCGCTGTACAAGGATGTAGTGGAGACGTTCGCCAAGTCGGGCATCTTCTACACGCCGACCTTGCTGGTTGCCTACGGCGGGCCGTGGGCGGAGAACTATTTCTACGAGACGACCGAGGTGCACGATGATGCAAAGCTGCGCCGCTTCATCCCGCATAACGTGCTGGATAGCAAGACGCTGCGCCGGCCGTGGTTCCGTAAGGAAGAGCACGTGTTCCCGAAACTGGCGGCTTCGGCGGCGAAGATCGTGCACGATGGCGGGAAGGTTTGCATTGGAGGTCATGGGCAGATCCAGGGGATTCAGTGCCACTGGGAGATGTGGGCTTTGCAGAGCGGCGGGTTGACCAATCATGAGGTGCTGCGGGCGGCGACTCTGCACGGAGCGGAGGCGATCGGGTATCTCCAGGATTTAGGGAGTATCGAGGTTGGGAAGATGGCGGATCTACTGGTGTTGAATAAGGATCCGCTGGTGGATATTCGGAATACGACGAGCATCCGCTATGTGATGAAGAATGGAGAATTGTTCGAAGGGGATACACTGAATCAGATCTGGCCTCAACAGAAACCGTTGCCGGAGATGTGGTGGTGGAAAGAGAATCCTAAGCATTAACGGTCGGGAGAATACCTTATGCGCCCTATCTGCTTCATGATCATGCCGTACGGCACGAAGCCTACTCAAAAGGCGGAGGGCAGCGCTGCCCCCGACAAGATCGATTGCAACCGGCTTTGGACCGCGGCGTTCGAACCGGCCATCCGGGAGCTCGGTTACGATCCTGTTCGTGCCGATCAGGACCTCGGAGCTGCCATCATCAAGGAGATGATCGAGCGGCTGGCAATTTCCGATCTGGTGATCGCGGACGTCAGCACGCCGAACGGGAACGTTTATTACGAGATTGGCGTCCGGCACGCTTCGAAGTCGACCGGGTGCGTCATGATCGCAGCCGACTGGACGCAGCCTCTCTTCGATATCAACCAGATGCGGCAGATTCGTTACCCTCTGCCGGTCGAATCGATAGACGACGCAACCGCGGCCAAGATACAGCTAATTCTAAAGGAAGGCATCCCTAAACTTGCCGCGGGCCAGTCGCCGGTGTACGAGTTTCTTCCCGGATACCCCGACAAACTCGACCCTCTGCGTGCTTCGTCTTTTCGCAAGACTCTCGAGGAGTTATCGGCATTTCAAGCGGAGGTCCTGGCGGCCCGCTCTCTGCCCAGTCCGGCCTGCTCTACGCGCGCGATGGAACTGCGAGACAAGTTCTACACGGGCGGTCCTGTCCAAAGCGCGGTCGCTCTGGAATTGCTGTATCTACTCCGCGACTGTACTGATTGGAAAATCACGCTGAGTTTCATCGACTCGCTCCCTCACGACTTCAGAACCCAGAGCCTCATCAAGGAGCAGCGCGCGCTCGCCCAATCCAAAGCCGGGGATCACAACGCGGCTATCGGCGCGCTTCTGGAGCTCATTTCCAATAGCGGCGACACGTCCGAACGGCGCGGTCTGCTGGGAGGGCGGTACAAGAAGCTGTACTCCTCCGAGCAGAATGCGGCGAAGAAAGCTCAGTACCTGGATCTCGCCATTGAGGCCTACGATGCCGGAATGAAGCTGGATCTGAACGACTACTATCCGTCGTCCAACTTAGCGCGTCTCTATAGGATACGCGGCGAGGATGGCGACGAAGACTCGGCTCGAATGGCCGCCTCAGTAACCACGATTGCATGCGAGCGGGCCAGTAAGAAAAATACTAAGGACGAATGGTTGAAGCCGACTCTGCTGGGTGCGGCCTTTGATGCAGGGGACGCGTCCACCGCTGCCAAATTGGCGAAGGAAGTTCGGAGGGAAGGTCCGGCCGCTTGGAAGTTGCAAACCACGCTTGACGATTGCAGACGAGCGATTGCGTTTCATTCCGGAGCCACCGCAGCGGCGCTGACGGCAACTTTGCAACAACTCGAAGCAATGATCGGCTGATCACGCCTTCAGCAGCACCTTGAGTACGCCTCGCTCGGCAGCACGCTTGAACGCTTTGGAAGCTTCCGAGAGGGGCATGATATCGGAGATGAGGTCGTCCACCAGCACCTTCTTCTTAGCCAAGAGATCGAGCGCGTCTTCGAAGTTTCCGCAGCGCGACCCGACCAGCACCAGCTCATTCACGATCACGGCGGCCAGGTCCACCGGCACGAGGCCGTGAATGGTCGATTTGAGAATCAGAATACCGTTCGGCCGTGTCATCGCGATCGCTTGCTGCAGCCCCTCTGAAGAGCCGGTGGCATCCACCACAAAATCGTATTCCCGGAGCGGCTTGTAATCGTCGCGTCCGAAGGTTGTCGCTTTCACGCCGCGAGCCTCTAAAGCGCGGGCGATCAGGTGGCCGAGCTTTCCATTGCCTAGCAAGGCGACTTCCCTGTATTCGGGAATATCCACCTGCTCCCAGACACGGCAGGCCGCCGCGAGAGGTTCCGTGAACACGGCTTGCTCATCGGTGATCCCGTCTGGAACTACCAGCAGATTCTTATCCGGCAAGGTGAAAATTTCCCGAAAGGCCCCTGGGTATTTTAGGATTCCGAGCACCGAGCGGGTGGCGCAGTGGCGTCCCTTGCCGAACCAACACGACTCGCACTCGCCGCAGCCGATGTTGATTTCGCCTACCACTCGTTTGCCGACGAGCTTGGCGGTATCGGACTCTAGGACTTCTCCCACGAATTCGTGGCCGGGTGTGCCGGTGAAGTTATAGTAGCCTCGCTGGAGTTCGATATCGGTGTTGCAGATGCCGCCGTAGATGAGGCGGATGAGGGCAAAGCCAGGGAGGCGCTTCGGGCGTCGGGCGCGCAGGATCGTCACCTTTCCACTATTCAGGTGGACTTTTAGCATGGCCTAGGCGTAGCAGGCGCCAAACTGCGAGCGCCCGCCTTCGCGTTACGTGCCGAGGTAATCGTGGATGCCGGCCGCAGCCTGCCGACCTTCCGCGATCGCCCATACGACCAACGACTGACCGCGCCTCAAATCGCCCGCGGCGAAAACCCCTGGAACGCTCGTCATGAAATTAGCGTCGGCAACTACATTGCCGCGCGTGTCGAGATTCACTCCAAGCTGCTCGATCAGCCCATTGCGAACGGGCCCGGTGAACCCCATGGCAAGCAGCACCAAGTCGGCATCTAGCGTGAAGTCGGTGCCCGCGATCGGCTCGAACTTCGGCCCAGCGCTAACCCGGATCGCATGCAACTGTTTTACATTGCCGTGCTCATCGCCCGTGAAGCCTGTCGTAGCCACGCTCCAATCCCGCAATCCGCCCTCTTCGTGCGCGCTCTCCACCCGCAATTGCAGCGGCCAGAGCGGCCACGGCGTATGCGGCGCACGATCAGGTGGAGGGCACGGAAGTATCTCAAACTGCATCACCGACTTCGCTTTGTGGCGATGCGACGTGCCCAGGCAGTCCGCGCCCGTATCGCCGCCTCCGATGATGACGACATGCTTGCCCGTTGCCAGAATCTGATCGGGAACATCGTCGCCTGCGCCGCGCTTGTTCTGCTGCGGCAGGTAGTCCATCGCGAAGTGAACCCCATTCAGTTCGCGGCCGGGCACCGTGAGATCGCGCGGCTGTTCGGCCCCGCCAGCCAATAAGATCGCCTGGAAATCCTTATGCAGTTCCTCAAGAGGAACGTTCTCGCCGACATGCGCGTTGGCGCGGAACTCCACGCCCTCGTCTTCCATCTGCTGCAGACGGCGGTCGATCAGGTGCTTCTCCATTTTGAAGTCCGGAATGCCGTAGCGCAGCAATCCCCCGATGCGGTCGGCCTTCTCGAACACCGTGACCCAGTGGCCCGCGCGAGCCAGTTGTTGCGCCGCCGCCAGACCCGCCGGTCCTGATCCAACCACTGCTACGCGCTTCCCGGTCCGATGCCGGGGCTTCTCAGGGAGGATCCATCCTTCTCGAAATGCATGATCGATGATGGTCTTTTCGATCAGCTTGATCGCGACCGGAGGCTCGTTGATGCCCAGCACGCAAGCCGCTTCGCAAGGCGCGGGACAAATGCGGCCGGTAAACTCCGGGAAGTTGTTGGTGGCATGCAGAACCTGAATCGCTTCTTGCCAGCGATCCTGATATACCAGATCGTTCCAGTCTGGAATTACGTTGTTCAAAGGGCAGCCGGTGTGGCAGAACGGCACTCCGCAATCCATGCAGCGAGCGCCTTGCGTGCGCACTTTGTCTTCTGGAAAGTCCTGATAAACCTCGAACCAGTCGTTCACCCGTTCGCTGACGGGTCGACGCACAGGGAGTTCACGGTCATATTCAAGAAAGCCGGTAATCTTACCCATGATGCACGGCCTCCGCTTTTAGCGCTTGGGATTGCATGGCCGGATGGTAGACTGCTGTCGCGCGAGGCACCCCTAGCACGCGCTTGAATTCGTGCGGATACACTTTCACGAAGTTCGGCAACATTGTCCCCCAGTTTTCCAGGATCCATTTGCCGCGCGGGCTGGCAGTCGCTTCCACGTGTTTTTCGATCAGGTTCTTTAGCGCCTGAATGTCCACGGATTCGACTACTGGCTCCAGGTCAACGCCCTGGCGATTGCATTTCACAGTCGAGAACTCGCCCGTTTCATCCAGCACGAAGGCGATTCCACCCGTCATGCCAGCCGCGAAATTGCGGCCCGTTCGACCCAGCACCAGGACGAGGCCCTTGGTCATATACTCGCAGCCGTGGTCGCCCACGCCTTCGACAACCGCAGTCGCGCCGGAGTTGCGAACTGCAAACCTCTCGCCAGCCACTCCGTTGAAGAATGCTTCGCCGGTAGTCGCGCCATAGAGAACCACATTGCCAATCAGGATGTTCTCCTCGGGCAAAAACGTAGACGTGCGAGGCGGATACACCACCAACCTGCCGCCAGATAGGCCTTTCCCGACGTAGTCGTTAGCGTCGCCTTCGAGAGTCAGCGTGACGCCGTGAGCCAGAAATGCCCCAAAGCTCTGTCCCGCCGATCCCGAAAACTGGAACCGGATAGTGTCGTTTGGCAATCCTGCCGAGCCGTATCGCCGGGCGATCTCTCCGCTGAGCATCGCGCCCACCGTGCGATGCACGTTGCGGATCGGCATCTTGAATTCCACCGGAGTCTGGTTCTCCAAAGCCTCCCGCGCGTGGTCGATCAGCTTGTAGTCCAGCGCTTGCTCGAGTCCGTGATCCTGCCCGATGGTGCAGCGGCGCGGCACCTTGGAGGGCACCTGCGGATTGTAAAGAATGGATGAAAAATCGAGCCCGCGCGCCTTCCAGTGGTCCAGCGCTTTGTGCATCCTGATGCGGTCCACGCGCCCCACCATTTCGTCCATGGTGCGGAACCCGAGTTTTGCCATGAGCTCGCGGACTTCCTCGGCGATATAGAAGAAGAAGTTGATCACATTCTCGGGAGTGCCGTGAAACTTCTTGCGAAGCACAGGATCCTGCGTGGCTATGCCCACGGGACACGTGTTCAGGTGGCACTTGCGCATCATAATACAGCCCATCGCTACTAACGGGGCAGTGGAGAATCCGAACTCCTCGGCACCCAGCAGCGCGGCAATTACGACGTCGCGCCCGGTCTGCAATTTTCCGTCCGTCTGAACTCGAATGCGGCTCCGCAGATCGTTCATCACGAGCACCTGCTGGGTTTCCGCGAGGCCAAGTTCCCAGGGGACGCCGGCATGCTTGATGGATGTGAGCGCGGCAGCCCCAGTGCCTCCATCGTGCCCGCTGATTAGCACCAGATCCGCATGCGCTTTCGCAACTCCCGCCGCCACAGTGCCCACGCCAACTTCTGCCACCAGCTTCACGGAAATGCGCGCCTTCGGGTTGACGTTCTTTAAGTCGTAAATAAGCTGGGCAAGATCCTCAATGGAATAAATATCGTGATGCGGGGGAGGCGAAATTAGCCCCACGCCGGGGATGGAATGGCGCACGCGCGCGATCACTTCGTCTACTTTGTGGCCTGGCAGCTGACCGCCTTCTCCGGGCTTCGCGCCCTGGGCCACCTTGATCTGCAGCTCGTCCGCGTTCACCAGATAATTCGTTGTAACTCCGAAGCGCCCGGAAGCGACCTGCTTAATCGCGCTGCGCCGCCAGTCCCCATTCGGGTCGCGCTCGAAGCGCTCTTCGTCCTCTCCGCCCTCCCCGGTATTCGATCTTCCGCCGATCCGGTTCATCGCGATCGCCAGAGTTTCGTGGGCCTCCTTGCTGATCGATCCGAACGACATCGCACCGGTGGCGAAACGCCGTACGATCTCCGTGGCGGGCTCGACCTCTTCAATCGGGATCGGCTCTTTCGCCAGCTTTAGCTCCATCAAGCCGCGCAGAGTGCAGAGGTGCTGGCTCTGATCGTTAATCAGCGCCGTGTATTCCTGGAAGGTTGAAAAGCTTGACTGTCGAACGGCATGCTGCAACTTGCTCACGGTGCCGGGATTGAACAAGTGATATTCGCCGCGCACGCGATATTGGTAGCTGCCGCCGATCTCAAGTTCGGTGGCCGATTGAGAAACGGGCTGCATCGCGAACTCATGCTTGAGCTTCGCCTCGCGAGCCAGCACGTCCAGCCCAATGCCCTCGATGCGCGAAGGCGTGCCGGTGAAATAGCGCTCCACCAGGGATTTATTCAACCCGATTGCTTCAAAAATCTGCGCGCCGCGATAGCTCTGCAGCGTCGAAATCCCCATCTTGGAAAAGACCTTCAGCAGCCCCTTGTTGATGGACTTCTTGTAGTTCTTGAGAGCCTTTTCGAACGTGATGCCTTCTGGAAGGTTGCCGCGCTTGGCCTGATCTTCCAGAGTCTCGATCGCCAGGTATGGATTGATCGCGCTCGCCCCGTAGCCGATCAGCAGGGCGTAGTGCATGATCTCCCTCGGCTCGCCCGATTCGATGATCAGCGCCACCTGCGTGCGGGTTCCTTCGCGCACGAGATGGTTGTGAACGGCGCTCAGCGCAAGCAGACTCGGAATGGGCGCGTATTCTTCGTCCATGCCGCGGTCCGATAAAATCAACAGCGAGTAGCCCGACTTGATAGACAGCGAGGCGCGGCGGCAGAGGCCGTCGAGGAAGCGCTCAAGCTCTTTCTCTCCCCCGGAAACCCGGTAAAGCATGGGCAGAGTTGTGGTCAATAGTTCGCTCGTGGAAACCCGCCGCAGCTTCTCCAGATCGCGATTCGTCAGAATTGGATGCGGCAGCTTCAGCGTGTGGCAGTGGCGCGGAGTCTCGTCCAGAATATTGCGCTCGTTGCCGATGTAGCTGGTCAGCGACATTACCAGCTCTTCGCGAATAGGGTCGATAGCGGGGTTGGTTACCTGCGCGAATAGTTGCTTGAAATAGTTGAAGAGCGGCTGCGGTTTATCCGACAAACAGGCCAGGGGCGTGTCTGTTCCCATGGATCCGACTGGCTCTTCTCCCTTGGCCGCCATGGGAGCGATCAGCAACCGGAGATCTTCGTCGGTGTAGCCGAAAGCCCGCTGGCGCATGAGAATCGTATCGTGATCCGATTCGTGAATGCGCTGCGGCTCGGGCAATCGGTCAAGCGTGATCTGATTATCGGCCAGCCATTCCGAGTACGGCTGACGAGCAGCCAAATCGCGCTTGATCTCTTCGTCCGGGATGATGCGGCCTTGGACCGTATCCACCAGCAGCATGCGGCCCGGCTGCAGACGGCCTTTAAACTTTACGTCCTCAGGCTTCACGGGCAACACGCCAATTTCGGACGCCATGATCAGCTGATCGTCCTTGGTCACCAAGTAACGTGCCGGGCGCAGACCGTTGCGATCCAAGGTTGCGCCGATCAGACGTCCATCCGTGAAGGCGACCGCCGCCGGTCCGTCCCACGGCTCCATCAGCGAGGCGTGGTACTCGTAGAAGGCCTTCTTTTTTGGATCCATGGTGGTGTCGGCGTCCCAGGCTTCCGGAATCAGCATCGCCATCACGTGAGGCAGGCTGCGCCCCGCCAAAGTGAGCAGTTCCACGGCATTGTCCAGGCAGCCCGAATCGCTTTGGCCTTGGGGAATGAGCGGGAGCAGTTTCTTGATGTCGTCGCCGAAGAGGGGCGAGGCAACCACCGTTTGCCGGGCGTGCATCCAATTCACGTTGCCGCGCACCGTGTTGATCTCGCCGTTGTGGCACAAGTACCGGTACGGGTGCGCGAGCGGCCAGGTTGGAAACGTATTGGTCGAGAACCGCTGATGCACCAGACACAGGGCGCTCATCGTATCCGGATCGGTCAGCTCCCGATAGAAATGAGGGATCTGTCCTGCCAGCAGCAAGCCCTTATAAATAATCGTGCGAGTGGAGAGCGATGGGATGTAGAAGAAGTGCTTGTCCTGGATGGACGATGCGGCAATTTCGTTTTCCGCGCGCTTGCGCACCACGTAGAGCTTTCGCTCCAGTTCATCCTGGCTCACTCCAGACTCGCCGCGCACGAAGATTTGCTCGATGTACGGCTGGGAGGCGCGCGCCACGCGGCCAATCGCGTCCACGTCCACTGGCGTATCCCGCCAGCCAAGCACGGTGAGACCTTCTTCGGTCGCAATCCGTTCCATAATGCCTTCCGCCAGCAGCCGCTGTTGCGGCTCCACCGGCAGGAACACCATCCCCAATCCATACTCGCCCGGGGGCGGCAGGGTGAACCCCAGTCTGGCGCATTCCCGAGCGAAAAACTTGTGGGGGATCTGAATGAGAATGCCGGCTCCATCGCCCGTCTGTGCGTCACAGCCAGAAGCGCCGCGATGGGTTAAGTTTACAAGGATTTGAAGGCCTTTCAGAATGATGTCGTGGGACTGTTGGCCCTTGATATTGACGACGAAACCGACACCGCAGGCATCGTGCTCGTTTTGAGGATTGTAGAGTCCTTGTTCGACTGGGAGTCCGCTATGCATGGCTGGTGGTCCTCCTTTCCGAGGTGTTCACTCAGTATAGCGAACCGATTAGTATCGATCAAATGAATTTTAGCTTGACACTATATAAGCAAATCTAATAATCTTACCGTAAGGTGGATTTCGGAAATTTCAGGTTGTTTCGGGACATCGCGGCGACGAAGAGCGTTAGCCGCGCGGCTTCGCTGAATGGAATCAGTCAGTCGGCTGCAAGCCAACGGCTTCAGGATTTGGAACGCGACTTGGACACGATTCTAGTGGACCGCGGCACCCGCCCTTTAACGCTTACCGATGCGGGCCGCTTTTATCTGGAACTGTGCCGCGACATCCTGCGCCGCCATGAACAGTTCCGGTCTGAACTGGGCGAGTTAAAGGCCAAAGTGGAGGGCGTGGTTAAGGTCGCTTCCATCTATTCCGTGGGCTTATCGGAGCTTTCGCAACTGGTGCATGAGTTTTACAGGCGCTATCCGGGTTCAACCGTCGAAGTGGAGTATCTCAGGCCGGAGAAGGTTTACGAGGCGGTGCTGTCGGATCGGGTCGATTTGGGACTGGTGAGCTATCCCGAATCCAGCCGTCATCTCACCGTGCTCCCGTGGCGAGAAGAAGAGATGGTGGTGGCAGCCTCGCCCTATCATCCGCTCACACGCAAGACGGAGATCCTGCCTTATGATCTGGACGGCGTGGCGTTCATCGGATTTGACGAGGATCTGCCGATTCGGCGCGAGATCGACCGTTTCTTTCGCGAGCATCGGGTGCAGGTGAATACCACGCTGCACTTCGATAATCTGCAGATGATTAAGGAAGCAGTGGCGCTGGGGTCGGGCGTGAGCATCCTGCCGGCTCGCACCATGGAGGCGGAAATCGCGCAAGGGCGTTTGGTGCCGATCCCGATTGGCGCGCCGAATCTGTTCCGTCCAGTGGGAATTATCCATCGACGCAAGAAGCGCTTTCATCGCGCGGCGCAGGCATTTCTGGATCTGCTGCAGGAACTGCCTGTTGCCGAGCCTTCTAAGCGGCTATCCGCGGCCAATATATAGCTGCTCGATGGGCAGGACAATCGCCTCCAACATGTTTACGTGAGGCGGAAGCGCTGCCATCGCCAGCAGGGTGGACACCAGATCCTCGACGCTCATCATGGGCTCGGAATCGGTTCGGCGCTCCACCATGGTGTTGCCGGGATGCAGGCACCCGCACGAGATTCCGTAAGGCCGGCCTTCGAGCGCAGCGACTTGCGTTAAGCCCCAGAGCCCGTGTTTGCTGGTGCTGTACGGAGCGGAATGGAGCCGCACGCGCTGGGCCGAGATGGAGCCGATGTTGATGATGCGTCCTCCGCCTTGCGGCTTCATGATTCGGAATGCTTCGCGGGTGCAGAGGAAAGGACCGCGAAGGTTCACGGCCATGACGTGATCCCAGGCTTCCAGAGTGAGATCTTCGAGGGGGCCGCCGTCGAAGGATCCGGCGTTGTTGACGAGGAGGTCGAGGCGTCCGAAGCGTTCCAGGGTTTGGCGGAATGCGGACTGGACTGGCTCTTCTTGGGTGACGTCGCAGGGGATGGCGAGGACGTCGGCGTTGTGTGCGCGCAGCTCTGAGGCGAGGGATTCGAGGGCGGCGGCATCGCGAGCCAGGAGGACCAGTTTGGCCCCTTCGGCTGCGAACGCGCGCGCGGCTCCTGCCCCGATGCCCCTGCTTGCGCCGGTGATCATTGCGACTTTGTTTTCCAGTTTGCCCATAAGCTCTCAACAAGCGGGGAGTTCAGACCAAAACCACCCGCGCAAGATAGCCCTCCAGTTCGCCTAGCTGCCGCTGCAGAGCAGCGCCGTCCCGCTCCGTAGCGGAGCGCTCCAACTCAGCGCCGAGCCGAGTGCATTCCTCCAGTCCGTAGGAAGCTCCAGTTCCTTTCATATTATGGGCCAAGGTGTGTAGACGCTCGAAATCGGAAGCCGCGAGAAGTCTAAGCATCTCCGGGACTTCTCTCCTGCGGGCGTCGAGGTAGTCCGGCACGAGTTCCTCAAGGCCCTCCGGCATCTCAAGGCGCAATGGGTTCCCCGCTCGCCGACGCCCGAATTCCTGAATTGCATTGAGCAGCTTTTGCTTAGAAATCGGCTTAGCCAAATGAGCGGTGCATCCCGCCTCTTGGCTCATCGAGACGTCCTGAGGACGAGCATTTGCGGTGAGGGCAAGGATAGCGATTGGCGACAACCCGCGTTCCCGCTCGATGGAGCGTATGGTGCGCGTGGCCATCAATCCGTCCATCACCGGCATCTGCATATCCATTAAGACGAGATCGAAATCGGATGCTGCGGTGAACCTCTCGACGGCCTCGTATCCGTCCTCCACGAAGGTCACCCGATGCGAACTGCCCTTCAGGTAGACCTGAATCAGAAGGCGATTGTCCGGCGAATCCTCGGCAACCAGGATGCGCAAGAGATTGCCGCTCGTCGGCGTGTCGCAGCGGTCCTTTGGAGCGACGTCAAGCTGTTCCGGCGCGGCACCGTCATCGGCCCGCATCGCGCGGCATATCAAACGGAGCAGCTCGGCTCGCTTTACGGGTTTCACCGCGTATCCAGCCATGCCGACCTCGCGACGTCGCACCGCATCGCCGGCCTGCGAGTCGGAGGTCAGCATGATGATAGGCAGCTTCGGGTCTAGTTCATTGATCCTGGCCGCTGTTTGGAATCCGTTGAGGCCTGGCATGCGGTTGTCTAGGAGGACTAGTGAATACGGTCGTCCCGCGGCTATAGCGCAGGAGGTACTGTCGACCGCTTTCTCCGGGAGACCGCATTCGTCCGTCTCGAGTCCCCAGGCGTTTAAGGTTTCGCGCAAGATAAGCCGGTTGGTAGCGTTGTCATCGACGACGAGAACCCGGCGTCCGTGGAAATCAGCTACCTGCGTGCGGAATTGCGTGCAGAGCCCGGGTTCGAACAATGCCTCGAACCGGAATGTGCTTCCCTTTCCAACAGTGCTCGAGACGGTCAAACCGCCGCCCATCTGCTGAACCAGTCGCAGACTGATCCCAAGGCCGAGCCCTGTTCCGCCGTACTTGCGGGTGGTTGAAGAATCCGCCTGCGTGAAATCATCGAAGATAGTTTCAAGCATCTTCTCTGGAATTCCTATCCCAGTATCGGAGATCGCGAACTCGATTCGGCCCGGTGCCCCGGATTCGTGTTGTTGAACGGTTAAAAGAACCTCGCCCGATTCAGTAAACTTGACGGCGTTCCCGAGCAGGTTGATCAGCACCTGTCTTAAACGGGCGGGATCGCCAATCAGCGCTGTCGGAACGCCCGGCGACAGATGCGCCAGTAAAGCGATGTTCTTGTCGCGGGCCTTGGGAGCGATTAGTTCGATTGACTGGTCCACGATATCCTCAAGCTCGAACTCGATGCGCTCGAGTTCGAAGTGGCCGGCCTCGATTTTTGACAGGTCTAGAATATCGTTGATCAGAGCGAGCAAATTCGAACCAGCGCGGCGAAACACTTCCACGTACTGCCGCTGATCGGTGTCGAGATCCGAGTCCCAGAGCATATCGGCCATGCCCAGAATGGCATTCATCGGAGTTCGAATCTCATGGCTCATGGCAGCCAGAAAATCACTCTTGGCGCGATTGGCTTCCTCGGCGCGGCGGGTCTGCTCAACGAGCTTTTCGTTATTGAGACGACGCTCGCGCTCAAGCAATTTTCTGGCCGTTATATCCGTAGCAATCCCCAGGAACCCTTCGAGCTTTCCACTCGAGTTGCGAACTGCCGTGATGGCGAGGCTGACATCGAGCTGGGTTCCATCCTTGCGCACATAGGTCCATTCCCGTTCCTCGGTCTGGCCCGACCGGGCGCGTGCCATGAAAACTTCCAGTCCGTCAATGGGCCGCCCGAATTCGCTCGTAAGCAGTCTCGAAGTCTCAAGGCACTCCGCAGGCAGGTGAAAAATCGCCGGATTGCACACTCCTTCCATCTCGCTGGCAGAGTATTGAAGCATTTTCTCCGCGCCGGAGTTGAAGACTTGAATTGTCCCCTGCATGTCGACCGCGATGATGGATACCTGAGTCGCGGCGTCCAGCAGTCCTTGCAGGCTCGACTTGGTTTTCGCAAGCTCCAGATTGGCTCTTGCCAGAGCCAGGGTGCGGTTTTGAACATGCTCCTCCAGATTTTCATTTAGGCTCAGGATCGACTCCTCCGCCTCCTTGTAATCCTCGATATCGGTGCAGGTTCCAAACCATCGAATCACCTGGCCTTCGCGATTGAATACCGGCAATGCCCGTCCGAGGTGCCAGCGGTAGGCTCCGTCGGACGCTCGCTTGAACCGATACTCCACCTCGTACAACTCGCCAGTCGCGACGGAATGGGTCCAACGATTGAGACAGTTGTGCAGGTCATCCGGATGTAGCACGGGTTGCCAGCCTGAGTCCTTGGTCTGCTCGAACGTGGTGCCGGTATAGTCGTACCAGCGCTGATTGTAATAATCGAGATTTCCGTCAGGCTTGGCCGTCCAAACCATCTGGGGCATGGCGTCGGCCAGCTGCCGGAAACTCGCTTCACTCTCGCGCAGCGCGGCTTCCGCGAACTTAAGTTTTCCTATATCAGTGCTGGTTCCGAACCATTTGGTGATCGTACCGCTGGAGTCTCGAAGGGGAATTGCCAGTCCTCTAAACCACCCGTAGTCTCCCCGGAATCCGCGGATTCGATATTCGGCGGCGAACGAACCGCCGTCGCGAACGGCCTCTCCCCACAGTTCCTGAAGGCGCTCTCGATCTTCCGGATGAACCTGTTCCACCCACCTGAATCCAATCTGATCGGCCTCTGGAATACCGGTGTACTCGATCCATTGCCGGCTAAGGAAGTCGCATTGCCCATCCGGAAGACAAGTCCAGACCATTTGAGGGAGCGAGTCCACCACTGTCCGATAACGGTCCTCGCTCTCCCGCAGCCGCTCTTCCACTACTTTTCGAGAGGTTATGTCGCGAATGGCAGCCGTCCATAAGCCTTGGGCCGTCCGTATGGGACTCAAGCTGACTTCGGCTGGGAATTCGCCGCCATCTTTTTTGATTCCGCAAAGGTCCAGGGCGGAATCCAGTGCCTCGATTCGGGAAGCTTGGCAACGTTGCAAGGGGATCAAAGCATCAACCGGCTGACCGAGCAACTCTTGGCGGGAGTAGCCGAACAAGAGTTCCGTCTTCGCATTCACCAGCACGATCCGGCCTTTGTCGTCGGCCATCACCATGGCGTCGGGCGCGGATTCCAACAAAGAACGAAACTTCTGCTCACTATCGCGGAGGTTCTCCTCGGCAAGAGAACGCTCGACATCCAGCCGGTTCAGCCGTCCGGCGCTGGACCAGATCAAGAGAGCGAAGACAACAATATTGGAAGAGGCAAACAGAGTCAGGCCGAACGCCGTATCGAAGAGTCCCAGCAACTGGCCTTGCCACCTCAACCAGCCTAAAGCCGCCGGGATGAGCATGGCTGCGGGCAATAGCCGCCTGGCCATCACGCCGCCCGGCGAGCCGCTGGTGATGGCCTCCATGAAACCGAGGTGGGGACGAGAAAGCAGCACTCCGGCGCAAAGAACGAGGAAGGTAAGCGATGTGTGAAGGGCCATCGCCGTGTAGGCCGAGAACCCATACAAGCTCTTGATGCCGTACAGATAGCCGACCACATTGAGCAAGCAGAGCACGCCGGTTGCGCCTACCAGGTATTGGCCCAGGATAAAGCCTCGACGGCGATGGATGAGGCAGAGTGCGGTGCCGAGAAGAAGGAAGCTTACAGCGCTGGTGACTGCCATGCGCGCCGAAACACCAGGGAGGAACAGCGAGGCGTTCCGCTCCCGGAACAGGAGCACATCAATCCCAAGATCCACGACCAAGACATACTCGATAACCGTCAATAGCCCGAGTAAACCGGTCAACCCCGCGCAAATCTGTACCAGTCGTCGTCTGACGGATTGTGCCGCGCCCGCGTGATCGAGCCATAAAGCCGCGCCCGCCAGCAACAGACCGAGCGCTGTATTCACCCGCATCGGAGCATATCCTGGCAGCACCGATCTCAAACTGGCAATATCGAAAGCCCAACCGCCTACCACAACGAGGAAACCGACCAACATACCTAGCCAGCCCGCCATGCGAGACGCTAGCCGGAAATTCGAATAGATCCGAGTATCGCCGCCAACAACATACGAAGCGCGGTCTGGAAGCGCTCGTCCCAGCCGGAGCACCCATGCGAGCATGCCCAGGCTTAGTAGAAATAGGAATCCAGCCAGCCACAAAGAATTGGCAATTGTCCACCAGGGCGTCTTCAAAATGCGAACATCGAGCGCCGAGGCAAGCAGTATGTGAAAAGCTCGCGGTTCGCGGTTTTGATCAGCCTCCATGACGCAGACGCCGGTTAGCTGCACCTGCATTCCAGCTTTAATCCCGGCTAACAGATCCGCTTCGTTTGTGCCTGGCTCGATGAGCGCCTGAAATACCGTGCTTCCGCTTCGCAGAACCAGGATCCACTCCCGCGCGTGCTGAATCTGCTCGACCACTTCCGCTTCCAATCGCACCAGCGAGTTGCCATAAGGGGCAAAGGCAAAGCCATCTCTCGCCTGAATCACGCTGGACGCGCTGATAACGGTGGGAGTCGGCGGTTTTCCGCCATTCATCTTTCGGAATACGGCATCCCGAAGAACCGGCGAGTATTCTCCAGGGGCGACAAAGCCTACTGCTTCCACCCTCGATCCAGGCCCAACTCTTTCCGTCTGCGCACTCTCGACCAGAATCGCGTCCTGACCATCTTGCAAGTACAACGCCCGCCCAGGAACCTGGTAAGTCGCGATGCCCGATATCCTAACCCGATGGCCCCCGCTGCGAGCAGCGTCAAATTGAAACAAGCGTTGAATCGGGACTTGGGGTATTGCGAACGGATTGGGCGGGGCAGCTTCTTCGACGCGCAAGAAGCTTAGGCTTGGTACGAATAGTCGCAAGCCAACAAATTGGCGTTTGGCGTTAAAGTTCGTTCCGCAGACGCCTCGGACCACGACAGCGGAGTCGACAAAGCGGCTGAAATCTTCGGACCCGAAATCATGGATGCGCGCGACCAGCGTGCCTCCGCCAATTTCAATGACTAGTGACAGCACCTGTCGGCCCCAGCTGTCCACAATCGCAGCCGAATGCACAATGCCGCGAACTTCAATCCACTGGCTATCCTGTTTACCTCCTGCCAAATCTTCATACGCGAACCGGCGAGGCACGGGCAATCCTCCCTGGCCAAGCCCACGAACATGAGTTGCCACTACGACAGGGGCGAATAATCCTGGCCCGCTAACTCCGTCGATCTCAACCCTGTCGCCGGCGTGAACATCGGCGCTGTCCTTACGGTCAACTGAAATGCCGCCGGTCGAGTCTTGAAAGAAGAACGAATTTTTCCAACCGGACAGCGCTGTCACGACACCCCGCAATTGCAAGTGGGTGCCTGGCGCAGGCAGGGTCCCTCCAACAGTGCGTATGTCTTTCACGAACAGCAGGGGGGCATGCGCGCCCGTGGCTGCTGACGCAGAAGATGCGAGCAGGATTATAGCGAGAAGACGGACGCAGCCTATCACATGCGTGCTATCGGTTGAATTTCATTTGAAGTGCAGAGCGGAGCCAACGATTTCCGGTTTAGTTATCTATCTGTTGGGAAACTGCGATTCATCTGCGCAGTACACTGGTCAAACATGAGCGAGTATTTCTCGTTCGACGTTTTCCTGAGTCATAGTTCGAAGAACAAGGATGTGGTGCGTCCCATTGCGGAACGACTGCGTGCGGACGGGCTGCTGGTGTGGTTTGACGAGTGGGTGCTCAAGCCCGGCGACAATATTCCTTCGAAGATCGAGGAGGGGCTGGAGCGCTCGCATGTGCTTGTGCTCTGCATGTCAGCGGAGGCGTTCGGTTCGGACTGGGCGCGGTTGGAGTCTGGAACGTTCCGGTTTCGCGATCCGCTGAATAGGCAGCGGCGTTTCATTCCGCTGCTGCTGGATGATGCGCCCATCAAGGGTTCGCTGGCCCAATTCCTCTACATTGACTGGAGCACGCCGAACTACGAAACAGAATATCCGAAGCTCCGGGATGCCTGTTCCCCGATCAAGACCCTGCCAACGTTGCAAGAAGAGGCAGCCCGCGAGCGGTTCGAAGAACGGGTCATTTCCTTGGGTCATACTGCAGCTGTCCGCTCGGTCGCATTCAGTCCGGATGGAAAACTCTCGCTCTCCGGCTCCGTTGACAACACCGTGCGGCTGTGGGACGTGGAAACCGGACGCTGCCTGCCCGTGCTGAAAGGCCACTCCACCCGCGTCTTGTGGCTGCCATCCTGCGCAGCTCGAAGGCTCACGCGTTGACGTAATCGACGGCAAGGTGCGCGGCCTGCCGAAATTGACCCACCTGAGTGTCGGATCGGTTCCAAGCAACACGATCTTCGAATCCCCGTTCGCCAGCAACAAGAGCCACAACACAATGGCGACACGGGAACGGTAGTGCCGAATCGATTCGAAACATCGCGCAGATGGTTAGTCCGAGGACGGGATTATCCGAAAAAACCATAAGTGAGGCAAGCTTCTCCGCTTCAGCGGAAAGCCGCTTCGAGCCATTACAGTCGAACTGCACGCATTCGCATCCGACTTGGCCGAGAGCTTGGCTCCCATATCGGTCGGGCGGACGCTGGCAGCCGTGCGCAGTCTGGTGCGATTCGCGACCCGATCCCGACACCTGACTAAGAACGTAGCGGCCGACCTCAACCTGCCCCGTTCCGGGAACCGCTTGGCGGAGCGGAATTAGCCGAACAGGACGTGCGTCGGATGATTTCGCTCGAAACAATCCTCGCAATCGCGTTTTGCTCATGTTGTTGTACACGTCAGGATTACGAGTATCGGAAGCGTGCAACCTGCGCTGGCGCAACCTGCGGGAGCGTGGCGACACGGGTCAACTCACCATCTGCGGCAAGGGTGGGAAGACTCGTGCCGTTCTGTTGCTTGCGGCAATGTGGAACGATCTGAGATCGCTCAGCAGTTCTTGCGGCCTGGACGACCCTGTGTGTCGTTCGCGCAGCGGTAAGCCGCTGGATCCGCTCGCGAATTCTGCGCATTGTGCAAGAGGCGGCCCAGCGGGCAGGATTCGCCGAACGCGCCAGCCCGCATTGGCTGCGGCACGCACACGCAACTCACAGCCTGGAGCGCGGCGCACCGATTCATCTTGTCCAAGCTATCTTGGGCCACGCTTCTGTTGCGACGACCAGCCGTTACTTGCATGCGCGGTCCAAGCCAATCCAGCGCGGAGCTCATCGTGGCGCGGTGAGCGGCAGGATTGGCGCACTGGGTGAATTGGCGCAATAATTCGTGCAGCACCCTCGACTTCTGTCGCGTTTGACGCTCAAAATGATCCACCTTTTAAGCGCTATTTCGGACGGCATCGGACGCCACACGGGCTTAACCAAAGGGTGCCGTACGTAGCCTACACGTCAGCGGTAGCGTGGTGTAAGGGCTCAAGGAGCTCGCCAAGCCAGAGTGCGGTCCGCGCTTACAGTACTGCCGGTGGATCGCTCAATCGTGTAGATCGACGGACCCGATCTGGGGCGTCGGTTCCTTTTTATGTCCCGACAAAACTACCTGGCCGAACTTATGTTCCACTCGTCTCCCGGGTCAGTTGCGAGGCCTAACCCTAGAAAAAGGCCGCCTGCCGCTGCGTGGCATTCTTTCTCGGTCACAGAATCGGGCTATCGGTGCAGCGCAATGAGAAAATCCGCGATGGTTTGGGGCTTGGCCGTCGTTGGTGTCTGCTGGCTATCATTAAGTTCCCTTACGCGTTCTGAAAATGTAGTCGTCGAGGGCGTTGACCGTGATCCTTCCTTTGCCCATCATGTCCGCTTTCCCGTTCAGCCCCTCCACCAATGCCTTGGTGAATGCTCCATTGCCCCATTCTGGGCGTTCCAAGGCAATCTGACGCCCCGACGATGCTGTAAAGACTACTGCGCCGTTCTCGGCGCTCACCAATTCGTTCACAACGGCATTAATATCCGCGCGCAACTCTGCTTCGGCCGCTGAGCACATTCCCGGAGTAGCACATGTCCAGGAACAATAGCACCTTACCCGGAATGGACTGTACAGTTTTTTGTACCTCCGTCGAGGACACCGCGGTGCGACGTAGCCTCTTCGCATCGAAATTGACAGGAATGAAATAATAACCTTCACTCGCATCATTCCACCCGTGACCTGAAAGGAACATGATTCCAATATCAGTCTTGCTGGTATTTTTCTCGACCCACTCCAACCCGTCGAGAATCGCATCGTGTGTCGCACGCTCGTCGGTCAGGAGCTTAACTTGAACATCCCTGTAGAGTGTGCCCTTCTGACGTTCCAACGCGGCTGCGAAGTCCTCGGCATCCTTCGCCGCCCATTGCAGCCTGAAAGCGTCCGGATACTTGCTGATGCCAATTGCCAGAACAAAGAGTCTGGATTGGTTTGCAGTTGTCGCTTGCGCGCCCCGCCATCTGAGCCGAACCGTGGCCGGTTCGCTAGCCCACATTTCTCACGAATAGACTAGCGAAAAGGCCGCTTTTCTGGCATAAACGTATTTGCCACAACACGTTTCGGCCAAAAGGAGGCGTCCTTCCGCTATGACAGAGTGTAACCAATCCAGCTTTGGATTTAAAGCCTGCGGCAGGCGGGCAATCGTGGCCCGCTTCGACGTGCCTTCCCTCCTTCGCAAACACACCAGAAGCAAGGGCCCTTTCCTCCGTCGGCATTACCCAACTTCATCGGTCATATGGCCCTCTCCAACGCCCAGACTGGTCCGTCGTCCTTTCGACGACGGTTGAAGGCCCGACCTCCGCCAGTCCCGGGCCTCCCCCAATTACCCGGATCACCTTCTCTACATGCCGTGCTCACTACCCCGATGGATCGGATCAGGTGCTTGTCGGTTGTTCGTTTGGTGCGCTCCCGCACCGGGTTTCTTCCCTGTCCGTGCAGCCTTCCCCGTTTTGAAGGCGGGTCGGCATCCATTTCGTTACTTTCGAGGCCTGCTCAAGCTTTACTCACGTTACCGCCTGCAGAGTTGCTCACCTACCTTACGTAGGCTTTATCGCGAGGCTTCGTTCGGCTCGGTTTCCCTCACCCAACGCTCGCAAGCTACCAAGTCCCACCGACAACTGCTTGCACGGGTGTCCACGCCCTTGGGGCGCACCTCAAAAAACTACGCTTTCAGATGATTGATGACGGTGATTGCGTTGAACACATCCAATTCGCATTCTTTTTAGCTTGTTTTTTCCGTTTGTCCGGCGGGAGCTTGCGGCTAAGTAGGTTCAAAATGGCGCGTTGCGTATGAAGTGCGTTATTTTTTTGCTGCGGGTTGTTGCCTTGGCGTGATTTCCACAGGGCAGGCAGGATTTAAAAGATGGGTATGTTAAAGGTTAAAAGGATAGGTCTCTGCAACCTATTGATAAAGGGCAATTTAATCGGTCGAAGCGCCAACTAAACCTACCGGGATGCATGGGAGCCGCCTCCTACACCCACTGGCCTTTTCGCTGCGCCTCGCTGAGGCGTTTGTTCGAGGCCTTCATTTCCCGCACGAAATTGGAAGATGGAATCTTGAACGTGACCTCGATCAGCTTCTTGCGTGGCCCAAGGGTATCGTTGCGTTCGTAGGAGGACAGAACATCTTTACTCTTGAGGTCCGCAAACGCGTTCTCCAGGGCCTCGATCCCGGGCCTTTCGCGGGTGTACGCGTCAAGAAGGCCGAAATCGGCCTTGACGGTGCTGTATCGCATTTCAAAAGGCTTGGCATAGCCCGCAAAAGTGTATTTCAAGAGGAGCTGCTTGTGAAGCCAGCGGGCCAGTTGCGTGGTGTGGCTCATCATCAGGTCGTAGTTGAATTGCCGGTAGGTGACCTTGTCGATGCTGCCTGTAACGAGAGGGTGAAACTGAACGGCCCATTTGGCCTTGGGGTCGTCGTCAAGCTTGGCGCGCGATGCGGCTTTTCTTTGGACTCGTTAGCACCCGTTCCAGTTACAGGGGATGCTCAACATGGAAAAAGTTTGAGCATGTTAGACTAAGGTCAACGTGTTGACCGCAGAAATCGAGCAAATTACCCGTCTTCAGTCCCTGGATCTCAAAATTACGGAACTGGACCGGGAAGTAGCTGATCTTCCCAAGCACATAGCCCGGATCGAAAAAGTTTTAGACGGGCACCTTCGGCGTTTGGAGGCGGACCAAGCGGCTCTCGTAGCGAACCAAAAAGACCGCAAGCGCCTGGAGGACGACATTAAGGTTCACGAGCAGAAAATTTCCAAGCTGAAAGATCAGACGCTTCAGGCCAAGAACAACGAACAATACAGGGCCTTTTCGAACGAAATCGAATATGCCCAAAAAGA
The DNA here is from genome assembly GCA_038225555.1 of Bryobacterales bacterium. Classification (GTDB taxonomy): domain Bacteria; phylum Acidobacteriota; class Terriglobia; order Bryobacterales; family Bryobacteraceae; genus JANXQZ01. The sequence goes on from JBBRRB010000032.1 coordinate 39,052, forward strand.
AATCAGGAAGTGCGAAGACCGGATCATCGAGTTGATGTCGGAATCCGAACCGCTCGACAACGCTGTCAAACAGGCGGAGGCCGCGCTGAAGGAAGAGAAGAAGCAGGTGGACGCCGAAAAGAACAAGGCCCGGGAGCGAACGGCGGTCGATCGGAAACAGCTCGATGAATATAAGTCAGAACGCGCTGAGATCGTCGGCAAGCTGAAGCCGCAGATTTATGCAACCTACGAACGCATCCGCAAGCGCCGCAATGGAATCGCGGTAGCCGAATTTGTGGAGGGGCGCTGTTCGGCCTGCATGATCGCGTTGCGGCCGCAGTTTGTTCAGGATCTTCGCAAGGGCGGTGCTCTGATGACTTGCGAGAGTTGCGGGCGCATTCTGTATTACAATCCTCCGGTCAGCTTTGAACAGGATCTCGCGACTCAAAACAGATAAACCGAGCATCGATTCCGGCCTCTCGGTAGAATACTCACGTGGGACCTAACTCAACTCGGATTCTCGTCTCTCTCCTCGTTTGTGTCGCGAGCCTTTCCGCTCAAACAACCATTATTAAAATGGGCACCCTGGCCCCCAAAGGATCCCGCTGGCACGACATTCTCATCGACATGGGCGAGCAGTGGAAGAAAGCTTCCGGCGGAAAGATCGAGCTGAAGGTGTATCCGGGCGGCGAACAGGGCGATGAGCCCGCCATGGTTGAGAAGTTGCGCATCAAGAAGTTGCAATCGGTGGCGATCTCTGGAGCGGGCCTGAGCGGGATCGAGTCGGGCGTTTCCGCTCTGCAGATCCCCATGATGCTGAACTCTTATGAGGAACTCGATTTCGTTCGCGATCGAATTGCCGATCGACTTGAGAAGGGCTTGGCGCAACGAGGCTTCATCGTATTGAATTGGGCCGATACGGGTTGGGTTCACTTTTTCACGAAGAAGCCCGCGAGCAGGCCGGATGATCTTCGCCCTATGCGGCTGTGCGTGCTGCAAGGCGACAACGGCACCTACGAACTCTACAAAACCCGAGGGTTTCATCCGGTGGCGTTGGCGGCGACCGACATTCTCACGGGTCTGCAGACCGGCCTCATCGATGCTTTTCAATCGCCGCCTCTGATCGCCCTGGCAAGTCAGTGGTTTGGCGGTGCCAAGAATATGCTGGATATCCGTTTCGCTCAACTGGTAGGCGCCACGGTGATCTCAAAGGATGTTTGGGAGAAGATTCCGCCCGCTACGCGTACTGAAATGATGAAGATCTCGAGGGCGGCCGGGGTCTCGCTCCGTGAAGAGATTCGAAAATCCGAAGCGGCCGCGATCCCTTTGATGCAGCAGTTCGGTCTCAATGTGGTGCATGCGGATCCGAAGGCGTTGGCTGAATGGCGGACGCTTGCGGAGAGTACTTGGCCGTCACTTCGCGGAGGCGAGATCCCGGTCGATTTGTTTGATCAGGTGAAGCGGCTTCGCGACGAATACCGCAAGAGCCATCCGTGAGCTTGCCCATAGCGGTCGAGAAGCCAGTCCGCTGGAACCCTTTTAATTCATTCGAAAATCTTCTCTCGGCGGCGGCCTTGTCGATGATGACTCTGCTGCCAGTGAGCGAAATGGTGACGCGCCAGTTTCACCTCGGCGGGATCACGGGGGCGGCCGTCATCGTACAGCAACTCACGCTGTGGATCGGATTTCTGGGTGCGGCACTCGCGGCGCGCTCCGGCAATCTGCTCTCGCTTTCAGCAAGCACTTTTCTGCCGGAGCGCCTGCGTGCTCCTGGCCGGATCGTCGCGTTCGCCGTACTCGCCAGCGTGTCTCTTTGTCTCGCGTGGGCCAGCCTCGAATACGTTCAAGTGGAGCGGCAAGCAGGGTCATGGGTGCTGCAGGATGTCCTTCCCAAGTGGGTCGCGATTATTATCATGCCGATTGGATTCGGCGTCATCGCGTTGCGGGCGGTTTGGTTGGCGAATCCTTTTTGGAAGGGCCGGGCGCTCGCTGCGATCGGGCTCTTGATTCCGATTGGACTGTATTACGCGGGAACGCCCGCTGTACCTGGGCTCTTCCAGCTGGGCATTTTGGTGATGATCTGTTCTACCTTACTGGGGCTGCCGATTTTCGCGGTGTTTGGCGGCTTCGCCATTCTGATGTTCTGGCACGCCGAAACGCCAATCGCCTCGGTGCCGGTTGAAATGTACCGCCTGGTGGCATCGCCTCTGCTGCCTTCTATTCCACTGTTCACGTTCGCCGGATATTTGATGGTGAAGGGCGGCGCGACCAAGCGATTCCTGCGAGTCTTCGCGGCACTTTTCAGTTGGGCTCCCGGCGGAATGGCGATCGTCACGGTAGTGATTTGCGCGATTTTCACATGGGGCGGATCGGGCCTCACGATTTTATCGTTAGGGGGATTGCTTGTTCCGGTCTTGATTCGGGCCCGCTATCCCGAACAGTTTTCGATTGGCTTGCTGACCGCATCCGGTTCGCTGGGACTCTTATTTCCGCCTAGCTTGCCGGTTATTTTATATGGCGTATACGCCGCCACGCCCATCGATAAGCTGTTCATCGGTGGCCTGCTGCCAGGGCTGCTGATGGTGACGCTGGCAGCGTCGATGGGCGTCCGTCAAGGCATCCGGAGCGAAACGGTTCGGGATAAGTTTTCCTTGCGCGAGGCGGGCGCGGCCATGTGGGAAGCAAAGTGGGAACTGCTGCTGCCAGTGATTATGCTGGTGGGTTTGTTCGGCGGATTTGGAACGCTGACCGAGGCGGCCGCGCTCACGGCGCTTGCTACTCTGTTCGTGGAAACCGTGATTTACCGAGGCATTTCCCTACGGCGGGATTACACGCTGGTTTGCGTGGAGTGCGCCTCCGTGGTGGGCGGCATCCTGCTGATCCTTGGGGTAGCGCTTGGGTTTACCAATTATCTCGTAGATGCCGAGATTCCGTCGCGAATCGTCGATTGGGTGCAGGCGCATATACACTCAAAGTACGTCTTCCTGCTGGCATTGAACGCGTGCTTGCTGGTTGTGGGCAGTTTAATGGACATTTTCGCCGCAATTCTGGTGATTGTCCCGCTGTTGAAGCCTTTAACGGCCGCGTACGGGATCGACCCTGTTCAGATGGGCATCATCTTTCTGGCGAATCTGGAACTGGGTTATTTGATGCCGCCGGTGGGGATCAATCTCTGTCTGGCGGCATACCGGTTTGAGAAACCTATGTTCACGGTGTATCGGGCACTGTTGCCATTTCTGTTGGTTCTGCTGTGCGGCGTGCTGCTGATCACGTACGTGCCCTGGATGACGACGGCCCCGTTGCGATGGTTCGGTAAATAGAGATGTGGGGCAGCCAAGGCCGCATAGAAAGGCGGCTGCGGGCAAGATTGCCCGCCCCACATAGTTCACGGTTTGGCCGGTTTGCGCTGCAACTCTTCGGGGACACGTTGACGGTCGTATCCCTCGTACAAAAACGTCCACTTGACCGGCAATTCCTGCGGAATGTAACAGGCGCGGTCGTCGCACGCTTGATACCGCAGCGTGCCTTCAACAACAAATTGGCCGTCCGCATCGAGCGCCGGCTTCACCTTCGCGTCCGGGCCAATCGTAATATCGCGAGTGAGCCGGATATGCCCCTTAAAGACAGGCACCTTCTCATTGATCGCCTTGAGGAATAGGATTTCCGGCTTCGGGTAGGTCACATCGTGCGTTGTGGCGACCTCGCCTTCCTTAATCTTCCAGTCGATGGGAATGTAGCCCTCCACTCCCGGCGCGTACACGTGCATGTTCGGTTTCAACTGAAGATCCAAAATGAGCGCGATGCGCTGCCCGGTGCGAACAATCGAAGTGCTGGCCGAAGCCGTCGCGTCGAGTTGTTTCCCGCGAACCTCGGTCTTGCGCGATTCCGGCGTTACTCCGAAACGCTGCACCAGGATGTCAGCCGCGGTGAAGCGCTGCTTGTAGTCGTCCTCAAAGTACTTGGCCACCACTGCGCCGTTGTGATCCAGAATGTAGGTGCCAGGGTAGGGGATTCCGAAGACGGGGCTGGTTTTCGGGAGCTCCTCGTTCAAAATGCCCAATTCACGAATCACCTTCGAATCGGGATCGGAGAGAAGCGGGAAATGGATGCTCTTCCGGTCGGCGAAATTTTTCAAAATGGCCGAAGAGTCGTAGCTGAGACCGGCCACCTTCAGGCCGAGCTTTTCAAATTCTTTCGCATTCTGTTCCAGCTCCACGAGCTGGGCTTTGCAGAATGGTCACCAATCAGCCGACCGGTAAATAACCAGCACGGCCCCCTTCGGACCTAGCAAGTCCGACAACTTGCGAGTTTTGCCATCCTGGTCGGAAACCTCGAAGTTGGGTAGCTTGGCACCGATCTCAGGACCAGTGCGGATGGCAGCAAACGTGCCCGATGCGATGATGCCGGATAGCGCGAGTGTGTTCATGATTCTTTTCATGGTCTGTTCTTACAATAAACCTTGTGGAGACTCGTTTATTCCATGCTGAACGAGATCGTGGCTGCTTCGGACATCTTGCCCGAAGCGTTCTATGCCCGTCCCGCTATTGAAGTCGCTCGCGACTGTCTCGGCAAAATACTGGTGCATGGAGCAACCGCAGGCCGCATCGTAGAGGTGGAAGCCTATCTGGGCGTGGACGACCTGGCGGCTCACGCATCTCGCGGGATTACGGCTCGCACCAAGGTGCTGTTCGGACCACCCGGTCACGCTTATGTGTACTTCATTTACGGCATGTACGAATGCCTGAATTTCGTGGCGGAACCGGAAGGGAAAGCTGGTTGTGTTCTGATCCGCGCGCTGGAACCCGTGAGCGGGGTGCAGATTATGAGGGAACGACGACCCAAGGCCAAAAGGGTGGAAGACTTGGCGGCTGGACCGGGGCGCTTGACGAATGCGATGGGCATTACGCGGGCGCTGAACGGATCGAGCCTGGTGGACGGTCCCCTGCACGTGCGGGGAATCCGGGTTGAGGATCCGATGGAGATCGAGATAACGCCGAGGGTCGGGATCTCCAAGTGCGTGGATTGGCCGCTCCGGTTCACGATCGCGGGCAACCAATTCGTGAGCCGCGTGCCGAGAGTCGCGACGTGATACCATTTTCGACGATGCAAGTATACGAATGGGACCTCATTGAAAAAGAACAGTTGAATCCGTCGTTCGCGCGACAGGTGATTCACGCGGAGACGGTTACGCTCGCGCGAGTCTATTTGAGCAAGGGCTACACCGTGCCAACGCACAGCCATATCAACGAGCAACTGTCGCTGATCGAACAGGGACAGTTGAAATTTGTCCTGGACGGCAAAGAAGTGGTGGTGAAAAGCGGGGAAGTGCTTCGGATTCCTCCCAACGTGCCGCATAGCGCCGAGGCGCTGGAAGATACCGTCGGGATCGACTTCTTCTCGCCCGTGCGCGAGGATTGGCGGGATGGGAACGATGCTTACCTGAGGTCGCCCGCAACCCCGTCGAAGTGATCCAGGCTGCGCTGGCGTTGCGCACGATCGTGAAGGCACTTAGCATCGCGATCAAGCGCGATCTAGCCAGCTTCGAATCGCTCAAGCTAAATAATTTCTTCCTGTTTGTCGGGCTGCTGGTTTGGGGAGCGCTCGAAAGCGGGGTGGAACCGGTGAGCGCCGAGCCCTTGATCATGTTGCTCGGCTTCCTGATGCTTTTCCCCCTGTCTTCCGATCCCCTTAGCAAGATCCCGCCGGACCGCCTCGCCATGTGGCCGATCGGCCTGGGGCAGCGAATTGCACTGCGCCTGATGAGCTTTGCATTAAGTCCGGTCGCGTGGCTGGCCATCGTGATCCTTCTCAAGACTGCAAAGCCTGTCGTGGCGGGATCTTTCGTTTTCCTTGCTGTGTTCATTCAGGCTTCGACAGTCATGTTGCGGAGCCCGCAGGGGAATCCGCTGAGGAGAATTCCGCGCTTTCCGGGTCAGATTGGCGGCCTGATTCGGAACAACTTGCGACAGATGTTCCTGGTATTGGATACCTATGTTGCGATTCTCATGAGCGCCGGCGGGTGTGCGTATCGATTTCTTGGTTCCCGACCCGATCCAGTCGCTTTCCCCATTGTGGCGATGCTGGTCGGGCTGGCCTTGAGCACTTATGGGCAGTGTCTTTTCGGCTTGGATCTGGCGTCGTCGTCCTCAACCATGACCCGTTACCGCTTGCTGCCTTTGCCCGCTTGGAAGATCCTGCTTTCGAAGGATGTGGCGTTAATGGGCCTGTTGATCGTGCTGGTTCTGCCTTTGGACCTGTTCGCTGGCGCAACGTTCGAGCTGACGGCGCTGGCGATCGGACATCATTCTTCCGTACTCTTGCCGATGGCGCAGAAGCGCTGGCGGTTTACGGGGAGCAGGCTATTTCCAGGGGTTGTGCAGGCGCTTGCAGGTACTACTTTAGGCTTTGCCGAGTTTCAGAGAGGTCGCGTTTTTCTGCTCGGGGCCGCGATGTTGTATTCGTTTTCGCTGTTCTTCTACGGACGATACAGCCCGGGGATCCTGCAAGCCGAGTGAGCCACCTGCTAATCGTCTTCCGGCTCCGCAATGTCGACAGACTCCAGTTCATCTGCGGCTTGGGCATATCTCTTCAACACTTTAATCGCAGTACTCGCTGAGAACCCGGCATACCGGAGCCGGCGAAAAGCTGAAGCCAAATTCTTATCGTCCGACAGGAAAGTCGACAGCACTTTGCTTCGATACTTGCGTTCCAAGTATGCTTCCATCAACTGAGTTTCGTCGGTCTCGCGGAACGTCTGCTCGATTACCTGCTCGGCCAGTTTTGGAGCTACCCTATGTTGGCGCAAATCGCGCATCACCCGCATCCGTCCATGACCCTCGTTCTGAAGTCGGGCGGTGGCGAAGCCCTCCGCATACTTCCGATCATTCAAGTAGCCCGATTCCTTGAGCTTGACCATCACCTCGTCGACGTCTTCCGGCTTCTCCGAGCGCCGCCGCAATTTATCGCGCAGTTCACCTAGCGAGTAGGCGCGCCCGCTTAAGGTTCGAAGAGCGTAATCCAGCAACTTCCCGGCGTCCAGGCGTTTTGGGGCACGGTTCATCAAGAGACAAGGTAGCAGATTGCGTCCGAAAATCTCATCCTGGGAATCTGCGCAGCAACTCTTCCGCGTAGAGGGCTCCAGCGGGCGTGTCTTCGTGTTTAAAAAATACGTACGTATCGCGTCCCTGGGCGAGCAACTGGCCCACTCTTCCCGCAATCTCCTCGCGATCTTCAGGCGAATATTCTTCTTTGCGCAATCGTGAATACACGAACGGCGCGGTGATCACTTCAGGGACCACCAGTTTCTCGGATTCGGCCAGGCATAAGGCCACACTGTGCTTTTGCAGTAGCTCGTACACCGGATCCGCCAGCCAGGACGCATGCCGGAATTCGAAGGCGCACCGGAAGTCGGAAGGCAAGGCATCGAGGAATTGTCCGAGCACCTCCAAGTCGCAGCGAAATGAGGGGGGCAATTGAAACAGCACCGGCCCAAGCCGGCCCGCGGAGCGGAGCGGATCGATAGTCTTAAAGAACAGGTCGGTGAACTCCGCCTTTTTCAACTTCTGGATATGCGTAATGCGCATGTGCGCCTTGGGAGCGAACAGGAAACCGGCAGGCGTGGTGTTGACCCAGTTCTCCAGCGTCGCGGCGGACGGAAGCCTGCGAAACGTATAATTAATTTCTACGGCGTTCAGCCTGCTGGCATAGTAGGAAAGGAACTTCTTGGAGGGCACGTCCGCCGGATAAAAATCCGGTTTCCAACTCGAATACGCGAACCCAGATGTGCCGCTGTACAGACTTGCCATGTCCGACTCCTCCGAATCCAAAGCGCTTAAACCCGCATCCCATTTATAGATCAAAACACATTGACGCCCAAAAGTCCCAACAAACCTACTTCCGAGCGCATTCGCACGCTGCTTCCAGACATTCTGGAGCTGGTTCGGCCACGGCGCGGCATCCTGGCAGTCGGACTTGTGCTGATGATCATCAACCGTCTCTGCGGCTTGGTGCTGCCCGCTTCCACTAAATTTCTGATAGATAACGTACTAGGCAAACACCAATTCCAGTATCTGCTTTGGATTGTGTTCGCTGTGCTGGGAGCAACCGCGATTCAGGGCATCACCTCCTTCTCGCTTACCCAATTGCTCTCTAAGGCAGCTCAGCGGCTGATTGCGGAATTGCGCGAGAAAGTGCAACGGCATATCGGGCGGCTATCGGTCTCCTACTACGATTCCAATAAGACTGGCACGCTGGTCTCGCGCATCATGAACGACGTGGAAGGCGTGCGGAACCTGGTCGGCACGGGTTTGGTGGAGTTCGTCGGCGGCATCATGACGGCGCTTTTCGCGCTGGTGATTTTGTTGCGCATCAGCGTGACCATGACCGCGCTCGCTTTCGGCGTGGTTGCCATTTTCGGTGTGGTGCTGAGCAGGGCCTTTAAGACGATTAGGCCGATCTTCCGGGAGCGAGGCAAGATTACGGCGGACGTCACCGGGCGCCTCACCGAGTCGTTGGGCGGCGTGCGGGTGGTGAAGGGCTATCATGCCGAGGAACGCGAATCGGCCGTCTTCGTAAAAGGCGTCACGCGGCTGCTCGAGAACGTCCTCAAGAGCCTGACTGCGATGTCGGTGATGAGCTTGTCCGCGACGCTGCTGATGGGAATCGTGGGAGCCACCATGATGTACATGGGGGCCAACCAGATCGCAGCTGGCAAAATCACTCTGGGCGATTTTGTGACGTTCACCGCTTTCTTGGCGCTGCTCGTGGCCCCAATTTTCCAGGTGGTGGCGATCGGCACGCAGTTGACCGAGGCGCTGGCGGGACTCGACCGTACTCGTGAAGTTCTCAACGAGCGCCCCGAAGATGCCGACCCTCGTCGAACAGTGAACATCTCAGAACTCGACGGGGCAGTGGAATTCGACAGGGTGACATTCTCCTATGAACCAGGCAAGGATGTTCTGCACGATATTTCGTTCGATTCCAAACCCGGAACGGTGACCGCGCTGGTTGGCTCATCGGGGTCGGGCAAGTCCACCATGATCGGCCTCATTGCGGCATTTCACGTGCCGAACGAAGGTACAGTCCTGGTAGATGGCGTAGATCTAAGCACCGTGCGGCTGAGTTCCTACCGAACGCAGCTTGGGGTAGTGCTGCAGGACACGTTCCTGTTCGACGGCTCGATTCGAGAAAACGTGGCGTTTGCACGCCCGAATGCTACCGAGTCGGCGATCATGGAAGCTTGCCGGATCGCCCGTGTGGACGAGTTCGCCGAGGGGTTCGAGCTAAAATACGACACGATTGTGGGCGAGCGCGGGGTGAAATTATCGGGCGGCCAACGTCAGCGCGTCTCGATCGCCCGTGCCATTCTCGCCGATCCTCGCATTCTGATCCTGGACGAAGCCACGTCCAGTCTCGATTCCGAATCGGAAGCCTTAATTCAAGACGGGCTGAAGTACCTCATGAAAGGGCGGACGACGTTCGTGATCGCGCACCGTCTTTCGACCATCCGGCGAGCCGACCAGATCCTGGTTGTGGAAGGCGGGCGGATCGTGGAACGGGGCACTCACGAATCGCTTTATGCCGCTAAAGGCCGGTATCATGACCTTTACACCAAGCAGCATGGAGTTCAAATGAACCTGTTCCTCGCGCCGGGCGAGGGTGACAGCGTACCCGAGCAGGATCGAGCGAAGCCAGCAGCCAAGGCGTCCGAAGCTGGTTTATCGGATGCGATGCGAATGATCCGCGGTTAGCTGTCTCGGCTCTGTGCAGAATTCGGCGAAACTGCCGATGATTGATTGTGCGGAGTCTTACTGAAATCTCGCCGGTGCAGCCAAGTGCTTCACAACTGCAACCGGGGTTAGATGCCGTGGTCCGAGACATTCTGCGTCCGGTTTCGGTTGCCCTTGGCGTTGTAATGACGTTGCTGGCTATGAGCAACTGCCTTCTCAATTGGGATGGACGGATTCAAAAGGCGGTACTTTCCGAGCTAGGCTGTGCAGCTACCCTGCTTCTAATAGGCTTGGCAGTCAGCCGTTGGAAGGTCGGTCTGCGGTGGGCCCATCCAATCGCAGCGCTTATATTGAGCATTGCGCTGGCGGATGCGCTGTATCCCACCGAACTGCTGAGAGATCCGATGCAGACCTGGAACGTATCGCTGGTGGTTATCGGAGCTGGCTGTTTCTTCCTCTCCCTGGAGTGGCTGGTGCTGCTTGTGGGTACGGCGCTGGCAGGCTGGGTTTGGCTAGGTCCCATGACGTATCCATCCGTAAGCTGGATTCCCGCTGCTTACATTCAGTTCACCTCGGCGTCTGTCGCGATCATCGTCTTCAACGCCCGCCGACGCGGATACCAGCGGATCGAGCGCATGCGGCTTGAAGATGAAGCTCGCAAGCAGGAGCTCGAGCGCGCCAACCAGATCATTGGGGGCAGCGAACAGAGGTTCCGCGCCCTGGTCGAGAACAGTTCGGACGAGATCGTGATGCTCAACCAGTACGGCGTGGTGGCTTATGCCAGCCCTTCCAAGACCCGCGTGCTGGGTTATCTGCCTGAAACGATCACGGGCAAGAATTGGCTGGAATTCGTGAATCTAAAATACCGTCACGCGGCCAACGAAATGTTTATTGGGATTCTCGGCACCCCCGGTTTGCACCGGGCTCAGCGGGTTCGCATGCAGCACGCAGACGGGTCGTGGCGCTGGATCGAGTTTATTGCCTCCAACCTTCTGAACGAGCCCGTGATCCGCTCAGTGGTAATCAATTATCGCGATGTGACAAAGCGAACCGAGTCGGAGCAGGCTCTCCGGCGTCTGAGTCACCAGAACGAACTGATTCTCAATTCCGCCGCCGAGGCTATTTGCGGTCTCGACCGTTACGGTCGGATCACGTTCGGAAATCCCGCAGCCGCGAAGATTACCGGCTGGACGGTGGAAGAGATGATCGGCACCGAGTTTCGTGGGACTTTTCACCACCCGAATGCGGACGGCTCGCAAGACCCGCGCGTAGATCGTTTCCGCAGAAAAGACGGAACCAGTTTCCCGGTGGAGTATGTCAGTACGCCCATCATCGAGGATGGACGCCCGCTAGGTGAAGTCATCCTATTTCGAGACATCACGGAGCGTCGGGCGACCGAGCAGGAGTTGCACCGGGCCAAGGAAGCGGCGGAAGCGGCCAATCGCGCCAAGAGCGAGTTTCTGGCAAACATGAGCCACGAAATTCGGACTCCCATGAACGGAGTTCTCGGAATGACGGAACTCGCCCTGCAAACCAACCTGACTCCCGAACAGAAAGAGCAGCTCGAGATGGTGAAATCGTCAGCAGATTCGCTATTGACTGTGATCAACGACATCCTGGATTTTTCGAAAATCGAAGCTGGCAAGCTGGACATGGATGAGCTCGAGTTCAACATCCGAGACTGCGTCGAGGAGGCGATCGGTCAACTCGCGTTAAGGGCGGAGCAGAAAGGGCTTGAACTGGTTTGCGATATTAGCGCAGACACGCCTGAATTCGCCATCGGGGACCCGGCTCGCATGCGACAGATTTTCGTCAATTTGGTCGGAAATGCGATCAAATTTACGGAACGCGGAGAGGTTGTGGTGACGGTGGAAGTGGATTCCCGCGACGGCGAGGAGATCACTCTTCATGCGGGAGTCCGAGATACGGGAATAGGAGTGCAGCAGGATAAGCTCCGCCTGATCTTCGAGCGGTTCACTCAAGCGGACAGTTCCACTACGAGGAAGTTCGGGGGCACGGGCCTGGGCCTCACGATCACCTCGCGGCTGGTGAGTATGATGGGCGGCCGCATCTGGGTTGAGAGCCAAGAGGGAACGGGGAGCCATTTTCAGTTCACCGTGCTCTTGCGCGCTTCACGGGAGGTGACGCAAACCCTCGCCACGATCAAGCCGCTCCAGAACGTTCCGATCCTGCTGGTGGAGAGCGATGCAAGCAGCGGCCGTGCCCTGGAAAACGTATTGCGCGGATGGAACATGGACACTGCATTGGCCGACAGCGCCGAGCAGGCGGCGACGTTTATGAGCCAGGCGGTCTCGGCAGGACGGCCTTTCCGGGTGGTAGTGCTGGATGCCAGGGTGCCGTTCGCCGCTCTCAACGATACGCCGATGGTCTCCATTCGCACGATCGCCCAGAGGTTGGATCCGCGGTGGGGAACGAATTCTGGGTCGGAGATTTGCGTGACCAGGCCGGTTAGGCAACGAGAACTCCGGGAGGCTATCTTGGGAGCCCTTGAACCTGCTATTGATCCCAGCTCAGTCAGCGTTCAATTGCGGTGTCTTTTGAACATTCTTCTGGTGGAAGACAATGTCGTGAATCAGCGAATCGGAATGCGTCTCCTGACCCGGCACGGGCATGACGTTTCGCTGGCAAACAACGGACGCGAGGCGGTGAATGCCTGGCAGGAGCGGGCTTTCGACCTGGTCTTAATGGACGTTCAAATGCCGGTGATGGACGGATTGGAGGCCACGGCCATGATTCGCGACCGCGAGAAGGCCACGGGCCGACGCATCCCGATTATCGCAATGACAGCCCACGCGCTGAAGGCCGATGAGGCTCGCTGCCTCGAGGCCGGGATGGATGCGTGTCTTACGAAACCGGTGCGAGCGCAGGACTTGTTTGCGATTGTGCAGGCGTGCGCTGCTAAAACTGTGTTCGATACCACGCCAGAGTACGCCTGAGGCCCTGTTCGAACGTGTACTGGGGATCGTGTCCCAAATCGCGCTGCGCCGCAGTGATGTCAGCCTACGAGTCCCGCACATCGGCTTCCCGCGCAGGTTCGAATTTCGCGGGGCTGTCACAACCCTACGGTTTCGGCTTCGTTCGATTCTTAAAACTTGGGGGTTTCCGCTGTCCGCGGCAACGTGAAGTCTTGCTGCCAAGAGGCGCGCTAAGATATTCAACATAGGACGAGCCAACCATTGAAATCACCAACCCCAAATCTGGATAGACGGCGTAGTCCAAATTACCGTTCGGGTCCTCAAAGATCGTTTAGGATCCGCCGTCATCTAAACAAGTGTCGAAGCTATAGAGGACGATGCGGTAATTTGGCCCAAAATACGCTGTGAGCTGCCCAAACAAAATGCCGTCCTCAGGGTAGAGCACTATCGACTTGATTACGCCGGTCTTAGCAACCGCAATCACCTCGACCTTGCCCTTGATAGGACCAATGTTCGTGTAGTAGAGCCAGAGCGTTCCTGCCTGATCCAGGGAAGTCTCCCTCGGTTTTCCAACGCGCTGCTCCAAGTCCTTGGTTGTAGCCTTCCCTACGATGAGGCCGAGGAAGTTTGCTCGATGGAACACAGGCGGATCGGCACCAAAAAGCTGACAGCCGGCCAAAAAGAAGAGAAGTAGTCGCAAAAGGAAGCGAGCCATAGCTACATCCACGGACACGGGCCGTTCAGAAAGTAAAAAGGATCTATCCATAAACCGTCGTGCTTGATACCAAAGTGACCATGCGCTTCGGAAAGAGGTTGCCCCGCAGCGTTGCCGGTCTGCCCAAGTGTGCCCAAAGCCGCCCCGGGCATAAGCCCAACATAGTCGCCAACACCCACTGAAATCCCCGAATCATGGCCGTGGCCTCCAATCCGTCCATCACTGGCATTTGAACGTCCATTAGGACCAGGTCGAAGGCCCAATTATCGCGATGACAGCCCACGCGCTGAAGGCCGGGATAGATGCGTGTCTTACGAAACCGGTGCGAGCGCGGGACTTGTTTGCGATTGTAGAGGCGTGCGCCGCTAAAATTGTGTTCGATACCAGGCCAGAGTACGTCTGAGCCCCTGTTCGAACGTGTACTGGGGATCGTGTCCCAAATCGCGCTGCGCCGCAGTGATGTCAGCCTGCGAGTCCCGCACATCGCCTTCCCGCGCAGGTTCGAATTTCGCGGGCAGGTCGATCCCTTCAATCAACTGCAACTGTTTCCATAGCTCGTTCAGCGTGTAGCGGTTGCCATTTCCGGCGTTATAAACTTGTCCGCCGACATTCGTTGCCGCTGCTGCCTTCATGCATAAGCTGACGACATCGTCCACGTAGGTGAAATCGCGGCTGTGCTCGCCATCGCCAAAAATGGTCGGGTTTCGGCGTTCAATAGCAGCCTTCATGAAAAGCGAGATTACACCCGAGTAAGGGCTCCCTGGATCCTGGCGCTCGCCATACACATTGAAGAACCGCAGAGCCACCGCATCCAGGCCGAAGCAAGTATGGAAAGTGCTTGCATAATATTCCCCCATCAGCTTTTGAGCCGCGTAGGGTGACTTGGGCCGTGGCGCCATCGACTCCACCTTGGGCAGCACTTCCGTGTCTCCATAAGCCGACGACGATGCAGCATAAACCACCCGCCGGACCTTGCCTTGCACACACGCGTGAAAGACGTTGAAAGAGCCATCCAGGTTCACTTCATGGGATGGGACGGGCTCCCGAATTGAGCGCGGCACAGATGGGATTGCGGCCAAATGATAAACCGTGTCGGCCCCCTCGATCGCCGCAGCCAAGGGAGTGTAATGCCGAATGTCGATCTCGTGGAAAACAATCCTGTCCCGGACTTCGTCCAGGTTTCGCGCATGGCCCGTTAAGAGATTGTCGATCACCTCCACGGAAATGTCCCCTTGCGCGAGCAAGCCTCTCACTAGCGCGGAGCCGATAAAACCCGCGCCTCCTGTAACAATGGATTTCTTCATGCGGCTAGGCTGGCAATCTCCTTCTCAAGATGTCGTAAAGATTCGGCGGCGATTTTCTCTGCCCCGAGGGTAAAATCGAAAGCCTCAAGCGAGATCCAATGTCGATAGCCCAGCTTTTTCAGGACGGCGAACACGGACCTGAAGTCGTAATCGGCAGTCCCGGGATGGCGTCCGTCCATCTCGTTCACATGCACGTGGCGGATCAGGTCGAAGTAGCGCTCCACGATGTCGGCGTGAGCACTGGTCTCATCGGCTGCGTTGTGCGTGTCGAACATGGTGCGCACAGCCGAACTGCCGATCTGTTGAACGATCGCGGCGGCGTCGGCCAGGGTGTTGATCACATCCGATTGATTGCGCGGGAGCGCTTCCACCAGGATCGTGACTCCGCGCGATTCAGCGTGGGGCGCAACTCCCGCCAGCCCGTCCGTGTAATTACGGGTAGCCTCCTCTACGCTGATGCCTTGCGTGGATCGTTGTTGAGGCGAACCGAAAACCATAATTCCCTGCTCGCCAAGATCGGCGCAAAGATCGATCAAATCGCGAATATGATCCCAGCTCCGTTCGCGCAAAGCTGTGTCCGGAGTAGTGACGTGCAACCCTTTCGGCGAAACCATCAGCCAGTGCAGCCCGACAAACGTGAGGCCTTCCGAGCGAATGAGATCCTGATACTCTCGCCGTGCCGCAGGCGTAAGGTCACGCGGACTCTCGGACAGCGTGAAAGGCGCAATTTCGATTCCGGAGTAACCGATCTCGCGAATACTCCGGCACACTTCTGCTAGCGGACGCTTGCCATAAACTTCGTTGCAGATCGCCTGTCGGAATTGAAAGCTCAAATATCAGTGTAGCGGCTACTTGGCGATAAACTCGCGAATGTACTCGTTCACTTCGGCTGGCTTCTCATGAATCACCCAGTGCGACCCGTCCGGAATGCGCTTAACCGTCAATTGCGGAACGAATTTATCCAGACCGTCCAGATTGCCCGGCAACAATGCCGTGTCCTTTTCGCCCCAGATGACCAGGGTTGGCACGTTGACCATCAGCTTATCTGGGTCCCCAAAAGCGCTTGCCGCTGGCTTGGACGGCTCGGCCGTTTCGCCCTCTTTCACCGGAGCCGGAGGACCGATTTTAGCGGCGCGGTAGTAGTTCAGCCCGCCCGTGAGCGCACCCGGCTGCGACCAGGCTTCAATGTACGCCTTCTTATCCTCTTCCGTGAACACTCCGGTTTCGAGCCCCTTGCCCATCACCGCGTTCACCAAGCCAGCGTAGTTGTTGGCAGAAAGCATCTGTTCGGCTTGCGGACTGCGAAACATGAGCATGTATCCGCTGGCTTTCTGCTGGGCCGGATCCTGACTCAATAGACGACCAAAAACTCCCGGATGCGGAGCGTTGACGATCACCAGTTTTTCAAGCGTCTCCGGATGGGCGATCGCATAGGCCCAAGCCACGGCTCCGCCCCAATCGTGTCCCACAAGCACAAATTTCTTATGGCCCAGGTGTTCCGCCAAAGCCCGCACGTCTTCGACCAAATATTTCACCTGGTACTGATCCACTTCGGTCGGCTTGGCGGAAAGATTGTAACCGCGCATGTCGGGCGCGACGGCTAGATGGTCCTTGCCGAATTCGGCGAGCTGATTTTTCCACTCGTACCAGAACTCCGGAAAGCCGTGCAGAAAAACGATCAGCGGTCCTTTCCCGGCGGTCACATAATGCAGCCGAACGCCATTTACCTCGGCATATTTGTCTTCGAGCTTGGGTGTGTGCATTTTGCCTTTCTTAGCTGCGTCGGCACTGGGAGTGAAAAACCCGGCGGCGAGCGCACTGCAAAGTATGGCGCGATTTAACATGTCTGGCATGTTCGAAGCCTATTCTGTCCATCGACGTAAGTCAATGCGACCCGTAACGCCTCGCCTAATTTTTTAGAACCTTAATAGATCCGTTGGTCGAGGAAAGCTCGATGAGGGGTCCGCCGCCTGAGCCGATGTTGCCCTCCAGGTCAGCATTTGATCCTGAATTGCTGCGGTTGGAAATATCGAAATCGCTCGTAATATTCGAGTGCGACGTGTGCGCCCGGAGACGGGCATTGGCGTTCGCCGGAATCCGAATCGACACGGAGGAGTTCGACGTCTCGGCTCGCAGATCGGGCAGTTTCTCGCTTTTCAGGCGGGCCTCGATATGCCCGTTGCTGGAGTGCAGCTTCACTGGCCAGTTCAGCGCGGGATCGGTGAGCTCTACGTTGATCGATCCGTTGGAAGTAGTTGCCTCCAGGGAGCCGTGCGACGACTCGGCCTTGATGCTTCCATTGCTGGTTTCCAGGCGGGCGTTGCCATCCAGGTCCATGGCCTCAATTGCACCGTTCGTCGTGTGCGCCTCGAGTTCCCCCGTCAACTGTTGGACGCGAATCGAACCATTGGTCGAGCGGAGGCGGCTGTTCCCAGTCACGTCCTGCACGCGAATTGAACCGTTTGTGGTGGTAATTGCATCCAGTAAGACCTTTCGAGGAACCCGGATTACATAACGCGCCCCCGCCCCGCCATGACTATCCGAGGGTCGAACCGTCCGAATCCTGACCGCTCCTGACGAAGCGCTAGTCTCCACCTTCACCTCGTCCAGCAGCGACTTGCTCTTGGCGTATTTGGTGCCGTTGATTTCAACCGTGTCCTTTTCCCACCCGGAAATCTCCACAGAACCGTTCGCATTTTCGACCGAGAGAGTTCCGCCCGCGGCCAGCGGATAGCTATGGTGGAAGTCCTCCTTAAACCTGTCCGACTCGGTGAAATCGGCAAAGTCGATGCAGCCCGTCAGGCCGAAAATCAGAACAGCGGGAAGAGCTAAGCGCCCTGGAAATCTCATTGGTCACCTCCCTGATGCATACGGAGTCGCAACGCCTCCGGTTCCGTTTATGATACGTCTATGCCGAGTCTAACCGAACTATGGGAAAAGCATACAGCCCACGAATTCTCCACGCGCGACACTGAAGCCACGTTGGACACGATGGTGGAAGACGCTTACGTCAACCACATTCCGGTGATGACGGGCGGCTACGGCAAGAGCGCTTTGCGCGCCTTCTATTCGCAGGATTTCATCTCCCGTATGCCGGCCGATACGACCCTAACGCCCATTTCGAGAACAGTTGGCGAAGATCAGTTGGTGGACGAAATGATTTTCTCGTTCACGCATTCCGAGGAGATGCCCTGGATGCTGCCCGGCGTTCCCCCGACCGGAAAGCGCGTCGAAATCCCGCTGGTTGCCATCGTGCGCTTTCGCGACGGGAAGCTCGCCCATGAACACATCTACTGGGATCAGGCTTCAGTCTTGAAGCAGATTGGATTGATTACGGACGACAGCCTGCCTATCTTCGGCAGCGAGACGGCCGCCAAGGTTCGCAGCGGATCATTTCACGAACACTAGCTCTCCGAATCGCGCCGGGTTGTGCGGATTCGGTGTATCCATGCCGGAGTTCGACCATTCGCTCAGGCGGCGATTCGGCTCCGTGCCATCCCAGCGATTCAGATTCGCGCGCCACACCGCTCCCGCCGCCGGAGGCGTCTGCTTCGCCAATTCGTTGAAATTCTTCCACGGAATCGCGACCTCCAGGCTCCATCCGTCGTCTTTGTCTCCGGACTGATTCAGCGTGCCTCGAATATTGGTGGCCAGCAGAACCCCGTCGAAATTCACGCGTGCGATCAGCAGTTGCGGGAACGCGAAGAAGTAATCGTAGAGCGTGGCTCGGGCATTCATCTCCAGGCCGTAGTAGAAAGACTGGGACGCATCGGGGTTGATGAAAATCTCGACCGCATCGTCTTTGTAGGTGGGATCGTCCCGATTCAAATAGTGCGCGATGATGTCGGTGTCCTGGCAATCGTATCCGACATATAGATGGTCGTCGTCCCAGAGGAGACGCGCGACAGTCTTCTGCTTGGCGCCCGTCTGCTCATCCCATGGAAACTGAAACACGATCGTTCCGGCGTTCTTCCAGGCGGCGTCGTCCAGCTTGCCGTCCACGGTGATCCTGCCTTCCGCCCGCTTCACTTCATAGCGCGGCACCGGGCCCAGATCGCGCTTGGATTGCCCGGCAACGGCACCTGCCAGAGCGAAGAAGAGAATCAGTAATACCAATCGCGCAGCCTCACGTCGATTCCCGAGCCATCCAACGCCGCTTTGAACTGCTTTGTGTCGCTGCCTTTGTAATGATATGGGTAGACAATTTTCGGATGGAAAGCCCGAACGGCGGCCGCGGCCTCGGCTGGTGTCATCGTGTAGGGCAGATTCATTGGGACGAAAGCAACATCGATGTTCTTCAAGTCTCGCATCTCAGGAGTGCCTTCAGTGTCGCCCGCGATGTAGAAGCGCATGCCGCCATAGGTGAGAACGTACCCGTTGCCCCTGCCCCTGTCGTGGTACAAAGTGCCTTCGGTGGGTCCACGCTTTAAGTTGTACATCGGCACGGCTTCGATGGTCCACTTGTCCCAAGTGGTTTTCTCGCCGTTCGACAAGATCCTAGCCGTAGTCAAGGCTTTGGCTGTCGCAGCGGGAGCAATCACGGCAGTGCCGGGTTTTAGCATTTTTGCTACCTCAACCGGGTCCATATGATCGGGATGAATGTCGGTGACGAGCACGAGATCGGCTTTGGGCGGCAGGCCTTCAAAACTGCCCTGACTCCACGGGTCCACGTAGATTGCCTTCTCCCCGGCCTCGATGAGCATGCTCGCGTGCCGGATCGGGGTGATCTTGACGACTCCCAATTTCGTTTGGAATTCTTCGACCGGTCTGTGCGGCTGAGCGAGCAGTGCGGCTGCCGTAAGCAGGAGGAATCCAGTGAGCGCTTTCATGCTGGCATTGTATCAGTGCGATTGGCTGAGTCTGGTTGACGACGATTAAGGGCCGGAGCTGACAAATCTATCGTTCCGGCGGATGTCGCCAGATGTTGCAGAGGGCTGTTGTCAGGGATGAAGACGAGTCGGCCAAGTGAGAGGTCAACTTTCCCAGAACCGGACTTATGTACAATTACCGGCGAGAGGCCGACTTGTCGGGCTGATCATTTGCCGTAGAAGACTGCTATTCCGGTCTATCCGCGAGATGATTGTTGTTTCTTTGGTTGACGTCATGAGTAATGTTAGACGAGGGGTGGGGGAAACCTATATACAGTAGCCTGTTTCGCCAGGAGCTCCGCGAATCGCTCTACTCGAGCAAGATTTGGTTCGATCGTTATGTCAGGTATTCCTTTGATCAATGCATGGCGCGGATCATCAGGATCAGGATCAGCATGAACGGTTAAGCCGACATCTTCAATGCTTTCCACTTGAATTGCGGCTGTTGCTTTGCCGGGCTGCTCGAATTTCGCTCTGTGCGATTCGAGGAAGGCTGAATCTGAGATTGAAATGGACAGCCCGTCTCGGTCCTTGCCGTTCCTGCTTGGCAAAAAGGCAGCCTTCTTAACCGTCCCATCATTTCGCGCGTCGCCGGACCGCATTCGCCGAAGGCCGGTGTCGGAGCCGTTAATAAGCGGCTCTGTCGGCTTAGGCAGACAGCCAGCTGAACCGCTCACAAACCGGGCCAAACGAGAGATCACGCTGCAGATTGTATTGGTCGCCCTGCGAATAGTAGAGGTAAGGGGCAACATGGCGCTCCCGAGGAACAACCAGTTCCAGAAATCGCGGGCCACTCTCCCACGCGAGTCGTAGTGCGCCATCGTGATCGGTTCCTGCCTCACGGACTGGGGGGACCTTCAAACCGGCTCGCACGAGTTGGAAAAGGGTCTTCCTCGCCACCCCGATACTGTAGTCGGCTGGGCGAACAGGTCCGAACTCGTCGGCCTCCTCCAAGTTGAGAAGCAGGCGCATTTCTTGCTCTACAGCACTGAAGCCGGCGAGGGCGGCCGACGTCTGCGGCATTATCTCAACTGCCGGACACTCCTGAATCGCAAGTCCGTAGGAATTAAACAGCCGTGCGATCAGCGCAGCATCTTTCCGGTACTCAACATACGTCGGCGGTGCATCGATGACTGGTGGGCCGGAGGCAGGCATCGGGCAGCTCATGCATATTTCTCCATCTGTTTTGGAGTAATCGAATTGAAAAAGATCATGTTCTTATAGGCTCGCAACTCTTCCAGTAGTGGCCAAATCTCTTCAAAATCGCCCGCGAGGATGTTGGTGAATCGAAAAACGTCAATATCGAAAAGCATGGCAGGGAGATCCTCGTGAGTGCGCGGGAGCGACGCCTCCGTAACGATAGCGGTGGAACCAGATTCATGCGGGATAACGAGCCGCATGAAATATTCAGGCAGTCCCTGAGGAATACCGAGAGCGATTTCAGGAATTGTCAAGATCGATTCTTTGAAATCAACGCCGGGTTCCAACTCAATCCTATTGATGTATCGCACCGCCAACCGTTTCACTGCCACTGGGTGCGCCATTTCCAGATATCGCTGCCACAACTCTTGTGCCTGCCCTCTCAGTACATCCCATTTTTCATACGGGGCAAGCTTGTTGACGGAGAAGCCGTCCAGACGCGCTTGGACAACCAATGCCTCACTCTCGGACCTCATCAAGAGACCGTCAGGCGTCGGTCCCTGACTTGTCATCTTAGGGACGGCGGCCTTATTCACCTCAACCGTGGCACCAAAACGGATGCGATCTTCGACGAGAGGAAACCGCCTCTCCAGTCCGCGATAAAAAGCCCGCAACATCTCCAGATTGACGTCAGGCGAAAGTGCGACTTGAATATCAATGGTCGCTTCGGTGATTGGTGCCCGCCCGAGCGTCGGAAATGGAGATCCTAGGTCGTAGGTCATTCTGGAACAATCCACAACCATTGTCTATTGAGGATATCACCGCATCTTGCCGCCGATGTGAAGATCAGTACTTCCAATCTGGAATTGCGGTAGGCGCTGCTACGACCTCAGGTCGGGAAAACACGGCACCGGGGAGTCCGAGGTTGGCCCTCAACGGCGTTGGGGTAAGTCATTGGCGGTCGGCCTCAATCCGTGTCATCAGCTTTCGTGGACCACAGGCCCATGGTTACAGGATGATATCCAGTGCGGCGGTGACCTCCGCTGAGGTTCTTACCAAATAAACTAGCTGCCTGACCTGATAGGGGTGAGGGTAAAACAGAGAAGAAACATGATCAAAGCCACCCAACCAAGCCTCGTCCGGGCGGCCCCGAGGGGAAGATCGTCGAAAATAGTGGGGTGGCGCAGCGCGAACACCGCCAGAAGAACCGCCCAAACCAGCCAACTCCAGGAGTAAAAGATGCCCAGGGGAACCAGTGCCGCGACGAACACGCGCGACAAAAATTTATGCTGCTTCCCAAAAAAAGAGTACAGAATATGGCCGCCGTCCAGTTGACCGATCGGCAGCAAATTTAAGGCAGTAGCCAGAATTCCCACCCAAGCCGCGCGAGCGATCGGGTGCAAACTGATATCCGCAACGGGCACCCCTGGGAATAAAACGGATTCCAGGAGTCTCAGCAGCAGCGGGGTCCCGAAGACGAAATCTCCATGCACGGCAATTCCTGGCTGAACTCTCGAAAAACTGAGTCCGATCAGCAGGGCCGGAACTAAAAAAACGAAACCGGCGATCGGTCCGCCGATTCCGACATCAAACAGCGCCCGTCGTGTATAGATCGGTGACCGGATCCGGATGAACGCCCCCAAGGTGCCGATGAGAGTGGGGGCTGGCAGGAAATACGGCAGAGACGCATCAATGCCGTATCGCACGCAAGTGACGTAATGCCCCATTTCATGCGCGAGCAGAATTGTGAGGAGGGTTAAAGAAAACGGCAGGCCCTCCAGCAGAATTTCAGGATGGCTCCACAAATTGGCGATAATCGCAAAGTCCTGCTCCAGATCCACTGGACGGTTGGCCTGGAAGGTTCTCGCCAATCCGGCACCTACCACCGTCGTCGTGAACAGCGTAGTCAGGAAAAGAACAACGTGCAACGTGACCCGTTCACGACGAACGATCGTCAGGGGAAATCCGACCGATGGAACCACAATCTACTGCAAAGTTTGCAGTTCCTTGCCGGGCTTGAACCGAACCGCCTTGCCAGGGGGGATGGCTACTTCGGCACCCGTGCGAGGGTTCCGGCCTATGCCCGTTTTGCGTGGCCGAACGTTGAAAATTCCAAACCCGCGCAGCTCGATACGCTCGCCATGAGCGAGTGCGCGCTTCATGCTCTCAAAAACCGTTTCCACTGCCATCTCGGCTTTCGTCTTAGTGATCCCGGTCTTGTTAACTACTTCATTGATAATATCTAACTTGATCAAGATTCCCCCCGATTCCCCGGGCCCACTGACAAGTATCCTAAGGTGAGCAAACTCCATGATAGGATTGAGTTTACCTCTTGTCAAGAGCCGAAGGTGCTGCTTCGTTCATGTCCGCCCCGCTCGATCCCGACGCTTTTCGCGACGCGTGCGCTCAGTTTGCTACCGGTGTAGCCATTGCCACGGTAGCTGCCCCGGACGGATCTCCACATGGATTAACTGTTAACTCTTTCACTTCCGTCTCGTTGCAGCCGCCTTTAATTCTGGTCTGCATTGACTATGGATGCAGCATTCTCTCTTATTTTCAAATCAATTCTCATTTTGCGATAAATATCTTGAATGACGCTCAGCGTGATTTGTCCGTGCGATTCGCGATGCAGCCGGAAGGCCGATTTGATGGCGTGGAGTGGAACTCCGGCATATCCGGTACACCTTTAATCGCCGATTGCCTCGCGCAATTTGAATGTGCGGTAGACAAAATGATTAGTGCGGGCGACCATACCGTGCTTATCGGACGCGTTTTGAAAGTATTATCCGATTCTGGTCAACCACTACTTTATTTCAATCGAGCGTATAGAAAACTCCTTTAGTTTGCTTTAGTTTCGGTCGCCCCAATCCAAGCACAAGCATAACCGCTTTGATTGGCGCATCCCATCGCCTGGACATGAACGTGCTTTAAGGTGTTTTATGTTAGCCGCCCCGATGCCCGGGAAAGTCATGCAACTTCTCCTGGTAGAAGATAATCCCGGGGATGTTTGGCTGACCAAGGAAGCTTTCAAGTCGGGTCAGGTTCCGGTGAATTTGAATGTCGCAGTCGACGGCGTGGAAGCGATCGATTTCCTTCGCCAGCTCGGCAAGTTTCAGGATGCGCCCCGTCCAGACCTGATCTTATTGGATCTCAACCTCCCTCGTAAGAACGGTCGCGAGGTGCTGGCGGAAATCAAAGCCGATCCCGACCTCCATCGCATTCCGGTAGTGGTGATGACGACTTCGAAGGCTCCTCAAGATGTGGAGTACGCTTACGACCTGAATGCGAACTGCTACATCGCCAAGCCGCTTCAATTGGACGATTTCATGTGCGTTGTGCAGTCGATCGAAGATTTCTGGCTGACCCGAGCCACCCTACCCGCCAAGTAGACGGGGACCGGGTTCCACTTCGACCAAGGCCTGCTGCAGCTTTTCGGCAAAGTTATCGCCCGATTCGGTCCAGAGCTGCCGCTTCTGCGCGCGGAGTGAATCGTCCAGGTCGTGGACCAGCTTCAACAGGCTTTTAACATTCGATTGAGTCATGTGCGCGTTGTTCGGGAGTTCAGGCTGAGGAAGAAAGTGAGTATCGATGCCAAACTCAATACGCAGGTTCTCGCCCAAATCCTTCTCGAATTCGGGACCAAGGCAGCACAAAGCCACTCGCGCGGGACGAACTTCCCAGTCCGCCTGGTACTGCCATAAATCCCAGCTTGCTTCCAGGCGATAACAACAATCAGGATTGGCAAAATCTTTGGCGGCCGTCAGGACCAGGTCGACATCGGTTGGATTGGGGACCGGAAGCTCTAGAATCGCCGGCTCAGCGTAGCTCACCGGAATGATCCGGAAGGTGGACTCCGCTTTGGCCAGTCGCGAGTAGGGGAACAGTCTGAGGAGAGTTTCATAGTGGCGAAACATATTCCCGCCCGTAAAGGACTGCAGCCAGTAAGAGAGATAGAGTTGGTCGGCCATGGATTGTAATAGTCGGACTCTGTTACCATCGTACTGCTGTTGCAGAGATCGCCGCTCCTCCCCATTTTCTTAATCGTTTGCGTTGACGTCCTCGGCCTGACGATCATTCTCCCCTTGCTCCCGTTTTACGCGGAGAAGTTTGGAGCTAGCCCCGCTACAGTAGGGCTGCTCGTTTCCACCTATGCTGCCTGCCAGCTAATCGGCGGGCCGCTGCTGGGGCGGTTGTCGGATCGGCTGGGCCGAAAGCCGATGCTCCTGTTGAGTCAGGCGGGCACTTTCATCGGCTTCCTGATACTGGCCTATGCGAACGTCCTCTGGGTGCTCTTCCTGTCGAGGATCATCGACGGATTTACGGCCGGAAATCTATCGCTGGCACAGGCTTACATTGCGGATGTCACCAAGCCCGAGGAGCGCGCCAAATCGTTTGCGCTGATTGGGATAGCGTTCGGCCTTGGCTTTCTGGTTGGCCCCGGCATATCTGGCTATCTCTCGCAGTTCAGCTTTCAGTTGCCGATTCTCGTCGCTGCTGGGTTGTCGCTAACCAGCATCCTGGCAACCTACTTTCTCCTGCCTCACACCATACCCCCCTCAGACGGCGAAGGGTCCCCGAAGCGCTTTACCCTGTTCGATTGGAAAGTGTATGCCGGCTTCTTCCGCAGGCCTGAACTGGCGCCCCTGCTTTGGCAATTTGCAGCCTTCGCTTTCGCCTTTTCGGCCTTCATGTCGGGCTTCCCCCTGTTTGCGGAGCGGCGATTTACGTGGAATTCCCAGCCGTTCGGACCGAAGCAGGTCGGTTATGTCTACGCCTACCTCGGATTTTTAGGGATCATTCTGCAGGGCGGCCTGATTGGGAGGCTGGTGAAGAAGTTTGGCGAGTCCAGCATCGTGAAGGCGGGATTTCTGGCTGCCGCGATTGGGTTCGTTTTGCTCGCCTTCACTTTTCGAGTTCCGATGCTGCTGGTGGTGGCGGCTTTGGCTTCGGCTGGCACGGGCGTTCTCCGGCCAGCGATCACTAGTCTCATCACCCAAAAAGTGAAGCGCTCGGAACAAGGCGTCGTGCTGGGACTGAATCAGTCCCTGAACTCAATTTGCTCGATTGGGGCACCGTTCGCGGCCGGGTTGCTGATTGATCGAGGGTGGCTGGCCTCTTGGGGATTGATGGCTGCGGCGGTAAGCTTGTTGGGGTTCCTGATCGCGACACCTCCGGTCAGCGACCCAAAAACAGTCGGTAGGCCGGGTTGAGAGTTTCCTCCCAGTGTGGATACCCCACTCCTCTCAAAAACGAACCGAACTCCGCTTCATCCTCCTGCGGCACCTGAATTCCGGCTAGCACTCGCCCGTAGTCCGCGCCATGATTGCGGTAGTGGAACAGCGAGATATTCCAGTTCCGGCTCATGTGATCCAGAAATGTCATCAACGCTCCAGGACGTTCTGGAAACTCGAACCGAAGCAAACGCTCATTCTCCACGTCCGGGGCGCGGCCACCAACCAGGTGCCGGATGTGCAATTTAGCCGCTTCGTCAGCGCTTAAATCGAGCACGCGAATCCCCGCCAGCTCAAGGTTCCTTAAAACGGCCGACGCTTCTTCGTTGCCGAACACCTGGACCCCGACGAAGACGTGCGCCTCCTTGGCATCGGCATAACGGTAGTTAAACTCCGTGATCTGGCGCGGACCCAACACCTTGCAAAATGCCTTGAAACTGCCCACTCGCTCTGGAATGGTCGCGGCGAAAACGGCCTCTCTTTGTTCACCCAACTCGGCTCGTTCGGCGACAAAACGAAGCCGATCGAAATTCATGTTGGCACCCGACGCCAGAGCCACCAAGGCTTGGCCTTCAATCCCTTCCCGCGCGACGTAGGCTTTCATCCCCGCTACGGACAGCGCCCCTGCGGGCTCTAGAATCGAGCGCGTGTCCTCGAATACATCCTTGATCGCGGCACAAATTTCGTCCGTATCCACCAGTACGATCTCATCCACCAGTTCGCGGCAGAGGCGGAAAGTCTCGTTCCCGACCTGTTTAACCGCCACTCCGTCCGCGAACAAACCAACATGCTCGAGCCGGACTCGATGTCCCGCCCGCAAGGACTGATCCATGGCATTGGAATCCACGGGCTGCACCCCGATGATCCTGGTTTCCGGCTTTAAGCTCTTAATGTACGCCGCAATTCCGGCGATCAGTCCTCCGCCGCCGATGCAGACGAAAACGGCATGGATCGGGCGCGGATACTGCCGCAAGATTTCCATTCCAATCGTGCCTTGTCCTGCGATTACCGCCGGATCGTCATAGGCATGAATGAAAACAGGTCCTTGCTCGCCCGCGATTTCTTTGGCGCGGGAATAGGCTTCGTCGTAAGACTCGCCATGCAGGACTACGTTGGCGCCGCGAGCCGACACGGCCGCCACCTTGATCCTCGGCGTGGTAACCGGCATAACGATCGTGGCCTGACAACCTAACCGCTGCGCAGCCAATGCCACGCCCTGCGCATGGTTCCCCGCCGATGCAGCTACTACGCCGGCAGCGAGTTCCGCCGGGCTGAGGGCCGCCATTTTGTTGTATGCGCCGCGCAATTTGAACGAGAAAACCGGCTGCAAGTCCTCTCGCTTCAGCATCACTCGGTTTCGCAGACGCTGCGACAGAAGCGGCGCTTCGTCAAGCGGGCTCTCGATCGCAACGTCGTAGACCTGAGCAGTGAGGATGCGTTGAAGGTAGTCGCCGATGGCTGGACGCATATCTCCCGTGTACCACGAATATCAACGGAGTGAAGCCTTCATGACTCCCGCTGCGTCTTTAGAGAGAGAGTCTGCTTATTCCAGACACTCTTAAACAGGACTAAGGGGCGACTTATTGTAGTGTTTCTTACACACTGCAAATAAAATCGATTACTTAGCACATTGGCCCAGCAGTTGCTTGTAGAATTCAAAGAGGAGACGCTTTATGATAACCAGGAAAGTCACGGTTGTTCTTAGTGCCGTAGTCGCTTCCGCTCTAATCAGCGGGGGCTGCGCGACCAAAAAGCATGTTCGGGAGGCGATCGCGCCGGTTCAGACTCAAGTTAGTGATGTAGATAAACGGGTAAAAGAAAACAAAGCTTCTATTGGCGATCTCGACAGATCCGTAGCGACGGCCGACGAAAAAGCGACCGACGCCGGCAAGCGGGCCGGCCAGGCGGCCGACGCAGCCAGCGCCGCTCAGAACTCGGCGAATCAAGCTGGACAACGCGCCGATGCTGCAAACTCTGCTGCCCAGCAAGCCCAACAGGGCGTATCGCGGCTCGATAAGTCGTTGCAAAACTTGGATAACTACCATCTAGTGGACACGAAACAGGTTTATTTCCGAACCGGACAGAGCCTGCTAGATAAAGACGCCAAAGCCGAGTTGGATACTGCGGCGGGTACTATCGGAACCGGCCGCAACTACGTAATCGAGATAGAAGGATTCGCCGATACCACGGGCAATAAGGCAATGAATGTAGAGCTGAGCCGCAAGCGGGCTGGTTCGGTGGTCCGCTACTTGACGGTTGATCACAGCGTTCCGCTGCGCGACATCCGTGAGCTGGGAATTGGAAGCGAATTTCCGAACGCTCTCAACAAGACGCGAGCTGATCGTAAGAATAATCGTCGTGTGGATGTAAAAATTTACGCACTTGACATTACTGGAGCTCAAGGTCAGGCTACGAGTCAAAATGGCTCCGCTTCCACCCCGGGTTCAGCTGATCACGGTCGGCCAGTTCAGTAAAGAAGTTCCCGCGCACGTCCGAAAAAAAGGGACTGGAGCAATCCGGTCCCTTTTTCATTGGTGTGCCGAGCATGTTCGACAGCTCGAGGGTGAAAGTCCCTTTGACAACCTGATGGAGGTGAAGTCATAGCGAAGCGCAAGGGCGTCGCCGCGAGGCGGGGTTTGAAAGAAGCGTGGAGCAAAGGCGCGAGCCGATGAATAAGAACCCGATAACAGGCATACGGCAGCGGGGCGAGCGGGCCAATGATCGCGAAGCCCATATCCATCAAGGCGGCTGGTTGTAGATCGGGCGATTGTGCGCTGAAAGTAGTCGAACTTACCTCGGGAGATCTGCCGTTTGTTCTGGATTCAGGACTGAGGAGAGAGCGATCTTTCCCGAGAAGCGGCAGAAAGAACCAGCTAGAGTTGGCCTTCACGGACGAGAGTAGGAGTGAAGCTCCGAGGGTATCCGCGGAAGGGACCGAATCGCTCGCGGTGAAGCGCGGGACAGAAAGCCTGGCCATTGGCGAACAGTTGATGGAGGAAGTCTGCGGGCGGGAAAACTGCAAGCCGGCATTGGCACGAGTCAAGGCCAATCGGGAAAGTGCTGGCATAGACGGGATAACCGTTCAGCAGTTGCCAGAGTACCTGAAACAGCATTGGCCAGCCATCCGGGAACAGTTGTTGAGCGGGACCTATGTGCCGCAACCGGTGAAGCGGGTCGAGATCCCGAAGCCGGACGGAGGGATGCGAGAGTTGGCATCCCGACGGTGCTGGATCGATTCATCCAGCAGCGGTGATGCAGGTTCTGCAACGCAGGTGGACCGGACGTTCTCCGAACACAGCTTTGGGTTTCGTTCAGGGCGACCGGCGCATCAGGCGGTTGAGCAGGCGCAGAAGTACATCGCTAAAGGATACCGCTGGGTGGTAGACCTGGATTTGGAAAATTCTTCGATCGGGTGAACCACGACAAACTGATGTCGAAGCTTGCGCAGAAGATCGGCGACAAGCGGTTATTAAAGCTGATCCGGGCGTTTCTCAGGGCTGGGGAGATGGAGAACGGGTTGGTGAATCCGGGGGATGAGGGGCTCCGCAGGGCGGACCTTTATCGCCATTGCTGAGTAACATCGTACTCAACGAGTTGGACCGGGAGTTGGAGCGGCCCGGGCTTCGAATTGCGCGCTATGCGGACGATAGTAATATCTATGTCCGTAGCCGGCGAGCCGGGGAACGGGTGATGGAGAGCGTAACGCGATTCATCGCAACGAAGCTCAAACTCAAGGTGAACCAGCAGAAGAGTGCAGTGGCACGGCCGTGGACACGGAAGTTTCTTGGCTTCAGCTTCACGAACACAGGTATACCCAAGCGGC
>JBBRRB010000033.1:0-66458 GCA_038225555.1 Bryobacterales bacterium
ATCTGACGCACAACAACGGGTGGGTCGGCGTGGGGATCGATCACGACACGGCGGCCTTCGCGGTGGAAACCATCCGCCGCTGGTGGCTTTCGATGGGCCGCCCGCTCTATCCGGACGCCAAGCGACTGCTGATCACCGCCGACGGGGGAGGCAGCAACGGCTCGCGGGTCCGTCTATGGAAGCTCGAATTGCAGAAACTCGCCGACGAAACCGGATTGCGCATCTCGGTCTGCCATCTTCCGCCGGGCACCCGCAAATGGAATAAGATCGAGCACCGGCTGTTCAGCTTCATCAGCCAGAACTGGAGCGGGAAACCGCTCACTTCGATTCAAGTGATGGTCAGTCTCATCGCCGCCACCGTCACTGAAACGGGTCTGCGAGTCCGCTCCGAAATCGACACGGGCACATATCCCGCCGGAATCAAAGTGTCGGACCGAGAACTGCCGCAGTCAGGCTATACACGGACAAGTTCCATGGCGAATGGAATTATGAGATCCGCCCCAGATTTGATAACATTATTTCTTAACAGACCCTTACAAGAGGTCACGTGCGGGAAGCCCTTGACTCCGGCGAATACCCTAGCCACGTGCGTGGTACGTGTTCAAATGATGTAGCGCCATCTCGCTTGTATCCGCATGCGATGCTCAAAGGATCGTCGATATAGTGCTCGGCTTTCATCCGCAGTTCGCCCGCCAACCATGGTGCAAAGCCGGATCGACCGATGGCGGTTCCGGTCCAATCTGAAGCGCCGAGGCTACTCGACCGCCGACATGGACGGCACTCCGAAGATTGCCGTCCACCGCCGCAGCTCTTTTGCCCCGCATCGCTAGCGGCACAAGTTCAAGCAGAAAATCCTCAGTCGCCTGAGCGGATTCGACGCCGGGCTGTCGCGACGGCGCCATAGCAGGAAGCTGGATTCTGCAAACGCGGGTGTTGGCGGCGTAGGCCACAACCATTTCAATGCCGGGCCGCGGGATAAAGGTTTCCCTGGCAAGCGGTCTCCAACGCATCTACGAATTGCGTGGTCTTCGCTCCTGGTGTGTTGCACAAGGAACCGTTTCGAGACTTGATGACTGCGTCAACGTCCCGGAGGGGCCGCAATTCTTGCCCGCCGAGCGATTTCGCTTGCAAAGGCACCGTCGGATTTGTAGATCGGATTGGGTTCCAGCAAAGCGTCGGGAGATCGTCCGCGGTAAATGCACGCGTCGGCTACGCTCTCCAACCCCACCCCATCACGAAAACTATGGTATGCGGGATCGGGGCACCTTGAAGGAGTGACGAGTTTGCGGGGACAAATTCGTTGGGGCCCAGCACTCCGAATGCGGTTCCCTTCAACTTGAGTAGCACCGGAGGTTTGGCGTTACCGATCAACTGTCCCATCCGGGGTGTGTCCGGGTACTCACCGCCGCGGATCGGTGTAACGACATAGAGCCGGCCGGGAAATTCCGTGCCAAGCATCCCGCCGATGGTTGGGGTTAGCGGAACGATGCCCTGTGGTGTTTGGACCGAAACCGATTCTAGAATCGCTTTACGGGTCACAGCGTCACCTGATAACACACTGCGAGACGCTGCGGAAAAGGAGCGCGCGCCACCACCCGCCCTTCAATTTCGCCATATTCCAGATCATTTGATGGACTAACGAACGCGACTAGCAGCATTGAGAACGGCTCTTAACTGTTACCTGGAAAGGGAGATCTGGCAGGAATCGTCGCCGTGTCAACGGCAGGCCGAACCTGAGGAGACCGCCCCGGAGCGGCAAGCGTGCTGAAAACGAGCGGGCGCTGAGGAGTGGTCTTCAGAGTTCTCCGGCGATCAGTATCGTCCTGCTGAACCAACTTGTCCAGCAACGTATATCCACGACTTTGAGGAAGCTGTCCGGGATAGTTCAGAAGCGAGTTCAGGAGGATATCGCGCTCGCGGCTCCAAAGCGACTGCGTTGCCACAAACTTACTGGGACAATGGGTGCGATGATCTCCGGTGTAGGATTCAAGCTCCTAAAGCCCGTTCAGCAGCGGTTGGAGCGAATCGATCTACGAGAGCACGAAGACAAGATTCTGCTGATGCTGGCCCTGGTGATCAGCGCGGTGGTGGGTCTGATCGTTGTCGCTTTTGTGGCCCTCACGGAACGCTTAGGCAAAGTCCTGCTGAACGCCGGGGACATACAGCGATTTCTGAGTCCGCTGATTGGCTCACTAGTCGGCGGTTGGTTACTGTTCAAGTTCTTTCCCGACGCGAGGGGGAGTGGGATTCCCCAGACACGCGTGGCATTGATCCTCGAAAAAGGCGTGATTCGTCTTCGCACGATTGTTGGCAAGTTCATCTGCTCTTTCATCTCTCTGGGGAGCGGTGTTGCTCTCGGCCGCGAAGGTCCCTCGGTCCAGATCGGCGCCGGCATTGCATCTGTGGTGGGCCGCCGGCTCGGCTTGCGGGAAGAGCAGGTTAAATCGCTGATTCCGGTGGGCACAGCGGCTGCGGTGGCGGCGGCCTTCAACACGCCCCTGGCGGCCGTCCTGTTTACCCTGGAAGAGATTCTGGCAGACCTTCACGCCCGAGTTGTCGGTTCCGTCGTCATCGGTGCCGCCACGTCCTGGATCGTCTTGAGATTGATCTTAGGGGACGAGCCGCTCTTTCATGTCCCGGCGTATCAGTTGGTACACCCGTTGGAATTCCTCATTTATGCTGTCCTCGGGTTGCTCGGCGGCCTAGTATCAACAGTCTTCGTGAAGCTGCTGCTGTGGCAGCGCGCGGCGTTCCTGAGAGTCCCACAGCGATGGAAGCCATTCACGCCGGCTGCGGGTGGTTTGGTTGTGGGCTTACTGGCTCTTGCGGCGCCAGGCGTGTTGGGCGTTGGCTACAACCTGGTCAGCGCCGCTTTGAACGGCCAGATTGCGCTGAAGGTGATGCTGCTCCTCCTGGTGCTGAAGCTCGTGGCAACAACCACTTGTTACGGCTCCGGCAACGCCGGTGGCATTTTCGGTCCCAGCTTGTTCATCGGCGCAATGCTCGGAGGCGTCGTGGGGCAAGTCGCGCACTCGCTGTTGCCGGATCACACGGGGAATGCCGGCGCATATGCTCTGGTCGGAATGGGGGCGGCTTTCGCCGGTATCGTTCGGACGCCGATGACTAGCGTCATCATGATCTTCGAGGTAACCCGTGACTACACCATTATCGTGCCGCTGATGATCGCGAACCTGTGCAGCTACGTCCTGGCACAGAAGCTGCAGAAGCTGCCGATTTACGAGGCACTTTCCCGTCAGGAAGGGATTGCGATGCCGTCGGCCGCTCACCGGCCGGAGCCGTTGACCGTCGAGCGCGCCATGCGACCGATCGATCTTGCCGGAGGTGCAATCGCCCCTTCGCTGAGTAGCCTCCGCATCCATCCGGACGACTCTTTGGATTCGGCGCTACAGCGGATGGGCGGAGCGGGCATAGAGGAGATGATTGTCGTCAGCCGCGCCGGCGAGAATCCGCTGGGCGTTCTCAGCACACGCGATGTTTTCAAATCTTATCAGAGTCTCGCCAATACGGATGAACAGGAGAAGATCGCTGCCGCATCGGTTCAAAACTGGTTGCCTGCGATCGCCGCCAGTACTGTGGCAGCGGTACTGATTGTTTCCGGGCTGGTCTTCTGGCAGCGCTCTCGCCGCCTCGATCTGGGCATTGAGGCATACCGCGAAGGTGAGAAACTGATGGCTCAAGGACAGGTGGATAACGCAGTCCTGGCGTTCAGGAACGCGCTGGCCCATACTCCGGCGCGCAGCATCCAGGGTATGAACTCCCGCGCCGCCTTGGGCCTTGCTCTTGTTCAGGAAGGCTATTACAGCGAGGCTTCATCTTATTTATCCGAGGCTGCCAAGGCAGAGCCGCAGAACGGCCCGGTCTGGATGGGACTGGCCGAGATCGCCCTTGCCGAAGGCGACAAAAAACAGGCGTTGCCCATCTTCCAGCAGGCGCTCGCAAAAGACTGGCCTGTGCCAGACGAGCCAGGGCGCAGGAGCGCTCAACTAAAATATGCCGCACTGCTGTCCGACGCTGGACGACGAAGTGAGGCGGCCGCCCTGCTGCTGTCGATGATCGAGCAGCACGGAGATGATCCCGCTTTTGCAAAGAAGGCTGCTGATATGGTGAAGGCGATCGGTTCGCCGGAGCAGATAGAAGAAGCCTATGCTGCGCTGTCGGGCCGCTATCCCGAGGATGTCAGCGTCTGGTTGAGGCTGGGAGACGCAAGATATGCAGCAGGTAAGGACATCCCAGCGTTAGCGGCATATCGAGGTGCCGCGAAAGCTGATCCCGAAAACGCGAATGCCCAGAGTGCACTGGCCCGCGTCGAAGACGTGCTTCGTCTTGACCCAACCCGGCGAGGACTGTCTGTCCGGGAGCGTGCGCGCAGGTGGGATGAGGTTCTTCAGCGCGTTTTGGCCGCGACTGCCGTCTGCGGGCCGTCTCCCGCGAAGGACGTGGTGAAGCCGTTTTTAAATAGGCCAGCTGTTAGCCTGGAAGCTTCCGATCAGAAGATGGACGCTGCCAAAAGTATCTGGCATAACGCAGATTCACCTTGTAAGACGGATGCTGTGCTGGCGCATATCATGTCAAAAACTGAAGAGTAACCAAGAGGAGTCGTCGTTGCAGATCGCGTACAAGACGCCGTCGCCGCACGCACGTTGCTAAACTGCGCCCAGTTCACGTTTTTGACGGCAGGTGCTGGAACGGACTGGGAAATCCAGTCCGCGAATCCCCCGTCGTCGCGAGTTGTCGACATAGACCCGCAAGGTGCCGTCCTTGCCGATGCCGTATATGTGCCGAGGCGGAATCGGATCGTCCGCGCCGATGGCTGAGACGATCTCCCGTTCAACATGGACGGCTGCCGGCGATTTCAACGGACTAGGTTGAACGAGGAACAGCACCGTGCCTATCGCCGCCAAGCATGAACCCAGCCATCATCTCCTACCTGCTCATCTCGCCTAAACTAGATGTACTTCGATGCTGGGACTGGCGAGTTCGCCGCAAAACACGACATAGATCCGAAACTTTGGCTTGGGCCTCTGTTACTCCAATAAGTTTTCTAACCGAGAAGATAACCCAAAGATGTAGATTTGGTTATGATTATGCCCGTTGAATTTGAGGCCACGGCGACCGACGAGCAGCTTGCGATTTGGGACTGGTGGGATGATCCTCAAAACGAGCCTAGCAACCTGTTCAAATGCCATACGTTCAGCGCGTCAAAAGCGGAGATAGGCCATCCAGAGCACGCACGCTGTCTTCAAGAACAGGGGTACTGGGCAGCGTTTTTCGGAATCAGTCGCCAAGGTGAAAAGAAAGGATTAGGCCGTATACTGTTGCCAGGGAGCTCGGCATGAGCATCCTCCAGATCCAGCAGAGGCTTCTAGAAAACGCGGAGCAGATAAGCCTCACTGAAAGAGCCTTTGGAAGGCAGCAATCTAGGTCTTTGCAATCTTCCCTGAAGTCGCTTTACAAGCTTCGGAAATATCTAGAATACGAGTTTGAGGAAGTCGCATATACGGCCCAAGTAGACGTCGTTTCTTACCGCATCTTTGAAGGCAACGAGCGACCGACGATGATGCTGCTCGGGCGTGCCCTCGATTCCTTTCAGACGCTGTACGCCATCATGTATGCGACTGTCTCGACCGGACTGCCACGGGACACCGCGCATCTATCATCAATGGCACTTCAAACCAGTTCCATGGAATTCGCCTATGCATATTCGGGATCAGTGGGATTCGTTTTTACGGTGCCCAACGAACGACTGCTTTTCAGCGAAAGCAAGCTAGATGAGGCAATGGGCCGACTTGCCGAAATCGCAACGGCTTCCAGTACAGAAGAAATTAAGGGCCTTGCGCCGAGATTTGGGTTAGCTCCTATCAGAGCCGCTTACAAATGGCTTTCCGCGTTATCTTCCTCAAGCGTTGGAGTGGATATCGAATGGAAAAAAGGCCAAGCCGTAAGTCTAAATCCGTCCTGGACTCCGTCCAGGTGGATGCCTTGAAGAGCCTAATTGAAGCTACAAGCCAACTTGAGACCGACGAGAACATTGTCGCAGGAGTGCTTCTTGGATTTGACTCTGCAAGCCGTAGGTTTCGATTTGAGCCGTCGGACGGCGGTCTGATAATGCGCGGAGCCGTGGTTGACGATGCTGACATACCAAAAGAAGTACGAATACCGCACAGGTATTTCGCTAAAGTGAAAACACAAACCAAGATTAGATACGCGACCGAGCAGCCGGAAGTAAGCCACGATCTATTAGCCTTGACAGAACATAAATAATTGAAATCACCCACCTTCAGCGGAGGGACTGCGGGCGTAGAGCGAGCCGAACTTGACCGGAATCTTCCAGCGAATTGTGCCGTTCTGGATCAGGTCCGGGATGCCTGCGGGCCTTGTCTTTATCGCGACGTGTCCGTCTTGTACGGCGGTAGCAACAACCTTGCGTACGCTGAGATTCTCCAGAAAAAGAACGCTGCCGGCAGTCAGCGATTGGATGCGGTCTTCGGGATTGTCAAAGACGAACACACTGCCATCCGAACTAATGCTCTTGAGGCTCAGGCGCCAGGAAGACACGTCAATGCGGACGGTTGCGGGCGTGAAGGAAACGTCGAAAACGGTGCCGGGGACTTCGCGAAGATCGTGAAAAGGCCTCGTTACCGCGGACGATGACGGGGAAGGCGATAGAGTGGCAATCTGGGGCGAGTCCTTCCGTCGGCAACCGCCGAGGACAACCAGCGAAAACACGCATACGGAAAAAGCAAGGGGGCGAGGCCTCATGAATAAATCTCCTGACCGGCGAACAGCGGACTGCCTGTACTCTGCGCCAACCACCCTGCCTTGATATGCCATCCCCAGAGCGTGGGGCCGCCCTGGGGACTTGTCCGCTTGGCATTTGGACGACTTGGTAAGCTCAGTTATTAGTAGGGGGTGGGCAGTCGGGGCTGAGGTGATCCGAAAGTGATCACGACAAAGGTATCAGTACCGACCGCTCCATAAAGCTCGCCGGTAGCGGCATTACATGACAGACCAATTATGGTCGAGCCAACTGTCACGCTACCCCCTGCCGGATCGTCGTAGATGGACCGAATGTAGTTTGACTTCACGTTTGAAGCCGTAAGGTATATGGTATCCGGATAGATGATACCGAACGGCTGATCGAGACCGTAGCCGAGCGAAAAGGCGCGATCGCTGAACAACTGTTGTGCAGGACCCGAGTTGAGGGTGACCCCGCTTGAGTACAAGCCGTTGGCTTTGCTATTGAACAAGGTCATGGTGCCCTTCACAAAGCTGGCGTATTGACTGCCCCAACTGAAGTTCTTCAGTGTGACCATGCTGAATGGCACGAGGGATTGATCAGCACCGCTGGGAAAACAGGTGGCTGCCGGCAGGCCAGACGCAGCCAGACCGAACAAGGTAATTGCTGAGACAGAGATTCGAACTAAACTGTTTCGCATGATAGTCCTCTTTTTTAACGTAAATTCCTTTCTGTTGGCAAGGTAGCTACTACTAAATTCCCTTTCCGGTCAGAATGCGCGAAAAGGGGTGGAAATTATCCTTCGTCAGAAGTTTATTTTCAGAAGCGATTTCCAGGGCCGGCTGGTTGACCGTCTGCAAGACATTGCTAGTGTTTTCTGATTCTCTTAGTCACGGCATTGTATTTCCACTTAAACGGTTTGGCGGTCTTGTCGTAAATGCGGATATCGCGCATGATCTTACGCGCGAGATCCTGAACCCAGGTGAAGATTGCACGGATGATGACGTCGCGTTGCAGCTTGGAGAACCAGATCTCAACTTGGTTGAGCCAGGAAGAGTAGGTCGGAGTAAAGTGGAACCGGACCCGAGGATTGTCTCCAGGAACTCGCGAACCTTGCCGGTTTTATGCGCCGACAGATTATCCAGAATGATGTGGATCTCCTGGCCTGCTGGCCAACTGGCAACCACATTGCCGAGAAAAGAAACAAACTCGGCGCTGGTGTGGCTGTCAGCAGTCTTGCCAATGACATTGCCTGTTTTGGTGTTGAAGGCCGCGTAAAGCGATAGCGTGAAATGGCGAAGGTATTCAAAGCCATGGCGCTCGGGCGCCCTGGAGATAGAGGGAGACGCCGATCGGTACGGTCCAGAGCCTGGATGGCCGTCTTCTCATCCACGCAGAACACGGCGGCGTGCTGGGGCGGATTCAGATACAAGCCGATAATCTCAGCGGCTTTGGCCTCAAAATTGGGATCGTCGCTGGCCTTGTAGCGATCCAGCCGGTGCGGCCGCAAATCCACTTCTTTCCACACTTGGCGCACCAGATCCTTACCCACCTTGAGAACCTTAGCCATCTTGCGCAGGCTCCAATGGGTGGACCCATCCGGTGGATCTTCCTTGGTCTTAGTAAGAATCTTGGCTCTCAACTCGGCGCTCAGCAGTCGCGGAGGTTGTCCGGGGTGAAATGTAGCCAAGCCCTCCAATCCTGCTTCCTCATAGCGTGTCTTCCAGCGGGAGATGGTGGTCGCCGCGGTGTCCAATTTCCGTTGGATTTGACTGTAGCTGGCTCCATCGGCCAGCAACAGAATGATCCGCATACGCCGGGCCACCCTCGCCGGCAAATTGCGACGCCGCAAGTGTCCTTCCAACTCGGCTCGCTGATCAGAGGTTGAGGAAAATGGGGAAGCCAACGTCATAACAGTTATGACGTTTCGGCAACTTCTAGCGGTTACTTTCAGACAGTCAACTAGAGCAAGAGAGTCACACGAATACCGGGGTGCGCCGATGCTTGCCGGTGCGTGGGCCTTTCCCATCCCATCGCGCGCCTCTTCGATGGAGGCACTTCGTCGGATGGGTTGCCCTACCTGGTGATGGAGTACGTTGACGGGGTTCCCATCAGCGACTGTGTGCGGGCTGATTGCCTACGGAGTACGGCAAACTGTAGAGTTGTTCCTCGCCGTGTGCTACTTCTCGTTAGCGGTTGCTGAAAAATCACTTGAAGTTGAGTCTGGCATATTCGCGCCGGGCTGCTTGCAGCACCGGCACATTCACATCGGCGTCCTTCCACAGGTCGAGAAAGCGCTCGTAAGCCGCCCGGCTCTCGGTGCGCTTTCCCTGCAAGCGGTACGCTCTTCCGAGGCCCAGAAACGCGAGGGGATACATCGGAGACACCGGATCGATTCCAGGATTGTCCGTGATCGCCCTGTACTCCGTAACCGCCTGCTCCGGGATCTTGGCATCCAGATAGGCGCGCCCTCGCAGGAACGGAATGATATAGTCCCGCAGTTCGTAAACCTGGGTCGGTTCCAGCAACTTTACGGCTTCGGCGGGCTTATTCCGATAGAGCGCCATGGCCGCTTTCAACAGGGGAATGTCCACCTGGTCTCGCAGAAGGCTGCGCCGCGGTTCGCTTCGCAGCCGGGTGATAACCTTCGCCGCATATGCCGTACCCCCGGAGAACGCCGCCACTATTCCGGCCTGTGTGGAGACTTCGATTTCCTGATCCACCGGCACTTTCTCCGCTGCCATCCGGGCCTCTCCCAGCAACCCCGCGAACCAGTAGGCCTGCGACTCGTCAGCCTGCAGCGAGGCGATGCTGTCCTCCAGACGCTCCCTCCGAGCCGATTCGATGGCCGCTCGAAACATTCCGCGGGCGAACTGGATTCGGCCCTCCGACGCTGCTGCCCAACCCTCATTGTCCAGCGTCTCGTTCTCCGTTGACTTGCCCCTTCCCCACTCCGCCTCCCGCACCATCGCGGCCGTGTCTCTCTGCGCGTAGGCAATCTGAAGGAGAATGTCATGGAGATGCCAGCTGTCCAAGCTGTGGCCGAAAGCTTCCTGGCACGTCTTTTTCGCATCCTCATAGAGATTCGCCTTCTTCTGTGCTCGTGCCAGCTTCACATAACCGTTCACCGATTTCGGATCCAGGATGGGCGCATGTTGGGCGGCTTCGACCGCCTCCTTATACCGGCCCATGCGAATATAGGCGTGCGCCAGATTTTCCCACGGCACGTTATCACGCGGATACAACCTGGTCCATACTTTATATGTATCCGCCGCCCGCTCCAAGTTCTGGTCCACTGCGGTGTAATAGTCCGCGGTGATCCTCAGCCTTTCCCTCTCCGTGACGCCCTCGCTCAGGGCATAGGCTTTCTCGTAGTCTTCCGCAGCTCGCTTGGTTTCGTTCAGGCTATAGAGCACCGCCCCGCGGCCCATAAAGGCCAGCGCGAAATTCGGATCCAGTTCGATGGCCCGATCAAAAAGCGGAATCGCATCGGCAGTATTGGCCGACGACGCGAGGACATTGGCTTTTGAATACGCGACCAGGGCATCGAACGATTTGGTGGTTGCCTGCTCGAGCGGAACATCGAACTGCTGGACGGAGCGCAGAGACTCGCCCAGTTGTTGACGCAACTGCTCCGTGGCCCTGCCGAGTGATTTTAGGACGTCTTCCTTCGACACGGCTTCTGTTTTGGCTCGCGATATCGCGTTCCCCGACGCGCAATCCAGGGCGTCCAGGATTATCAGGTAATGCGAGCCGACGCTTACGATCTCGCCAGCAATCACCGCCTGTCCTCCGTTGCGCTCGCAAACTTCCCGGGCGACAGGCTGGCTCAGGTTCTGGTCCGCCTGACGCCGCATCATCTGCAGCGTCTCCTCCACCCTGGGCTGCGGCAATACGCTGACATACGGCGATTGCCCCAACCCTATTTCCAGTGCCTTGCGCAACGTCAGATCGAAAGCCGGATCTTTCCCATGGTTGACGAAGTCGGACACGACAATCGCATGGCGCTCACCCGGCATCGGATGCCATTGAGCGGCGCGATAGCCCATCACGGCTATGGCTGCCAATGTCACCGAACCCACCGCGAGCGCCGCGGCCGTCAGCGGAAGCCAGCGGCGGCGAAGGAACCGGCTCGTTAGATAGAATGGCGAGGTGCCTCGCGCTTCAACCGGGAGTCCTCTGCGGTAGCGGTCCAGGTCGAAGCGCAGCGCTTGCGCGGATGGGTACCGACGGCCCGGTTCTTTGCGCAGGGCGCGAAGCACGATTTGGGCAAGATCGCGTCCCATGGCGGGCCGCAGATCGAGAGGATTGTAGGGCTCCTTTTCGAGGATGGCGCGTAAACAATCCTCCAGCGGCGCATGCCCCAACTGCAGCGGAGTCGCTCCCGTCAGGAGTTGATAGAGGACGCCTCCCAACGAGTACACGTCAGTGGCGGTGGTGACCGGCTCACCTCGCACCTGTTCCGGACTGGAGTATTCGAGCGTGAGCGTCATCGTTCCCGTATCAGCGGACGGGGCACCATCGCTCATCATTCGGGCAATGCCGAAGTCCAACAGCTTCACCACACCGTCCGCCGTCACCATAATGTTGCCCGGCTTGATGTCGCGATGGACGATGGAATGTTGGTGAGCATGTTCCACGCCGGAACACACGGCGAGGAACAGTTCAACGGTCTGCCGTACTCCGAGGGAATGAGCCCGCACATAGTCGCTGATGGGGACCCCATCGACAAACTCCATCACCAGGTAGGGCAGACCATCCGACGAAGTGCCTCCATCGAAGAGTTGCGCGATGTTGGGATGCGAAAGGCCGGCGAGAATCCGCCGTTCGCTTTCGAACCGGGCCACCAAGGAGGCCAGATCCGGCCGGCGCTGGATTACTTTGATGGCCACCTGTTGGGAGAACAGCCCGTCGGAACGCTCGGCCGCGTAGACCACTCCCATGCCCCCGCGGCCCAGCACGCGCGTGATTCGCCAGAGACCAATGTTTGGACTTGCCGGCTGGTCCGTGAGTTGCTGCAAGCTGCTGGCGGCTTCCACGACGGCCGATTTCAGGAAGGATTCCGCGCTGTCGTCTCCCACCAGCAGCGACTCTACTTCGCGCCGCAGTTCATCAGTACTGCAATGTTCAAGCACAAAGATGCGCCGCTCTAGCGGTGCTAACTCGACCGCTTCGAGAAAAAGGCGCTCAGCATCCGGCGTCATGGGCTGCTTCCAAATGGTAGCTCATGAGCAGCTTTGATGGCGCGTCTGACGGCAAGCGGATCTCCGGGTGGATACTGCCCAACAAATCGGCGTCTCACCGCGCACACTGTACCTTATTGTGTCTTTCGAAAACTTCTTCGGCGAGTTGCAGTACCGCGTACCCGTGAGCAAGTAATCCCGGAATACGTCTGGGTCCTTCCTGCAAAGTCTTTCACCGTCAACAAGGTTTAATTAGGTGCCATTTTACCAGTGCGGCGTTCCGGCTGGATATTTTTCGGCCATCAGAAGAGCGGCGAGCCGACCACAAACGAATCAACCCATCAACCTGATTTCTGAAATGCCAAAGAAGAACAGCAAATTGAACTCCTGTATGTCAACAGAGTCAGATTGTTAGAGCAGCCGGCACATTGATGCAAAACGTCTGATATTCTTCTAGACACACAGATGGGAATCGCCATTACGGAACTGTTGGCCCGTGTGCGGAACGGCGATCGGCAAGCGCTCGATCTGCTGACTCCTCTGGTCTACGATCAACTGCGGCGGATTGCCCAGGGCTGCATTCGCGGTGAGAACCCGGGACTCACGCTGCAGGCAACCTCACTGGTACATGAAGCCTGGATGCGTCTTGCCGGCAACAGCCATCCCGACTACCAGGACCGCGCCCATTTCTTCGGAGTTGCCGCACGGTTGATGCGGCAGATTCTGGTGGACCATGCACGCGCCGTAAAGGCTGCCAAGCGCGGGGGCGGCAAAGTTTCTCTGGATCCTCGAATGGAAATCGCCGGCCATAGTGATGACCTCACGATACTTGCGGTCCACGAAGCTCTGGAGCGCCTGGCCGCCCAAGATCCGCGCAAAGCCCAATTCATCGAAATGCGCTTTTTCGCCGGGATGCAGATCGATGAGATCGCCGCATGTACTGGCGTCCCCAAACCCACCGTGTACCGGGAAGTGCGGATAGCCCAAGCCTGGTTGTTCCGCGAAGCGGGCCCCGCAAGCTCCGCACAATAAATCTCTCGCGGCAAAGCACCTCAAAGAGGGGATGACGATCGAGAAGCTGGCTCCGCCTACTTCGTCGGCATGATCTCCACGCGTCGATTCAATGCCCGTCCCGCTTCCGTGGCGTTGTCTGCTAACGGCCGCGCCGACCCGAAACCCCGAGGTTTCAGCCGGCCCTCCGCTACCCCATGTAACCCCATCCACGCAATCACCGCAGCGGCGCGCGCCTGAGAAAGCCGCTTATTGAGATCGGCCGCGCCCTGGTTGTCGGTATGGCCGGAGATGATCCACAGCGAATCCCGTTCTTTAGTGAGTAACGCCAGGACATTCTCGAGCGCCGGCCTGCTGTCCGGTCGCAGCCTTGCCGAATTGACATCGAAATGCAACCCGTAAACGGCAGCCGAGCCGCTTTCCCGGATAGCCCGCTCCAGTTCCGTAACCCTTTCCTCATGACGATGCAAATCGAAGCGCGCGCGACCCGTGTCGCCCGCCTGGATGTCGACCGGAACTACGACTCCGTCGTAGCCGGGCGCGATGGCCGAGGCGATCACCATGCCTGCCGGAACATGCTTGAGAGTACACTGTCCCCGTTCGTCGGTGGATCCGCGGGCAAGCGCGGCGCTTACGGTAGCCCCGACGATGGGCGAACGATTGTCGGCGTCCAGCACCAAACCGTTGAGCGTAACCCCATATTTAGTGGAATGGGGGTTGACCAGAATCCGCACGAAATCGATCGCATAACCATCCGGTGCGTGGGTGGTGGGATCGTCGATCAGCAGCTCCACAGTTCCAGAGCGAAGTAATGGCCAGTACTCCGGCAACAAATTTACGCTTACCAGTTTGCCTACCGGCCCTGTCTGCTCAAGTACATTCACCACGGCTTCGAACGACGGAATGCGCGTGCCATTCAGGCTGACCTGGAAATGCGAGTGGAACTGAGGCGCCTGAAAATCGTCGAGGAACATCTGAAAGAGTACCGCGTGAATTTTGGCTGGCAGCACGCCCATCGTGAGCATCACCGGAGCCGGAATCGTGTCGGCCCGCTTGGTTTGATACGAGTAGCCGTCACAATGACGGTTCTCCACGTCTTTTCGCGTCACTGCCGAACCCACCATGATGCGATCCGTTCCGGCTGGCGCCACGGCGGGCGTATTCCACGGATAGTCGTGCCTGAGAGTCGCGTTGCCCGTAAACGGGTCGAAACCCTTCGGCCAACCGAATCCAAGATTGTTGATGTCACCGGTCCGAACCAACAAGTCGGCCTCCGGTCCGCCGACCGTACGCTCCGTCTTGGCGGACCACGAGGCGGCCCTGATGCCTGAGGAGGCGGTCTGTCCGGGGGCCATGGCGTAAATACCAAAAGAAACGACAAGCGCTATCGAAATCCTTGTGCTCATTGTGATTTGTCCACATGCAGGGGAAAGGCCCCAGCGGCCCTCCGTTGCCTCTGCAGGCAAGTTGCTTTCCGATCAGAATGCGCGGACCAGCGAAGAAATTATCACTCGTCAGCCAATTTGTTTCCGCTCCTCAGCAGAGATTCAATGGCAGTGTGGCCTTACCTTGCCGGTAGTAAAGAAGCCGCATCAGGCGGAGTTCTTTCTTACCCAATAGATGAGCGCCACCAGCGAAAACACCGTGCCCAGGAATATCGCAGGCCTCCACCCACCAGCCGAGAACAGGCCGACCAGCTTGCGATTAGCCGTGCGGAAGATGGTCGAAAAGCCGAAGAAAAACAGGGGTCCGTAAAAGACTATACAAGCTACCGTTGCGATGCACCCAAGCACCCCCAGCGGGCATCCCGATCTTTTTTCCTCGACGCGGTTTACCGGCTTTTCCAGCGTGCGGCCGACCGGCTCTGGGACGACGTATTCGATGGCACCCGAGCGCGCCATCCCACTCGCGACGCCTCCACCCAACCAAAGGGGACCAAGCCGGGTCCGCAAATCCGTCACTAGCTGGTCCCGCTTTGGACCGTCTGGTTCGATGTAAGCCAGAACAGTCCCGCCGCGGTGCGCGATCCACAGCGCATCAAATTCTCGTGGCGTGCTCCCCGG
Organism: Bryobacterales bacterium; assembly: GCA_038225555.1. Lineage (GTDB taxonomy): Bacteria > Acidobacteriota > Terriglobia > Bryobacterales > Bryobacteraceae > JANXQZ01. Next base: position 15,015 of record JBBRRB010000033.1, read on the forward strand.
TCCCGTGTGCAATATGGTCGCTTGTGAGTCGCGGGCTATGCGCATCATGTCGGGGATGCTCCCAAATCGCCCGCCCATCACGATGGACGTTAATTGCATCGTGTGAGAATAGTCATTGATTCCGCCGAGCGTCGCGAGCCTCACATCGGACCAGGTGATCGACATAACCCCGCCCTCCCGGAACACCTTGATGCCGTCAGCCGAGAGTTGCAGTGACGTGCATCCAATGACGTAGCACGATTCCATCAGGGATCACTCATCGAACAGGTGGGCGTTGAACAGAGCAGCGATACCGACAACTACCAGGACCCAGCCCCCAGCCGCTACGAACACGTTCGCTTTGTCTCGCCGCTGCAGGACTGCATCTCCAGGCTTGGCTGGATCATAGAATACAGTTACTGGATCCCCGATGGGAAAAGCTCCCAATACTTCAAGTGCCTTCTCAGTACTTGCGCAGCTCTCTTCGGAAAATGCGAGACGATTACCGCGGTACGTTTCGTTGCCCACCCGGTACTCGTAATATATGAGAGGTACGTAAAAGGTGGAGATTGATTCACTAGTTTTAATCACGTTCTCGCGGTAATTGGTGTGCACCACACGGCCGGGAACGGAGGGCCAGGATTTGCTTGCCTTTACCAACTGCACGTCACGCCACACCCGCCTCAACAGATACACGCCGGGCCAGGCAAACATGAGACATGAAACCAGCCTCCAAATCACAGTGCTCTCCTTTCGAGTGACGCGAAACCCGCCCCGCGGACCTTACGGCTTGGCTTTTATGCCTGGCGTCTGCATCAAGGCTTAACATCGCCGCAGGACGAACCCAGCCATCTCCCGGTGAGGTTGAACTTCCCTTCAAAGCCGCCGCGTCCCTCGGCCGGCACTACGTTGACCGTGCCTGTGAGCCTTTCTGGGTTAGAAGCTTCGAATTGCAGGATGGCATTGGAATTGTTCCCGCCGCCGCATACCTCCCGGCCTTCAAACAGTGTTGAGGTGTGCTTTATTGTGGTGGTCTTGCAAGTGGATCCTTCGCCTTGGGCGCCAAGACGGCTGAACTCCTTGTGAATGTTTTCTTTCGTGAAGCAGGCCATTTTGATGAGGGGCTTCGCCGAGGTGCCCCATGGCCCAGCCGACTGTTGCTTCATCATGGCTTCCATTTTGGCCCTCTGCTCCGGAGTCATATGGGTCATGGCTTCTTCCATTTGCGCTCGGTCCGCGGCTGACATCATACTCTGCGGATCGCCTTTCATATCGAAGCTGGTGGTGAGCTCCCACAGGCCAGGTCTTATGTTGAACTCATCGGTCGCTGCCGACAGGGCGGTCAATGTCGCACAGCAACTCACTACCATGGCAAGCGCCAGCGGAATTCTTGCAGTTGTAAGGGTCGTCATATTCTCTCCGGTCAGAATGCGAGGGCAGCAGGCAAAATTATCACTCGTCAGCCATTTTCTTTTTGGTGGCTTCGGGGTCGCGGTGCATTGGGCGATTTCATCGATCGGCAGGATGGAGACGCGGCGGGACTGGCCCGTGTCACGCCGGCATCTCGCACACGCGGTTCCTTTATGCTAACTTTTGGCAATCGAATATAGCGACAGTTCTGGATCCTGAGCGGCAGGTAAATGTGTCAATAAACATAATGATTTCGGTTATTGACAGGGATGCTCTCATCTCAGCTATCGCATCGGCCTCTCCCTGCTTTCAGCGATCAGCGACGTAATGGATCTTAAATGTGAAGATCCCATTCTCTTTTTTCTCGTCCGGGAACGCCGCAATTTTGGAGTTCGTCCAACCTATAAAAGTCGCATTCGATCCGCTTATCCGGAAGGCGTCCGGATACCCCCTTACGAGGTGTCCAGCCATCAAAAAATTCACGCACTTCCCACCATCGGGGCACTTGTGAACGTACGGACAACCCCCCCATCACATGAATACTCGATTGAGACGATCCTGCCAGGCGCAGTTAACGGCACCCCAAATACGCGGCCATCTCCGATCTTCTCGCCGGTATAGATGACGCCCGCCGGATCGTGCCGATTGACAGTTTCGATTTTGACAAGGTCGGCGCCGAAAGAAGACACCGAAAAGATTAGAAACGCTTCAGTTGCCAGCAACAGTATCTGCCTCATATTCGTCGTCCTTGGTGTCGCGATTATACATTGGTTTGGTGCAGGGCGGGACGATGCGGTGGGCCGACCTGTGCCGACTTTGTCAGCGAGCGAGGGACCATCGTGATCCTAGGCGTGCCGGACTGGAGAACCGGGACGCGGGCACGACGATCCTACGACTGCTCCGGGATTCAATCAGCGCCATGCCCTGGGGTGCCCCCCGTGGGGTAAAATTTGGGGACGTTGGGGCCGTCGACGGCAGGTTGGGAGGGTTCGGGGTGAAGCCTGTCCGCGGCCGGAAGCCGCCCTTCGGGCCGGGGGGGGGGGCGGGGGCACTCGCGGCCCGGAGCTGCTGCCTCCCTTTGCTGGATCCCCGAAGGTGGCACACAGGAACTTGACGGCCTGCTCGGCATCCTCTGGGCCGAATTCTTCCGGATTCGTCATTGCACAAATAAAGACTGCCACGCCTAGCGTGGCTCTGCCGACACGGCAGAATGTGTTGAACGCCCTCGCCTACAAACTCAGCTCTTCAGAATACGCTACTGCTGCTTGGTGGCAGCCGAGTTCAGTGGTGTCCTCAGTCCACCCCGTGGCAGGATCGATGTTCCACCACCCCAAGGGTGCGCGCCAAACCGAGGCCTTGCCAGCGGGACGACAGCAAGCTGGCCACGGGTGAGCGCGGCGGACAGTCGAATCCGGGCGTCAGGGCTGAGGTAATCGAGCGGCGCGCGGTCTCCGTTCTTCACAACCCGAGGGGCGATGTTCTGGTCGCGTGCTGTCTCGAAAAGCCTGTTGGGATTCGGGAAGGCTCCAACATATTCGAAAACTCGTCTCGGAGCTTATTACATTACCCAATTCGACCGGCCAACGGCTAATTGGACCGCACCGTCTGAATGACCGTAATATCCCGGACATCCTTCCCGTCAGCCCCGCCCACGTACGGACGTTGAATTTTCATCCAGTGCTTCGAAGCGGCCAACGTTTTGCCTCCGTCAATGAGAAAGAATGCCCACTGTACTTGCTTCCCGGAGGGCAACCGAGGGCCGGCGGAGGGCATTGTGGTGTCCTGCTTGTAAAGGCCCTTGTAGAATGCGTTGACTTTGTCGAATCCTTCGGAGGTCGTATAAACTTGCGACTGCTTACCCGGTACCGCGTGGGACGCCTCGCGAGTGGCCTTTTCATCCAGTTGAGCGCCTTGGAAGGGTTTGAACTCCTGGCCATTGGCGAACCCGCTCGTCCAAACCAGAAGCACGGTTAGCCCAACCAGGTAATACCCAGCCTTTTCATGATCTACTCTCCCCAAAGGTTATTCAGAGATTCAAGCTTACAGCCTTCCGATGCGACCCCGAAGCGGTTGTTTCGCTAAGCGTTCGACACCCAGACATCTCCGCCATTGGTTGACGAGATGTAACGCGACCCATCAATTGCGGCGTCGGCGATTCCTTTCAGTGTTAAGCTGATGCAAATTGCCAGACGTCCCCAGCTCGCGTGGCATTCTTTCGCCCGCACAATGCGCAGCCCTAGAGCACATCGAAGCCACGACGCGCGACAGAGAGACCGCGGCGCTCTCATCTATATTGACTATCTTCGAACACGCCAGATGTGGCTTTGAGAACTACAGCGAAGCAATTGAGTTGGTTCGGCAGCATGCTCGGATCCTGTTCCACTTCCATCCTGACCGGCTTGGTCGCATGCCCGGCAACGTGGCTGAGAGTCTCCTTCGCGACGGAGTGTACCGAAATCAGTTTGAGACAGGTCTGTCGGGCGCGAGCCCAACCGCTTTTCCAGGTGGCGAACGTGACCTTTGGGAAAGGACGCTGTTTGGTGGAGCGTATCACGCCGAAAGCGTATTGCCTTCGGAGCGCCCGACACGGAGCGCCCGAGATACGGAGCACTGGAGCTGATTCGATTCCCCGATGGGCCTGCGCCGCGGTTTGGATCGTGCTATTTCGTGCTCCGAGGCGTGGGCGCACGAACGTCAATCACATTCATGGGTAGCGAACACCCGCAGGCCCCGGAGCGAAGTGGGGACCCTCGCAAGACCGCACAGCGTCATGGCAGCAATCCTTGCCGAGATTGAGAGCGGTGGCATGGCGACTCCGGATTGGCCTCCGTTCCGCACGCCCACGCTAGGGGTGCCGGGCATTACTGTGCGCCGATTCTGCGATCTTCTCCAGAGTCTCCCCGAAAACCGGCCGGACCCATCGGTTGGCGAGCCGGGACGTGTGCTGGACACAGGGGTAGAGGCCCAAGTTCATGGCGCTGTCATGTTAGAACGAGATGTTGAGCGATTGGTTGCGGACCCGGCTTTCGATGGTACGCTCGTTGGGCAGACACTGAGAGAACTCGCTCATAAGTACGGCTTTGAGTTGCAGTGGCACTGTGGATTCCGGCTCTGTGTTCGCGATGTGCCAGATGACTTCCGCGGACCGGCGATACCAAGACTCGCGCAGCGTATTGCCGGCATGGAAGGAACTCTGGACGCTGCCGTGATCGGGAGGGCCGCAGCCTCGCTGTACCAGGACCCCAATGAGTGGCGCGATTTCGGCGATTACCTGGAAGTCGTCCGGTTTCTGAGACAACTGTGGCACGTGTTGGTGCACTTCGGCGAGCGGATTGAGCGCTGACTTCCAAATCGGAATTTGTTTTCCTCGCCACGGCATCTTTCATTCTTACCGGGGAACGGCTGGTGGCTTCCTACGGCTGCCGGGAACTGATTGAGATGGGTGTGGTCGACATCCTCCAAACCGATATCAACCACGTGGGCGGCATAACAGGGCTGTGGAAAGTAGGCGCGCTGGCGAGCTTTTCTAACATCTCGATGGCGCCGCATGCGTGCGAAGGCCCCATCGGCGGGCTTGCCACGATACGCGACGCCGAACCGGGGCATGAAGTTCAGCTTCTGGCCGCTCCAAAGATCGTGATTGCCGGCGCCTGCGAACAGCAGCCCACCGCGAACCTGAAACTGGCTGGCCGGGATCTGAGGGATGGGGTTCTTGGCATAGTTGGCCGATGCCTGAGTGGCTATAGGGTTGGCGTCTACCCGATCAAAGCCCCGGACCGAGCGGTCAAAGCGCTCTGACATCGGCGACTCATACTCATACAAGCAGTCCGACGTTCACGGTCAGCTTTGGCGAGAGTTTTCAATCATCCTGAGGAAGGCTCCATAAAAGGTGTTCTGAGTGGCGAAACTGGCGCTCTGGGTCATTTGACCCGAGGGGATTGCCAGTAGAAACGAGGCGTAATCCTGCCCGATCGATGCGACGGCGGAGTTGTCGAATGGGCCATTGGTGTAAGTTGGCAGAAACGTGAGTTGCGGCGATACATCGAAGCCGCCGAAGAAACCAAATCCGCGGTAGAGGCGAAGGTCGACGCCATAGTGCAAGGTATGGTTGCCCAACAAAGTAGTCATGGTAGCAGCCCAGTCGTGAACGATGCCGGTGATAGTACCGTCGCCTGAGTTGAAGTTACCGAAGCCCGAGTAGGTTCCGGTGCACGCGCCCGCACACCGGCCCGCGGGCGCCTTAGTGTTGATGTAGACTTGCGGAAACGTTTGCGTAGCCGGGTTCAAGAGAGACAGCAGGTTATTACTGAAGCCGAGCGATCCCAGGTTAATCCCCTTGCTGGGGCGGTTCTCAGGTGTTTCCTCATACATCAGGCCATAGCGCAGGTCCAGAATCGAACGCGGGCTCAACACAACAACGTCGTCCAGAGCCAAACCCTTGGTTGCGCGGATCAGGTGCAAGCCGCCGGATATGTTGTCGTAAAAGTCACTGTCCACTTCGTCATAGTGATCGTAGCTAAGCCGTAGATAAGCGGGGTTCTTCTCTGAGAAGTTGTGATCCACACGCGCAACCTGGGCGTCATAACCGAAGACATCCTTAGTATTGCGCGTATAATTATTTTGGCCGGTCGATGTGCCTCCAGTATTGGGCAGTGGATAGAATGCTTCGATCGCTTTGGCCACCGGATCGATGCGATTGGCCGGACTGATATTGCCTGCAAAGGCACTGCGGGTATAGCGGCCATTACTCGCGGCCTGGGTGGTGAGCGGATCGAAGATCTGATACTGCGCCCCTAATGCTAACAGCGCCCAGAAGTTACCGCTGCGCTCCGCTAGCGTGGGAACGGTTCCCACGGTGGCCGTCGGCTTGCCCCACTTATTTCCTTCCCATCCATAGAAAAAGAATGTGCGGTTCTTGCCGTCATAAAGCTTAAGAAGCCTAACGGGGCCACCAAGGGACGCACCATAGCGGTTATCCTGATAAGTGGGTTTCGCGCCGCCCGATGCGTTCTGAAAAAAAGTGGACGCATCGAGCGCAGAGTTGATGATCCATTCGTGCACCTCGCCGTGATACAAGTTAGTGCCGCCCTTGGAAATTGTGTTGAGCACCGCACCCGGGGTATGGCCCACCGCTGCATCGAAGCTGGTGGTCTGCACCTTGAATTCAGATACCGCATTTTCGGGCAATTGAAAAGCGACCAGCGGGCTACCGCCCCCGTTGAAGAAGGTATCGGGAATGCCGTCAATGGTGTATTCGTTCGAGAAAAGCGCGTTCCCGTTAGTGGTGAACTGGGATGACGCGCTGTTGAAGGAACTCTTCCGTTGACGCAGGTTCGTGGTGTTGGTGACGCCAGGGGTGAGCAGCACAAGCTCGTTTGCGTTGCCTGCTTGCAAGGGCAAATTCTGGATCTGCCGCTCCCCGACCACCTGTCCCAGGGAGACACTGGATGTCTCTACTAGCGGAGCGCCGCCCTTTACCTCGACGGTTTCAGTGGCGCTCCCAACCTCCATCGTGAAATCGATGTTGAGGACATCGTTCACTCGAACCTCGACACTGGCGCGATCGGTTCGTTTGAAGCCCGCCAAATCGGCGCTGAGCGTGTAGGCTCCTGGGACGAGGTAGGGGATGGTGTAGTTTCCCGATTCGTTTGTGCGGCCGGTGGCGGTGGCCCCGGTCTCCTGATTGGTGGCGCGCACCTCCACGTTGCCGATCACCGCGCCGGAGGAATCCTGCACTCGGCCGCGGACGGTTCCGCTGCTTTCCTGGGCCGCTAGCGTTAGGACGCAAAGTGAGAGTGACACAAGAATTACTGAGACTGTCTTCGTGGACATATGAGGGTTCCTTGCTGATTAGCGATCCTGGACCGGATGGGGCGGTGGCGCGGTAGAGCTTGGCGCGGGCTTGCCATCGATAGTGTTCGGCTCCATCAGTTCTATGCGCGTGCCGTCGGGATCGAAGAGGTTGATCTGACGTTTCCGGTTAACTCCGGTCTGGATCTTGATTTCCTTGTCATACCCGATCTTAGCGGCACGCTTCTTCAGTTCTTCCAGTGCCTTGTCGCAATCGGGAACGGTGAGCGATGCGTGGTTTTTACCGCCGCGAGCCCCCGGTTCCGGCAGGCTCCCGTAAAGCATGAACTCCAGATAGTCGGTCCCTTCGGCGGGCCTCATGTTCACCCAACTGAGAATTTTGGGCGACCCGCCACCTCGCCAGGTTTCCTGAAAGCCCAGTATATCGCCATAGAATTTCATAGCCTGGTCGAGGTCGCCCACTAGGACGCCCAAGTGCATGATTTGAGTGGAAAGGCGGGTATCAGGCATGAACTTGCCCTTTTCGCGCGTGGTCCAACTGTCGGGCTGGTACTCCACGATCTCGACGATATGGCCATCCGGATCCTTTACATTGAAGTTCTTATTACCGGTCTGGCCTTTTCCTATAGCGCCTTTATCGGCCATGATCGCCACGCTTTTTGACTTCAGGTATGAATACATCCGGTCGGCACTGTCTGTATACAGGGAGATGTGATTGAGCTGGCCCTCGCCGCGGTCGGCTTCATTGAAGATTTCGAAATATTGATTGTCGTTCACTTTGACGAACGCGATCCGCACGCCTTCGCCGCCCTTTTTGGGAAGGGTGAAAGGTTCGCCAAAGCCGAGGAAGTCTTCATAGAACTGCCGGGTTTTGACAAGGTCTTTTGCATATATCGCCATGTGGGCCACGCCAAGCACCTTTGGGCGTGGAGTTCGAGTTTGCCCTATCAGTAAATTTGCAGCGACAGACAAGAAGACCAGCAGGATATTTCGACGCATGTTCGTACTCCTAAATGCAATCGTAAGGCGATAATAGCGGTCCGGCAAGTGAAATTCGGGTCAAGGCTGGCTACCTTTTTAGGGAGTAGCGTTTTCAGCGACTTACGTGCATAGTCTATACGTAAAGGGCAGCGATATAATACGATTTGGCTTTCATGTTCGAGGCAAATGGGACTGTTATTCCGACGGACGACCGTAAGCTGCTGGTCAAGCGCATCGCCTCAAGCCGATACATCAAGCGTTCTGCACGGCTTCGGGATCTGCTGCTCTCTACTTAACCTCGCGGGTGTTGGACGGGCACTCCGATCAGATTCACGAGCAGGAAGTTGGGAACTGCGTGTTCGAACGCGCCCGCGATTACGACACGATGCGGGATAACATTGTGCGGGTTCATGCGTCCACGCTTCGCAAGCGACTAGAGCAATATTTTGCGGGTGAAGGTGCTAATGAACCGCTGATCCTGGAGATTCCACGGGGCAATTATGCCCCGGTGTTCCGTACCCGCGAGTTGGCGCAAGAGATGCCGCGGCGCGAACCACCAGCCTCGAATCCTGCGCCGGCGCCTCCGGTCAGGGATTCCGACTGGCGGATCCCAACCTTAGCAGCACTGGCGCTGCTGTACGCGGTTACAACTTGCTATCTGTTGATGAGGGGCGGTGCGACGAAATCCCCGCCAGCCACAAGCGCCCGGCCGATTGCGGTTCAGTTGTTCTGGAGCCAGATTTTTCAATCGGACCCGTTCGCCTTCCTTGCCCTTCTCACATTTGACAGTCAGTCCCATCTTCTTGCCGAGAGTGCCGCTGATAAAGCCGCGCACCGAGTGAGCCTGCCAGTTGGTGGCAGCCATGATGTCCTTTAGATCTGAGCATCAAGGAGAATGCGCGAAACATTGATCGGTACAGGATGCCCGGCGGATTCGAGTAGATCCATGCCGAGAGCAGTGGGGCGAACCGCGTTGTGCCAGTACGGGCAGTTAACCGGAAGTGCATGGCCTGCTGGAGAACCTGAGACGTCCAGGCTGAAACGCCTACCAAGTTTCGAGTCGAGCAGGTCGCCGGCGGTCTGAACCCGGATGGAGAGAGGCGTAGGCCCGCAGTATTGTCCATTTCCGGCATATTCACACCGTCGCTGCGTTAACCAAAGGAACGCAGGGAGTTACGAGAATATTTGGCTCCCCGAGCGCGACATTACAAGAAATAGAAACTGCACCGCCATTGAGAGAGCATTTCAAACCCTTGAAAAAGCACCTACTTCGGTAAACTCGGAGCCATCTTTCTGAGTGACGATTCGCTGTTGCGGTTTCTCTGTTTTAAGTCCCTCTTGGGCAGCCAATCGGGACACCTCTCACAAAGACAGGACATCCGTCGTCCATCCGGGAAGGGCCAATGGTCCATGGCGCAGAGGCCGAAAATGGCCGAGGTACGTTTGCTCCTTACTCAAAAACGATAAGGCCTTGATCACCTTACAGCATAGTACGCACGAAATAAATTCCCCGTCGGTGAACGTCCGCTTCCTTACTTTTCGCGGAAGGAGAACGAAGAGAGCTTATCATAGTCCTGAAAAGCGATTCTACCTTGGAGTAGATTGTGAGTTTGGTCTTCAAACCGTTCGAGCCGTTCCCAGGTACCCAGAGGAGTCCGGATACTGTGGACGATGGAGTCTGCCGTCAGGTCGATCCTTATTGCATAATTGCCGTGCTGTGCATATTGTTCAATGCTTTTGGTTTTTGTGCCTGGGCCTTTGAACTTGTTTCCGTCGATGTAGTAGGACTTGCCGGAAATAACCCATTTCACGCGATGGCGCTTCTCCGGGACCACCCGGAACTCGAACTGTCCGGGGGTATGGGGCAGATTCTCTAATTCGCCTAGTCCGTACACATGACGATCTACGGATTCAACGTGCTTTGGAACCAACGTTACTGAGAACGTCTTTTTATCGCCTGGCGTTAGTTGCCAGGTCTCCGTTCGGTCTTCAAAACCCGGCTTTGAAGCGGTCACCCAAAGCGATGCCCCTTGACAGGTGACCGAAAAAGCGCCGGTCACGTCACGTGCCAAGGACTGCTCTGTACCACATTTGTACGATATATGAGCGCCGGACGGTGAGATGGCGAGAGTCACCATCGCCGCGATCTTTTCGAGTTTTAATTCCGCAGCCCCGAGATCGACTGTCTCGCCGGCGTGAAAAGTCATGCGGCGTGAACTCGAGCGATACTGCGGAGGATTCCGAAGTTCAATAACGCGTTCACCGACCGGAACTGAGCTTGAGACAAATCGTCCATCGCTGCCGACCGTGCCGACCGTCGAGTTGTCCACAAAGACCTGAGTGCCGGCGGGCAGCTCCTTGAGCGTGAGAGAGGCGATCTGCGGAATCGGGTCGAGCGTAATCGCAACCTGGACTCGCTCTCCTCGGCGGATTGCAATCGTCTGTTCAGGGGCATCATAAAATCCGGGCTTGCGGATGCTCAGCTTGTATTGCCCGGCCCTGAGATTGGGAACGCGCATGATCCCTTTCTCAATTTTGCAAGAGAGCGGCTTTCCGTTGAGCGTGGCTTCGAACTCATCCTGTCCGACGGAGATAAGAAGAGAACCCACGGTACCGTCTGAGAAGAGGTGGACCGTTAGTGACGGCGCAGCCTTCACAACGAAGCCTATCTTGCGCTGCTGGTTTGTCTCAGGGATGATGAGTTCATGCTGTCCGACCCGCAACGGTTCCCGGTGCAGGCCCTGGGGGCCGATCGTACCAACGGATTGGCCATCGATAACAGCGAGAATTCGTTTAGGTGTAGAAGAAGCATAAATCCCGAACCCGTTCGCGCCATTACTCATAAAGAAGGCGGTCATGTCTTTTGTTGCGAGGCTCTCGATGGTAGGCGCCTTGAAAGAATCGACTACAGTTCGAAACTGGATTTGCTTCCGACCACCTAAAATGCGTACCGTGTGTTGCGTGGCACTGATATTGGCGAGCGTGAAATGCGAATCCTTAAGTTCGCCGACCAAGAGGTCGTCCAGCCATATCTCGCCGTTCTCGAAGTCGGCGAACAGTTGGAAGGATACGCCCGCAGGAACCGATTGCGCTTGCGGTTTTGAGAGCGCATCGACAACAGAACCTATGGCGATTCGCGGCTTCGGGAGTCGATAATGCGTGGAGCTTCCTTCCATCCAACAGAGGAGCCAGACCGAGATTGCAATGATCAATGCGGCCGTGGTGGCCAGAGCGATCTGAAGCGACCGCCGGTTGATCCTTTGGATCCTGTGACGAATGAGAAAAGATTTGGTGAGTGGAAACAGCAACGTAGGGGAATTGTTTGGAACGGCGCAGGTTGCGCCGGTCGCTGGAACTGACGCAGGCACGTGCTCCGAAGGGACCCACTGTGCATCTCGGGAATCGGTCAATACCGCGAGGCGCTCGAACTCGGCATTGATACCGGCATATTGGCCATGTATCCGCCGGATCATGCGCCACCATTCCAGTGCTTCCGGATAATGGCCATTTTCCTCGTGTTTTCGCGCTTTCACGACCACTGCTTGCACAAGGCTGATTTTCTCCGCTTCGATCTTCAACGCTTGAAAAAAGGGGTGCTCCGGGTAGCGTGCCAGCGCTTCGTTTGAAATCTCGACGACCTCATGGTAAGCCGAAGCTTCCGAGCTTTCGAGCATGCGCCTCCCGCGAGCATAGCTCTCCTCTACATACTGATGTGCTGAGAGCACGAGCGAATAGAAGGTCTTGTAGTTCGCACCATTCCCCGCAGTCGAAGTATCCGGGGCCTGAGCTTCAAGGTCTAGCACGCGGCGCAGTTTGGTGAGCGCTGTTTCGAACTCGTAATTCTTCCAGGCTTTCGCGAGCCGCCTGGTGAAGCTGTTGCTTCTCATGCAGCGCCGACAGGTAGGCTCGCTCACGTACCTCCACATCGGCCAGCATAGCGAGGGCGCGCGATTCACCCGGCCGCAGATCTGTGATGTTCTGTAAGACTATGCGCGCGCGGCTATACGCGTGCTTATCAAGGTGAGTCTTGGCTGACGCGAACGATTCAGCCAATTGTTGCAGTGTGAGCTGTTTCTGGATTTGCTCTTTGAGCGCAAGCGCATCTGGACTGGAAATATCGAGCTTCAGCAACTGCTCCACACCCTGCAGGGCGAGCCCATACTCTTTTTCGACGATGAGTCTCCTGGCGCGGTTGGTCAATTCGTGGATGGTGTTTGTACGAATGGCCTGATTAAGCTGACGCCGCAATGGAGCTAGAGCGGGATCGATGTGGCCGGCCGCTTCGAGGTCCGTGAGGATCTCGGCTGCCAACTGATGATCGCCCTGCTCGAACGCACACGTCGCCCGCTGTATACGTGGAAGGATCCTGGCAGGATCGAAGAAGTCGATCGGCTCATTGCGAACCGCCTTCAAGAACGTATCGGCTAACTCTGGGGCGGTGGAGAAACGGTGCCGCGGCTGCTTCGCATCGGTCTTTCCCTTCGCCGTTAGACAACATATACATCCGAAGCAGAACGACCCACGGCGCATCCAGCACCACGGACCCAATCCGCACTACGGATCGAAAAGGAAAGCCCAGGCATGAAGGCGAGGTCGCGCACCACGAATCGGGAAGTCGCCAGCGCCGGTGGTGCGCCTCCGCGCTTCCGCGAACTCGCAGTCCAGATCTGGACAATCGACAGGTTGATCCCGTACGCCCGGAATGCCCGGACGCACACCGACGAACAGGTGGCGCAGGTTGCCGCCAGCATCGTCGAGTTCGGGTGGACCAACCCGATCCTGGTCGGAGCGGACGGAGTGATTATTGCCGGCCACGCGCGCCTGACGGCGGCACGTAAGCTCCGTATAAACGAAGTGCCGGTCATCGTGCTCGACGGCCTTTCCGAAACACAGAGGCGCGCGCTCATTCTCGCGGACAATCGCCTGGCCATGAGCGCGGGGTGGGACGAAGAGATGCTGCGCGTCGAACTTGAACGCTGCAGGAGGACGCGTTCAATCTCGATCTGGTCGGCTTTACAGACGAGGAACTGGAAGAGTACCTGCGCGAACCGGAGTCCACGCAGGACGGGCTGACCGATCCGGACGCGGTTCCGGCCGAGCAGGAGGCCGTCGTCACGGTGCGCGGCGACGTGTGGGTCCTCGGCCAGCATCGCGTGCTCTGCGGCGACGCCACGCAGATGGCCGACATCGAAAAAGTCCTGGCAGGCGGGCTGGCCGACATGGTGTTTACCGATCCGCCGTACAACGTCGCGTATGAAGGCAAGACGGCGAAGAAGCTAACCATCGACAACGATGCTCTCGGCGGCAAGTTCTACGAGTTCCTGCGGGACGCCTCGGCCAACATGCTGGCGATGACGAAGGGCGCGATCTACATGTGCATGTCGTCGTCGGAACTGCACACGCTCTTCCGGGCGTTCACCGACGCCGGTGGCCATTGGTCCACGTTCGTAATCTGGGCCAAGCATCATTTCACTCTGGGACGGTCGGACTACCAGCGCATGTACGAGCCGATCCTCTACGGCTGGCGCGACGGGACACAGCATTTCTGGTGCGGTGACCGGAACCAGGGCGACGTGTGGTTCATCAAGCGGCCCATGGCGAATCTGGAGCACCCAACGATGAAGCCCGTGGAACTCGTCGAGCGTGCGCTCCGGAACAGCAGTAAGACGCGCGATACGATCCTCGATCCCTTCGGCGGGTCTGGAACTACGCTAATCGCGTGCGAGAAGTCTGGTCGGCAGGCGCGGCTGATCGAGTTGGAGCCGAAGTACTGCGACGTGATCATCCGGCGCTGGCAGGACTTCACGGGGCAAGAAGCAAAGCTTGAAGCCGACGGGAGAAGCTACAGCGAGGTCGCGAGCGAGCGAACCCCAGTGGCTGCGTGAAGTGGATCGGTGCCGCGCAGAGATAGCGGCCATCGAAACGCTGCTGCTCTCCGGCCACCCGGACATTGAGGGGCTTTGCTTGGCGCTATCGGACTGGTCAGCCGAGTTGAGGATTCTTGAGGCAGGAGATGCAGAAGCAGAACCGCCGCCGGACGAATGAAAAAAGCCGCCAGCGCGAAGGCTGGCGGCGTGGAGGGCGCGGTCGCGCCTACTTCGCGACCCGGTAGGTCCTCTCGCCAGCATCGTTCTTGGTGGACTCGACTGTGAGGCCCATTTTCTTGGTGAGGTTTCCGCTGATGAAGCCCCGGATGCTGTGGTTCTGCCAGTCGGTGGCCTTGGCGATCTCGGCCATCGTCGCGCCCTTGGCGCGGCGCAGGAGGTCCAGGACGATGTTCTTTTTCGAGAACTCGCGCGGCACCTTGGCCTCCTTCACTTTGGCGGCCTTCTTCCTGGCGACCTTCTCCTTGGCCTGCTTCTTCGGCGCGACCTTGGCTTGCTTGGCGGCTTTCTTCGCACCCTTGCTGGCCTTGGGCGCGCCCTCCTTCTGGCTGGCAACCTTCTTCGAGGCGGCCTTCTCTGGCGCGACGTGCGCGCCCTGTTCCGCAACGGCGGCGGATTCGGTGGTGCTGGTGCTTTCTGCGTTCTTCATGGTGGTGTTTATCCTCTTGGCGGTTGATCCGCGCATGACGATTCATCACTCCGGTGGCCCCGGAAGGCAAGGGCTTATTTCGGGAATAAAAGCATGCCAGTAATGAGCCAGCGAGCATACGCCCGGCAGCGCGGAGTCTCGGCGAGCACCGTCCAGAAGGCAATCGGGACTGGTCGCATCCACACGTTGCCCAACGGTCAGATCGATTCCGACATCGCCGATGCGGAGTGGGCGCGAAACACTCAGACCCAAGCGCCGCCCGTGGACCGGCGCGGCCAGCAACCAGAAGACGACGCGGAGGTCTTTGGCGCGTCGCAGTACACGAAGGCGCGGGCAGTGCGGGAACACTACCAGGCGCGCCTCGCCAAGATCGATTACGAGGAACGGATCGCGAAGCTCGTCTCGGGCGAAGAAGTCCAGGTCGCCGCCTTCAATAAGTTCCGGCAGTTCCGCGATGCGATGATCAACCTCCCCGAACGCTTGGCGGCGATGCTTGCCGCCGAGACCGTCGAAGCCACGGTTCATGCGCTCCTTACGACTGAGATCCGGAAGGCCCTGAATGATTTTGCCGACGAATCTAACGGCTGAAGAAATCTACGGTGCCGCTGCCGCGGCTGGCGCGCGACCGGACCCGCTGCTCACGATTTCGCAGTGGGCCGACCGCTACCGCTGGCTCTCCCAACGCGCGTCCGCAGAACACGGGCGCTGGCGTACGGAGCGGACGCCCTATCTGCGCGAGATCATGGACTGCCTGTCGCCGTCCTCGCTGATCGAGCGCGTGGCGTTCATGAAGGGCGCACAGATCGGCGGCACGGAGTGCGGCAACAACTGGATGGGGTATGTGATCCACCAGGCTCCTGGCCCCATGATGTCGGTTCAGCCGACCGTCGAGATGGCCAAGCGCAACTCGAAGCAGCGCATCGAGCCGCTGATCGAGGAGTCGGAAGTCCTACGGAAACTGGTTCGCGATCCCCGGTCGCGCGACTCCGGCAACACGGTTCTATCGAAGGACTTTCCGGGCGGTGTGCTGGTGATGACCGGCGCAAACAGTGCGGTCGGTCTTCGGTCGATGGCGGCGCGGTATCTGTTCCTGGATGAAGTGGACGCCTACCCCGGCGATGTGGAAGGCGAGGGCGACCCGATTACGCTGGCGATGGCGCGCACGCGGACGTTCGCGCGCCGCAAAGTGTTTCTGGTATCGACGCCGAAGATCACCGGCATGAGCCGGATCGAGGCGGCGTATGAGGAGAGCGACCAGCGGAAATATTGGGTGCCGTGCCCGACGTGCCGCGAGTTCCAGATCCTGAAGTTCGCGCAACTGCGGTGGCCCAAGGGCGATCCGCAGAGCGCGGTTTACGTCTGCGAGAACTGCGGCCAGGAGATTCGCAACCACCAGAAGCAGTCGATGGTGGCGCGCGGCGAGTGGCGCGCCGGCGGGAAGGGCGACGGCAGGACGGCGGGTTTCCATATTTCCAGCCTGTACAGTCCGGTCGGCTGGTTCTCGTGGGGCGACGCCGCCAAGCAGTTCGAGCAGGCGCAGAAGAGTTCTTCGCTCCTCCAGGTCTTCGTGAACACCGTGCTGGGTGAGACCTGGACGTTGCTGGGCGAGGCACCGGACTGGAAGGCGCTCTACGACCGGCGCGAGGATCTGAAGACCGGCATCATCCCTCGCGGCGGGCTGTTCCTCACGGCTGGTGCGGACGTTCAGAAGGACCGTATCGAGGTCGAGGTCGTTGCCTGGGGGCGCGGCAAGGAGTCATGGTCAGTCGATTACCGGGTGCTCGAAGGCGATACGTCCCGCCCGCAGGTGTGGGATAAGCTCACTGCGATGTTGAACGAAACGTTCACGAGCCCAAGCGGCCTCGAAGTGCCGATCACCCAACTCGCGGTGGATTCCGGGTATGCAGCGACGGAGGTCTACCAGTGGGCGCGGAAACAGGGCCATCGCGTGGTGGTGATCAAGGGCGACTCGCGTGCGGCGGCACTTCTGGGCAACCCCGCGCCGATTGAAATCGGACCCCTCGGTGCCAAGATCAAGCGGGGCGTGAAGGTCTGGCCGGTCAACTCCGGCATGGCGAAAGAGGAATTGTACCGCTGGCTGCGCCTCGAACGACCAACCGACGAGGACCTCCAGCAGGGGCAAGCTTTCCCACCCGGGTACTGCCACTTCCCGCACTACAGCGAGGAGTACTTCAAGCAGATCACCGCCGAGCAACTGGTCACAAAGATCGTGAAGGGCTACCGGCGTCACGAGTGGCAGAAGATGCGCGAACGCAACGAGGCGCTTGATTGCCGGGTCTACGCGCGCGCGGCCGCGAGCAGGATCGGACTGGACCGCTACCAGGACAAGCACTGGCAGGCGATTGAGGACCGCATGGGCGTGCCAAAGACTCCGGACAAACCATCGCCCCCTGCTCCGGCGGGATCGCGTCCGAAGCCGCAACCACAACCGCGCCAGCCCAGGCGTCGGACGTGGGGGCGGTTCTGAGGAGAAGCCATGGCCTATACGCAGAGTCACTTGGATGCTTTGCAGGAGGCGCTGGCCTCCGGCACGTTGACGGTCACATTCGAGGGACGGAGCATCACCTACCGTTCCGTCCAGGAGTTGCAGCGCGCGATTTCCGTTGTGCAAAGTTCCCTGAACCAGCAGTCCGGTAAGCGCGTCCGGCAGTACCAACTATCGGGGAGCAAGGGATTCTGAATGATTCGTCGCATTCGGAACAGCGCGATTGACGTCTCTCAGGCACATCAAGATCTGTTCACCAGCGAACTGACAAGTTCCAAGTCGACCGGCAATGCGCTACGATACCGTCGATGGCGGTCTCGCGGGTTGTGGATGCCACGACTGTCGATTTCTTCGACTACATCCAGAAACATCTACGACGCATTATTGACGACACGCTCGCACAGCACACAGAGCCTCGCCTCCTTGTCTATTTCCCTCTTCACGGCCTTGATGAAAACCTCGAAGCTGTTCAAAGAACTGAGGCAAACCTGCGAAGCACGATGCTTCGTCTTGCTTCCGGTCAAGACTGCTGGCCGTTTCTGTGGCTGTTCCGCAAGGTGCCAATCGATGTAGTCGATGAAATGCTCGGATCTCTCGATCGCAAGGATCGAGTGGCCGCGTTTGAACGCAGCGTTCTTCTGTCAACAAATCTCATTCTGGCCAATGCCCCGCCGCGAACAGTGCCGGATAGGCCGAGCGACCGATATCGATGGACCTACACCTCGAAGGACTACGAGGACGCCTTGCGGCAGAGTGTTCTAGGCTTGCTCCAAGCAAAGCATCACTTTCTGGCCAACAGCCTCATGAGACGACAGCTACTTCCTGAAACTAGCATGGAAGCCCTCATCGACAGCTACAATGAACGTCTCCATAGCAAGCGAGGCGCGGGCAGGGAGCGGGCCAGCCTCTCGGGGCCTTCGATCATCCTACCCGTGTTATTGGGCGGCGTTGAAAGAAAAACATTTCCGTTCTCAGTACTCGACAAGGACGGCACCGAGCATGAAGTGCTTGTGCGCAACTACATTCCGATGCCCAGGAACGCCGATTTGATGCGGCGCGCACACAGCTTTTTGGATACTCGCGAGTTCGACCAAGTATTCACGGTTCCTTTTGCCACGTGGTGGAATTTATGGGTGACTATCAATGAGATTCTGAGGAACAATCTTCCGTTGCTGTGGCCTGAAAACACCGCCCCGGCTGAGGGCGACGTAGTTCGCGCCGCAATGGAAAAGCTTGACGACTATTGTGAGACTGGCTTAGGTGCTACCAACGAAGACAGGTTTATCGAAGCCGTAAGTCAATCGTATCAAGCGCGATTAGGTAATCCACTCGGAAGCGAACAGGTTCGCCGCTTTGTTTCAGTCCTCACTGCCGGAAACATCAACAACCCGGACTTCATCGAGAAGCCCTATTTGTTTTACCGACTCGCGCCGAACGTGCTGGCCTGGGACTACCTCCGCCACGGTGCGTTGTTGAAGGCCATGACACGACATATCCTTGATCAACCGTCCTGCGATCACACGCGAAGGCGTATCGGCGAGTGTTTCGAATCGGAGGTGAAGACAAGATTAGCAAAGGTGCCGGGCGTTAACGTCGTTAAATGGAACGGCAAGGTCAAGAGACAGGAGACTCTGGTGTGGCAGATCGATGTCGTGGCGGTTACGCATCGTATCGCATTGCTCGTCGAAGCGAAGCACTGGTACAAGTCTGTTCGTCATGACGCCGGTGACGGCGTAGAGGTATCGTCCAACCAATCGACTATCGAATCTGTAGTCCGCAAGTACGACGAAAACCTTCGCTCGTACACCAAGCTCGTTCATGCTGCGATACGGCGTCAAATGGGGGAATATGTCGACGGCGCGCTGTGCGTTGTGTGCGCGCTCGAACCCGAGTTGATTCCATCGACGTTGCCAGAGTGGTGGCTTCGGTACCCACGCTTGCCGAGGATCTGTACACTTGAGCAACTGATTGAATATTTGGACTCCAGCACGCCCGAGGAATTGAGAGACCATCCGGCCTTCGTCAGATTTGCAGAATAGCAAGTAGTTCGCGCCATCCTCCTGGGCCCAAGAGCTGTACTTGGCCATACCGACGCTGAATAATAAGCGGCTCCCAGCATCGCCTCCTTAGTTTAACCCGTGTTCAACCTGAGTTCATTTTTGAACCGCATCAAGCGGGATGGGAGCGGTGCGCCAGCGCAGCCTCCCACCCCGCGCGCCAGTGGTTCGCCATACGAGGGCGCGACCGCTGGCCGGCGGCTGGGCAACTGGGTCACGACGCGCGACGCCATCAACTCCGTCTGGTATCAGAGTGCGGATCAGTTAGTGGCGCGCTCCCGCGACATCATCCGCAAGGACGGTTGGGCATCGAAAGCGGTGGACGAGTGGGTGTGCAACGCCATCGGCACCGGCATCAAGCCGCAGTCGATGCACCCGAAACTGGCGGTCAAGGAAAAACTTCAGGCGCTTTGGTCCCTCTGGGCAAATGAAGCGGACGCCGCCGGGATGACCGACATCTACGGTCTCCAGGCGCTCGCGTTCCGTTCGATGGTCGAGGGCGGCGAGTGCTTCGCGCGCAGGCATGACCGTGACCTCCGCGAGGGTTTGAGCGTGCCGCTTCAGTTCCAGTTGATCGAAGCGGAGCAGTTGCCGTTCTACTTGGCGCGGCCCACACCGAATACACCGCAGGGGAACGTCGTGCGCGCGTCCATCGAGTTCGATCCGTCCGGTCGCCGCACCGCTTACTACTTTTACAAGCAGCACCCCGGCGAGAGGATCTTCTTTCCAACGGACCTGGAACTGATGCGGGTTCCGGCCGCGGAGGTCATGCATTTGTTCCGGTCGCTCCGGCCCGGCCAGTTGCGGGGCGTGCCGTGGATGGCGAACGCGTTGGTGCGCCTGTGGGAACTCGACCAATACGACGACGCCGAACTGCTGCGGAAGAAGTTCGCCGCGATGATGATGGGCTTCATCACGCGCCAGAATCCCGACGATGCGTTCTTCCCGAACGCCGCGCCGCAGGAGACGACAGATGCCGGAGGCGTGGCTGGCACAGGCGATCCTGGCGTCGCGGTGGCTCAACTCGAAGCGGGCACCATGACCGAGTTGGAGCCCGGCGAGGACGTGAAGTTCAGCGAGCCCGCCGATGTGGGCGGGAACTACGAGGCGTTTGAACGCATCCAGTTGCTCCGGATCCCGGCAGGACTGGGCATGCCGTACGACATGCTCACCGGTGATCTGTCGAGGACCAGTTATTCGTCGATCCGGGCGGGCATCCTCTCCTTCCGGCGGTTGTGCGAACAGATCCAGTTCGGCGTCTTCATCTACCAGTTCTGCCGTCCGACGTGGCGGGCGTTTGTGGAGCAGGCGGTCCTGGCGGGCAAACTCGACGCCCGTGATTACATGGCCAACCGGGACGACTACCTGGCGGTCGAGTGGCACACGCCGAAGTGGGCCTGGGTCGATCCGGAGAAGGACGTCAAGGCCGAGATCATGGCGATCCGCGCTGGCCTGAAGGCCCGGAGCATGTCCATCAACGAGACAGGGCTCGATGAGGAGGAGGTGGACGAGCAGATCGCCCGCGACAACGAGCGTGCCGACCGGCTGGGCCTGGTGCTCGATTCCGATCCGAGGAAGACCGATGCGCGTGGCCAGGCGGCGAACATCCTGGATACCGGCGATGCCACGGATGGCGGTGCGCCCACCGATTCAAGACCCGAACAGCCCAAGCCGCAGCCGCCAAAGCCGAAGCGCAAGGAGCCTAAGAAATGAAAGCGAACTATCTCCCGCACCTCGCGGGACGGGTCTTCGGCGTTCCGCTGCTGATCAGCCGCAGAAGTTGAGCGTCATCCTCCAGGCAATCGCGGCGAGACTCGGCCTCCCTGCAGGCGAGTTCGAAATTGAGGGGTTGGGCGTGCCTGTCGTCGCGGTGTGACGCAGAATCCCCTGGACGAAGGTGACGATCCGGACGAGATGGACGACGACGCCCGGGTCCAGAAGCCGTATCTGGTGACCCCGGAGGGCGTTGCGATTATTGGTGTCTCCGGAACGCTTGTCAAGAAGGCCAGTTGGCTCGACGCGGTGTCGGGGATGCAGTCTTACGAGAGCATCCGCGCGGACTTCCAGGATGCGGTGCGCGACCCGCGCATTCAAGGCATCCTGCTCGACGTGGACTCGCCTGGCGGCGAGGTCGGCGGTCTGTTCGACCTCGCGGACGAGATCTACAACGCGCGGGCGGAAAAGCCGTGCTTCGCCATCGCGGACGACGACGCGTATTCGGCGGCGTATGCCATCGGCAGCAGCGCGCAACGCCTGTTTGTGACCCGCACTGGTGGCGTAGGCAGCGTCGGCGTGATTGCGCTGCACCTCGACCAGTCGGGCTTCGATGAGAAGGCCGGCAGGAAATACACCGCGATCTACGCGGGCGCCAGGAAGAACGATTTCAATCCGCATGAGGCGCTCTCCGGTTCGGCCAAGGACGAATTGCAAGCCGAAATCGACCGCCTCTACGACATGTTCGTCGGCACGGTCGCGCGCAACCGGGAGATGAAACCGGCGTTGGTCCGCAACACTGAGGCGGGCCTGTACTACGCGGAGAAGGCCATCAGTGCTGGCTTCGCGGATCAGGTTGGAACCTTTGACGATGCGCTGGACGCCGTTCTCGAAGCGGCGACGGCGCCCAAACAAGCTCGCGTGGCGGCGTCTGCCGCAACGCAGATCCCGAAAGGAGAAATAACAATGAGTCAGCAAGTCGAAAAGAAAACGGCAGACGCGTCCGCTGCACCGTTGGTACCCGCCGAAGTGAAACCCCCGGAAGCGCCTGCTCCCGCCGCCGCCCTGCCAGTGGTTGACGCCGAGGCAATCGAAACCAGGTTGCGCGCGGAGTATGAAGAGATCGCGGTGCTCTGCACTCTCTCCGGCCATCCCGAACTGGTCGCGGAATTGATCGCAAGCAAGAAGACGGTGGCGCAGGTCCGCGAGCACCTGCTCGCGCTCAAAGCCCAGGAGTCGCAGCGAACGGCGGTGCAATCGCATGTTCAGGGCAGCCCCACCGGCGCGGAAGCGCAGTTGAACGCAGCCGCGCAGCAACTGGCCGCGAGCCGCAACATTCCGTTCGCGCAGGCTTACGTGGAGGCCATGAAAACTCCACCCCGAGCTTTACCAGCAGTACCTCGCTGAGAAGTCGGCCCCCGCGCGGGCAATGTAGGGCGGCGAGCCAATCCAACCGAAAAGGAGCAATCGATTATGGCTTTCGAAGTCAATTTGCAAACGATCTCGGTCCCGGCTAGCGCCGATCTGTCCACGAAGCAGTTTCTGTTCGGGACGATCAACGCCAGCGGGCAGGTGGCGGTCACCGGCGCGGGCTTAGCGTCGGATGGCGTCATCGCACTCGGTCCCGGCGCGCAGGGCCGTCCTTGCGGACTGGCGTCCTTCCCCGGTCAAATCGCGCGAGTGATGGCAGGAGCGTCCTTCGCGAATGGCGCGCTGCTCGAGGTGGATGGCAACGGAAAGGCGATCACCCAATCCTCGGGAAAGATCGTCGCGAAGGCACTGGCAGCAGCTGGCGCGGCGGGCGACATCGTCCCGGCACTGCTGCTCCTGCAGCGGTAGCAGGGCAATTCAGAAAAGGAGCAATGAACAACCATGTATACGCCGACTCCCGGTGACGTCCACGTCAATACGCCGCTGACCCAGATCAGCATCGCGTATCTCCAGAGCCAGACGGAGTTTGTGGCCGCGCAAGTCTGCCCCATCATCCCGGTGACCAAGCAGAGCGACCGCTACTACGTCTACAATCGCGGCGATTTCTTCCGCGATCAGATGCAACGCCGCGCGCCCGGCACTCCGGCCGCGAGCGTAGGGTACCGCCTCGACAACACGCCGACCTACTTCGCCGACGTGTGGGCTGAGGCCAAGCCGATTCCTGACCAGTTGCGCGGGAACGCCGACGCGGTCCTCAACATGGACCGCGATGCGGTCGAGTTCCTGTCGCAGCAGGCGTTGATCCGGCGCGAGAAGATCTTCGCGGCCAACCTGTTCACGACGGGCAAGTGGAACACCGACATGACGGGCGTTGCCGCTGGTCCCGCCGCTGGCCAGTTCCTTCAGTGGAACGATCCTGCCTCAAACCCAATTGAGGACATTCGGGCCGGCAAACTGGCCATCAAGCAGGCCACCGGGTATCCGGCGAACACGCTGGTGCTGTTGGAGCCGGTATGGTTGAAGCTCATCGACCATCCCGATCTGGTGGATCGCGTGAAGTACGGCCAGACGGCGGGTCGCCCCGCCACCGTGAGCCGCGAGGCTCTGGCCGCGATTCTCGAACTGGACCGCATCCTCGTGATGGGCAGCATCGAAAACACGGCGGCTGAAGGTCAGACCGCCGCGCACTCCTTCATCGGCGCAAAGGGAGCGCTGCTCTGTAACGTTGCGCCCAGCCCCGGCCTGCTCACGCCGTCCGCTGCGTACACCTTCTCCTGGACTGGCTATCTCGGCGCTGGGAACGAAGGCAACCGGATCAAACGGTACCGTTGGGAGATCATCGCCAGCGACATCGTCGAAATCGAGATGGCATTCGACTCCAAGCTCATCGCGCCGGAGCTTGGGTACTTCTTCACCGCGGCGATTGCATAAGAGGAGGCACTATGGCTTATCGCTCTTTGCCGAAGTTCGACCCCTCGGCCCGATTCCTCGTTACTGCGCGCCTGCCGGTGCTCAATGGTGTTGCCATGAAACCGGGCGAGGCACTGCCGCCTCCTCCCGGCGATCCGGGACCGGCGCGCTTGTACGTTCGGCTGCTGCGGCAGTTGTATGAACTGCGGAAGATCACGATGGTGGTCGAGCCTTCCGCCCAAACCCAAAACAAACATCGGAAGGAGAAAACGCATGGGCGCGCAAAAGGTTAAAGGTAAGTTCATCGCCGCCAACCTCGGGCAAGGCGGCGCTGACCTGAAGTTTGCCGACGTTGTGATCGCTAACGCGGACTTGAAGGCGCTCCGCGGGACGCCGAAGACTCTGGTGCCCGCGCCCGGCAACGGCAAGGTGCTGGAATTTCTCTCGGCGGTCCTGGTGCTGGCCGCTGGATCGAATGCGCTCACCGAATCGACGGCGAATCTCGCGGAAGTATCAGAACGCGGCCGGCGTACAGCTCTCGCAGACCATCGAGATGACTGGCTTTATCGATCAGGCCGCGCATCAGATCACGTACGCACTCCCGAAGCTCGATCCCATCACGGCGCGAACCGGCTGTGAAAACCAACCGCTGGTGCTGCACAACCTCGGCGCGGGCGAGATCGCTGGCAACGCCGCGAACGATGCCACGCTTCGCGTCAAGGTCGCCTACCGCGTTCACAACTTCGGCTTCTAGCGTGGCAGGAGCGACCAATGGCGGCTACACCCTTCTCTGCGCTCAACGCGGCGTGCCTCAAAACCTTCGGGTCAGCGGTCACTTACCAACAGGGCGCCAGCGCTCCGTTCGCGGTCACCGGAATCTTCCAGAAGGAGACCGATGAGGAACGCCAACAAGACGGAGTATTCGCGCGCCTGTTCGTGAAGCTGGCTGATTTCGCCTCGCGGCCGGATCGGGGAGACGTCGCGACCGTCAATGGGACGACCTACACCGTTTTCGATGTGGGGGTCGATGCGACTGGCGGGGTATCGCTCTCGCTAAAGAAGCACGGGTGAGGTCAGGATGCCTTCCGTTCGGATCTATCAGAAAAAACAAATCCGGCTTGACCGTCTGAACTTCAGACAGGAGCAGATGTTTAAGGTCGGGAACGTCGGCGTCGCAACGGTCAAGAATCGTCTGGCGGCGGCGCAGGGTCCGACCGATTCGTCTGCGAAGCCGCTCACGAAGCGATATGCCATCTGGAAAACAAAGATCGGCAAGGGCAACCGCCGGAACCTGATGCTCACCGGCGACATGCTTCGCAACTTCCAGGTCCGGACGGTGAGCGAGAACAAAGCGAAAGCCAGCACGTCCACCCGCAAGGACCGGATCAAGGCATGGATCACCAACAAGATCGAGCCGTGGATTACGTTCTCACCGAAGAACAGAACCGCCGTACTCGCCGCGATGAATCGCGTGCTTCAGGAGTCGAAGTCACGTCTGCTGGTCGAGAAGACGCTCGGCGGTAAGCAACTATGATCGATCCCTCGGAGATCGTCAACAACCTCGTCGCGATGCTGCGGGACGTGCCGGAACTGGTCACCGAAGTGGCCAACGATCCGGCGCGGATCTATGCCTACCACGACTCGTACCCGAAAAACGTAAGCCTAGTCCACGCAATTCACCAGATGGCGTCGCCATCGATCATGGTCGCCTGGCAGGGGACGCAACCTGGCTACTTCGGCGGCGTGGATGTGTGGAAGCACCAGATCACGCTGTTCATGCGCGCGAAAGAAGAGGCGACCGCAGGGACGGCGTACTACCGGCTGTTTCGTTTGATCACGAAGGGCGTGCCGACCGCGCAGGGCATCGCGCTGCTCAACGTCACGATCCACGCCTCCTGCTATCCCATGGACCTTCCCATGATCCAACGGCAAACCGACGCAGAGGGCCTGGACTACTTCGAAGTTCCACTTTCATTCACGGAGATAGGAGACGACTGATGGACAAAGTATGGATGAAGCCTCCGTTCGGTACGGGCGAACCGAAACAGGTCGATTCGACGCCCGAGGTGCTGGGCCCGCTCATGGTTGCCGGCTGGAGTCAGATTGAGGCACCCACCGACGCGCCCGCCCACACGCCCGCCCCCAAGCCCGTTAACGACGAGGAGGTAACCCATCGTGTCCACGACTAGGCTGCAGGAAGTACAGATCTGCTTCGGCTTCGGGAAGCAGGCCGATATCGCGACCGCCAATCTGGTCGCCGCGATGTGGCGTCTGAAGAAACTCAACGCCCAGCTCGCGATCCCGAAACTCAACACCGAAAACGACGCCGCCGAGTACGGCAAGGGCCATGAGTTCGCGACCCAGACGTTCAAGACGTCGTGGGACACCGGCGGAACGCTGGAGAAATACCTGAGCGCGGAGATGGCTGCATGGGCGATGTGCTTTGGCTTGGGCAAAGTGGTGAAGTCGGGCACGACGCCTAACTTCATCTACACCTGCACTCCGCTGATCCCGTCGAACGGCGACGCCACGGAGCTGCCCTACTTTTCTTTCGTCGAGCAGATCCGCCCCGGTGCCGGGGTGGTTCTCGACCGCATGGAAGTCGGGTGCGGCGTCGAAGCATGGACCATCATGATTGGCTCCGGTCCGGGCGGCGCGAACAGCAAGATCACCGTCGAGTTCCATGGCAGCGGAAAGCTTACGGAGCCTTCCGCCATCTCCATCCCCACCGCGACGGTTGAGAAACTCCTGCCGTCCGCGTCGCTGGCGCTCACGATCAACGGCGTCGACTATGTAACGAACAAGAACATCGTGTCGCTCGAAACGTCCTGGAAGAACAACATCAAAATGGATGCTGGGTTCTTCCCTGGCTCGGGGTTCCAGACGCCTGGCGACGCGACGACCGGCGCGGTTCGCGGCAGGTTGGAATTCGGCGACCGGCAGGGCACCCTCAGTTCAGCGCCCGCTTCGATAACAACTCGACGGAGTTGACGAAGCTCAAGGCGCAGACCACCGGTACGGCGACCATTCTGCTCCAGTTCGATGCGAACAACTCGCTGTTGATCACGTGGCAAAAGGTCTCGTTCGCCACCGCGGAAGTGGGCGAGACGGATCAGTTCGTTACGGTCGCTGTGGAATGTACGCCGATCTATGACGCGACAAACGGCCTTATCACTGCGGTCGCGAAGTGCGGCGTGGATGGCATCTGCCAATAGAAAGGATCACCAATGGGAAACCCTGTGTTTGACGCAAGTAGACCAATCGCAATCAACCTGCGGACTCCTGGCGGTGTGAAAACCGTTCGAGTCCGCTTTCCGTCCGACGACGACTGGATCGCCCGCCAGCGACGCCGCAAGGTCGTGGTGAAGCAATTGGGGCGCGGCATCTCCGAGACGACGGTTGCCAACGGCGAGGATGTGGACGCAGCGCTGGTCGCCAAGATCCGCGACGGCGAGGAGCCGGAGATCGATCCCTTCGAGGCCATGAAGCTCGTCGAGCAGTTGGGCCTGGCGGAAGTGGACGACGTGCTCCCAGAGGGGGACTCGTTCAAGATCACTCTTCGGGTCCTCGGCGCAACCACGGTCCACCTGCTGAAGATGCCCTCGGCCAAGGACGTATTCGAGTACCGGCGCGGCTTCGCGCGGTTGCTCGACATGCCGTTTGGCCGTCAGGAGGTGACGATCAATATCGCGTCCGCTGCGGCCCTCTACAAGAAGCTCGTCACATCGACCGAGGGATACGTGGGCGAAGCGCCGATCATCCACCAGGCGGTGGCATTGAAGGCGGCTATCGATGCGATGGACACCGCATTCGCCGAGGACCGCGACGCAAATTTTTAGCGGGGGCGTGGCCCGATGATCCGTCCTTCCGGTTCCTGGTGCATTGGGCATTGCGGCGCGACGAACTGTGCGATCCCGGCTTGTGCCCGGACGCGCCGGAGGAGGAGGGCCATCGCTGCGACCACTGCCCGCTCGACCGGTTGGATGCGGCGCAGTGCGCGGAGAAAGGCCTGCTCATCCGGCGTGCTCTCGATCTGATGAGCGCGCTGAAGCGGGCCGTCCACATCGGACTCGACGAGATTCGTGCCGACGAGTTTTGCGCAATGCTGATCGTCACGGAGGAGCGGGACCTGCTGGAGCGAGAGCAGTCGCCAGCGTCTGGACATAACCGTGTTCCGTGAGCGCACGACTTGCGCTTCTGTTTCAGCCATATAAGAATGAG
This sequence comes from Bryobacterales bacterium, assembly GCA_038225555.1. GTDB lineage: Bacteria > Acidobacteriota > Terriglobia > Bryobacterales > Bryobacteraceae > JANXQZ01. The sequence continues at coordinate 43,068 of JBBRRB010000033.1, forward strand.
TAACGACGCTCACAGGGCTCCTATGAATCACCGAAAGTATCAGGTCTTTATCAGCGCTTCGGGATTGGGATTGGAAGCCGAGCGGAAGGCTGCCATAGAGGCCGTCGTCAAACTGGGCCACCTTCCAATAGCTCTTGAGCGATTCTCGGCAGCGGAGCCCGGCGATCTGGAGGTCATCCGACGCGTCATTCGCGAGTCGCACGTATTCCTCCTGATAGTCGGCAACCGGTATGGGCAAGCCGCGCGCGGGCAAGGCATAAGCTACACGGAACTCGAGTACCGGCTTGCTCAAGAGTCTGGCCTGGCAACACTGGTCTTCCTCCTAGATGAGACATCCTTCCGGGAAGGCCGGGAGGAATCCGGTCAGAACTATGATTCGTCGGAACTCGAGAACCTGGTTCACTGGCGGGAGATGCTCCGCAACAGCCGTTGGTGCCACTATTTCACGCCGGGGCCTGAGTTCAAATACGTGGTCGCTGAGGCCCTAGCAAACGTCGTGTCGAATTCCGAAACACCCGGCTTTGTCCGCGAAGACCGGGATGATACGGCACTACTCGCAATCTCGGCGCGACAGGCTGAGGCGATGTCCCTGCTCGTCAGGGACACAAAAGCATGGAACGAGTGGCGCGACTCCCAACCTACGCTCCTTCCAAATCTGAGGAAGGCGGATCTTCGTGAGGTGAACCTCAGCCGAGCGAACCTCCGTGGCGTGGACCTCCGCGGTGCTGACCTTACGGCCGCTGATCTCGAGGCAACAGATCTCACATTAGCTGATTTGAGCAACGCCGTTCTCAGCCACGCCGATTTGACGAGTGCTAATCTCAGGGGCGCTGTTGCGAACGGTGCACAGTTTCTCAAGGCGCGCATGAGTGGTGCCAGCTTTAGAGGAGCGATGCTCCTCGGGGCCAACTTCTGCGGTGGAGATTTGACCAAAGCCGATTTCCGGCAAGCAACAATTGGCTCGACGGTATTTGCCAACATTGACCTCAGCACGGCTCTGGGTCTTGATTCCATTGTTCACGCCGAGCCCTCGTCGATAACCATCGATACACTAGCTCGATGCGCGGGGCGAGTCCCTGAGCAGTTCTTAAGAGGTGTCGGGCTGACCGAGGAGTTTATTGCGTATGCGCGCTCGATATCCCTCAAACCGCTCGAGTACTACTCGTGTTTCATCAGCTACTCCAGTGGGGATCAGGATTTCGCTGAGCGGATATATTCGGACCTGCAAGAGGCTGGTATCCGCTGCTGGTTCGCGCCGCAGAGTCTGCAAATAGGGGACAGATTCCGGGAGAGAATTGACGATTCAATACGTCTGCATGACAAGGTCTTGCTCATTCTGTCAGAAGCATCGGTCAACAGTAGATGGGTTGAGACCGAAATCACTAAAGCTCTACAGGAAGAGGAGCGGCGCCTCGCGCCAGTATTGATTCCGATTCGGGTGGATAACGCCGTCCTGGAGACAGACCGCCCCTGGGCGGCTGACCTGAGGCGGACTCGGCAGATAGGCGATTTTCGTGAATGGCGTGATCAGGCCATGTACCAAAAGGCTGTCTCGCGCTTGATCCGTGACCTAGCGGTCGGACGGGCAGTTGAAGTCGCGCGAAGGCAGGCCTGATGAGAACAAGCCTCTCTTCGTACAGCTTGTATCAGGTCTTTTTGAACTACCCGTTCGATCCGTCGTACGACGCATTAGCCAATGCGCTGCATTTCGGAGTGATAGCCGCAGGTCTGCTTCCTGTCTGTGCGAAGGACTTGGCGAGTCCTGATCGACCACGCCTCGAAATGCTGGTAGACGCGATCGTGCATTGCCACTATTCACTTCATGACCTGTCGAAGTGTCGTGGCGAAGGGCCCGAGAACTACGGCCGTTTCAATATGCCAATTGAGATGGGTATGGCCATGTTCCACGCCGTTAGGACTCAACGGACCGAGCACCGTTGTGCGTTTTTCATCTCACACCCACATGTCCATCAGGTGGTTGCTTCCGATTTTGCGGGACTGGACCCAATCAATCATGAGAACGATGATGAATTGGCGCTGACCGGCGTGTATGAGTGGCTGCGGAGCGTGGTCAGGAGTCCCTTGCTTAATCTCCAGCCAACCGTGACAGTGCAAGAGAAATATCGGCACTTTAAGGCCCAGTTGGGGCGCATCCAAGGAAGTACACGCAACGGTCATGCCAGCCACGACGAGACACAGGAACTGATGTATCGAATTTGCTCAGATTGTGGATGGTGGGATTGGCGAAGCAGTAAAGCGGGCCAAATCGAGTTTCCAAGCTTACCGTTGTCTCTGATTGGCGAATCACATTCCTGAGGACCGCCGGGCGCGAAGCCGTTGTTGGGCACCGCAACAAAACAAACGCTAATTCCCTGGCGTAGGTCTTTCGCTGAATTCTGAGCGCGGAGTCGCCTGCACTTGGAATCCAACTTGGAGGTGCTCTTGCGAGGCCTCGCTCGGTCAGATCAGTAACCATCTAAAGAGCATCGCGGACAACAGATCGCGAGGCTCCGCATCGGGATGTCGTTCCCATGGCCGACAACAACAAGCTCGAACTCGTCGTTGAGGTGGACGTTAACAAGGCGAACGCCTCGATCAAGAGCGTCAATACCGGTCTGTCCAGCATGGAGCAGGCGGCATCGAAGGCTGCGCATGGCGCATCCGCGGGGATCGACGGCATGACAGCCAGCATGGTGAAGGGCGCGGCGGCGGGCAACTTGATTGCTGAGTCCATCAAGAAAGCCGGCGAGTGGGCCAAAGAATGGACCATCGAAGCCGCGAACCACGCCGCGCACACCGACAAAATGGGCATGTCGATGGTGGCCCTCGCCAAGGCGCACGGCATGACTGAGGAGGCTGCGAAGAAGTCGGTCGAGGCGGTCAAGAAGGTCGGCTTCTCCACCGAGGACGCGATCCATGCGGTAGACCGGCTCATGATCGCGGACATGAACCTGTCGAAAGCCGAGGGGCTGGCGAAGGTCGCCAAGGATGCCGCCGCCATCGAGAACATCACGCCAGGCGAGGCGCTGGAGAAGCTGCTCATGTCTATCGAGTCTGGCGCCTCGCGCGGGCTCCGGACCATGGGCATCTTCGTGGATCTGAACAAGGAGGTCGAGCGGCAGGAGAAGCTCACGGGCAAGACGCTCGACGAGAACGAGATCCGCCAACTCCGGTACAACTCCGTCATGCGTGAGGCCGCGAAGATCCAAGGCGCGGCGGCTGCGGCGTCTGGAAGCGCGGAGGCGCCAAGCAAGGCGCTGGCGCGCGAGGTGAATGAACTGCGCGAGGTGATTGGGGAGAAGTTCCAAGGGTATCTGCGGTCGTGGGTGGGCCACCTGCGCGATCTTGTCGGTTTCCTGAAGGACAATTCCGACTGGCTGGTGAAGTTCGCGCAGGGCGTGATGGTGGCCGCTGGCATCCTGGCCACGTACGCCCTCGCGACCAAAATCATGGAGATCGGAGCCGCCATTGAGGGTCTTACCGCCGTGCTCGCGCTGAACCCTTGGGCGTTGCTCATCACGGGCGTTGGGGCGAGCGGAGCCATCATCTACAAAACCTGGAGTGATACCCAAGCCCGTCTCGAACACGACTTTGAGGACCTGCGCCGCAAGGCGCTTCAGAAGGATCTGTTTAGCGGCAAGCTGAAGCCCGACGACGTAAAGAAGATGGGCTACACGGATGAACAGATCCGCGAGATCGTGTCCGGTCGCCGCCTGATTCCCGGCGAGTCGTGGGGCGACTTCAGTGGAGTGGGCTTGCCGAAGATCAAAATCGTGGGCAAGGGCGAACTGTCGGACGACGAGGTCAATCGCATCGGGACGGAGCGGAAGAAGCGGGGCGAAGCAGAGAAGTCTGCCCAGGAACTTTACATGCGCGCCGTGGAGGAGCGCAAGAACGCGGAACACGATCAGGCGCGCGCCCGGATCGAGGACTCGATGCGCATCATCGAGACGACCCAGTCCGAGACGCAGGCGGCGAAGGAAGCTTCGAACGTCGTGTCGCTGTCGATGCAGGAACGTGCTGCGGGAATCGAAAAGATCAAGGAGGAGGAGAAGCGCGAGATCACAGAACGGTCCACATACACCGATGAAAAGAGCGGCGCTGTCCGGCATTTTAAGCTCAGCGCATCCTCTCTTGAAATGATCCACAAGGCCACTGCGGAAAAGCTCGCGGCCTTCGACATGAAGTTCAATGAGGAGGAGTCGCGCCGTGTCGAATCGATTGTGAAGGCGGCGGATCGGTCGAAAAAGCTTTGGGACCAGCAGATGTATGAGCGGGAGCAGAAAGCTCAGTGGGAGGACGGGAATGACATCGACGGCCAGAGACGTGACATCGCAATCGCGGCCATCCAATACCGCAAGAAAGCGGAGTTAGCGCAGTTGGAGTCAGTCGATGCGAAGACTCTCCAGGCTAAGGTCGCCTTGGAGAATGCGAAGACGGGCGTTGAAACCGAAGCCATAGCCGAGCGCACCAGGATGGAGCAGCAGGAGTCCGCGTGGCAGGAACATATTCAGGACCAAGCCCGCACGGCGCGCATCCAGGCGGTCGATCAGCGCAAGAACCTCGAACTGACGCAACTGGAAGCGGTCGACGCGGTCACCATCCAGGACAAGGTCAGGCTGGAGCAAATGAAGACTTCTATCGAGGTCCAGGCGCTCAAGGACCGCGCCAAGATCGAGATGGAGCAGATAGACGCGCAGACGGAACGGCAAGTGGACGCCGCGAAGAAGGCGGCGATGGCGCAGGGCATTTTCTATCAGCCGTACCTCGATCAGATCGGCGACAAGATTCGCGAGTTGGGCCAGCACGAGAAAGAATCGCTCCAGAGGACGACCACGTCCGAGGTCGATGTGGCGCAAGCGAAGGGCGCAATCTCTACTCGCAAGATCGTTGTCGACGAGTACAAGAGCATCTTCCAATCGCTCAAGCAGCAGGCTGGCGGCGTGTTCGATGCGCTCTTTACAAAGTCGCAGTCGGTGTGGTCGGCCATTGGGAACTCGCTGAAGACCGCGCTGCTCACGGCGATCAAGGATGTCGTGACCTCGCGCGTTGCGGCGACGCTGATGGGGATGTTCGTTCCCGGCGCGAACGTTCAGTTGCAGCAAGGCGGCATGGGCACCGGTGGCATCCTCGGTAAGCTCGGCGGTATCCTCGGCGTCGGCGCGGTCCCGGTCTTCGCAGGAAGCGGCATCGGCGCGCCTGGCGGAACACGTTCCTTCCGTCTGGCGCTGCTGGTTCCGGTGCTGCTGCTGGCGGTGGTCTTGGGTCCGTCCTGCCCTCAGTCTTCGGATTGGGCGGGAACGTCATGTCCCCCGGCGCGGCGGTCGGCGGCACGCCGCCGTTCGTACCATCCTCGTCCGGAGGCGGCGGCGCTGGTATAGGTGCTGCGCCAGCGGCCGGAGGGATCTTCTCGAAGGCCGGGCTGGCGGGCATGCTGCCAGGCCTCAAGTCATTTCTTGGCTTCGGCGAGAACAACTGGACCAACATGGGTGGCGGGCGCATGGCCACTGGTGGCTGGATCAGCCAGTACGGATCGTTTGGCGACAAGTTGCAGGCGCTCGGCAAATCGAATGCCGCACTTATGGCTGGCGGTCTGCTGGCGATGGATGGTCTGCGTCGCGGTGGCTACACCGGCCTCGCGGAGACCACGGCGGGCGGTGCGCTGATCGGGTATAAGTTCGGCGGTCCTATTGGCGCGGCCATCGGAGCCGCGGCCGGAGCGGTCGCCGGGATCGTGCGTTTGTTCGTGAAGGGCGCGACAGAGAAGACGAAGGACAAGATCAAGGCGCTCTACGGAGTCGATATCTCCGACAAGGGCGTGTTGAAGCAGATCGTGGATATGACCAAATCCGGGTTTGGCGGCAACATCGACATGGCGATTCGGACCCCGCAGATCCGCGACCTGATCCAGTTGTACGCGACGAGCACCGGCCAGAAGACGACGGGCATGCCCGGCACCGTGACGCCGCTCTCGCTGGTCGAGACAGGCGGGTCGTTGTTCCAGTCGCCCCAATACAACAACGGCACGCCACTTCCGGGTTTGGGAGGTCTCCCCGGACTCGACAAGATCGGAAGCGGCACGCCGTCCGGTGGTGGCCTTGTAATCCAACTGGACGGTCCCGCCACGACCGCGCTGCTTCAGGGTCAAGCGGTTCAGGCCATCGCGGACAACCCCCGATTGGTCCAGAACGCGACGATGGCCGCAACCAAATCCAACGCGAACCGGCGCGAGCTCACCAGTCTTCAGTTGAGTCCCGGAACGATTGTCAGCTAGGATGCCCGGCTCAGTTCTAAACGCAGCACCGGCCACCGTGCTCCCCCAATCGCTGTGCCGCACGTTCGTCCATGAACGGGTGTACCCACTCATCGAGAACGAGTACAAGAACGGGGAGTCGCAACGGTCGGTACTGGCCACCAACAGCAGGCGGCGGTGGCGGTTGGCGAAGCGTCTGACGCCCACTGTGCTCCAGACGCTGCGCGACTTTTTCGACGCGCGGAACGGCTCCACCGAAGCGTTCTATTTTTACGATCCGTACGACACGAACCCGAAGTTCTCGTACGATCCCACCGGCGTGGCGACCACTGGCCGGTACACCGTCCGGTTCAATGGCGACTGGCAGCAGTCGTCCGGACTCGGAAGGTCTGACGTTCAGATCGAACTACTCGAACTGGCGTAGTTCGCTCGCTCGCGGTTCTTAAAAACCCATGCCCGATCGAATCGGAAACATCACGGTTCCGGACATCGCCGCCTCTGGGACATTCCCCATCGTTGCGGACTACCCGTTCGGGCGGTCGAACCATCCGGACGTGGCGATCCACCAGTTTGGGAGCGGCAACGCCAAGATCGAGCAACGGTTCCTGCTAGGAGCGGGCGCAAAGCGGTTCACCGTGCGGCGCGCCTTCCTGCGCGACATTGACCGGCGCGCGCTGCGTGACTTTTGGGAATCGAAGTACGGTCCTTACGGCGTGTTCACCTACAACGGGCCCAACGACAATGGCAACGGGACCACTGCGTACACTTGCCGGTTCGCCAACGAGCCTCTGTCCTGGGAGATGCTCGCGGACCACGCTTGCAGCCTGGGCGTCACACTGGTCGAGATCCCGGCTTCGAACCCCACCTACACGCTCTCCTCAACAGCGACCCGCTTCCCTCCGGACGCATTGAAGAACGCTCTGCTGTCGCAGGTACAGCAGATGATCCCGCTCATCAAGATCCAGCCTCTCCAGAGCGGCTACCCGGCCATCTATCTCTCCGACCGGCGCTGCACGATCGGTACGCAGTTGTACTTGCCGCGCCTGGTGGACTTCGATGGCATCTCGCAGGGGATGGGCAACGAGGCCGACGATGCCACGTTCACGTTCGGCAACGCCGATCGCGTGATGCGCGATCTGGCGAACGACGTGGACCTGTTCCGCGCGACCATTGAGTTCTCGCTCTACCACGTCGGGCAGCAAATCAAACTCGATCTGTGGAAGGGCGACATCATCAACTGGCAGTTCGATTCCGGCGCGGAGTTCAAAATCACTGCCGCCGATGGCCTCTACGAACTGAACCTACCCTACCCGACGCGGAAGGTGTCACGCTCCTGCTGGAAGGCGTTCAACATCGGCGCGTGCCCGTTCGCCACTGCCGGCGCGATGGACCTGGTCCACTTTCCCTCTGCCGACGCCAGCAAGTGCGACAAGGGGTACGACACCGCGAACGGCTGCCTGGCGCATGGATGAAGCGCTACTACGGCGCAGTGATCGCGGAGCCGCAGGGAGTGACCATAAAGGACAATTCCACCGGCGTATTCGGCTTCGGGCGGTCGAGCATCACCAGCGTGTCGCTGGTCTCGGATTCCATTTACGACCAGGTCATTCCGGAGATCTACACCGACAGCGAAATGCCGGTGAACTGCAAGGTGGCGGCGGGCCGCGACGAGAGCGACTTCTACGAGGCGCTGGGAATCGTGGGCGAAGGACCGCTCATCTCCTACACCGCCGCGCACTACGAGGACCTGAACGGGAATCCGGTGGCCATGGGCAGCACCGGAGCAATCTTCATCGGTAGCACGCTCGACGGACAGGCGCAGCACGGCTGGCCCAATCAACCAACCTTCGGTATCCGGCAAGTCCTGGGCGCGGACCCGGCGGCCGATGGCGACTGGTTCTCTCTCGACCAATCCGGGAACACGACCGGCGGCGACTGGCGCAAGGTCTTCTCCGGCAACTCAACATACAAAGACAACTACGCGGCCGGAACCGCGTTCATGGTGATCCGGCGCAGCGACACCAAGGGCCTGCAACTCACCAAGCCCGGCGACCACGCGATGGTTGCATACGTCCAGATGGGCATGAGCGGGTGGGTGTGGACCTCGCCCGGCGTACGGGTCTTTGGCCCACCGCTCGTGAATCCCGTTTGGATCGCGGTCAACATGCTGCTGCGGGCGCGCGGTCTCCGGCTTGGCGCGAGCGCCACAACGCCGCAGTTGGATCTCGCCGAGACGTTCTTCGATGTCCAAGCCGCCATCGACGCGGCGGCGATCTGCGACCAGCAGGTCACGGCGCTCGTCGGCACCGGCAGCGAGACGCAGTTCAAATTCCGGGGCGTGTTGCAGGAGGAGAAGCCCCTACGCGACTGGCTCCAGGAAGTGCTGATGAACTGCCTGGGGTATTACACGTTCTCGTTCGGCAAGCTCAAGATCGGCGTGCGCGAGAACTCTTCCACGGTGGAAGCCTTCACCATCGGGAACATCGTTTTCAATTCGCTCCAGTTGGCCCCGCTCAAGCCCTCGTTCGACCACCTCACCGCCATCTTCGCCGACCAGGACTACAAGTTCGTCAACAACTCGGTCACCGTCTACGATATCGACCGAGCCACGCTGCTGGGCGGCGCGGCTGGTCCGCTGTTCCTGAAATCGAACGTCAACCTCTCCGGCACCTGCACCAAGTCGCAGGCAGCGCGCATCATCAGCATTCGACTGCGCGAGGAGTTGGGCGGCACCAGCATCGCGGAGTGGAAGGCGGCGCGCCAGTTGATCTTCCGGACGACGGTCCTGGCGCTCAACACTGAACCGGGGATGGTCTGCTCCATGACGCATGAGGACATGCCGAGCGGCTTGGGCGAGTTCCGAGTGGCATCGTGGAAACTCAACAAGGTTTACTCGATTGACCTTCAGGGCCGCACGACCACGGACTCCATGTACGATCTGGTCGCCGGCCCGAAGCCAGCCGACGTAGTAGCCAGTCCGGTTCCGGACGAAAATCTGCAAGACACTGGAGTTCCCGGCATCGTCAGCGGCACCCCTACACTCACCGATTACGGTAGTTACGCGGTGAACAACATCGTTATCCAGCCCGACGACTCCGGCAACACGAACGTGGTGGGCGCGACTGAGATCGCGCTGGGGCTCTATTACGTCGATGAACTGGCGACCGACCTGTGGGCCAGCATCGACTCCGCGGTGGACGCGTCGACCGATCCGGCCACGCTGAACTGCACCGTCAATCCGGCCACTGCCCGCGTGTTCACGGTCGGCGATTTCATCGTGGTCAACGACGAGGCTGCGGACGCCGCAAACGCCGGTCGCCGTTCGTATGAATGCGCGCAGATCGTCGGTCCCGGCAACACCGGCGACGTGGTTCCGACCGGCTCGTTCCAGTTCCAGCGAGCCTATCCCGGCGTTCCTACGGGCCAGGCGACGTTCGGCACTCTGCGCTGCGCGCATCTGGCGGGTGTGAGGTTCTACAAGCTCGACTTGAAACTCTTCACGTTCGCGGTCAAGAAGGGTTTCTTCCGCACGCCCAGCCTGCCGCCGCGCGTTGAGGCGACGATCCCCTCCGTCTGCGTCGTGGCGGCGCTGGTCGGCGTGGCAAACCACTTCGGCTATGGACCGTTCACCGTGTTCCCACAGAGCCATCACAACGAACCGTTCATGCCCGGCGACCGCACCTGTTCCGGCGGCGCTTACACGTTCCAGATCCCCGGCCCGCTGGCAGCACAGGACAATGTGGCGATCCCCTTGAAGGTGCAGAACGCCGCTTCGATCCGGTGCGTCTATGCGTACCTCCAACAAGGGACCATCGATGGACAGTCGGCTTACGTCGTGAAATACTCGACGGACGGCGGCGCGACATGGAACGTGTTGGAGAAGATGGGCATCGCGCAAAGCATCCCAACGGCGTTCAAGAACACTTGGGACTTCCTTGTGGGCCAGGGTTACGGTAAGCCCGAGACGCGTCGCCTGCCATACGACGATTACGGGCTGGTCACCATCGCGCCGATCACGGGCAGTGGTGTCGCGCAAGCGGTGGCGACGGCTTCCTATGACGGCTCCACCAGTGGCCTGGTGCCCGGCGACTTCGTGTTTCTGGAGTTTGGCCTGGCCAACGAGGAGCACGTGAACGTCGTTTCGGTGGATACGGTGAACCAGACTTTCACCGCCATCGTGACCGGGAACCATCCGGCGGGATCGAGCATCCGCCCTTCGATCTGGCCGACCGCCGTCCTGCTCGAAGGGAACGACCTGGCGTTCGATATCAAGGCGGTTGCATCACCCGATGCGGGTTCTGACTTGACCGTCGTGGTCCAGACATGACAGGTTGGGCACCGTCCTCCTGTACAAGTCTGGGTAGAGCGACTACCAGTCCAGATAGGCGAAGTGAATCGACTCGAGTTCGACGGGAGGAGTCGGCATCGGCTGCTCCCAATACACGGGACGGATGAAGTGTTCCCGTTTCTGATCTATTGCGTGTCGCCACTCCTTCTCAACGTTGAGCGACGTCTTCGCCTTGGAAGACCAGCACAATTGGAAGATGTCAGCTTCCTCAATCTTCTTGAGGAGGGTGGTGCTCCACTGTTGCCCGCTGCGGAGAATCCGAATGTCCCGAAGGTAGCTCATGCCCAGGGCGCTATACGCCTTCTCCAATTTGTTCACCATTGAGGCGTCATCATGCGCGTAAGAAACGAATATGGCCTGGTACGGGCTGCTTGATTCCCAACTGCAGGGCATATCGATTGCGTGGTCGGCGACCGCTGTTGAAATGTTTATGATCCCTATGAGTATTGGCCCCACATAAAACGCGATCCAGCCCCGCAGAGCTGTTCCTGCGTTTGATTCCGGAAGCACCTGAACTCGAAACTCAACTCGATGCCAATCCTCAAGCCACAGTAGTGTGGCTCTGGGCGGGTTGAATTGACAGCCGGGCACAACAGGAACAACGATGATTTCCGCTCCGCGGTTGATCGATGCCGGTTTGGAGTGACCGTCGTCATACTGAATCGGGCCTACTCCTATTCGCTGTTTCGCATCCGTTTTTACAAGCTCAAGAACTTTGGGGACATAAGCGTATACGAGTACTGTGGTCCAAGTGCCTGTCGACAATTGCTTAGGATAATATGCTGAGAATTGTGCCGGATCTGAGGGTGATGGAAGTAGTCGAGGTCCTTTTTCAGCGTCAGGGAGCAAGTTCTGCTCGGTCCTCAAGAGTCGCTCTTGTTCGACCTCGAAGAGGCGGCGAATCTGTTCGATCCGGGCATTCAGTTCCTCGAGGTGTTCGCGCTCCCCGCCCCGCACGAGTTCTTGTTGCTGTCGCTCGAGTTCAAAGTGAATGCGACGCAGGCGTTCGAACTGGTCCTCTATGGCTGCTAGATGCTCCTGCCCTCCCCTTGCGAGTTCCTGTCGTTGTCGCTCCAGTTCGTAGCGAACGCGACGAAGGAGTTCGAACTGATTCTCTAATTCGCCACGATACCGATCAGCGCGTGTCGCGAAATCCTCGATTTCGCGCTCGAGTCGTAGTCTGGCCTCCCTATGCGCGGAATCACCCCGGAGGTCTCTCAATTCCGCCCAGAGTTGCTCATTCTCCCTAAGAAGACGCTTGAGCTCGTTTTGACTTTGCTCCAGAGTTTCGCGACTCACGGAATCGGCGCGGAGTTGTTCCCGTTCCAGCCGGAGTTGCTCATTTTCTATGCGGAGACGCCTGAGATCGTTTTGAATTTGACGGACGAAATGCCGGTAAAGAAAGGCAGTTGCCACTACCCCGAAGACGACGATTAGCCCAACCAGCACCCAAACCATCACAAGCGAGTGTACCGCCTCTTACTCTCAAGTGCCGAGCCTGCTGTCTGCACCGTGAGGCCCAGAAAAGAGAAATTCGCGGATTCCGCTCATAGAGACGTTCTTTAGTCGAGTCGCTTTTCAAGGCTTACAGAATCACTGTCCTCCTTTACAGGGTGTCTTCCGAACCGCTCCACATCTTCGACCCTCGTCGCAACGTCCAGTTGCAGGGCTTCTCTGGGCGCGCCGCGACTACCACGCTGCACGACTCCACTGAGACAGGTGTGTCGATTTCGGGGATTTTCCAAGCCGCCGAAGACTTCGCGGTTCTCGGCTGGTGGAACGCCTACGACTACTTCAACCACCTGCGCTTGAAGCACCTGCCGAAGACCGATCTCTCCGGACTGAAGCTGGAGTTCGACATCGAGTACGACCAGACGCTCGACGGGGCGATGCGTCTCGATGCGGCCAAGTTCCCGTCCGTGTCCTGGGACGCGATGACGTTCGTGACCGGCGCGGGCGACATCCACGAGGTGCGCCTGCTAGATCACGCGACCGTGATCTCCGGAAGCGAGACCGCCGCCACAGTCCTCATCGAGATCAGCGGCGACGAGAACATGGACGGCGGGATCGATTGGCTGCATCTCTACTTCCGTGACACCCGCTTCACGGTGACCACACGGACTGCCGGGTTGAAACTCAATTGACCGCGACAGTGTTGGCGGGCGATACCAGCTTGCCAGTGCAGAGCACGGCGGGCTTCTCGGCTGCGGATGGGGTCTGGATCGAACGCACCGGCACCAATGAGGAACAGACGACCGTCGCGGGAGTGGGATCGACGTCGCTCAACGCGAGCGTGTCGATGGGGCACCCGAGCGGTTCCTTCGTGACCCGGAAGACGAAGGCTTGGCACGTGGCGCAGAAGCTCGCGAACATCATCAACACGGCTGGCGTTTCCGTTGCCGGCCGATTTGGCCCGGACCAGAGCGGCGTGATTCATGCGCAGGCATGGGCAAGCGGACCCAGCGGTGGCGGCATCACTCTGACATTCGCGTTGGGCACCGGGACGACGGCGCGGTACGGAAGGCTCGGGAACCTGGATCGCGTCTTCGTCGCCCACGGGCGCACGCTCAGTGGCGTCCCGGTTGGGAGCGGGCAGGGATTCAAGTGGAGCGCGGGTAGTGGAGCCAGCCTTCTATTTGCCAATGGTGACAACAACACGAAGTACCGTGTTACGCTCGACTTCACGCAGCCGTTGCTCGACAAGCTCCGCGCGGTGGTTCCGATGAGCGATTGCCGGAAGATGTCCATGGTCTTCGCCCCGCGATTCGAGAACGTCGAGCGAGACCTCCAGGACGGATGCTTCCTAACCTCCGGTGTGGGCACCTCCGCTTCCACCTGGACGGTGGACGACACTTCGAAGCTCACCGGAGGCCGGTATTTCATCGGCACGCCCGATCTGGAGGAGCGCATTCAACTCCTCTCCGTGGTCTCGTCCACTCAGATCAATGTGTCGCGCGGCTTCGAAGCATCGACGCCCGGCGCGTGGTCGGTGGGCGCGCGCCTCATGAAGCTATCTCCTCTCTCCGGCTTCAACGGCGACGTCGAATGGGGATGCGCGATCTCGAACATCACGCTCACCGGCGACGGCAGCCTGAAGGTCGGCGGCGGGTCGGATCGGATCGAGGAAGCCGACCCGCGCTGCAAGTACACCGGCTTCTGGGAGGACTACAAATACTCAGGCGGCTTCCCGTCGCAGTGGTGGAGCAGCGGCCACGCGAAGCGGTGCGCGCCCGCCAGTTTGCTGGACGTTCGCAAGGTGGTCCTGCGGTACTCGTACTCGCGGACGCACGATCTCTATCTCGGATCGTTCCTCAACACCGACTGCGGAAAAGTTAGCGTCTCGGTCGATGGTGTCGCGACCACGCATGATCTCTACCTGAACGAATACGGCGGGACCACGGCGAATCTGAAGGTGCGCGGCGGCGTGGCGGCGGGCAACCACGCCGTTGAGATCGCCGCCCTGTTCGACAAGAATGCAGCGAGCACCGGGTACTACTTCTATTTCGATTACCTCTGGCCGCTGGAACCGCAGGACGTTCCGGACGCGGCGCAGATCTACACCGACGTGTCCCTTGCCATGGACTTCGACACCGACCACGGCTACAAGAAACCTCCGGCCTGGCATCGCTGGCAACTCCAAAAGCTCGGCTTCAAGGGCCACGCCGATGTCTACATGGGAGTGTTCTGGAACAACAAGCGGCGGCGCATCAACGCCACCTACCCGTATGCCACGGTGGTGTTCTCCGGCACGCCCGTTGCGGGCGACGTTGTCTCGTTCTCGATTGGCGGGACCACGATCAATCACGCCATCGGCTACGGCGAGACGCTGCAGGGGATCGTCTCCGACATGCGCGCGATCATCAACGGCCTCTTTGCCGGCGTGTGGGCCGACGATAACTTCGGATCGAGCACGACGCTCCGAATCCAGTCGAAGGCTCCCGCGTGGACGTACACCGGTGTCGCTGTAAGCGCCGCCAACTCCGTTACGCTCACACTGACCAACAACCTGGGCGCGGCGGGTGCCGAAGGCGATTGGGAAATGATCGACGCCGTCTCGCCGGTCATGACCGAAGGCGCCCGGAAGTGGATTCGCGATCTGGCCACCGAATTCCAGGCTGCCGCGATCAAGGCGTCTTTCGCGTTTTCGATGGAGTGCTATCTCCCTCCGGCTGCGATGCGCGCCAAGTATCTTTCCTACTCGGGCGGCGTCGTGTCGCCAGGCCTGGACGTGGACCTCGGTGTCCCGTCGCACCAGATGCACTTCGGCACGCGCGTCCGGATGTACCTGCGCCAGATGTACAAGGAGTGCGCCGACCAGATCGAGGCCGCGGGCCTGCCGGTGGTGCTCCAGTTCGGTGAGACGCAGTGGTGGTATTTCGACGACAAGCAGCAGGACGCGAACGGCGGGATGCCCTACTACGACCAGCAGACCATCAGCGATTTCGCCGGAGCCAAAGGCCACCAGATCTGGCCGTTCCGCGCGAACACGGATGATCCGGCTGGCGACCCGGCGCACCCCAGCGAAACCGCCGACTTCCTGCGCGACCGCATCTGGGCCTACTGCCAGGATGTGATCACGTATGTCCGCTCGTACCACCCGACCGCCGTGTTCGAGTGCCTGTGGCCTCTCGACGCAAACCAGGGCGCGCCGAAGCTCAGCACGAAGTTCCGCGCGCTCAACTTCTATGTGAACCTGCCCAACGAATGGAAGAACTCCTCGTACGGGATCAAGTATTTCCGCTGCGAGGGCTTCGACTACGACGTGTGGCAGAAGAACTCGAACCTGATGAAGCAGACCATCACGTTCGCGACAACTGCACTCGGCCGACCTGCTTCGGAGTGCATGTTCCTCAGCGGGCTGTACGGCCCTCCGGACCCGCCCATGGCGCAGGCGTACGGGCTGTGGCTCCCGCTGAAGCTCTACTCATTCTGCTACTGGGCCTTCGATCAGTTCTGTCTGAACTCCCGCCCGGTCCCGCTCGAAGTCGCGGGGCAGATGCAGGTGACCAGCGCGACATACTACAAGCCGCTCGCCGCGCGTGCGATGGAGTCGGTGATCGCGGTGCCGGTGGGAGCGGTGGCCGGCGGCGCGCTCAATCGCTTCGAAGCTAACACGAGGAAGTGCAATGGCTAACTATCCGACCGCGATGGACGGGTTGTCCACGCTCTATTCGCCGGTCGATGCGTTCTCGACGAAGCCTCTCGAAACGACGGCGACCGCAGCCATCGGCGCGGGCGACTCCACCATAAGCGTGGCTTCCACAGCGGGAGGCTTCGCGGCCACATACGGCATTCTCTCCATCGACGACGAGTTGATCGTCTATACAACAAAAACCGGAACCCAGTTCACCGGATGCCAACGCGGAGTCTTCGGCACGACCGCCGCCGCGCACGCCAGCGGTGTCACGGTGAAGGCCAACATGGTTTCCGGCTTCATCGCTGCGCTCCAGTCGGCGGTGCTGGCTATCGAGAACGAGATCGGAACCGCTGCGGCGCGCAATTATGTTCTGAAGAATGGCGCGGCCACGATCACCGGTCTGAAAACGCTCCAGGACGGCGCGGAGTTCGGCACCGGGAACAAAGCGGGGACCGGTCTGGTGCGGCTGCCCAACCTCGGCGCGGTCAAGTGGCGTAAGGCCGACAACTCCGGCGATCTCGGGATGGCACTGAACGCCAGCGACCACGTGGCGATGGACGCCATCATCGACTTCGCGGCGGGCCAGACGTTCGGCGCGTTCTCGTACCCGGATGCCACGACCACCAGCAAGGGCATCGTCCAGATCGACCCGGTGGGCGGGCTCGCTGTTGCAACAGGGGTGCTTTCGTTGGCGGCGACCGGCGTGGTCGCAGGAACATACCCGAAGGTCACCGTGGACGCCAAGGGGCGCGTCACGGGCGCGACAACCTTGGTTTCGGGCGACATCCCCGCCCACACGCATGTGGCCACCGACATCGTTTCCGGATCGCTGCCATTCACGATCCAGAAGGCGGGAACGGCAATCGGGACG
The DNA here is from genome assembly GCA_038225555.1 of Bryobacterales bacterium. GTDB lineage: Bacteria > Acidobacteriota > Terriglobia > Bryobacterales > Bryobacteraceae > JANXQZ01. The sequence continues at coordinate 59,677 of JBBRRB010000033.1, forward strand.
CGCCGCGCGTTGAACCTGATCGAAGGGGCGAATGTGACGTTGACGGGTCGCGGACGATGCAGGCAACGACCGCGTGAGCGTCACGGTCGCGGCGGCTGGTACAGCCAGCCACAGCCTCCTCTCCGCAATTGCATCCCGACACCGTGGCTGCCGCGCCGGTCCTGGGCGATCTGGTCGCGGCGGATGGGACGCCAGCCTGGGCGAAACTCGGGGGCAATACCACGACCACGAGGAAGTTCCTGCGTCAGACCGGGACCGGATCGGTGTCCGCGCTTCCTGCGTGGGATACGCTTCTCTCCGGCGACCTCCCGACCCATACCCATGCGGAGTCGGACGTGACCAATCTGACGACGGATCTGACGAACCGTCCGATAAGGGGCGGCGCGTGGGCCAACTCGAAGACGGCGGTCATCAACTCCGCGGGTCAACTGGATGGCGCGGCCGGAACCGCGACGGACTGCGTGCTCGTGAATGGGACGAGCGCAGCAAAAGCGAATGCCGTTCACACCCACGCCGAATCGGACGTCACCAACCTCACCACGGACCTTGCGGGCAAGGCGGCAAGCGTCCACACCCACGCTGAGTCCGACGTGACCGGGCTGGTGACCGATCTCGCGGCCAAGGCTGTGAAGGCTGGCGACACCTTCACCGGGACGCTGAGAGTCGGCGGCGATCAGGCCTATCTCGAATGCGGTCCGTACCAGACCGTCGGCGGTGCATTCGAGAACATGGCGAAATACTCCGAAGACTTCACCGTCGGGACGTGGGACAAGAACGGCGGCAGTTGCTCGGTGAGCGCGAATAGCACCGTCGCGCCGGACGGTAATCAGACCGCCGACACAATCACGGCGGTCACGACCACGCCGATCATCCAGCAACAGATTGCTGGCCTGTCGTCTGGAGGCCAGTACACGTTCTACGTGTGGGCCAAGGTCGCCTCCGGAACGATACAGGTGTCCATCGCCATCGTGGACAACGCCTATGCTGGCTACCTCGCGGGTCCGACGAGCATCACCCTCACGACGGCGTGGCAGCGGTTCAAGATCACCGGTACGTTGGCTGGCGGGCAGACCGCACTCTGGATCGTCGTGCGCCAGTTTGCCGGGAACAGCGACAACTGGACGAGCGGTGTCATCTACCTGTGGGGCGCGTGCTTGCAGCAGGGCAACGATCCGAAGAGTGGGTACGCTCGGACTTGGGCGTCCCAAACCACCGTCGTCGCCGCTGGGATCGCCTGTGGCGCAGTCGTAATCTCCGCGAAAGACAACGCGGAATCCCCGCTTCGGATCTACGGTCCTGGCTCGAACCTCGCCGATCACAGGCTGCTGGATGTCACCTCCGGCGGCGAACTGATCCTGGCAGGCGGGACCGGCAACGGCTACCGCTTCGCGGAGCTGATGGGCGCCACCAGCCCGTCCGGGTGGTCCGGCGTCCTAAAAGTCAAAACGCCGGCGGGCGCCACGGCCGGCTACATTCTCCTCTATTCCAACCCGTAGCAGACTGAAAGGACAAGCACATGAAATTGACGCTGGATCACACCCAGCGTCTGAACGTGCACGCGCTCCTGGGCGCGCAGCGGGCAGACGTGGGTTCAATTCGCGCGATCTGGGCCGTTCAGGACCGTATCGCGCTCGACGCCACCGAGGAGAAGATCATCGAACTGAGGCGCGAAATGGTCGCGGGCCAGGAACGGGTGCTGTGGAACCCCGCGCTCTCGCTGGCGGCCAGAGAGTTTGAGTTTTCCGATCCAGAGGTTGCCAGGATCAAGGCCACAATCGAGACATGGGACTCGTACGAGGCTAACGCCGACCGGCGGTGGCTCCAACCACTCGTCGAAACGCTGTTCTCGGCGCAACCTCTACAGTGAGATCCCGTGGCCGATGGCCGTGAACGATCCGGCAACTGCAGGCTGCCACGGTACGTCAACCTGCCGTCGCAGTGAACGGCGTGCGGGGCTCCGGCTTCCGACGCATTTCTGATCGGTGGCTAGCAGTATCGGGACATCGACCACGACCACGACAAGGCAACGCGTACTACCCCTATCTGATGGGCCTCTATTTCGGTACCTGGCGTGGATGCCGGAGTTCATGAGCGCTAGCCGTCTCGGGCTTCCGGCCATCAAACTCTGGGCCTACGACCACCTTTGCCTGTTCGGCTGGCCCGTCCCCCTGCCGACGACCGACGACCGCTCCAGCCCGGTCGGTTTCGGGGCGCTAGATGGTTGACCACTGAATTGGGATAATGGCTCCATCGTGGAGCGTGCCATGAAGCGCGACGCCAGCGCACCGAAACAAGTGTTTATCTCATACGCTCGGAAGTCAGCCAACGAACAGGCTAAAGCTCTGTATGAGGCTCTCGGTGGCAACGAAGGGCTCGCCTACTTGGATACCCAGAAAATTGAGGACGGGGATCGGTTCCCCACCCAGTTAGCAAATGCCATCCTTACCGCTCGCCTCTTTGTTGCCTTCGTCGACGATTCGTATTTCCGAAGCTGGTTCTGCCTCCGGGAACTCCGGACTGCGCTAGCTCCCTTCGACAGGCTGATTTGCAGTCCTGCAAGTCAAGCTGTTCAGAAGGATCGCGCTCTCGATCATCTCGTTGTCGCAATGCCCGAATTTGGCGGCGGCTCTGCGCTCCTTGAAAATCTGCCCGCAACGCTTCGTAACACTCACTGGCCGAAGGCTTCCGACACCGAAAGGCTAGTGAAATTGATTCACAGGGGACTCCAAACCGTAAACGTAAGCATCGGTGACCATCTTCTTTCGAACGATGCTGAGGCCATACGTGAACTGCTCCTCGTTGAGACATCGTTGCCACCTCCCCGGCAATTGGTGAAGCCACATTTCCCGGGCAATCTCACTCCATCGTTGCAGGAGAGGTTCGTCGGTCGAGCCGATGATCTCTTCCGAATTCACTTCGCCCTTTCGACTCTGCGAGGAGAGCCAGCCCGCACGGCTGCCATCAGTGGAGCTGTCGAGGTGGCGGCGGCTTTGGCAAAACTCGCTTGGCGCTTGAGTACGTGTGGCGTTTCGGTTCCGCCTACTACCCAGGCGGCATCTTCTGGCTTACCGCAGATCAAGGAGAGGTTGGCCTCGAACTCCAATTTCATGGCATGTTGAGCGAGCTTAAGCCTACAACGCCACCTGTTGACTACTTTCGTCGACCTGGACGAAATTTGAAAAAGGAGTTAGCCGCGGCCCTGGACGAAGCGTGTGCCAACGGTCCACTTCTATATGTCATCGACAACTTGCCAGAACCCAGTTCCGATCAGCCGCGCCAACCGCTTGAACATTAATGTCCCTTATCCGGAACTGTGACTCTGCTGATCACGAGCCGTGCTCATCTCGCAGAATCTCACGTTCGCCCTATTTCTATTGAGACTCTCACCCGGAACGCGTCAGTGGCCCTTCTCACCGATCGGACAAACGTACGATCTCACCTTGGTGAACATGAATGGAGCGAAATTGCCGAGTGGCTGGGCGATCTTCCGCTGGCTCTTGAGGTCATCAATCGCGCTCTCTCCTTCAACTCGATTTCTCCTCGCGAACTGCTGGCTGTAGCCCGCACAAGAAATCCGGCCGCCGAAGTCGACAGGCAGATGGCCGCCCTTAGCGGCCACGTAGCGCTAGGCAGCCTTCGAGGTGTCGCCGAAGCGTTATTGATTTCATACCGAGCGATGTCTTCGACCGCGCGGCACGCGGTGCGACTTCTGGCTTGGTTCGCTTCCGCACCGATCCCTATAGACCTTTACAATGCGCTCGGCCCAGACATCGCCCAACCTCACGTCCGTGCGGAGTTGATCGGCCGTTCGATTCTAAGTCCACCTGGCGAGCCGTCTCAAGGCGTGGATTTTCTGGGTTCCATGCATCGCGTGACAGCCGACTTCGTCCGGAGCTCAGTGCCACATCCGAGAACCGAGCTTCTGAGGATCTGCCGAGCTATCACGCTCACGATGTCCACCAATGCTTGCTACGACCCTCACCAATGGCGCTCTATCGACCACTGTCTTCCCCACGCCGATGGGTTCTTCTGGCGGGCAGTACAAGCTCGGCAGAACGAACGAGCCTCCACCACGGATCTGGCTAAACTATACCGGCGCGTTCTAGGCGGAGTTTGGAGGAAACGCGATCTTCCTCTTGCGGTAGCCAATGTCGGCTTGGCTGTCCGAAATTATCGATACGCCCAGGGTCTGTGGGGAGATGCACAACGTTATTCGGAAGTTCTCGTCAACCACATGGCAGTGACATACGGGAACGACAGCGATCTTGCACTTCAATCCCGTGCTTATCTGGCGGACGTTCTTCGTCGAAAGGGCGACCACGAAGGCGCCATAAGACTTCACCAACAAGCCGTGACTCATTTCAGCGAGCGGTTCGGTGAAGCTGATTCCGTAACGTTGCGATTCAAGAGTCTCCTGGCCGCCGCTCTCCTTGACAGCAAGTCCGGGACAAAGGCAGTGCCCATTCTGGAAGAACTCGTCGCCGTCAAGAGCCGAACCTTGGGACAGCATGCACACGACACTCTTGTCGACATGGGCAATTTGGCAATGGCCTACAAACAGCTTGGGAAAAAGGAAATGGCCAGGACCTACGCAGAGAAGACGTGGAAACTCTTCCGACAGACCGAAGGTGAGGACCATCCAGATACGATCAAAATGTTTTCCGTGTTTGCAGAGCTGCAATCAGACCCTGACGAGCGATGTAAGATGCTCGAACTCGCTCTGGCACTGTTTCGGAAGAGCTGTGGAGAAGATCACTATGAAACCCTCGTTCATGGCAACGACCTCGCTGTGGAATACGGTCGACTTCGCCGACGTCAAGATGCGAAGCAGCTTTACGAGCGTGTCTTGGATGGTTGGAGGCGGAAGCCGCCGACTGAATCACATAGACACTTCCTTCTTACACTTCACAACCTCGCGTGGACAAACTACCATTTAGGCGACTATGTTACGGCCAGGTCCCAGTTCGCGGAAGCGCATGAGAAACGAAGCGTCCTCCTGGGGCCGGAGGATGAGGATACTCTTAACTCTTTAGAAGGACTTGCCTCCACTCTTTATGCCATGGATCAAGATGCAGAGGCAGCAGATCTCTTCTCCGGGCTTCTCACAATCAAGGAACGGACTTTAGGGCCTGAGCACGCCGACACGCTTGAAACTATGTACGATCTGGCGCGGGCGTTATACAGTCAGAAGAGGTATCGCGAGGCTGCGGATCTTTTTCAGGCTGCCCTTTCCGGTCGCCGAAGAGTGCTTGGCGTGGACCACTCCGATACAGTGGCTACGCTTTACCGCTTGGGGCTTGCATATGACAAGCAGGACGACTATGTGGCCGCGAAGGAATGTTTTTCCGGAGCTCTGGAGATCCAATTCAGGACTCTCGGGAGAGACTGCAAAGAGACCCTAGATACGATGCATTCACTGGCATATTCGCTCGGCGACCTGGGCGAGTTCGGCTCCTCGAGTTCGCTGCTTGCTGAAACATTCGAGCGGAAATCGAAGTTACTCGGACCAAGCAATGAGAGTACCCTGAGAACGATGCACAGTTACGGCTACGGGTTGTTCCGAGACAAGCAATTTGGTGCAGCCCGAGAGATCATGGAGAGCGCCGTGCGGCTCAGGAAAGAAGTGTTCGGGCCGGAGAACTCACGTGCCTTGGTCAGTGAGAATCTGCTGGGAGCGATTTACTTGGCATTGAACGATCTCGAAGGTGCCAATCAGACTATTCGACAGACTCTCGACGTTCGCGTGCGGTTGTTCGGCCCGGAAAGCGATGATGCGGCCGATTCGTATCAGGATGCCGGTCGCCTTTCTGAGAAGCAAGGCCTCCGATCTGATGCCACGGAGCTGTTTGAACGAGCATATCGTATTCGTCTGCGGGAATTTGGGCCGAGAGATGCTCTCACGTCGTCGTCAGCCGAGGATCTACTCCGGATCTTATCTGGAAGCGACATCGCGCGAGCGAGGACGCTTGCTCAAACCGATCTGTCATGGGTGCTTGCGGAGAATCCCACGAGGCTCGGTTTCAACCAGCGCAGCCTCTTGCGAGTGGTGCAATCACTTATCGAGCAAGACTCGCTCACCTGAGATTGCGCAGTCCTCTTCGCTCGGTCTAGATGTCCCTGGAAACTCAACGACTTGCGAGCGCCTGTTCCTTCGGTAAGGACTGGAGAGGTAGTTGGAAACCATGGTTTTTGGGGAGCCAGTACATTTCCCTCCTAACTCGAAGGGCCGGTTTTGTTGACAGCAGCACCCATCGGTTTTTTCGGCTGTATCCGCGACATTCCGCACGTTTTTGCGTGCTGCGCGTTCTCTCAGTTGAAGAGAGGCTTCCTGGGAGGGCGTGTCAATCATCTGAAAGCGTAGTTTTTTGAGCGTTGTGCCGGAAGCAACATCATCGGCGCCTGGGGCGCGGTCATCCGTCCGATCATCGGGACGCTGTATGGTGGACAGGATGGGCGGATCGGGATAGGGGGAAGTCTCACAACTTCTCCCTCCCACACCACCGGACATGCGGGTCCGCATCCGGCGGTTCGGCGGGTTGAGTCATCAGCGTATAGTCAATTTCGGAATCCCGAACGAGTCGAAGTAAGCATTGGGCAGCGCAACATGAAGTCCCGGCGAGTCTGCCAGCCGCCACGGTCCGTGCGCGCTGCCCGCCGTTTGAGCGGCGAGATTCTTGCCCACGCCCCGTTGACGCAGTTTGGCAAACTTCGTCGACCCCAACCGCCACTGCCGCCAGATCACCGACCGAAGCCGACGCCTGGTCCATTGCTCAAGACCTTGC
>JBBRRB010000034.1:0-64356 GCA_038225555.1 Bryobacterales bacterium
GGATAAAATGCCGGAATCGGGTTCGAAAATGCCGATTACTTCGAACAGATCGCCATTTAAGCGAACCGTTTTCCCAAGCGGTTCCATGCGGGGGAACAGCGAATCGGCTAGATCGGTTCCGAGCACTACGACCGAGCGGGAATGCTCCTCGTCGTACTTCGAGATGAAGCGCCCGCTGCCCACCGTGAATTGCGGGATGGCTGCCGAGTATTCCGGCTCGGCGCCGCGCAGAATCATCCGCTCGATCCGTTGCGCGCCGAAACTGATGGAATTGTTCTGCCCGAGGCTGAATACGCGCGTGCCAAACGTGGTGGCCCCTTCGATGTCGGGACAGGACTGCCGGAGGAACGCCGCATCCGCATAGTCGATATACTTGCGGATCCGATATTTCAGGGGCATTCGGCTGGGGTCCTGGCCCGCCGGGAAGCGGCTGATGAAGTGCGTGCGCGAGCCGAGCGCGTCCACTTTGTCTTGAACATATTTATTCAAGCCGTCGATGATCGCGGCCACGGAAATCACCGAAGTAACTCCGATTACTACGCCGACCATGGTGAGAATCGAGCGGGTCTTATGGGAACGCAAGGTGTCGATGGCGACGCCGAAATTCTCTTGAAAGTGCCTGATCATTCCGACCTCAAGGCAACCACAGGGTCGAGTTTCGCTGCCTGAGTGGCCGGATAGATGCCGAAGAACAGCCCGATGCCGGAGCTAAGCACCACGCCCAGGATCGCCACCCAGGTCTGAACCGAAGCGGGAAAGGATGTAAACGTTCTGAGGGCCAGGGCGCAGAAAAAGCCGGCACCGATCCCCACCACGCCGCCAATGATGCACTGGATCACGCTTTCCGTTAGGAATTGGCTGAGGATGTCCTGCTGCGTTGCCCCGAGGGCTCTGCGGATGCCGATCTCTTTCGTCCTTTCCGTAACGCTCACCAGCATCACGTTCATGATCACGATGCCGCCCACCACAGCCGAGATGGAACTCACCATGATGAAGACGGCGAAGAACGCAGAACTGATGCTCTTCCAGAGCGACATGAAGCTTTCTTTGGTCCCAATGAAAAAATCTTCCTCGGCTTGAGGACCGATGTGCCGGCGAGCGCGCAAGATCAGCCGGGCTTCGTCCTGCGCGTTCTCGAAGGCCCTGCCCTCGGCCGTTTTCACATTGATGGTGACACTCGATCGCGCGCCTCGCATCTTCAGGTAAGTGCTCGCCGGCACGATCAGCAGGTTGTCTTGATTTTGGCCAAGCACCGATCCGATGGCCTCGAAGGTGCCGATCACGGTGAACTCCTGATTGTCTGCGCGGATCACCTTGCCGAGCGGGTCCACCCCGATGAAAAGCTGCTGCACGATGTCGTCGCCGATCAGGCACACGTAAGACGATCGGCTGCTCTCGGCTTCCGTGAAATAGCGTCCGCGATTCACGGTTCTAGTATCGATGGCCGCCATGTTGGGAGTATGACCGATCAGCGTGATGTCGTTCAGTTCCTTATTGCCCAACTGAACGCGTACGGTTCCAGTGATCGCTGCCCCAACATGCAGGCAATTCTGGCAGCCTTCCTCAACGGCCCGCATGTCGTCCATGGAGATATTTTTGTACTTGAGCGCCTTGATCACGACGTTGAGATCAGTGGCCGCGAACGGAGTCTTGGCGATCTGAAAGACGTTGGTGCCCAAGCGAGCGATCTTCTGTTCCACGTAGACGTTTGCGCCCTGGACCAGGGTCATCACCGTGATGAGAGTAGCCACGCCCATCGTGAGTCCGATGGTGGTGAGCACGGCCCGCAATTTATGCTGACGCAATGCCTCGAAGCTTTGGGCAAGGTTGTCGGAGAGGGCGAGCATCCAGTCCTATAGTGCTATTGGACCACCACGCGTTTCCACTTCTTGCCTAGATGGAACACGTAGCTCCGACCGGATTGCAGATCCATATTGAGCGACGTATGCTTCTGGCCGTCGATCTCGGCGGCTCCGGCTTTCACCTTGCGCTCCGCGTCCGTGCGGGAATCCGCCATCTTCAAGGCAACCAGCAGCTTCGCCAGATTGCCGCTCGCTTCCGGTGCCACGGTGGCCGTTTCGATATCCGTGGGTACATCGCCGTGCCGAACCTCTCGATCAAAGTCCGAACGCGCCTGAGCGGCGGCTTCTTCGGAATGAAAATCCGCGACGATGCGTGAGCCAAGAGACATCTTGTGCTGCATCGGCCGGTCCGAAGCACGCATGGCCGCGATCTCCTGCAGGCTCGCATCGGTGAGCAGTTCATAGTACCGCCACATGAGATCGTCGCTGATCTGCATCACCTTCCGGAACATTACCTTGGGCGGCTCTGTGATCCCGATGTAATTGTTCTTCGACTTCGACATCTTTTCCACGCCGTCAGTACCTTCGAGCAGTGGTACGGTGGCTACGATTTGCGGGGCTTGACCGAAATCGCGCTGGAGCTCACGGCCAACCAGCAGGTTAAACCTCTGGTCCGTTCCGCCCATTTCAACGTCGCACGCGAGGGCCACCGAATCGTACCCTTGCGCCAGAGGATAGAGGAGCTCATGCATCGAAATGGCCACCCCGTCGCGGTAGCGCGTGGTGAAATCGTCGCGCTCCATGATGCGTGCCACCGTGTACTTGGAGCAGAGACGGACCATATCCGCGAAACGAAGCTGCGCGAGCCATTCGCTATTAAATCGGATCTCGGTTTTGGCAGGATCGAGGATTTTGAATACCTGGGTTTTGTAAGTCTCCGCGTTAGCCGCGATCTCTTCCTCCGTCATGGGTGGCCGGGTGACGTTGCGGCCGGTAGGATCGCCGATCAGCGCGGTGGAATCCCCGATCACGAAGATCGGAATGTGCCCCAGATCCTGGAAGTGTTTCATCTTGCGAAGCAGCACGGTGTGGCCCAGGTGCAGATCGGGCGCGGTAGGGTCGAACCCAGCCTTCACGCGCAGGGGGCGGCCAGATTTTTCCGATTGAATCAGGCGCTCGCGCAGGTCTTCTTCGCGGATCAGGTCCGCCAGACCCTTCTTGAGAATAGAAAGCTGTTCTTCGATGGACACCTTTCTATCGTAGCGGCGCGAGGAGCCAAGGGACGGCCGTTCTATTTTGCCGAAGTTTCAGTATCGCTCTTTGCAGGCTTCTTCAGCCACTCACCCACCCAGTCCAGGAACGTGTCATACCAAAGCAGCGAATTTTGGGGCTTCATGATCCAATGCCCTTCATCCGGGTAGACCAACAGTTTGGAAGGCACCTTCTGCAATTGAAGTGACGTATAAAGTTGCAGCCCCTGCGTATACGGAACGCGGTAGTCCAGCTCGCCGTGAATTACCAGAGTAGGAGTCTTGAAATCCTTCACATAGTAGCTGGGGGACCACTTCGCATACAGATCCGGATTGTCCCAGGGCATTCCCTTGAACTCCCACAGGGGGAACCACAGCTCTTCGGTAGCGCCCGCCATGCTGCGCAGATCGAACACGCCCGCATGGGAGACGAGCGCCTTGAACCGGTTCGTGTGCCCTAGCATCCAATCCACCATGTAGCCGCCATACGATCCCCCAGCCGCCGCTAATCGGTCTGGATCGACATAGGGGAGAGTTATCACCTTGTCAGTCACGGCCATGATGTCGTCAAAGGGTTTGCCGCCCCAGTCCTGGTTGATGTCATCGGTAAACTTTTGCCCGTAGCCGGTGGACCCGCGCGGGTTTGGCATCACGACCACATATCCGGCTGCCGCCAGCACCTGCGGATTCCATCGATAGCTCCAGGTCTCGCCCCAAGCACCCTGCGGACCACCGTGAATAAGAAAGATGACGGGATATTTGCGGCTGGCATGGAAATCAGGCGGTTTCACAACGAAACTATGGATACGAACTTTGTCGGTGGACTCGACCCAAAGCTCTTCCAGCTTATTCAGGGAGTAGCTCGACAGCAGATCTTCGTTCAAGCGGGTCAGCGGCGACGGTTCCCCTCCGCTCGAAGCTGTGCGATAAATCTCCACGGGACTTGACCCGCTCTGCTGAGAGTAGATCATCGTCTTGCCGTCCGCCGTCAGTTGCACGTCGTCGATCGCCGACGATCCGCCCGACAATAGCCTGGAGGCGCCGCCGCGGGAAGGAATAATGTAAAGCACGTGGCGGCCACGATCCTCGACGGTGAAGAACAGTCGGGTGGAATCGGGCGACCATGTAAAACTCTGCACGGAGCGATCCATGGTCTCGGTGACCGGGTTCGCTTTGTCGGCCGCAAGATCGTAAGCCATCAACTTCCAGCGGTCGCTTTCGTATCCCGCCCGGAGTTGGCTCCGGTAAGCGATAGTCTTTCCATTAGGAGAGTACTGCGGCCCGCTGTCGGCACCTGCATTGGTGGTAATTCTCTGGGGTTCACCGCCGAGGATGGATACGGTGTAGAGGTCGGTGTTGGTGCTGGTGGCGAGCACGGGGTCGGCGTTCATCGCGTAGCAAACTTCGGTCGAATCGGGTGAGATATCGTAATCGTCGGGTCCGCCGAGCGAGAAAGGAGGCACGTCGCTATTGCCAGGCGTGAGATCTTTCGCCGGTCCGCCGTCGATTCCAACGGTCATCAGATGGGACCGACGCTTGCTCCGCCAGTCTGTCCAGTGCCGGAACATCAGAGTGGTGTAGGAGCGGGCTTTTACTTTGCTCTTTTTCTCTTCTTCCAGACGTTGGCTGTTGCATTCGTCGTCGGGGCAGTCCGGGAAAACGTCGCTGGTGAACACGAGCTTCTTTCCATCCCCGGAGACCAGGACCCCGCCAGCTTCGGTAGAAACACTGGTGATCTGCCGGGGTTCGGTTCCGTCGGCCTTCATCACCCAGACTTTCGAGGAGCCGCTTCGGTTGGAGATGAAAGCCAAATGTTGGGAATCGGGCATCCAGCGAGGGCGCTCGTTCTGCGCTCCCTGGGTGGTGATCTGTTGGGGGGCTCCACCCTCGATAGGCACGATGTAGATTTGCTTAGGCTTCGTGTTCTGGTCAACATCCACGGTCTGAACCGTAAAGGCAACCAGTTTTCCGTCGGGAGATAAGCGGGGTTCGCCGATGCGCGATAGTTTGAGCAAGGCGCGGGCATCGAAAGGCTGCTTTTGGGCGCAAAGAGGAAAGCATGCCAGCAGCAGAATCCCCGCATATCTACGCATCTGCTTCGATTGTAACCGGCGGCCCGGCGGCTTTCTTTGTTATCTACAATCCGCGATCTGTTCGAGTTCGGGCTGACCCGAGAGGCTGAGCGGCTCGCCTGCGGCGCAGGAAAGCAACATGAGCAAGCTGCTCAAGAGTAAAATGCCGATTCCGTTCGAGATTTTCTGCTGCATATGGCCTCCGTTACATCCTTAAACGCGCGCTACCCATGGATGTTCCGGTAATATTCCAACCCTTTCGTAAATCTTTGTAGTCGGTTTTTAACCCCGGATGGAGTAAAGAAACGTGGGCAGGATTCCGATATGTATATCAGGGCAGGTGAAATTGATTTCGATAAGTCGATCCATCAAGGAACGGGTAAAGGCTGACGCGGAACTTTTGATTCAAAAAGCGTTCGAATGTTATGAGGGGGCGATCGAATCCGTTCAAAAGCATGCAGTTGAGGTTTCTCCTGGGGACGCTGAAGGTCATCGGGCAACTCTCGGCAGACTTCGGCGGCAACTTGCGGAAGACCAGTCCTGCCAGACGCTCGACCAAATCAGCCGCGAATTCGATGCTGCGATCGAAGAATACAGCGGCAAGCTGAGCGGCTATTACAACGGCAGCAATGCCGAAGTAAAGGAAATTACAAGCCTCTTACGTGACGCGACTCGCACGCTGGCCGCCCGAAGCACCAGATATAACCACGAGTTCCAGGGGTTCGCGACCAAATTAGAAAAAACGGCGAGCAAGGAAAACTTGCGCGAGATCCGCATGCAGCTGAGTGAGCAGGTGTTAGAGCTGCGGACCTGCGTGGACGCGATGCGCACAGACAGCTTGGCCGCCCTGCAACCATTGCAGGCGGAGTTAAGGGCGATCGAAGGGCGGCTTGAACGTGCCGAAAAGCTCGCTACCATCGATCCTCTCACCAACGTCTTCAACCGGCGTGAAGGCGAGCGGAGGGCGTCGGAAAAGATGCGTAATGACGTCGCCTTCTGTCTCTTGGTCATAGACCTGAATCGATTTAAATCGATCAACGATCGTTACGGGCACCACTGCGGTGACCAGGTGCTGAAGTTGTTCGCGCAAAAGCTCGAGCAGTGTGTCCGCGCCGGAGATACCGTTTGCAGATGGGGCGGAGACGAGTTTCTAACCATCTTGGAATGTCCGTTATCGGACGCGTTTCAGAGGTCGAAACAGTTGGCCCACCAGCTTCGAGGCAAGTTCACGGTTCTCGTGAACGGACGCAAGGTGGATATCGAGTTGTCCGCCTCTGTGGGAGTCTCGCAGTACCAACAAGGCGAGTCTATGGAAACTACATTCGAGCGCGCCGACGCGATGCTCTATCAGATGAAGCAGAGGGATTGAACCCCTGGCAAGGGAGCGGTAAAATAGTGGAGTGTCTTCGTCTCAGCCGTCGCCCGATCCAGTGCAGCAACGTTTAACCGGACTCCGAGAAGGCCTGCTTCGCCTGCATAAAATTCTGCTCGACTCCGAAAAAGACCATTATGAGCATGAAATCGGCAAGGTAAGCACCCCCGGCCAGCTTTTGACTTTAGTCATTCACGATCCGTGGTTTGCATGGTTGCATAAGCTGTCGGAGCTCATCGTCCAGGTGGACGAGACTCAGGAAGCGAAAGAACCTCTCCCAACTTCCGCTGACGCGAATCGACTAATCGCGCGAACGAAAGCTTTGCTGGTTCCGGCGGAAGAAGGAACCGGGTTCGCCAAGCGTTACGATGAGGCGATGCAGCGCGATCCAGACGTGATCATCGCTCACGGGCAGATGGCACGGTTGCTGGCGGAGCTGAGTCGCAAGTCAGATAATCTTTGAAGCGCGCAGCTTTCGCAGTTCCTGCAACACGCCCTGCGCCCCCATCAGCACCATCCGCTCGGCGGTCAGATGACTCAGTGCCGGGTTGCGGAAGCGGACGTTGTAGTCTGCCCTGCCGGCTTCATACCCAAACTCCCCAGCAAACTGCTTCAGCAGCGCCTCGGCCTGGGCGACCGCCGGGATGGAAAAAACGAAGTCGGCATCGGATAGATTGTGAATCGAGTCCTCGGGAAGGTGCCGGGCGAGGCGCATCTCCCGCGCGGAAGCGCCATGGACTAAATAGCCCGCCGCCACCGGATCCAGTCGCGCAATGATCGCCGCAGCCCGGATCCAATTCACCACTTTGTACTCGCTTCCCAAAACGGGGGCGGCGTGCGCGCTGGCTTGGGCAATGATCAGGTCCGCATCGAGACCGCGCTTCATGGTCTCGGCGAGCCCTAGGATGTGATGCGCCGGAGTCTTTGAGTCCACTTTGGCACTCCCGCCAAAGCTCAGTTCGCCGAACTCAGTCCCATCCGCATTCCACTGGAAGACGATGGCCTTCGCCCAATCGTGCCAAATGGGTGCTGCGATCAGAATATCCCGACTAAAGTACGGCCCCGGTCCGTACACGCTTTCATAAAGCTGCGCATAACTTAAGCCGCTCAGCAAGTTGAACGACTCGTGAATGGCCAACCCGCCAGGATAAGAGTGATGTCCGCCGAAGCTGCTCCCCGGAGCCGAGTCGAATGGCTGGGGCAGCGTCGGACAGCTTGACTCCTCGTTCCGCACGGGAGGAAATACGCCCCCAACCAAGACCTCGGACGCGTCGGCTAGATCGGCGGCGATAAGCGCGTCCGCGATAACCCGCTTTTTGGCCGCATCTAAGCCAGCGCGGTGGGCGATGCAGGTGGAAGCGGTCAGCGCATCCAGCGTCGCCTGTCGGAGTTTCACATCCTGGATCTGGGCGGCCTGCTTCAGGATCAGAGCCTTCGCAGATTGCACAGCCGACGACTTTCCCGCCAGCGCCGCCGCTGCTGCATTGCCTTCTCCGATCCGAGTTTGATCAGCTGCGAAACAAACGGCTATGCAAGCGAACCAGACCGCTCCCCATTGCGCCAAACTACAAATTCCTCTTGAGGAACGAACAGATATGATAGCCATCGAGAAACTTGAAAGGCGTCTCGCCCATCGTATAGTGGCCGCAGGGAAGAATCACCACCTTGTGATCAATCTCGAAGTCGCGCATCCGCTGAATAATGTCGCGGGAGTATTTCGGTAAAAAGGTAGTGTCGTAACTCGTGTAAATGAACAGCGACTTCGTCGCGCGGCGCGCGAATTTATCCAGGTAACTCACTGGGCTGATCGCCATCCACAGATCTCGCAGCCGATCCACATCGACATGCCCTTCCAGACCCTCGCGAATATGCTGTGTGGAAAGCCCGGTCCAGACGACATCGGCGAAATAGGTGGAGCAGTGATTAAACACATTGACCGAAATGCGTTCATCGTGCGTTGCGGCCAAGCACGCATAGCAAGACCCCAGGCTGGTCCCAACAACTCCGAAGCGATCGTAGCCTTGCGTCTGGAGCCAGTCGTAACAAGACCTGACGTCAATCACCGCTTGTCGTGTAGCGTCGATGGTTCTGCCGATGTTCGATGATACGGCGTAGTCGGCGCGCTCCAACTCCGGGGGCATCCGAAAATCGTGATACGGAAGACTGATCCGGAGGGACGCGATCCCCAGCTTTTGCAGCCCGCGGCACAACCCGAGATGTCCGTTCGCCGGGGCGTTCCAATGCGGCAGCAACACCACGGCTTTGTTCGATTTTGCGGGAAAGTATCGCGCGTGAACCAAGTCGTTCTCGGGATACGGCGTGCGCACTGCCGAGGTAAAACGAAGCAGGTCTCCCTTCAGTTCGAAGTCGGTGGGGGGCACATATGCAAAAAATGCCTGGCTATCGTTGACCGCCGCCTCATTCAATTGCTTGATGTAATGCTCAGGGGACCCATTCAGGGTCACCAGCCCGGCTTGGGGCCATTGCGTGGCCCACTCGGTGCCCCATTCAAACGGGCGAACCACTCGATTTGTGGATCGGAAGCAGAGCTGCTGCTCCCACGCTTCGATCCGGCGCGCGTACCATTTTTTCATTTTTCCGAGATATGCTGGACTTCTCCTAGTGTAACCAAAGCGGCCTCGAAGGATCTCATATGCGAGGTATAACGCATGGTAAATCGAATTCTTAATGTCACGTTGTTAACCGTGGGATTAGTGCTATTCGGAGTTCTTGGTATTCAGGCGCAGGACGCTGCCAGGGGTAGTTCGGACCGCATGAAGCAGGACAATATGAATGCCGGAAGCGCCGATAGTCGCTGGATGATGAAAGCGGCTCAAGGCGGCATGGCTGAGGTGGAACTGGGCAATGTGGCGAAAGATCACGCCTCCAGCGATGCTGCGAAAATGTTCGGGCAGCATATGGTGGACGACCATTCCAAGGCGAACGATGAGTTGAAGGCTTTGGCGGGACAGAAGAAGGTGACGCTTCCCATCGCGGTGGACCCCAAGGACAAGGCAATCATGGACAAGCTCTCTGCGATGAGTGGAGCGGCGTTCGACAAAGCCTATATTCGCGATATGATCGCCGATCATAAAAAAGACATCGCCGAATTCCAGAAGGAAGCCAACAGCGGCAAGGATCCCGAAGTGAAATCTTGGGCCGCTAAGACTCTTCCAACATTGCAGAGCCATCTTCAGATGGCGATGGACGCGCAAACGCAACTGATGAAAGGCACGTCCAAGTAGCTTCGTAGATCGCCATGTTGTAATAGGGAGCACGTGATGGTTATCAGGCGCTCCCTATTCGTGTTTCTGCTCTCAACCGTTCCAGGATTCGGCCAGAGTTGGCCTCAATGGGGCCAGAATCCTCAACATTCCGGTAGCGTCTCGGTGCCGGGCCAGTTCCCCAATCACATCCTCGCTAATATCGTTTACGATCCTTTTGTGGCAGCCGAACAGGCAGATAGCGGCGGAGATTTATTGGCCCACTATCAAGCGCCGCTGGTCGACGTGGATGATGTTTTCATGCTGATGAAAACAGGCTCGTGGGTGCCTTGCAATCCGCCCGGATCGGGCACGCCCGCTCCCTGCGGCGCGCAATCTTGGAACACGCAGATTTGGAACGAGGCGCGATTCCACTGGGAAAACGGCGCACTCGTCGAGAAGTGGCGTTTCGCGAGCGATTGGAAGCCAGCACCCGTCGGAGGTGGATGGGAGCCCGTCTTCCAACCGGCGCTAGCTGGAGCCTTCATCTATGTTCCAGGAGCGGGCGGGAGTGTCTACAAGCTCAATCGCGATGACGGCAGCATAGTCGCGCGAATCACGCCGTTCAGTCCTCTGAATCCTGCAATTTACGTGGCAGGACCTCTTACGACCGATTCAGATGGCAACCTCTACTACAACGCGCTTGGGATGAGCAGTATAAATGTGGACGTTTTCGGTGCTTGGCTGGTCAAAATCGACAACATTGGCAATGTCAGATCAGCCTCTTTCAAGGATCTGGTTCCTGGCGCGCCCAGTTCGTCCTCCGCGTGCTTTACGTCGTTCAGCTTCGACACCTTGCCTTGGCCACCAGCGCCCAATGCCGTACCCCCTCAGGCACCTTGCGGATCGCAACGCCCGGGTGTCAACGTCGCTCCGGCAATAGCTCCCAATGGCACCATCTACACCCTGAGCAGGGCTCATTTCAACACTAGATACTCGTATCTGGTCGCCGTGAACCCTGACTTGACACCCAAGTGGAGTGCCACTCTTCGGGACCGGCTGAACGATGGTTGCGCGGTGATCCTGCCTCTTAATGGACAATCCGGGGGTTGCCGCGATGGATCCCGCGTTGGAGTGGACCCTGCGACGAACCAGTTGCCCTCCGGACGGGTGGTTGATCAATCGTCGTCTTCTCCCGTGGTGGCGCCCGATGGCAGCGTCCTCTATGGTTCGGACACGACTTATAACTACGCTCGTGGTCACCTCTTTCATTTCAGCGCGGGTGGGGATTTCCTCAATTCTTACGATTTCGGCTGGGATACGACACCGGCAATTTACAGTCATGGCGGCACTTACTCAGTGGTTCTGAAGGACAATCACTACAACACGGGCTCTTACTGCGGGAACGAGTCCTTCTGTCCCGCCAATAGCCCGGGTCCGTATCTCATCACGCAGCTCGATTCCTCGCTCAAGCCTGAATGGAGCTTTGGGGGGACGGCCGAGTGGTGCATCAATGCGCCCGCGATCGACGTCAACGGTCGTGTGTATGCGAACAGCGAAGATGGGCACCTCTATGTGGTGGGTCAAGGTGGCCGTCTCAGTCACCGGCTCTTCCTGAATCTCGCCCTGGGAGCCGCTTACACCCCCTTATCTATCGGACCCGACGGAAAGATCTACGCGGAAAACGACGGCCATCTGTTTGTTATTGGGGATCGGATCAAACGCGGCCGCCTCCCCTAATCCATTCGGCTGATTGAAGTTGCACATCTCTACTAACGTGCGATATCGTACGTGTTGCTGGCCCGATACCCGGACTGGCTCTTGAACGTCCACTGGAGGATTGATTGTTACCTAGTTCCGTACCACAGATCCTTGCGCCCTGCTTCCTGGCGAACCACGCCGGTGCCGCGCATATCCCGCTCCGGCGGTCTGGTTCTGTTATTAGACGTGTTTTGTTTTCTCTGTTGCCAGCTTTGTTGGCGCTGGCGATACTGATCAGCGTTCCTTTGTCGGCTGTGGCGCAGGTACCGGCTACCCACCAGGGTGGTGAAGCGGAACTGGTGTTGCCTGACCTTGGCCAGGCAACCTTTTTAGGCGGCATCAACGGCCGCTCCCTGCTGATGCTCGGACTCGGAGTGTGCGCTCTCGGCCTCTTGTTCGGGTTGATGATTTACACCCAGCTGAAGAACATGCCGGTGCATTCATCCATGCTCGAGATTTCCGAACTGATCTATGAAACTTGCAAGACCTACTTGTTAACCCAGGGCAAGTTTCTGCTGATTCTCGAAGCCTTTATCGGCACGATCATTTTGCTTTACTTTGGGGTGCTGCGGCATATGGAACCCGTGAAAGTGATTGTGATCCTGCTATTCAGCCTCATAGGGATCGGCGGAAGTTTTGGTGTGGCGTGGTTCGGAATCCGCGTCAACACGTTCGCCAATTCGCGGACGGCGTTCGCCAGTCTAACCGGGAAACCCTACCCGTGCTATGCGATCCCGCTCAAGTCTGGCATGAGCATCGGCATGCTGCTGATCAGCGTGGAACTGCTGTTGATGCTGTTCATCCTCTTGTTCGTTCCAGGCGATTATGCTGGGCCATGTTTCATTGGTTTCGCGATTGGCGAGTCGCTCGGCGCGGCGGCACTGCGCGTCGCTGGCGGAATTTTCACCAAGATTGCCGATATCGGCGCCGATCTCATGAAGATCGTTTTCAAGATTAAGGAAGACGACGCCCGCAACCCCGGCGTGATCGCTGACTGCACGGGCGACAACGCGGGCGACTCCGTGGGACCCAGCGCCGATGGCTTTGAAACCTACGGCGTCACGGGCGTGGCGCTCATTACCTTTATCCTCCTAGCTGTGAACACCCCGGAGTTGAAGGTGCGATTGCTGGTTTGGATTTTCGCCATGCGCATCATGATGGTGATCTCCTCCGGGCTATCGTATTTCATTAACGAAGCGATCGCCAAGAGCCGCTACGCCACTGTGGACAAAATGAATTTCGAAGCGCCTCTGACTTTCCTGGTGTGGCTCACATCAATCATTTCCGTTGTCCTTACATACGTGGTTTCGGCGTTCATGATTCCGGACCTGGGCGGCGATACGTCGCTTTGGTGGAAGCTTTCTACCGTAATCACTTGCGGAACGTTGGCTGGCGCGATCATACCCGAACTTGTAAAAGTCTTCACTTCCATGGATTCGAGTCACGTGCGCGAAGTGGTGATCTCATCTCGGGAGGGCGGCGCG
Source organism: Bryobacterales bacterium (assembly GCA_038225555.1). Classification (GTDB taxonomy): domain Bacteria; phylum Acidobacteriota; class Terriglobia; order Bryobacterales; family Bryobacteraceae; genus JANXQZ01. The sequence goes on from JBBRRB010000034.1 coordinate 12,945, forward strand.
TCGCTGAACATCCTCTCTGGCTTGGTTGCTGGAAACTTCAGCGCGTATTGGATCGGCATGGCGATCCTGGTGCTGATGACTGCGGCATATGGAGTGAGCACGATGGGACTGGGCGGGCTGATGATCGCTCCCGCAGTGTTCGCTTTCGGCTTGGTCGCGTTTGGATTTCTGGGCATGGGCCCGGTGACGATCGCGGTGGATTCCTATGGGCCCGTTACCGACAATGCTCAATCGGTCTACGAGCTTTCGGTTATCGAGTCGATCCCGGGAATAGAAGCCGACATCAAGAAACATTTCGGATTCACGCCTAACTTCGAACGCGCCAAGGAAAATCTGGAAGAGAACGATGGCGCGGGCAACACGTTCAAGGCTACGGCCAAACCGGTGTTGATCGGCACGGCTGTGGTGGGCGCGACCACCATGATTTTCTCGATCATCGTCGCGTTAACCCGGGGCCTGCAGCCCGAGCTTCTGTCGAAACTGTCCATCCTCCACCCGCCTTTTCTGCTCGGCTTGATCACGGGCGGGGCGATGATCTATTGGTTTACCGGCGCGTCGATGCAAGCGGTTACTACCGGAGCTTATCGCGCCGTTGAGTTTATTAAGGCAAACATTAAGCTGGAAGGAACTACCAAAGCTTCGGTGGAGGATAGCAAGAAGGTGGTAGAGATATGCACGCAATACGCGCAGAAGGGGATGTTCAACATCTTCTTGACGGTGTTCTTCGCCACCCTGGCCTTCGCTTTCTTCGAGTCTTACTACTTCATCGGCTATCTGATCTCGATCGCCCTCTTCGGGCTGTATCAGGCGATTTTCATGGCTAACGCGGGCGGCGCGTGGGATAACGCCAAGACGATCGTGGAGACCGAACTGAAGCAGAAGGGAACCGACCTGCATGCGGCGACGGTGGTCGGCGACACGGTTGGCGATCCATTCAAGGATACTTCGTCAGTAGCATTGAATCCGATCATCAAATTCACGACACTGTTCGGATTGCTTGCGGTGGAGTTGGCTGAATCCCTCAAGGAGCAGAATTTATTCACGCTGAGCACGGGGCTTGCGGTTGTGTTTCTGGCTGTGTCGATGGTGTTTGTGTGGCGTTCGTTCTACGGGATGCGGATCGGGAAGGACTAACACAGGACGGTGTGGGTGCGTCGGGAGGCCTTGCGCGCCTCCCGCGATCCAATCCGGCCAGCGCCTTTGTGACGTACTATCCACGTGACCATGAAGCTCGCGCTCCTGTGCCTTTCTTTCGCTGCGGGTAGTCTCGCATCCACACCGGCTCTGCAGTGGCATCCCTGGTCTCCAGCGATTTTTGATCAAGCCAAAGCCGAAAAGCGATTTCTCCTTCTCGATCTGGAAGCTGTTTGGTGCCATTGGTGCCACGTCATGGACGAGACCACTTACAAAGACCCCGCCGTCATCGCGCTTCTTCAATCGAAGTACATTCTCGTTCGGGTCGATCAGGACTCCCGTCCCGACCTCTCGAACCGCTACGAAGATTACGGCTGGCCCGCTACGGTCGTGTTTAATGCCGATGGCGGCGAGCTCGTGAAGCGCCAAGGTTATATCCCGCCACGCGCTATGGCCTCGATGCTGAAGGCGATTATTGACGACCCCTCGCCCGGCCCGTCCGTGACACCGGAAACGGCCGTCGAGGTACCCGCTCATCCGCTGCTCATCGCCGGGTTGCGAGACCAGCTTCAGAAAGCTTACATTGCACAGTACGATTTTAAGAAGGGAGGCTGGGGTTTCGATCAGAAATATCTAGACTGGGATTCGGTCGAGTACGCGATCTCCCGCCATCCGCGTATGGCGCGGCAGACACTCACAGCCCAGTTGAATCTACTGGATCCGGCCTGGGGCGGCGTCTACCAGTATTCGACCGACGGCGATTGGAAGCATCCCCATTTCGAAAAGATCATGGCGATGCAGGCCGAAAATCTCCGGGTATTCGCGCAAGGCTGGCAGGTTTGGCGGGACCCCGCCTACCTGCATGCGGCCCAGGAGATTCATCGTTTTCTGGTTACTTTTCTGCTCAGTCCGGAAGGCGCTTTTTACACCAGCCAGGATGCCGACTTGGTTGCAGGGCAGCACAGTGCTGCGTATTTTCGCTTGGATGACAAGGGTCGACGGAAGCTCGGAGTGCCGCGAGTGGATACACACGTGTACGCTCGCGAGAACGGATGGGCGATTCATGCGTTCGTGATTCTCTACGAGGCTACGGGCGAGCAGCGTTACTTGGAGGAAGCGCGGCGGGCTACGGATTGGATCGTGAAGAACCGGTCCGTCCCGAATGGGGGATTCCGTCACGATGAGGGGAACGCGGCTGTCTATCTTGGCGATACGCTTGCGATGTCGCGCGCTTTCGTGAGTCTTTACACCGCGACGGGCGACCGCGAGTGGCTGCGCCGAGCCGAAGCGGGTCTGAAGTTTATCGCCGCTAACTTCCGTGAGTCTCGCGGAGTTGGCTTTGTCACTGCTAAGACGGCCCGCCCGCAGCGAGACGAAAATGCGACGCTCGCCCGAGTTTCCAATCTGGCGTTTGTTTACACTGGGAATCGCGAGTACCGCGATATGGCGAAGACTGCCATGCTCTATGTGGCGAGTCCGTCCATCGCTCGAAGGTTCCCGGTCGCAACGGCGCTCTTGACGGACGCCCAGCTTGCCGTCCCGCCCCTCCACTTGACCATCGTCGGTCCGAAAGATGGAACGACAGCCAGGACGCTTTTTGCAACGGCGATACAGGCGCCGGTAGCTTACAAGGTTGTGGAGTGGTGGGACAGCCGCGAGGGTCCGCTACCCAATCCGGAGATCCAATTTCCTCAATTGAAGCGGGCTGCTGCGTTCGTTTGCACAGATCGAAGTTGTTCGCCGCCCATATACGATGCTGAGAAACTCCGTGCCAAAATCGCCGGCGCGACGCTCTCTATAAATCCAAACAAAACGCCAGCACCAAATCGAAATCTGCATCCAAATCGAGCACCCGATTAAGCTGAGGATCATAGCCAACGAACCCGTGGGATCGCATCAGAATCAAATAATCCCAAACCTGGAGCAGAACGCGCCGGGCTTGTTCCCCGGCGTGCCAATACGGAAACGAAACATCCGCAACCGAGTCCCACAGCGTGATTTGAATCCCGGTGTAGTCGTCCGCGCTCAGCTCGAGATGGCGATGGCGTCGGCGCGACTCCTCCTCGTCAATGTTGTACATTGCCGCCAAGCCAGCATAGTCCACCGGTGCGAATCGCAGTGCAGGGTTAAACTGCATCAGAGCCTTGGCGAGTCGCTGCTTCTCTTCCTCGATTCCCTGCACCAGCGGGCCGGGGTTTAGTTCGGCTTCCTGCTCATCCAAATGACGATCCAGAACGTCTTCGGCTTCCTCGCCCGGAGGCACTCGCAGAAGATAGATGTCGTAACTCACTTACTTGGTCTGGGGCTTGCCAATCGAGCAAAGCGGATCGCCCACAACGACATTCATCCAACTTAGTCCCGGTATCGCTAGATAGTAACTCTCGGCCAGATTGCGTCCTTTGAAATAGGCTGGCAGCAGCAAATCGGGCCGGGGAGTCAGCGGAAGAAAAGGCTCTGCGACATGGCCCGAGGCACCGGTCACTCCATCATGAAGATAGTCGGCCGTCAAGGTCTGCGGAGCACCCGCGAACCAGGTCTTCTGGTCCCCCCACGTCCCCAGGTTCCAACTATCGGGTGGTCTGCGAAAGGTTCGCGCATTCGTGGAGACGAACTCGGTCATAATCGCACCCGGCAGCCAACCAAACCCGATGTGGCGCTGCTTGCGGTTCGAGTCGTTTGAGCCCCACGACGCGTAACCGATCACATCCTTCTGGTCCACCAGCACCTTGTCCGTCTCATCCAACACCACGCGATCGCCTGGCAGTAGGCGGGCAGCCTGGCGCAACCAGTCGTTACCCGGTTCGTTGCTCGACGACTTTAGGTCCAGTACGAATTTGCCTCGATTTTGGGCCATCAGCGACCGGTCGATGAGCCCCTTCACGTCTACGAAGTCGAATCCGGTGAGCCGTGTAACCAGGTAGAGAGGAACTGCGGGATGGGCGAACTTAACTCCGCTTGCGCCGAAGAACGGGTTCGTCAAGTACCCATTGAGCGTATGCTTCAACCCCTTCATTTCGCTATAGAGCAATGTGAGTTCGGAATCTACTGCCGCTGTGTCGGTTGCCAGTGGGGTGCCGGATCCCGAGATGCGCAGCGGCACGCCGCTGGTGGTCACGATGTATAAAATCGTTTCTTGAAGGCTATGCGCCCGCAGGAATGCAGCGATCGGCGAAGCGATTTGCATGTCATAGCCCGTCCGTGAAATCTCATCTTCGGGAGAGACCTGCAGCCGACATACATGACCGAGCGGGATCTTGCGCTTTAATGCGTAATAGTCGCCGATGCTGCGCGAGATCGCCGACTTCTGGTTCACTACCACCAGAACGCTATCCGGCTGCGCGCGAGCACTCGCAGCTAGAAGCAGTGTCGCTGCAGTAAAACGCAGCAAGGCTACTGCAATGTCTTCAGATAATCGACCATGGCCTGAGCGTCGTCATGCTTCAGGTTGTAGAAAGGCATGGGCGGGTCGGCCTTGTTGCCCCGCGGGTTCAGGCCTGTCTCCAGAAACTTCACTAGCCCGGCTTCCTTCCAGCGAGTAAAAAGAGCTCCCCCGCCGGTCAGATCAGGCGACGACTTGTGCCAGCCTTTCACTTCGTGCATGGGAGCGAAATCGAGAGTCGCACCCTTGAGCCACTTGGTCTTGTCCAACTCGCCGGTTTCTGTTCGGGGAGAATGGCATTCCTGGCACTTGCCCATCTCCTCGACGAGATATTTGCCTCGTGCGACGCTGTCCGAATCTGCTGCGAGTCCGAGCGCCGCAGCGGCGCAGAAGACCGCAATGGTCTTGATCATAGGTTTATGATAACCGAGTCGAATCTCGGAGTTCGGCTGGGATCGGTCTCAGGTTGTCGGAAGGTCTCCATGATGAGCTTTCTCATTTCATGTCGGCTGTCGTGCGAATGGAGTTGATATCCTGAAGAATGCCGCAGTTGAGCTATACAACCCCCGGCGGAATCGCTGTCACACGTTCCAGTTTTAAAATCGCCTACAAGCATGGGCTGAAGACCGTCCTTCACCAACTCGATTCGCACCGCGGCATCTATCTATCGTCAGGCTACGAATACCCGGAGCGATACTCGCGCTGGGATATCGCCGCCATTTGTCCTCCCATCGAGATCGTTTCGCTCGGGCGCGACGTAAGCTTCCGCGCACTCAACCAGCGAGGGGAAATTATCATCCGCATTCTTCAGCCGCTGCTCGAAAGTCATCCGCATTGGGAGAGCTTCCGCCTGAACGGAACGGCGATGGAGGGCCGCCTCAAACCTCTTCCGGCTATCTTTCCCGAGGAGGAGCGCAGCAAGCAGCCTTCCGTTTTCTCGCTCATTCGCACCTTGCTGACTGAATTCCGGACTCACGAGGATTCCCGGCTGGCACTCGTCGGCGCGTTTGGATACGACCTGCTGTTCCAATTCGATCCGGTGGAGCTCAAACTTCCGCGCAACGGAACTAAGGACCTGCACCTCTTCCTCTGCGATCACATCTATTACATGGATCGTAAGAAGGAGACAATCGATCGCTTCCTGTACGATTTCGGCCGGGGCGATCTCTCCACAGTCGGACTTCTGCATGACGGAGAGCCGATCCCGCCCGCCGTCCATCGCGAACCGAGCGCGATCGTCTCCGATCACACAGCCACGGAATACGCGGAAAAAGTGAAGGTGGTGCGCGAAGGCATGCGGCAGGGCGACTACTACGAAGTCATCTTGCGCCAGACCTTCCAGGCAAACTATACGGACAGCCCGTCGGCCCTGTTTGAGCGCATTCAGAAAGCCAGCCCCAGTCCGTACGAATTCTTCCTGCAGTTTGGCGATGAGCAGCTCATTGGTGCTTCACCGGAAATGTTCGTTCGCGTGGAAGGGCCGCGCGTCGAAACCTGTCCCATCTCCGGCACCGCGCGCCGCACGGGCGATCCTTTGCGCGATGCCGAGAGCATTCGCGAGCTGTTGAATTCCGAGAAGGACGAGTCCGAGCTGACCATGTGTACGGACGTGGATCGCAACGACAAGTCGCGCGTGTGCGTGCCGGGGTCGGTCAAGGTGATTGGACGCCGACTGATTGAATCGTACGCCGGGTTGTTCCACACCGTGGATCATGTCGAAGGCATTCTGGAGCCTCGATTCGATTCGCTGGATGCGTTCCTCACCCACATGTGGGCTGTCACCGTGATCGGAGCGCCGAAGAAGGCTGCCGCGCAGGCCATTGAGAACCTGGAGAAAGGGGCCAGGAGCTGGTATGGCGGTGCCGTCGGCATGATCTCGCTTAACGGAGACATCAACACCGGCATCCTGATTCGCACGGTGCATCTGAAGGACGGCATCGCGCGCTATAACGCCGGGGCCACTCTACTGTATGATTCAGTTCCAGAATTGGAGCATGAGGAATGCCGCACTAAGGCTACCGGTTTCTTCCGTGCGCTGCATCCACCGAAAGCCCAGGCATCGGTCGAAGTTTTGACGAACCAGCCCGGCTCTGGGGTAAAGCTGCTGCTGATCGATAACGACGATTGTTTCATTCACACCCTGGCGAACTACGCACGCCAGACCGGTGCCGAGGTGATCACTTACCGACATGGGATTCCCCATGAATTGATTCGTGAGATCGCGCCTGCGATGATTCTGGTATCGCCGGGTCCTGGACGTCCTGCGGACTTCCGGGTGCCGGATCTGGTGAAATTCGCCGCCCATACGGGTATTCCTTTATTCGGCGTCTGCCTGGGATTACAAGGGATCGTGGAAGCCTTCGGGGGCGAATTGGGAGTGCTCGATTATCCGATGCACGGCAAGTCCTCGCTGGTGACTCACCAAAACGCGGGTGTCTTTCGAGGACTGCCCGAGCCCTTGAAAGTTGGTCGTTATCATTCTCTCTTCGCGGTGCGAGCTTCCCTGCCAGCTTGCCTGGAAGTGACTGCCGAGACGGATGACGGCGTCATCATGGGGATCCGACATCGCGATTTGCCTATTGAGGCTGTGCAGTTCCATCCGGAGTCGATCCTTTCGCTTGATGGCGATTCCGGATTGCGTCTTATTGAAAACGTGGTGAGATCTCGCACTGCCGCGCATGCACCCGCTTAAACGCGCGATTTTTCTGGCGCCGCCGCTGGTCAGCTACGCGTTCATCATTAACTTCTGCAGCTTGGTCTATCAGTGTGGCTGCACGTCCTGGTGGACCGGTGCGGCTGCTCATTGCAACGTTCACAATGCCAGCGGAAGGCATTGTCCCTGGTGCATTCACGGAGCACTTTTGTTCAATTGTGTGTTAGTCTTGATACTGATCCCACAGTTTGTTCTGGCGTTCTGGCCCTCTCGGCTGCATTGGCGAGGTCGGCTACTCGCCGCCTTTTTCGCCTTCCCCGTTGTAGGCTTTCTTGAGGCGGTTGCCTTGGGACTGATTGACGGGTATTGGAGCTAGGAAGGAAGCCATTCATGCAATTTGATTTATCCGACATTTATTTCATCGCCGTCATTCTCTCCATCGCGATCGTGATCATTAACAACAGCGGCGGAGGCGGACATCGCACGCCCATCCGAGTCCAGTCGTAACAGCATCCCGACAGTTATTGTCATTGGCGGAGGTCTGGCCGGACTGGCAACAGCCGCTGCGCTGGGCAGTGCCGGGTTCCGGGTGGATGTTTACGAGTCGCGAGGATTCCTTGGCGGTCGCGCTACCTCCTATCCGCTGAACACCGGCGACGATACCAGCGAGACGATCGACAACTGCCAGCACATCCTGCTGCGCTGCTGCGTAAACCTGCTCGATTTTTATCGCAGGTTGGACGTCGTAGACCGCATCCACTTCCATCGCGAATTCTTCTTCATCGAGCCTGGGGGGCGCACCTCCATTCTCCGCGCGGGGCGCCTCCCCAAGCCGTTTCATTTCACCGAGAGTTTTCTCGGTCTCGCTTTTTTGGATTGGAGGGACAAGCTCGCGATCGCTCGTGGATTATTGGCCATTCAGCGCGAGCGTTCGACCAGGACTGATCTGGATCGCATCAGCATGCTCCAGTGGCTGCGCGAGAAAAAGCAAACCCAACGCGCGATCGATCGTTTCTGGAATCAAGTGCTCGTCAGCGCGATTAGTGAGGATCTGGATCGGATGGCGGCGGCTCATGGTTTCCAGGTGTTCTGGTTGGGATTCCTGGCGAAATCGAACTCTTACGAGATGGGGGTTCCCGCAGTCCCTCTGGCGGAGCTCTATGGATCCGATCAGTGGAAGCGGATCGGAAACGTCGAGATGCATCTGAGAACTCCGGTTGATCGTGTGGTGATTGAAAACGGAGCCGTTGTTGGCGTCAGCATTCAAGGCGAGTTGCGCACAGCCGATTTCTATGTGTCTGCATTGCCGTTCGAGCGCATGCCTTCGCTCGCACCTGAGTTGGACTTGGATTTATCTGAGTTTACCCACTCGCCAATTACAGGCATTCACCTTTGGTTTGACCGCTCTGTGACGCAACTGGCTCATGCCACCTTGCTCGATCGGACGGTGCAGTGGATGTATAACAAGGATCGCGGACGCTATCTGCAACTAGTGGTGAGCGCGTCGCGTAGCTTGACTGACATGCCGCGCAAAGACGTGATCGATTTAGCTGTGAGGGAGTTGGGCGAATTTTTCCCCGCAGCCCGCATTGCCAAGTTGGAGAAGGCTCATGTGGTGAAAGAGATCCGCGCAGTTTTCTCCGCGAAGCCCGGCCTGGAGGCCCTTCGCCCCGGCACTGAGACCCGCTTCCCAAATCTATTCCTGGCTGGCGATTGGACTCGCTCTGGCTGGCCGGCCACGATGGAGAGCGCGGTTCGCAGCGGGTATATCGCAGCGGAAGCGATCGCGCGCAGACAGTTCCTCGTTGCGTAGCGCGTCCGCGTTACGGGTCGCGACGAATTAGGGCAAGCGCCAGAGATCCGAGTATCCCAGCGCGGGCGCCTAACCCCGGCGGCACGATTTCAGGTGGTTGGAGGTACCCATTGATCAACCCATCCACTCGCCTTCGTATCTCAGGGAACAGCCGCTCTTGCTTCATCACTCCACCGCCAAGAATGATCCGCTGTGGAGACAAAGTAAAAATCCAGTTCGTCAGCCCAAGCGCCAGATAATTTGCTTGAAGCTCCCACGCCGCATGATCCGGCGGCAACTTTTGAGCTTTCATGCCCCAGCGTGCCTCCATAGCGGGACCGGAGGCCAGCCCTTCCAAACAGTCGCCATGCGAAGGACACCCGCCCTGGTACGGATCGGCTTGCCAGTCATGCGGGATGCGGATGTGCCCCATCTCCGGATGCAGCAGCCCGTGCATCAGCCGCCCGTTTGCCATTCCGCCGCCGCCGATCCCGGTTCCGATCGTAAGATAGATGAACGTGTTCAGACCCTGCGCGGCACCCCAGCGAAACTCTCCTTCAGCCGCCGCGTTCACGTCAGTGTCGATCACCACCTCGCTGCCCGTGCCTCGTCGAATCGCTCCGGCGAGGTCGAAGGTGCGCCAGGTCAGCTTCGGCGTCATCGTGATATAACCGTGCGTGGCCGATGCAGGATTCAGATCCACCGGACCAAACGATCCGATCCCTATCCGCCTCACCGGGTGTGGGCGAAAAAAATCAAGTGTGCGCTCCACAGTTTCTTCCGGGCTCGTGGTGGGAAACTCGATTGTGTCCAAGTCATCGGGCCCGGTGCCGACGCCGCAAATGAATTTGGTGCCGCCTGCTTCAATGCCTCCGATCATTTTGAAAGCGCGAACGCAATTAGCGATTGGCCCGACATCACCGCGATGTACTGTCGTCCATTAACGGCGTAACTGATAGGCGGGGCCGCTACGGAAGCGCCAGTCTGGAACTTCCAAAGCACCTTGCCCGTCCGGGCATCGAAGGCGATGAGATAGCCTTGACCATCCGAGCCGAACACGAGTCCTCCGGCTGTGGCGAGCATCCCAGCCGAAGTCCCGGAGATCATGTCGAAGTGCCATCTCGTATCCCCTGTCGCCGGATCTATTGCGATGATCGAACCAACCCCGTGCTCGTTCTCGCCCACTGTGCTCGCTTGGTACCATTGCCCGTCTAAATAATCCTGCTTCGTCTTATAGAAGAGCATGCAGTGTTCGGAACTTGGGAAATAAAGCAAGCCGGTTTGTGGACTGTACGCCTGTGCCTGCCAATTATGGCCGCCGCCAAGGCCTGGGCATGTCCGCGTGCCTTCCTCGCTTGGCTCGTTGCCGTTAATGAGAACCGGCTTGCCGTCGGGTCCAATGCTGTCTGCCCAAGTCACTTTGGTATAGGCGCGCGCATGCAGGAACTTGCCGTTCGTGCGATCAAGCGCGTAGAAGAATCCGTTTCGATTCGCCTGAATTAGCGCCTTCACCGGCTTCCCTTTAACGGTCAAGTTTGCGAGCACCGGATCGCTGATCGCGTCCCAGTCATGCACGTCGTGAGGCGTGAATTGATAGTGCCACTTCAATTTTCCCGTGTCTGCATCCAGCGCAATCATGCTGCAGGTGTACAGGTTGTCGCCTGGACGAACGTCGCCGTTCATGTCAGGACCGGGATTGCCAGTTCCCCAGTAGATCAGGTTGAGCTCCGGATCGTAGGTCCCCGTAATCCAGGTGGATGCGCCGCCGCGCTTCCACGAATCGCCGCCCCAAGTTGCCGCACCCGGATCGCCTTCAGCCGCGACTGTATCGAATCGCCAAGCGCGCTTTCCGGTGTCAGCAGTGTACGCCTCCACGAACCCGCGCGTGCCGAACTCAGCCCCGGCGATTCCGGTCACTACCAAGTTCTTCACCACCAGAGGGGACGCAGTCGCGCTATAACCCTTCTTGTAATCGGCGATCTTTGTCTCCCAAAGCGTTGCGCCCGACTTGGCTTCCAGAGCTACGAGCATGCCCTCGATATTGACTTTGAAGAGCCTTTCGCCTAGCATCGCGAAGCCCCGATTCACCTGACCGCAACAGAGATTCAGGCCTGGCGGCGCAGCCTTCTTATAGCTCCAGATCGCTTGACCAGTGCGTGCATCGAGTGCCCAGGCTGTGTTGGAAGGCCCGGTAAGATACATGAGACCGCCCGAAACCAAGGGAGTGGTCTCATTCCCGCCGCTGGATCCGAACTGCCGCATCCAGGCGGGGGCGAGCGAACTGATGTTATTCGTGTTGATTGACGTCAACTCCGAATAGCGCCATCCGGCAGCGTTCTTGCCGTAGGTAGTCCAATCACCGGGCGACTGCGCTAGCGCTGGCATGGTCAGAAGCAGGCAGGTGATAAGGCTCGTTTTCATTGCACGCCCTTAAGTGTCATGAGATAGGCTAGAACATCGTCTAGTTCAGCGGGGGAGAAGAGCTTTGCATATGTGCCCGGCATCAGCGATCGATACTCCTGCCTGGCTGAAGTGACTTCGTTTTTATCGAAGGAATAGAACTTGCCGGATTGGTCCACTAGCAGTGCGTTGAAGTTGTCGTAGCCCCGCTGGACGCCGACGATCTTCTTGCCATCGCGAGTTACGACAGTAATCGTCCCATAGCCGGGGCTGATGTCCGCGTCGGGATGTATGATGGACTCCCGCAAGTAAGCGTAGCTGCGCTGGCGGCCGGAGCGGGTCAGGTCAGGTCCGAGCGTGCCCCCCTTCGATCCCACTTTGTGACATGCGCCGCATCCGCCCTTTGCCCAAAAGAGTCTTTCACCATTCTTGGCACTCCCTTTTACTTGAGGAGGGTCGCGTTGTGCGGCGGATCGGATGTAAGCTACCAAGGCACCCACGACATCTTCGCTCAATTCGGAAAAGCCGGGCATTTCGGTTCCAGTGACACCGCCGACGATGGTTCTGTGCAGGTCGACGTCCGTTTCGCCTGCTGCATACGTGCCTCGCGTCAGGTCCGGCCCGCGTCCGCCTTGCGCGTGAATTCCGTGGCACGGAGCGCAATAGATGCGAAAAACGGCGCGTCCGTTTTCGGATACTTCCGTCGCATTCTGCGCCATGCAGATGACGATCGAAGCACAGAAACAAATAAAGAAGCGCACGTTATAACGACCTATCCGCGGAATCGGAAAATCGCATCCTTGATGGGGACACCAGCCACTTCGATTCGCTTTAAGTCCCGCGTGCCAACGCCTAACTCTTCGGCGAGACGCAGTGTGCTGTCGGCCGTCTCAAAAGGGGCAGTGCCGCGATCCGCCATCGGATCGTAACCCATCACAGACATGGCTACTGCGTCCGTGCTCACGCAGTTCGTTCCAACCACAAGCAGGCCCGGCTTGATGGGCTTTACGCCTCGAATCCAGGGGCCTTCTCCTCCGGCCATGCTATCGATCCCGTCGATGATGGCCAAGTGAATCGGCCTGGCGGCAACCAGATCGGCCACCACCCGAGGAACGCGGTAGCCGCCCTCGCGAGGGCTGTCGGGATGGTTCTCGGCAAGTGAACTCTTCGACGGCTGGCGTTTGCCCGCGTGAATCACGGAGCCGCGGCCCCCGCTGGGCTTCAACGTGGGCTCGTCCACACCAGCGCCATCGCCATAAATCGTACACGGTGTAATCCCGAAGCAGTTCTTCATGGACAGAGTCACCCCGGCAGTCGCGTGGTCTTTCATCTTCGCGATCGAGACGAAGACGTCGCAGTCATCATAGGAGTGGTTGAGATCGTACGCGCGAAACATGTGACCGCCTTGGGGCACCGTCAGCCGCGAGTACTTCTTGGCAGTCCCGAGATAGTTTGTGTTCTCGAACTCGACGCGAGTGGCCGCGCCAGCGAGATCGCGAGGCTCCCAGTTGCCCTCCATCATGTATTCTTCGAGCGGCTCGGCTGTGCTCCACGGACTCTCCAGCAAGCGGATCCGCTTTGCGCCAGCCTGATCCATGAGGTGCATCGCCGCGCCGATCACGGCAGGGTGGGTCCAATGGGCCGACTCGGCAGGGAGATGTCCCAGGCGCATGGAGGGCGAGCCAGTCAGGTTGATTTTGATCGCGACTGTCTTACCTTTTACCAAGCGGCCGAGGCCGCCGACTTGATCGAACATGCGGTCGAGCGTCGGCGTGAGTTCCGGACCGTACGTTTTACATTTAGCGATGGATACCCGTCCTGCAGGCGCATCTGCAAAAGCAGGCTTCCAGGCGGCTATCGCAGCGGCGGCGGTTACGAATTCTCGTCGAGTCATACTTTTATTCTCCTAATTCTATGGCGGCGTAGACGGGAAAAGGGGGGAGTTGGAGTTCGACGCCGGCGCGGACGTGGGTGATCGGGAGGTCCATCGCCTCCGGTCGATCCATTGTGTGCAGGCGTGCGGATCTATAGGGTCGCGCCAATCCCAGCGTCAGATCGGCGCTTCGGTTATTGGCCGCGTAATTCAGCAATTGGACCAGCTGTGTGCGACCGTCGGGCGACCCCGTGTACAGCGCATTGAGCGATCCTGCGTTCCACAAGCGGAGCATGTCGTTTTTGCGGCTGAGTTGCATGTGAGTATCGACGGCAATCTGGTAGGGGTCGTCGGTCTTGGGGCGAATCACGAGGCCCTTATATTGTGCGAGGGGCTCGGGCAGCACTTTATCGACGCAGAGAACCGCGCTGAATGCTTTGAGTTCCGTGTGGGCCAAGCTGGAGACCGGAACGACTAGAAAAGGCACTTGGCGCCGGGTTAAAAGGTTCAGCGATTCTGCGGCAAGCGCGCGATTCGGTCCGGCAAAGTCGGACACGACGGCTAAGCGAGCCAGAGGACGATAGGCTTGCCAACTCTTATGCCGGGCGAAGAAGTCGACAGTTTGCTCGATAGCGGGCCAAGGACCGAGATCCGGTCGAATCACCCAGCGTCCGCCATATGCGCAGGCTTCGGAGATGGCGAGCCGGACAGCATTTTCGCTCGGAGCGGTAGCGCTCTTTGGACCGTAGTCGAGCCACACTGGCCTGTCGGGATGGAGTGCCCGAGCGACCTGCACTTCATAACCATTGGAGTCAAGCCAAGGCATGCCGGTAGGTCCGGCAGATGCTTCGCCCCCTGATCGGCTCATGCGCACTTGCGGCCACTTTGGGGATTTCACCACTGTTGCGGGCGCATCCTGAATGGAAATGACCGCAATGCCGGGAACTTTTGTTGGAGATTGATCGACGATCAAACAGTTCACGTCACTGGGCGGCAACTCACGAGAGCCGGGCACGCCCCAGCTAGCAGGCCAGCGCATCGGAACCAGATCGAAGGGATTCAAGCCGCACTATATCATAGCTGCATGGATCCCAAATACCCGCGCGTGCAGCCCGTGGACCCTGCTATCGCGGAGCCACCCGTCCGAGCGGTGTTGCAAGCTCAGGAGAAAAAGTGGGGCGGTCCGTTGCTCAATCATTTGCTGTATGCACGGCGTCCGACCATCTTTCGAGGGGTGCGGGCGATGTGGGGAGGCATCGACGCTTCGGGTCTGATTGAGGCACCGCTGCAGGCACTCATCAACCGCAGGGTGGCGAGCCTGAACGGCTGCGAGTTTTGACAGGACATCAACGCCGCCGTGGGCAGCGAACTAGGGATTGAAGATGCCAAGATACTGGATTTGGCGGATTATGCTGTTAGTCCTTTGTTTAACGAACAAGAACGAACCGCCCTCGCCTATGCTGACGCGATGACGATTACAGGCCGAGATGCGAGCGACGAGCTGTTCGAACGAGTGCGGACGTTTTGGAACGAGGACGCCATAGTCGAGCTGACAATGATCATCGCGTTTGAGAATTCGTCGAGCAGGTTTAATCGGGCTTTGCGAGTGCCGTCTCAGAATCTATGGAGACGGTCGCGGTAACGAATGCCCAAACCTCTCTTCAAATCGATTGCCACGCGGCTCGCGGACTCTCCGCTCTTTCAATCCGGTCGACGCATACTCGAGCTGAATGAACGGGACTGGAACATGCCCCTTACGAGAAGGGACCAGCTGAGGGCGGGATCCTACTTGATCCTGCGCGATTACGCGCTTGGCAAGTTTCCGCCCACGTTTTCCGATCAGGCTGCCGCTTACGAAGCGGAAATCGCGGCTGCTGAAGGTCTTCCTGGAGTGGGACCGGAAGAGCTAGCCGACATGGAGATGCGCAAGCCGTTTTGGTTCAGCGGGAAAGATTATTTGCCCCGTTTCTCCGCGCTCGTCCGTTCGCTGAGATTATTAGGGATTGCGCCGCCAGCGCGTTTGCTGGAGTTGGGCTGCGGGTCCGGTTGGATGGCTGAGTTCCTGGCCACGATGCATTTTCGCGTGACTGCGACTACCATCTCGCCGCAAGATGTCGCATTGGGAAATAGGAGAGTACGCAGTTTGGCGGAGAAGGGTCTCGCCACGGAGTTAGAGTTTTTGCAGTGCCCGATGGAACAGATACTTCGTGGGATCGGGCAGCGGCCTCCTTACGATGCGGTGTACGTCTACGAAGCGCTGCATCACGCGTTTTCTTGGCGGGAAGCAGTTGTCGCGAGTTATGAGTGTCTCAAACCCGGCGGCTGGCTGCTGATCTGCGAAGAACCGAATGTACTGCATACGTTCGTGTCCTATCGCCTGTCCAGGTTGGCGAACACCCATGAGATTGGGTTTTCGCGCTCCGAGCTTGTGAGACATTTGAGAGCAACCGGCTTCCGGCCTGTCAAGGTTCTGAGAAACAGAGTTGGATTGCTGGTAAGGCCGCACTGGATTGCGGCACGGAAGTAGACTTCTTCAGTCGGACGCGACGCGCAGTACCATGGATTATGTCGATCGTGATCGAAGAAATGTACTTGCCAGCTACATTGACGGCTCCTCCGATGACGGATGAACAGTTCATGGAGTTCTGCTCGGCATATCCGGACTACTTCATCGAAGTGACTGCCGACGGGGAGATCCTCATCATGCCGCCAACCCACTCACTAACCGGAGTGAGAAACGGGAACATCGCCTTCCAACTGGGAGGTTGGGCTCGTGCAGACCGGAGAGGCGCGGTAACGGATGCCGCAAGCGGTTTTGTGCTTCCCAACGGCGCGAGGCGTTCCCCCGATGCAGCCTGGACTGCCAAGGACCGCCTTCGTGATCTCGACCCGGCGAGTCTCAACGGATTCTGGCATCTCTGCCCCGATTTCGCGATCGAACTTCGCTCAACGTCGGACCGCCTTGCGAAGCTGCGCGCCAAGATGCAAGAGTACATCGACAACGGGACCAAGCTCGGATGGCTGATCGATCCGCAGCGTCGCGTTGTCGAGATCTATCGGCCTGGGACTAACCCCGAGATTCGCGCCAACATCGATAGCATCGCAGCCGAAGCCCCGCTGGAAGGCTTTGTGCTCGATCTCCGTCCTATCTGGGAGCCGCTTTCGTTCTGAATCAAGCGTTTACCAACACCCGCTCCGGCTTGTTCTCAGGAGCGTTCTTCCGCCCTCTGATCCGCTGTTGCAGTCTCTCCATATACAAGTAAATTACTGGCGTGATATAAAGCGTAAGCAACTGCGACACCATCAGGCCGCCGACAACCGCTAAGCCCAGAGGCTGCCGCGCATCCGCTCCCTGCCCGTAGCCTAGTGCGATCGGCAGCGTTCCGCATAGGGCAGCGACGGTAGTCATCATAATGGGACGGAAGCGCAGGATGCAGCCTTGAAAGATGGCGGTCTCCGGATCTTTGCCTTCCACCCGCTGTGCTTCGAGCGCGAAGTCGATCATCATGATCGCATTCTTCTTTACCACTCCGAACAGCATGATGAGTCCGACGAACGCGTACAAATCGAGTTCCTTGTGGAAGATCTTCAGCGTCAGCAGTGCGCCGAATACGGCGGACGGCAGACCGGACAGAATCGTGATCGGATGTATGAAGCTCTCGTATAAAATGCCAAGCACGATATAGATCACCAGAATCGCTACGATCAGCAGAATCGACAAACCCTGGAAAGACTTCTCGAATTCCTTGACCGTCCCTTGGAAATTTGCGCTGATCGTGGCTGGCATCCGCAAATCGCGAACAACGTCATTGACCTTCTGAGCCGCCTCCCCTAGGGAAAAGCCCGGCTTCAAATTGAAAGAAATTGTCACGGCTGGAAGCTGGCCAAAGTGATTGATGCTCAGCGGCCCCACGCCTCGTTTCATGCGCACCACCGTGTCGAGTGGCACTAGCGGACCCGCGCCCGAATGCAAATACAGTTTCGAAAGGGCTTCGGGACTGCGCTGATAGCGAGGTTCCACCTCGGTGATCACCGAGTATTCATTGGCGGGTGTAAAGATCGTCGAAACCTGTCTGCTACCGTAAGCCGAATAGAGCGCCGTTTGAATCGATTCCGGCGAGATGCCTAACGTTTGCGCGCGGTCCCGATCGATCTCCACCATGAGCTCGGGGCTGCGGATCTGCAAATCCGTGTTCACGTCCAGGAAGCCCGGCAGTCCGCGCATCGCATCCATCAGGCGCGGCGCCCAGATGTACATCTCCTGCAAATTCACGCTCTGCAACACCAGTTGATAAACGCTCGTGGTTTGCTGTCCGCTGATGGTGATGGGGGGCGGGTTCTGCAGGAATACCATCAGCCCCGGAATCTGACCGATTTTGGGCCGCATCTCCTCCATGATCTGGTCTACGGTAAGCTGGCGTTCGGACCTCGGTTTTAGCCGTGAGAAGACGAAGCCCTGATTGCCCGCAGGGATGATCGCTCCCGTTGCCGCGACATTTGGATCATGCTGAATCACGTCGGCCACAGCCCGCTCGTGCCTCGCCATCGAATCGAATGAGATGTCCTGGCCTGCCAGCACGATTCCGAACAGGAAGCCGCGATCTTCGCTGGGAATGAAGCCGGTCGGCATCGCAAGGAACAGATAGACCGTTCCCCCCAGCATGGCCACGGCAAACAGGATGGTGGCGAATCGATGTCGAAGCGCCTTCCTCAGCGTGTATTCGTAGGTGCGCGTCATGGTGTCGAAGCCCGATTCCAGAAACCGGTACAGGCGGCCGTGGCGCGCGGCGTGATCATAGCGCAAGAAGCGGCTGCCCAGCATCGGCGTGAACGTCAGCGACACGAAACCGGAAATCAAGATGGCGACGGTGATGGTTACTGCAAACTCGTGCAGCAGGCGGCCCACAATTCCCTTCATGAACAACACCGGAATGAAGACCGCCACCAACGAAATGGTCATGGACACGATGGTGAAACCGATTTCTCGAGACGCCGCAAGCGCCGCTTCCATACGAGTCTTGCCCATCTCCATGAAGCGGACGATGTTCTCCAGCATGACAATCGCGTCGTCCACTACGAAACCCACGGAAAGAGTGAGGGCCATGAGCGAGAGATTGTTCAGGCTGTAGCCCAGCAGGTACATCACCGCGAAGGTGCCGACAATCGAAAGCGGGACCGCTACGCCCGGTATCAAAGTCGCGGAGAGGTTTCGGAGGAACAGGAAAATCACCAGCACCACCAAGCAAATGGTGAGCACCAGCGTAAATTTCACATCGTTGATAGACCCGCGAATTGATTCCGACGCGTCGAAGTTGATAGACAAATTCACCGACGGCGGCATTTCCTTCTTGAACACGGGCATCAGCGCCTTGACGTTGTCCACCACTTCGACTGTGTTGCTTCCCGGCTGGCGCTGCACCGCTAGAATCACGCCGCGCACGCCATTGAACCAAGCTGCTGTCTTGTCCTGCTCCACGCTGTCGAGCACGTTTCCGAGCTGCTCTAACCGCACAGGGTTGCCATTGCGATACGACACGATGATGGGACGGTAGCTGGCGGCGTTGGTAAGTTGTCCGCTCGATTGCACGGTGAATGCCTGTTTATTGCCGTAAAGCTTGCCGGTCGGCAAATTAACGTTGCTGGACGCGATTGCCTTCTGCACGTCGTCGATGCCGATGCCTCGCGAGGCCAGAGAATCAGGATCGAGTTGCACGCGCACGGCATACTTCTGAGCGCCGTAGACCTGCACGCGCGCTACGCCCGGCGCCATGGAGATCCTCTGAGCCAGCAGCGTCTCGGCGTATTCGTCCACCGTGTAAAGCGGAAGCGTCGCAGAGGTGAGGGCCAAGTAGAGCACAGGCTGTTCGGCCGGATTCACTTTTTGATAGGAAGGAGGATGCGGCATGTTAGGCGGCAGCGTGCCTCCTGCCTTCGCGATCGCCGCCTGGATATCCTGCGCGGCTGCATCGATGCTGCGCTCCAGGTTGAACGTCACTGTGATCGTGGTGGTTCCCTGAGAGTTGGTGGAGTTCATCGTGTCGATGCCGGCGATCGTGGAAAACTCGCGTTCGAGCGGCGTGGCCACGGCCGACGCCATCGTCTCCGGATTCGCTCCTGGCAGCGCAGCATTCACCTGAATAGTCGGGTAATCGACGCTCGGCAAAGCGGCCACGGGAAGCGCGCGATAGCCGACGATTCCGAATAGAAGCACGGCGAACGTGATGAGAGCGGTCATCACGGGGCGCTCGATAAATATTCGAGAGAAGTTCATGATTACAGGGCCTGAGAGTCGATTTTGCTCGCCGCTACCGTCTGTACGCGCGCGCCTGGGAAGAGCCGGAGCTGCCCGTCGGTGACCACGGTCTCGCCTGCCACAACGCCTTTTTCCACCACAACTTTTCCGCCCCGGCTGGCTCCTACGGTGACTATGCGCGGCTCCACTGTCTGGTCCCGCTTTACCACATAGATCATCTGCCCCTTCTGACCGGCTTGAACCGCTTCCGAGGGCACCAGGGTCGCATTGGCTTGCGTGTCGAGAGTGAGCGCAACGTTGACGAATTGTCCTGGCCAGAGAACGCGGTCGGTATTGGAGAACGTAGCCTTGAGGCGGATGGTACCGGTAGTGGTGTCAACGCTGTTGTCGATGACGCTGAGCATCCCGCGCACGGACTGGCCCAGAGTGTCTTGAGGGGAAACCTGCACGGCGAGTTTCTTCCCTGCGCTGTTGCGACGGATCGGCGCGAGAAACTGCTCGGGCACTCCGAAGCTCACGAAGATGGGCGTAACTTGGTTGATCACCACCACCGCACTATCGCCATTTGCCTTCACCAGGTTGCCCGCCTGGATCAGCACATTGCCTGCGCGGCCGGATACAGGAGAACGAACCTGACAGTACGAAAGATCGAGCTTGGCGCGGTCGACTGCCGCCATATCGCTCTCCACCGATGCGCGGGCGCTCTCGATTGCGGCCTGGTCGGCTCGCATGGCCTGCTGCAATGTGTCGGCGCTGGTGCGCGACTGCTCGCCCTGCGACTTTGAAAACACGCCTTCTTTCACCAATTGCTCGTAGCGCTTGGCATCGGTCTCGGCAGTCTTCGATTGACCGTTATCGCGGGCGAGATTCGCTTCTGCCTGGTGCAGCAATGCCGTATCCCGGGCTACTGCCGCTTCGGCTTGCCGGAGCGCATCGGTGTAGGGCCGCTGGTCGATCTCAAACAGAAGATCGCCTTTGTTCACCATGCCGCCTTCGGTGAAGTACATCTTGGTCAGTTCGCCCGCCACCTGCGACTTAACCTGGATTACCGCGGATGCGTCCACGTTACCGATCGCTCGAATCTCCACGGGAAAAGACTCCTGCGTGGCCACGGCGACGCTCACCGGTACGGCTGGCGGCGGACCGGCAGCTTGCGGCTTCGCTGCTGGTTTGCAACCGCCCAGCACCAATGCGATGAATAATAGTATTGCGTAGCGGCGTGAACGAAACAAACGCGAGGCTCCTATCTACAGGCCCTATTTTAACGGATGAGTGTTACACGATAACCCGGAAGCGCTCCGAGGAGTACTGCGGAATTACGCTATCGATCGTAATCAGTGTCAAATCGTCGACCATGGCTTGGGCGATCAGCGCGCGATCGAACGGATCCTGGTGAATGGGCCGCAGATGGTATATCGAGTTAATGTGCTCGGCTCTTAAGGGCACGGGAGTCGCGGCGAGCTGGTCAAGCGTATCCAGCCACCAAGCGCGAGGAGCGCCCACCTTCAGGGTTCCCTTCATGGATTTGAGCATCACTTCCCAGTAGGACACGACGCTCAGGAAATTGGGGCCCCGCTCGATCGCCTCGCGCGATTCAAGAGAGAGCGAAGCTGAACGCACGGTGGCAATGAGCGCAACGCAGGTATCCAGGAGGTGCCCGTTCAAATGCTGCCCTCGAGAAATCGGTCAAGGTCGACCGGAGCGTCCCATCCAGTCAGAAGTTCGATTCGGTCCTGCATTCCGTCAAAACGAACTTTTCGTCGCTCCGTGGGAGCCGGCGTGAGTTGTGCCACGGGCTTACCGTTCCGAGTAATGACGACATGTTCGCCTGCCTCCACGGCCCGGATCAGTTGAGTGAGGGAATTCTTGGCTTCGGCAACGTTGACGTCCATGGAAATAATATAGCTGTTTTATATGGCCATGTCAAATTTTGAGTGAAAAGCATAGCGGAAGCTGTTTGCGGCCAACTCTTCCGCAGGCAGGCCGAACTGAGTTACCGCATTCTCGTACTCGGCGGAGAGAGTAGTAAAGAACAACGCCGGATCATCCGTATTAATCACAACGGGCACGCCAGCGTCATAAATCTTCCGTACTGGATGGTCCGCCAGCGTTGGCACAACTCCAGTCCTGACGTTACTTGTAATCGAGATTTCCAGAGGAATGTCCCGATCCCTCAAATGTGCCAACAAGCGGGAATCTTGAATGGCTGTTATGCCATGTCCGATCCGCTCGGCCCCGATCTTCAGTGCCGCCCAGATGGATTCCGGCCCAACAGTTTCCCCCGCATGCGCCACCAAATGCAACCCGCCTTCCCGAGCGTATCGAAACACGTCCGCGAACCACTCGGCTGGACCACGATCCTCGAAGCCGCCGATGCCGAAAGCAACCACTCCGTTATCGCGTCGGCTCACGGCAAATTGCGCCACCGGCAGAGCGGCTTCCGCCCCGAACTGTCTGACGGCGTCTAGAATCCAGAACGCCCGCACGGGAGACCGCCGCGTCTCGTCCCAAATGGCATCGTAAATGGCCGCAAGGTCCTGATTTTTCCAAAGAACAATTCCGGCGGAGAGCGTGATCTCAGCATAAGTAACATCCTGAGCCGCCAGCCGGGTTAGCAGCCGCTTCGTCGCTAAAGCATAGTGTTCGGGCGCAGTCAGTTTGCGGTTCACCCAGATGTAACTCTCAATAAAGGCCGTGAACGTAGGCTCTTTCGGCATGTTCGCGTCGATCTCGGCGCGCGTCAAGGTCCCATCAATCTCCATCAGCGTGTCGGGATCGATCGAACCTTCCAAGTGAACATGCAACTCCGCTTTCTTCATCCGCTCCAGTCTACTTGGATCCAGAGATGCAGCACTGATTAATGACGGGCGCTGGCACCGCGTTCTTAAGCCAGCAATGACCTGGCTCTACGTACGTCCAAGCGCGACATGTGCCGTTGGCGGCACATTCTCCCTGACACAATCGGTAATCGGCCATAGGCAAATCGAAGTTGGCGAAATCGGAGCCAGGCCGATCCACCGCTCCCAGCAGGGAGTGCATTACGGGCGGATTCACCAACACTTTCAGACCCGAAGTACAGCACGCGCTTGCTACTGGCAGCGGCATTGCATTCTTAAGCCAGCAGCGCGCCGATGGGCTTTGCACGCCTGGATTGACGTAGGTCCAGGCTTGGCAACTCGCGTTGTCCGTGCAACGCTGTTCGCAGAGCGCTGGATTGGCCGAGGGCAGATCGAAGTTGGCGAGATCGGACCCGGGCCGATCAATGTTGCCTTGCCCCGGACCGACCAGCTTCGCCGGATCGCAGTCTACGGTAACTACGCCTGTGCTCTGCTTCCAGTGAATCGAACCATGTTCGAACAAGCTGAAGCGGCCACTGCCATCTATCTCTTCCGTCTCATCGCTCACGGGATAGCCTAGGGGGCTGCGTTCCCAGCCCAGTTCCGCCCATTTGCTCCGAATTGAGCCGTGCACTTCGTAGGCGCCCCGAGTGGGGGTCCAATAAATGGAGCCGCCCTGGAAGTGGTTGTAACGCCCGACACCATCCGGCGTTACGGTTTCGTCGGTGGTCGGAAAACCCAGAAAACTGGTTTCCCAACCCAGCGTGGACCACTTGCCACGGATTGCGCCGACGACCACCTGCGCGCAGGTGGAGGGAGTCCAATAAATCGAACCTCCGCGCGAGTAGTGCCGGAAATGGCCCGCGCCCCCGGGTGTGATCGATTCGGGAATGGTGGGGTCCCCTAATATTCCGTCCGGTCCCGTGTAGTTTTGATACTTTTGGCTGATGTCGTAACAGGGTGTTACGGCAGGCCCCGAGCGCAAGCCGTAAACGATTAATTTGTCCGCGAACGTGGGCCGAAAGACCTTGCCTCCAGCGACCATCGGCGGCGTGAATTTGGAGAATGCTATATCGTCGTCATCCCTCCACAGTTCAGCTAGCGTAAGCGCATCGAAGGCTACCAGACTCCCTGGAACGTTCTGCCATTGCCCATCCGACTTGGGGATTAGCGCCCAGAGGACTCCGTTGGTGCCGCCGTTCGCCGATAAGGCGAGATAGGAACCCGGCATTCCATCCGGTGAACGCGCCCCGCTGACAGCAGAAGGGCTCGTGTTTACGGTCTTCGCAGCCAAGTTGTAGCGGAATGCTCGCAAATGGTCCTTTTCCGGCATCTCGTAAATCAAGCCAAACGCAGGGTTCGCGTTGCCCCAATAAATAGGACCGCCGTGAATATTTGGACCTTCGCCCTCGCCCGTCTCATAGCGCGGGTGCGAGACGAAGCACTTTCTACCTATGATGACGGTGGTACACGCGATTTCAGCGGAGTTGTCGTGCCAAGTGTTCAGGAACGCTTGAAAACCATCCGATCCGCCGGGAGGGACCGGGCCTGGGGCGGGAGGATTCTGCGACGCCAGCATCGTATTGGTGTCGAATACGTAGAGCTTGCCTTGCTTCCCTCCTCCAATTAGCCGGCCGCCGGGGAGAAGAGTGGGACCGCCGGACCCTAAATCGGTGTCGCCGCCATTGAGCGCTGCGTGGTTGGTTACCGTATAGTGCCCAGCCACGGTGAGACCGTAGCTTGGCGCAGGACCTGTGTGCAATTTGATAAAGCTTTCGCCGTAGTCTCTCGTGCCCTGCACCGGACCGTTGCCAGTCTCGAAATAGACATCGCCGGCCGAGTCCGCGACCAGACCGCTGCCTGACTGCCAAATGCCCCCGCCATCGGCAGCCGTGCTTGAAACGGTTGCGAACGCCCCTACTTGCGCGAGATTGTCCGCGCGATAGGCAAGTACCCAGCCTCGCCAGCCCGCGTTGTCGCAGTTCAGCGCTCCAAAGGCCATGTAAATGATTCCGTGCGATAACAGGAGCGCCGCCCGGTTCAGTTCCAGAGCCTGGTTGAATACGATGGTGTGTCCTTCGGCGTTGACGAGGCTCGCGGAGATGCGAACCGCTCCAGGAGTGCCGGCTTTGGGAGCGCCGGTCGTGATGTCGAGAGCGTGCAGCCAGATGGATCCGTCCGATTTGCGGGCTACGGCATACATGGCTTGCGCTGCGCGGTTAATCACCGGCGTGCTGGTGATGCCCACAGGACCATACGTCTCTGGACACATGCCGGGAACGGGAGCCGCCGGCTCAATCTGAACGGGACTCGACCATACTAAGCCGTGTGTGGGATTCGGATCCACGTCGTCCGCGTCAAACGCGTAGATCCAGTTCTTTCTGGTTGCGACGTATACAACGTTGCGCGAACCTTTTCCTGGAATTGTCAAATTGCCGGCATAAAGAGGCTGCGTAATGATTTGGCCCTGCACTTGTCTTTCGTACAATCGGCCAAAAGTCGCGGGCCGGACGTTCGCCGGGGTCAATATGGTCTCGTGCAGTTGAGCGCCGGTGCGCGAATTGTCATTGCGCTGAGTTAGCACATCGGTGGCTTGTGCATCCAGCGAACAGGCGGTGCTGAAGCAGAATGCTATCAGTATGGTGAGTGATCGTGGGTTCATGGCGGAATCCTCTGGTACCCAATAGTGTGCGGCCGTCCCTGATCGTTACGAGCAACTCTGCTTTGTTCGTCGGCTCCTGCCATAATAGCGGTCGATGACTCCGCAAGAAGTGGAAGCTATTGTCGGCGGCTACCACGGTGATCCTTTCCGCGTGCTTGGCCCGCATCGAGAAGCTGACGGCTGGGAGATTAGAGCCTATCTCCCTCAAGCCGCGCAAGCCTGGGTAAAGCTCGACGGCGAGCTGCGCCCAATGGAGAAGACACACGCGCAAGGATTTTACGTCGCGGCTCTCGAAGAGGATCCTCTAAATTACCGGCTGCAACTCGATCTTTGGAGCGGAGAAGAGGCGGAGATTGACGACCCCTATCGTTTTCCTCCGCTGCTGACCAGTTTCGATCTGCATTTGCATGGGGAAGGAACATTTTACGAGAGCTTCGAAAGCATGGGGGCGCATCTTGTTACGTGCGCGGGAGTGCGCGGAGTCCGCTTCGCGGTCTGGGCTCCGAATGCGCTGGTGGTCAGCGTCGTAGGCGATTTCAACGAGTGGGATTCTCACCGCCATCCGATGCGTTTGCGCACGGGCGGAATCTGGGAGATCTTCCTCCCGGACTTCGGGACCGGGACTTGCTACAAGTACGCGGTTCGATCGAAGCTTCAGGGCCACTACCAGCAGAAGGCCGACCCCTACGGGTTCCAGATGGAACTGCCTCCCAAATCAGCCTCGGTGGTCTGCGACCTCTCCACCCATGAGTGGAAAGACGACGCCTGGATGGAGTCCCGGGCGAAGAAGGATTATCTAAAAGAGCCTTTCTTGATGTATGAGCTGCACCTTGGCTCATGGCTGCGGGGCCCGCATAATGCGTTCGTGAGTTACCGGGATCTGGCGGAATCGCTGGTTGCCTATGTGAAACGTCTCGGATACACGCATGTCGAGCTGATGCCGCCGATGGAGCATCCGTTTGCAGGCTCGTGGGGCTACCAGGTAATCGGCTACTACGCGCCCACTTCTCGGTTTGGAACACCGCAGGATTTCATGTTCCTGATCGACCGCCTGCATCAGGAAGGCATCGGCGTGATTATTGACTGGGTTCCCGCCCATTTCCCGAAAGACGCACACGGACTGGCCTTTTTCGATGGCTCGGCTCTGTACGAACATGCCGATCCGAGGATGGGCGAGCAACGCGAGTGGGGCACGCTGGTATTTAATTATGGGCGCAACGAAGTCCGAACGTTTCTGATTTCGAACGCTCTGTTTTGGTTGAAGCAGTACCACATTGACGGACTACGCGTGGATGCCGTCGCGTCGATGTTGTATCTGGACTACTCGCGCGAGCCCGGTGGCTGGGTGCCGAACATGCATGGCGGAAGGGAGAATCTGGAGGCGATCGACTTTCTGAAGCGCTTCAACGAACTGGCGCACACGTTTCCAGGAGTTGTCACAATCGCGGAAGAATCGACGGCGTTTCCTGGCGTATCCAGACCTGTGTATCTGAACGGCCTCGGCTTCACGATGAAGTGGAACATGGGCTGGATGCACGACATGCTGGACTATTTCAGCCAGGATCCGATCCATCGCAAGTTTCACCACAACCACATCACGTTCAGTATGATGTACGCGTTTACTGAAAATTTCGTGCTGCCCGTTTCGCACGATGAAGTGGTTCACCTCAAGAAGGCGCTGCTGAGCAAGATGCCAGGAGACGTTTGGCAGAAGTTCGCCAACGTGCGGGCGTTCCTGGGATACATGTATGGACACCCTGGCAAAAAATTGTTGTTCATGGGTTCTGAAATCGGACAATGGGATGAGTGGAATCACGACGTTAGCGTGCCGTGGGAATTGCTGCAGTTCGACAATCATCGCAAGCTGCAGGACATGTCTCGCGACCTGAACTTGCTATACCGGTCCCATCCTGCTCTTTACGAGGTGGATTTTCAATATAAGGGATTCGAGTGGATTGATTTCCGCGATATGGAAAATTCGGTGATTTCGTTTTTGAGGCGCGCTGCGGATGAGAGCAAGTTCCTGCTCTTTTGCTGCAATTTTACCCCGGTGCCGCGGCTCAATTACCGGATCGGAGTGCCGGAGCCGGGGCTGTATCGAGAGATCTTTAATACCGATTCGGAACTCTATGGCGGCAGCAACATGGGCAACGGCGGGCAAGTGTGGGCGCAGCCGATCGCGGAACATCATCGCCAGCACAGCGTAAATATTGCTCTGCCGCCCCTGGCTGTTGTGATTTTTGAATTGCAGCGCTAGGCGGGGTCAAAACTCCGTTCCTTTATAAAGGCCCGCCACCCACTTTCCGTATCCGTTGTAAGGCATGGTGGGATGCCTGTCCATGGTTGGAATGAGCTTTTCAGTGGCCTGGGACCAGCGCGGGTGCGGCTTGGCCGGATTCACGTTTGAGTAGAACCCATACTCGGCTGGCGCGAACTTGTGCCAAAACGTCTCCGGCTCCTTGCCGATGAACTCGATCTTCACAATCGACTTGGGGCTCTTGTAACCATATTTCCAGGGCAAAACCATGCGGATGGGTGCCCCGTTCTGCTTGGGAAGCGGCTTGCCAAAAAGTCCTGTCACCATGAAGCAGAGCGGGTTCATGGCTTCGTCCATTCGCAAGCCTTCGAAGTAGGGCCAAGGGTACCAGTTGTAGCGGACTTGGCCGGGCATTTCTTTGGGCCGGTAGACAGAGGTGAACCGCACATACTTCGCTTGAGCCTTGGGCTGTACCGCCTTGATCAGCTCGGAAAACGGGAATCCGGTCCAAGGCACGGCCATCGCCCAAGCCTCGACACAGCGATGCCGGTAGAGTCTTTCCTCCAGCGGCATGGTTCGCACGATGTCGTCCAAGTCGAATGTCTTGGGCTTGTCAACGAGCCCTGTCACCTCAAACTTCCAGGGACTAATTTGAAACGGACCCACCAGATCCTTAACTGCCTGTTTGTCTTCCTGGTTGAACTCGTAGAAGTTGTTGTAGCCCTCGGCCGCCCACTCGGGCGTGACCGGACGGTCCAGCGTGAAGTCCGGATTCCGTTTGGCCGGGTAGGGACTGGCGGCCATCAATCGGGAAGCGCCCAAAAAACCAGCCGTCTTTAGGAGCTTCCGTCGGCTAAGATACACTTGCTCCGAAATGGCTTCGTTTTGAAATATCTCCCAACCTCGCGGAATTCTGATTAGCATTGGCGCACTTTCTTGATCGTACAATTCGTGCGGGAACTTTAGGCGACCGGGACTCGTTGTATCGAAGGAGGAGATCCAAATGTTTTGCACAAAATGCGGCTCCGAATTGCGGTCAACGGATAAATTCTGCTCGGAATGTGCGACGCCCAGCGGCAAGTTCCCAGTGGCCTCGCGTCCAGGCGGGGAAAGGCTCAGCCGTCCTTTGCACGATCGGAAACTTGGCGGAGTGTGCGCCGGACTCGCCCGTTACCTCTCTGTGGATGTCACGCTGGTTCGCGTGATCGCGATCATATTGCTGTTCTGGCCGGTTCCGTTGATGGCCGGGGTTGCGTACCTGGTTGCATGGGCGATTATGCCGCACGATCCGCTGGGGATTCAGGCAACGCAGACGGCTTAGTCCGCACTCCTATTGCATTCCCATACAGGTTGCGGTAAGCTGTATTGGTAAACAATAGGAGCGTCGATGGGCAAGAAATCGGATGTGTGGCAGGGCACGTTGGCCCTGATGGTTTTGAAAACTCTCGAGTACATGGGAGCGCTTCATGGTTACGGCATAGCCCGTCGAATCGAGCAGACCAGCGGCGATCTGCTGGCAGTCAACTATGGGACGCTCTACCCTGCGCTCCTCAAGCTGGAACAGGAAGGCTACATCTGCTCCGAGTGGGGAGTTTCGGATAACAACCGCAAGGCGAAATTCTACTCGATTACTCGGGCGGGAAGGAAACAGCTCTCAAAAGCAGCGCAGGAGTGGGAACAAACCACGTCCATCATCGCGCGCTTTTTAACGCCTGGAGAGGAATCCCGTTGAGACGCCTGCGGGCGCTCCTCTTGCGATTCTGCGGCCTGTTTCAACAATCCCGGAAGAACGCCGAGCTGCAGGATGAACTCGACAGCCATCTCGCATTGCACGTAGCTGACAATATTCGAGCCGGAATGAGCCCGGAGCAGGCCCGGCGGGAAGCGCTGGTGCGGCTTGGCGGCATCGAGAGCGTCAAGGAATCGTATCGTGATGGGCGGAGCCTGCCGCTTCTCGAAACGTTGCTTCAGGACGTGAAATTCGCAGTCCGCATGCTTCGAAAGAATCCAGGCTTCACTTGTGTGACTGTTACCACGCTGGCACTTGGGATCGGGGCCAACACGGCTATCTTCAGCGTGGTCAACTCGGTCCTGTTGCGACCGCTGCCCTACCCGGACTCCGGGCGTTTGGTCACGATGCGGTCCAATCAGTCGCTTCCCGATCTCGAAGACATCCAGGCTCAGGCCCGGGCTTTCGAAGCGGGCTCGGGTGTGACTTTTCAGACGCTCGACTATCAGGCATCGGCGGAGCCTTTGCAGATCGACGGGGCGCTAGTGGACGCCACGCTGTTCCGGGTGCTGGGAGTGCAGCCTGCGATGGGGCGGACGATCTCATCCGAAGAAGACCGCTTCGGCGGCCCCCGCGTGGCAGTGCTGAGCCACCCATTTTGGGAGAACGACCTGGGCGGGGATCGCAACATCCTAGGAAAGAATCTCAGGTTGGCTGGAGGCAGCTATACGGTTATTGGAGTTATGCCCGGCGGATTCTCTCTACCGCAGAGGAAAGCAGATGTCTTCCTATCGTTGCGAGTCTTTTATCCCGAAGCCGCGGCGGCCAGAGGCGTGCATTTCCTGCGAACATACTGGAGGCTCAAGCATGATTGGACGCTAGCCCAGGCGCAAGCGGAGATGCAGCCCATTGATCGCCAATTGGAGAAACTTCATCCTGCGGAGAACAAGGGCAGGCAAACGCGGCTGATCTTCGCACACGAATGGCTGGTCGGCGATTCGCGGCCGGCCTTGCTCATCATGTTTGGCGCGGTAGGGATGGTGCTGCTGGTGGCTTGCGCTAACTTTGCGAATCTTCTGCTATCGCGCGCCATTTCCCGACAGCAGGAGATGATCACCAGGGCCGCTCTGGGTGCCGGATCGGGTCGGCTGCTCCGGCAGATGCTGACGGAAAGCGTGCTCATCTCTATGCTTGGCGGCCTCATCGGCGTCGCTCTTGCCCAGTTGGGCATTCTAGGATTGGTTGCATTAAAGCCGGCAAACTTAGCGACTCTCCCGGCCATTGGAATCGATCGAAACGTGCTCTTTTTTGCATTCGCCGTCACTCTGGGGACGGGCCTGTTATTTGGCTGGATCCCGGCGTGGAGCATGCTGGCGCGGCGCGATCCGAAATTGAGGGAACGCAGCCGCGGAGAGAGCTCCAACGCGCTGCACCGCCAGTTGCGCGCCATTCTGGTGGTGGCGGAGCTCGCCCTTGCGCTCGTGCTGCTGACCGGGGCTGGTCTCTTGGTGAAAGGATTTTGGCGGCTCCGGGCCGTGAATCCTGGTTTCAACCCGGACAATGTTGTGACTATGTCGATTCAATTGCCCGCATCCCGGTATGCAGAGGTTCCGCGTCAAACCCAGTTTCGCGAACAGGTGCTGGACGGATTGAACTCCGTCAGGGGTCTTAAGGCTGCCATGGTGAGCGAGGTTCCGCTCGGTGGAAGCTGGCTGTCGCACGACTTTGTCATCGAGGGGCGGGAGCCGATCGCTCCTGGTGATGAGCCCTCACTGCAGTCGCGAAGTGTGATGGGCGACTATTTTGACGTCATGCAGATTCGTCTATTGAGCGGGCGCAACTTGAGTCCGCGAGACCGCGAAGGATCGCCGCTGGTCGCGATTGGCAACGAGGCTCTGGCAAGAGCAGATTTCCCCAACCGAAGTCCTCTGGGTGGCCGCTTTCGATGGGCGCGCGAAGATGGCCCGCCGAAGTGGATCACGATCGTGGGAATAGCCGCCGACGTCAGACACTTCGGGCTGGAGCAGCCCGATCAACCGGCCGTATATACGCCATACGCTCAATCTTTCCAGCCCTGGAAGCGCTGGATGAGCCTCGTGGTTCGAACTCCAGGAAGCCTTGGCACGGTGTTGCCTTTGATCAAGGGTCAGGTTTGGAAGGTGGACAGCCAAGTCCCTCTCACTCGCGTACACACAATGGAAGAAGTAATGGCTTCGTCCATGGCGCAGCGACGTTTCACTTTGCTGCTGCTGGGCATTTTCGCCGGTGTTGCGGTGATGCTTGCCGGGGTGGGAGTGTATGGGGTGATTTCTTATACGGTCAATCAGCGGCGGAATGAGATCGGGATAAGAATTGCTCTTGGCGCGGGCAGAAAAGACGTGCTCAGGCTGGTCTTGCTTCAGGGGGCGGCCCTTACGGGGGTTGGCTTGGCGCTCGGATTGGCCGCGTCGCTCGGACTCACCCGGCTAATGAGGAGCATGTTGTTTAGCGTCAGCCCTGAAGATCCGGTTACGTTTGGCGCGGTTGCTTTCATTATGGCTTGTGTTGCAGTGGGGGCAAGTTTGATCCCCGCACTGCGCGCCTGCGGAGTGGATCCGGTCACCGCGCTGAGATACGAATAGGCTTAATAGCGGGGCACCGACGGATCCACTTCAGTGCTCCATCGGTCGATTCCTCCAGCCATGCTTTGGCATGCAGGCACGCCTTGCTCCCGCAGCCAGTTCACCACCTGCATGCTGCGAACCCCGTGATGGCAAAAGACGACCACCGTGGCCTCATCCGCCATCCCCTCGATCTTCTGCAAAGCAGCCGGAACAGTCCGCATCGGAATCAGGTCCGCGCCTGGGATCTGGGTAATCTGAAATTCTTCAGGTTCGCGAACGTCGACCAGGTGAATCGTCTTGCCAGCGTCAAGCTGTTGCTTCACTTCGAGCGGTGTAATCTCCCACGATAACGTCATGGCTCACCCAATATTTGCTTCATAAATTCTTGATCGTTCAGGATCGGCGCATAGTCGGTCCGCATTTTGGCCATCGCTTCCATGTGCTTGCGCAGGTCTGGATCCAGGCCATGCGCGATCCGCAGTTCCTTCAAAGCGGACACTTTGTCACCTGTGAGGTAACTGAGCATGCCGAGGCTGGCGTGCGAGTCCGGCTGGGTTCCGGCGTAGCGAACGACGCTCGCGGCCGCTTCCCGCGCATCCTTTAAATTTCCTGTGCGCATCAGCTTGGCCCGTTTCTCCTGGTACAGCAAAGCCAGGTTAAGGTCGAGCAGCCGTCGTAGCTCCGGGAACGGCTGCGGATTATCGTCGACGTTTATGTAAACGTATCTATCGTTATTCGTATTTCGCCCGCCTCCCTTGCGCACCACGAGGATGGAGGCAGATTGCCGGCCGCGGGAATCGCCGCCTGCATCATCCCCCGCTTTTAAGGCAGCCCACATTTTCTCGGCCAGCTCGCCCTGAGTCGCTTCGAAAGCTTTCCCGATCGCCTCCACCACTTGTGGTCCCACCAGAATATTCCCCTGCGCCGACCAGTATTTCCCTTGTTTATCGCCTGCCCACTTGGGCGCGTTCGGTCCTGTATAGGCCGCGATATTTCCGTCCCGGTCCACCACGGCTACTTGTCGGCCATCCTTCCCATCGAAGGCGTCTTCGGTCCGCAGCTTTTCAAGCACGTTTTTGGCGCTGAGTCCCTGGCGAAGCAATTCGATACCGCGCGGGCCGTAGCCGACATTTACGTTGGCCTGCGTCGCAACCGCCCCTACTCCAGCTTCCGCCCACGGCACTACGGACCCGACTGACAAATATCGCGACGCAACGGCTACTCCCCAATCCTTGTTCACCGGATCGTAAGCGGCTATCGAGAACGTGGACACATTCTCCTGAGCCGCCAGCGTTGCGACCGCCAAAACCCACAAGTAGAGAACTCTCATGCTTGCGTCAGAATACCAATGAAGAGGCTAATCGCGCTAAGATCGCGGTATGGCGAAAGGCAAGGCTGCGTTGATCGAGGTAAAGTGCCCGTGCTGCGAGGCGATGCTCCAGATCGATCCGGACCTCAAGGCAGTAATCAGCCACAAGGTGAAGGAGAAACCGCCGGTCATCGAGGATTTACGGGCTGCCGTGCAGAAATTGAAGGGCGAGGAAGCGCGGCGGGGAGAGCTATTCGATAAGTCCTTCCAGGATCACAAGAGCCATCAGCAGGTTTTAGAGCGCAAGTTCGACGAGCTCTTCAAGCAGGCAAAAGAGACACCGGATGCGCCTCCGCCGAAGCGCCCGTTTGATTGGGACTAGCTCGAAAAAAGGCGCGGCTCGTGGCCTATTCTGGCTAGGGGTAAGGGAGATCGGGGCAATTCGCAAGGCTTGCCTTTCGGCTCCGGGATCGTTTACTATCGGCTTCGGAGTCTCGGATGGGGTCGAACGATTCAGGGCAAACAAGAACTCGATGAAGAAGTTTGAGGGGATCCTGGCGCTTTTGATCTTGATAGTCTGGGCACAGACCGGCTGCCTAGCTCAAGTAAGGATCGCTCAGAATCCAGTCCAGGGGCCGGATGGGAATCTACTTTTCGACGAGAGCCTGTCGAACGATAGTGCGAGGGTGAATCCCACTGGCGTGCTCGTCCGTGACTATCAGAAGCGCCCGCCAATCGCGTCCAGTCCTGCCGCAAAGAAGTGGTGGGAAGCAGGCTTTTTCGCGGGCGAGATGATCGTTGCGTCGGCCTTTATTTACGGCGCGTTTGCTTGGGGCTCCTTGATCTATCGTCAAGCCCGCAGGCGAGCAAGAAGGGCCCGCAGAGCGGCTGCAAGAGGGATTGCGCAGCCTCTAATGGTTCGTCGCGCGAGTTCAGTTCGGCGTAGACGCTCCCGCAAGCGCCATCGAGCCGCAGTGTTGGCACACCCACTCGATTCTGGACCAGGATCGTAGTCTTCCAGATAGCGCATTAAGTTGGGAGTACCATCGGGCGTAGATGCCCTTCCGTTCCGTCGTCCTCGTTCTGCTCACGGCAACGATCAACCTCGTTGCGCAACAACCAGCGGCGGTCCCCAGCCCGCCTGCTCCAATTGCGGCTCAGCCCCCGGACGGCCGCCTCGATCAGATCATGAAAGCAGTTGACGATCTGATGTGGAACCTGAAGCTGGGCGACATTGCGGAGGTGGATAAGGTGGAGTACACCAGTCTCCCGCCGACGCATGTCATCAACCCAAAAGCGCCCGGCGCCACTAACCCGCTCATCATTCGCGCCTACACCTTCATCCCCAAGAATCTGGACAGGTCTCAAAAGCAACCGCTCATTGTGTTCGCGCATCAGGGCATTCACGCCAACTTCGATACGCGCGATATGCACGTGATCCGCGAACTCGTGCGGCAGGGCTACTCGGTGATCGCGTCGGACTATCGCGGCAGTACCGGTTACGGTCGCCAGTTTTACGAGGAGATCGATTACGGCGGCCGCGAGGTGGACGACGTTCTCAACGGAACGAAGTGGATGCTGGAGACCTACGAGTTCTTGGATCCGAAGCGCGTGGGCATCATTGGATGGAGTCACGGCGGCTCGATTACGTTGATGAACGTATTGCTGCATCCCGGCGTCTACGCGGTCGCCTATGCCGGGGTACCCGTTACCGATCTGATCGCGAGACTCGGCTACGAACCAGAAGGCTATCGCTCCCTGTACTCCGTGCAATATCACATTGGGAAGACCGTGCGGGATGACATCGCCGAGTATCGGCAGCGCTCTCCGATCACTTACGCCCGCAACCTAACGACTCCGCTGCTGATCCATGGAAACACTAACGACGAAGATGTCAATGTTCTCGAAGTCGAGCGCATGATTGACGCGCTGAAGGCGGAAGGAAAGAAGTTCGAATACAAGGTTTATCAGGACGCGCCTGGAGGCCACTACTTCAACCGAACCGATACCAAACTCGCCAAGGAGTCCCGCGGGGAAATCTATCGTTTCTTGGCGAGCTACCTGCATCCGGCAAACCCATCCAAGTGAACGAGTGTTTTACACTCCAACATATATGCCCTCTTCGTTGAATCTGCGCCTCGGCGCGATGATGTTCCTCAATTACGCGATCTGGGGCGCCTGGTACGTCACGTTGAACACCTATCTTACGGCGACGTTGAATTTCACCGGCGTCCAAGCGGGCCAAGTGTTTGGAACGGTGGCGCTGGCATGCATGATCTCGCCGTTCTTTGTCGGGTTGATCGCGGACCGTTTTTTCGCTACTGAACGAGTGCTGTCCGCCTTGCACCTGTTGGGCGCGGTGATTCTTTACATGGTCGCTCATGCAACCAGCTTCGGAGCGGTTTATGGGCTCATGCTGGCTTACTGCCTGTGCTATTTCCCGACCATCTCGCTCACCAACGCGCTAACCTTCCGAAATGTGAAGGACACGGGTGCGCAGTTTCCTCTTATTCGAGTTTTGGGAACCATCGGATGGATCGTAATCGGTCTAGTGGTGGGTGGGCTAAAGGTGGAAAAATCAGCGGCTCCGTTCCTGATTGCGGCTGGAGCGTCTGTGGTGATGGCCTTGTTTAGTCTGACTCTGCCGCACACGCCTCCGGGCGCGAAGGGCCAAGCGATCTCGGTTCGCAACATACTGGGTTTGGACGCGCTGGTGATGCTCAAAGACCGTTCATTCCTGGTGTTTGTGGTGGCTTCCGTCCTGGCGTGTATCCCGCTAACGTTTTATTTCTCCTTTACCAATGTGTTTCTGAACGAGGTGGGAGTGCAGAATGCGGCCGGAAAAATGACGCTTGGTCAGGCTTCGGAAGTGGGGATGATGCTGCTGATGCCCTTCCTATTCCGGCGCATGAGCCTGAAGGCGATTATGTTGATGGGTCTTCTGGCCTGGTCGGTCCGCTATGCACTGTTGGCGTACGGCAATCCGGGGGCGGGCATGTGGATGTTCTACGCCGCGATTCTTCTGCATGGTGTTTGCTACGATTTTTTCTTTATGACGGGTCAGCTTTATACGGATCAGGAAGCGCCTCTTCATCTGCGCAACACCGCACAAGGGTTCTTAACGTTCCTGACATATGGAGTGGGTATGTTCATCGGGTCCTTATTATCGGGGAGCGCGGTGGATTATTTCAAGACTGCCGACGGGAGTCATAACTGGACGGGATTCTGGATGAGCTCTTCGGTTGCGGCGTTCACGATTCTGGTTCTCTTGGCGGTGTTCTTCCGGGGCGGCAGCCGAATCCAGAAGAAAGAGACGCTCTCCGCTGCGGCAGATTGAGACGATCGAGTCGCTGTGGTACAACGACCGTATGCGGGAAGCAGTGATCGTTGATGCGGTTCGGACGCCGGTGGGCAAACGAGACGGGGCTTTAAAGGGCTGGCATCCAGTCGACTTGCTGGCACACACTCTCAAGGCCTTGGTGGATCGCAATCGGCTGGATCCGGCCTTGATTGACGATGTGATCGCGGGATGCGTGGGGCAGGCTGGCGAGCAGGCGTTTAATGTGGCTCGCAACGCCGTGCTGGCGGCTGGGTTTCCTGAGTCGGTGCCCGGAACTACGGTGGATCGGCAATGCGGGTCAAGCCAACAGGCCGCTCACTTCGCCGCTCAAGGCGTCATCGCGGGGAGCTACGATGTGGTAATTGCGTGCGGGGTGGAATGCATGTCGCGCGTCCCGATGGGGTCGAATGGCGCGGGACCTGGCAAGCCTTTCGGACCGATTATGATGGCACGCTACCACGATGTTCCTTTCAATCAGGGGATCGGCGCCGAGATGATGGCGGAACGCTGGGGAATTGGGCGCACCGAGTTAGATTGCTTCAGCTTAGAGAGTCATAAGCGCGCGGCTGCGGCGACGGAGGCGGGTTTTTTCGCAGACGAGATTACGCCGGTTCCGGTTGGCGACGTGTTCATGACTCGTGACGAAGGCATTCGCGCCGGATCGACTATTGAGAAGATGGCGAGTCTGAAGACTCCGTTCAAGGCGGACGGAGTTGTTACGGCGGGAAACGCTTCGCAAATTAGCGATGGGGCGGCAGCTGTGCTGATCATGGAGCGGGCCACTGCGGAGCGGCTCGGACTGCGGGCCATGGCGCGCTTCGCTGCATTTGCCCTGGCGGGAGATGATCCCGTGATGATGCTTTCCGCTCCGATTCCAGCGACACGGAAAATTCTCGACCGCGCAGGACTTACGATTGGGGAGATTGATCGGGTGGAGATTAATGAAGCGTTCGCCAGTGTTGTGCTGGCTTGGCAACGCGAGACGGGTGCCGATTTTTCAAGGGTGAACGTGAATGGCGGGGCAGTGGCCCTGGGTCATCCGTTGGGTGCGAGCGGGGCTCGGCTGATGACCACGCTGGTGCATGAGTTGCAGAGGTCGGGCGGGCGGTATGGATTGCAGACCATGTGCGAAGGCGGCGGCATGGCTAACGCGACACTGATTGAGAATTTAGCTTAGAGCCGCTTCCGGAAACCGGCTGAAAGCCGGTTGCGGGCAAGATTGCGCGACCCACTATCGATTCAGCGCATCCACCAGTTTATTGCAGCTTCGCCGTAGAAGGCCACCGCTAGCGCTGCTACGCCCAAGAATGTCCCGAAGGGCAACTCGTAGCTGGCGGCATCCTTGCCCGTGAAAAAGATGTAGGACAATCCCACCACTGCACCCAGGGGCGCAGCAACCATCAAAGTGAGCAGTGCGCCTTGCAGACCTAGGAACGCTCCTATCATCGCCACCATCTTGACGTCGCCCAGCCCTAAGCCGTCCCGATGTCTCACCTTCTGATAAAGCCAACCAACGCTCCACAACATGCCAGCGATGAAGAGAGCCGCAAGGGCCGAGGCCGCCATGGACATGAGCCGTCCCACCGGAACCCAGGCTGCGAAGACTACGCCTACGACCGTGCCTCCCAGAGTGAACTCATCCGGCAGAATGCGCTCTTCCAAATCAGAGAAAATCAGAGCGATCAGGATAGCGCTGAACACGCATAACTTCAGGCCGGCCCCTGTCGGTCCGAGCGCCCAAATAGATCCAAAGAAAAACGCTCCGGTCAGCAACTCCACCAGAGGATAGCGGAACGGAATCTTCGCTGCGCAATGTCGACAGCGCCCGCGCAGCATCAGGAAACTGATCACCGGAATATTGTCGTAAGCCGCGATGGTGTGTTCGCATCCGGGACAATGCGAGCGCGGGCGCACCACGGACATGTCGCGAGGCATGCGATAAATGCACACGTTCAGAAAACTCCCGATGAGCAATCCGAATAACCCGGCCAATAGAGCTTCAATCACGCCAACACCCTCTCATAGGCCCGGATCGTATGCTCCAGCATGTGATCCACCGTGAACTGCCGGAGCACCTGCTTGCGGGCGCGACTTGCGAGGCGCTGCGCCATGTCGCGATCCTTCAACAGGCGGTCGATCGCGCAGGCTACCGCTTCAGGCTTGTTAGCCGAGAGTATCCCGGTGATTCCATCTTCCACGATTTCCGGCAAACCTCCCACGCGGCTTGCGATCACTGCTGCCCCATAAGCCATCGCCAGAAGCGGGGCTGAGCCGAGCCCTTCCGACGCGGTGATGTACACGAACAGGGCCGCGTGCGGGAGGTCGCTGAGAAGCTGTTTGGAAAAGTGAACGGGCACGCCGCTGATTTCAGCCGCTCGCTCGATGATAGCTTTGCCTTTCCCGGGATCGTCGGAATCGAGCGCTAGCACCAGCGTGCGTTCTTCAACATCCAGATGCTCGGGCACGCGTACGCCGTCATACACAACCGAGATCCTCTCAGGCGGGATTCCCGCGTCCGTCAATACCTGCTTCACGTATCGGGACACTGCCAGGAAGTGCGTCGCCTTCCAATACTTCCAGCGCGACACAGGCGTTCGCTTAATGGGAAACGCCACTCGCCGCGATACGATCAAAGGCTTGCGGCAACCAAGAGCTAGAGTGTGCGCGCGAGCGTCGTGAGCGTGGACCAAGTCAAAGCCTCCACACTGCCAAATGGGCGTATAAAAGCGGAGAGCTTCAACATCCAAGCCTAGCGAAACAGCCGCCTGAAACAGAGCCGAGCCTGCGGGGGTCAATAGCCGCGAGGGAATGCTTCGTTCCGCGAGCCCCTGCAGCAGGTGCAAGACCTGCCACTGGCCGCCCCGCATCTCGCGGCCTGTGTCCATATGCAAAACACGCATCCGCGCCTAATCCCTACGCGGACTCATGTACTTCGCCTTTGTATATTTCAAAAAATTGTAGAGCGCCGCCATGTACGCAATTGCGAGCCCTTCGGTTCCGTCCAGAAATCCGCGATGAAGAATGTAACTGCGCAGGAACGTCCAGGGCGGGTCGAGCAAAAGCTGGCCCCACCCGATCTTCTTCCTCTGATCCACAATTTGCTCCGCCGCCAACGTGGTGTAGCGATCCATGGTCTTCAAATGCTCCGAAAGCGAGTCGCAGGTGAAGTGGAGCAGATTCTCCCGGAGATGGCCAACTCGGCCATCGGTCACAACCGATTCGTGAACATAATCGCCCACCCAGCGCGCCTTGTTGCGGTCGAACAATCGAATCTTGCGGTCGGGGTGCCAGCCCGAATGCAGAATCCAGCGTCCCAGATATTGGGCTAGGCGCGGCACCGTGTAAGCGTCGCATACGGGGCCGTTTTTTTTAATTTGCCAAATCTCGCCTTCGAGCGCCTCGCTTAAAGCTTCGTCCGCATCGAGCGAAAGGATCCAATCGTGCGAGGCATTTTCAGAAGCGAGATTCTTCTGGCCCGCGTAGCCCCGCCATGGGCTTTCCAGGACCCGGGCCCCCAGTTTCGAGGCAAGCTCCACGGTGCGGTCAGTGGAGCCGCTATCCACTACAACCACCTCGTCCGCGCATCGCAGGCTCTCGATCACTCGCGAGATGTTTCTTTCCTCGTTATACGTGATGATCGTAGCCGAGATTTTCATCAAGAGGGCTTCTTCATTGTAGGATATGCGTCCGCCGGCCCACGTATGCAAGAATCGAATTTCATGCCCTCAGGCAAGGTTGCTATTTTCGTTACTTGCGTCATCGATCAATTGTTCCCAAAGGTCGGCGTGGCAATGGCCGACGTGTTGGAGCGGATCGGATACGTAGTCGATTTCCCAGAACGTCAGACCTGTTGCGGGCAGCCGGCGTTCAACAGCGGATACCACGAGCCTGCACGCGAGATGGCGCGGCACTTCTTAGAAGTGTTTCGCGAGGCCGATTACGTGGTGGTGCCCTCGGGCTCCTGCACCTCAATGATCACTCATCATTACGAGGAGATTTTCCAGAACGATCCGGCCATGCTGGAGGCTGCGCATCGGATGGCAACCCGGGTTTGGGAGTTCTCCAAATTTTTGATCGAGGTGGCCAAAGTGGACGATCTCGGATCGCATTTCGAAGGGTCGGTCACGTTCCACGATAGCTGTCATGCCCTGCGAGAACTCGGAGTGAAGACCGGGCCCAGACTCTTGCTCTCGAAGGTAAGCGGCCTGTCTTTAAAAGAAATGGATGCATGCGAGGAATGCTGCGGATTCGGCGGCACGTTCTCAGTGAAGTTCCCCGAAGTCTCCGGCGGCATGGCGCGCTCCAAGATCGATTCCATCCTTCGCAGCAAGGCCGACACGGTGGTTGCAACCGACTCGAGCTGTCTCATGCAAATCCAAGGGGCCATCCACCGCGCGGGTCTGCCTATTCAGACGAAACACCTGGCAGAAATACTGAGTTCCCGATAACCATGTCCTCCGCCGCTCCCGAGAAGATCAAAGAGACAGTCGCCAATGCAAGTTTGCAATTGGCGATTTACACCGCCACCGGCCGGTTAATGCAAAAGCGATCCGATGCCGTGGGCGGGGATCGACTGCCCGAGTACCAAGCGTTGCGCACTCAGGCCAACGCCGTGAAGAAGCACACCATCGAGAACCTGGATTTCTATCTCGAACAGTTCGAATCGCAATTAGCTAAGCACGGCGGCAAGGCAGTCTACTGCCAAGACGCGAGCGAGGTCGCCGATTTCGTGCTCGGCCTGGCAAAGGAGCGCAGTGCGCATCTGATCGTCAAATCGAAGTCGATGACCACGGAGGAGATCGACCTTAACGAACGCCTTGAGCATCATGGCCTGGAGTCTGTGGAGACGGATCTAGGCGAGTATATCCTGCAACTCGCCCACCAGCGTCCGTACCACATTGTCGCGCCTGCGCTGCACATGACGCGCTATGAAGTGGCAGACATTTTCACTAAGGAACTTGGCATCCCGAACGAGGTGGTGATCGAGAAGCAGACGATGATCGCGCGTGCGGTATTGCGGGACAAGTTTCTCGCTGCCGACATCGGCATCACCGGTGCGAATTTCCTGATTGCCGATTCGGGCGCGATCGTGTTGGTGGAAAACGAAGGAAACGCGCGCCTCACATCATCGGCGCCAAAGATTCACATCGCTGTGGCTGGTATTGAAAAGCTGATCCCTCGCGCTCAGGATTTAGCTGTGTTCCTCAAGTTGCTCGGGCGCAGCGCCACCGGACAGGAGCTGACTGTCTACACCTCGTTCCTTTCAGGCCCGCGCCGAGGCGACGAGATCGACGGGCCTGATGAGTTTTACGTGATCCTTTTGGATAACGGCCGGACAAAACTCTTGGCCGATCCTGACAAGCGTCAGTCGCTCTACTGCATTCGATGCGGCGCCTGCCTGAATACGTGCCCGGTATACCGGAAGATCGGCGGACACAATTATCCTTGGATCTATTCAGGACCGATCGGCGCGATCATCACTCCACAATTTCATGGCGTTTCGAAGGACCCGTGGCTGCCATTCGCGTCGAGTTTATGCGGAGCGTGTGCCGAGGTGTGCCCGGTCAAGATTGAAATCCCCAAGCTTTTGCTCAAGCTGCGCGCAGAGGTGACTGCCGCCAAGAAAGACCAAAGTGAGGGAGGGCTGGAGAGGTTTGCGTTTACGATGTATGGCTGGCTGGCCTGTCACCCCAAGCTATTCGCCATGGCTGGAAGGCTCGCCTCGATGCTTGCCCCGCGGGACAAGAATGGCTGGGTCAAACTACCAGGATTCTTGCGTGCGGGACCTCTGAAGCATTGGCTTAGCCAGCGCGATCTGCCTGCCCCCGCGTCTAAGAGCTTTCGCCAGTTGTGGCGGGAACGCTCCAAATGAGTCGGGAGGCGATACTTCACAAAGTAAGAACATCGCTCGGCCGATCCGCAGGCCAGATGCCGCCGCCTCCGCCTCCGCCCACGCTACTGTGCAAAACCATGGACGCGGAGAGCCGAGTGGCTTCGTTTATTCAACGCTTTGAAATGCTGGCGGGCAAGGCGATTCGGGTGCCTGACGCCCAAGGCGCCGCCCACTGGGTGCGCGTCTTCATGGCTGGCAAGACGGCTGTAGCTTGCAACGCGCCGTATCTAGCTGAATGCGGAGTAACCAGCCTCCCCGGCGTGCAAACCGGTTTTCAGGACCGGGATTCGCTCCGCGCAGTTTGCGCTCACGCGAACGTGGGCATCACAAGCGCGGATTATGCGCTCGCCGAAACGGGCACCATGGTGATGATCTCGAGCCCCAAAGAAGCTCGGCTGATTTCTCTTCTTCCGCCAATACACGTTGGGATCTTTCCTGCCTCGCGCATCCTGGTTGGACTCGATGAACTTCTAACCGTGACACCACAGCCGGCTGAGCAGACCAGCTCAATGGTGCTGATCACCGGACCCAGCCGCACCGCCGACATAGAACAGATCCTGGTGCGCGGGGTGCACGGTCCCGGCGAGGTGTACGCAATCATCGTTGACACGTAACCGGGCCGTATAGTGGCGCATCCAAGTTGTTTGTTAAGGATGACCATGAAATTCGCTCTCTTGGGTTTTGCCTTCTGTTGTGCCTCCACTGTCTGCATGGCGCAGTCTTTCGAGGCCTCCGTCTCCGGCGGAATATCCAAACTCACAAATAACGCAATCGGCGACGATATTTACTCCTCGGGCGCGGCGGCTGATGCGAAGGTCCGTCTCACCGACGGCTTCCGGCTTGCCTTCCGCATGGGTTTCAATCTTCGCGAACACGCCGGGGCTGAGCTCGGCTACGCGTATAGCCGAAGCAAGTTGCACTTCGACGGGCCTCCTGCGAGCGAACAGGGTTTTGGGATTCATCAGGGATTTATCGACGGCCTGCTCTACGCCACTCGCGAGAAGGCGCGCGTGCGCCCGTTTGCCGCAGCCGGGATTCATTTCAGCAACTTCGTTCCCCCGGGCAGTTCGGCGCAATACGGGCAAGGCGAAAACAAATTTGGCGTGAACTATGGCGGCGGCGTGAAGGTCCGGCTCACAGAGAAGTATCAGATTCGCTTTGACGTTCGGCAGTATGAGATGGGCAAGCCATTCCATTTAACGAACGCCGGCGGTCGTCTGTTCATGAACGAGATTTCGGCTGGATTTGGTATCGTCATCTAGC
This sequence comes from Bryobacterales bacterium, assembly GCA_038225555.1. Classification (GTDB taxonomy): domain Bacteria; phylum Acidobacteriota; class Terriglobia; order Bryobacterales; family Bryobacteraceae; genus JANXQZ01. The sequence goes on from JBBRRB010000034.1 coordinate 56,322, forward strand.
GAGAAGAGGACTTCTCAATCGCTTCCCATTCGCTCGCGTCCAAACGAATGGACGCGGCCGCCACATTCTCCTCGAGGTGCTTTACAGAAGAGGTTCCAGGTATGGGCAGCATCACCCGTGAAGTATGCAGTAGCCATGCCAACGCCAATTGCGCGACCGATACTCCATGCCTTTTGGCAGTTTCGTCGAGTGGTCCGCCAGAACGCGCCAGTTTGCCCGCGGCCACCGGAAACCACGGGATAAAGCCTAGTTTCTGTTCCTCGCAATAGTTCAAAACGTCCTGGTGCTTGCGGTTGCCCAGGTTGTACATATTCTGCACGCTAACCACGGGCACGATCCCCTGAGCATGTTTCACTTCCTCGACTGACACTTCCGAAAGCCCGATATGGCGCACTTTGCCCGATTGTTGGAACTCTTTCAGCGCGCCCAGAGTTTCTTCGGCGGGAACCTTGGGGTCGAGCCGATGCAGTTGGTACAGATCGATTCGCTCCACGCGAAGACGCCGCAGGCTCATCTCCAGACACTGCCGCAAGTATTCCGGGCGCCCCACAGGTGCCCAAGCGTTCGGACCGGACCGTGTCAGGCCGCCCTTGGTCGCGATCACCAAGTCGGCAGGATAGGGATGCAGAGCTTCGGCGATCAGGCGCTCGCTCACGTCGGGGCCGTAGGAGTCGGCCGTGTCGATGAAATTGACCCCCAGCTCCACCGCTCGGCGGAGAACCTTGCGGCATTCTTCTGGATCCGTAGGCTCTCCCCAAACGCCATTTCCGGTGATGCGCATCGCGCCGAATCCGAGGCGGTTTACGGTTAGGTCGCCTCCTATCGTAAAGGTCTGCATGCAAACTGGATGATCGCAACCCCGCGTTGGTTTCGCACAGAGATACACTATTACCAGATGACTCGACGAGAGCTGTTATCCATGGCTGCCGCAGCCTCCTTGGCAGGGGTGGAGTGTTTGTCAGCTGTACCGGCACCTGCTGCACCGGTTTCGATCGCGAAGTGTCCCTCTTACTCGGAAGACCTCACCCCCGTGCTGGCGAAAATGTTCGACCAGATCGGCGGAGCCGACCGTCTTGTGCGGAACAAGACGGTTACGATTAAGCTGAATCTAACTGGCAGTCCGGGGCTCCGCTTTCAAGGCAAGCCGCTTGGCAGCACCCACTACACGCATCCTAAGACGCTGATGGCAATGGTGCAGATTCTTGATCGGGCTGGGGCCAAGCGCATCCGACTAGTGGAGAGTGCGTGGGCGACCTCAGGTCCTCTCGAAGAATACCTGCTGGATTCTGGGTGGAATGTGCGCGCACTCCAGAGTATTTCCCCAAGGCTGGAATTTGAAAATACCAACGCGCGTGGCAAGGGGAAACAATATTCGAGGCTGAAGGCGAAAAACGGTGGCTTCGTTTTTCCGGCGTTCGATCTCAATCATGCTTACGAAGATACCGACGTGTTCATGTCGATGGCCAAGCTCAAGAATCATGCGACCTGCGGCGTCACCTTGTCCATGAAGAATTGTTTCGGCATCACCCCGGCATCGATTTACGGCGATGATGCGGGCGTGGACGGGCCAAACGAGAATCCAGGGAAGGGCCGCGTGCAGGTTTGCCATGAAGGCAAGCGTCAGCCTGCGAAAAGCGCCCCGCAAGAGAAGGATGCCAAGTCGTCGCGCGATCCTGGATACCGCATGCCACGCATCGTTGCCGACCTCGCAGCCGCTCGTCCGATCGATATCGCGTTCATCGACGGCATCGAAACGGTAACTGGCGGGGAGGGTCCTTGGATTCGAGGCATTTCCTTCGTGACTCCGGGCGTGATGCTGCTTGGTACGAACGCGGTGAATACCGACTCGGTGGCGACGGCGGTGATGGGTTACAATCCGAGGGCTGATCGCGGCACCGCGCCGTTTGTGAACTGCGATAACACACTCAAGCTGGCCGAGTCTCTGGGAGTGGGCACTACGGATCTGAATAGGATCGAGGTGGTCGGCACGCCGGTGAAGAACGCGATCTTCAAGTTTATGGGTGCGGCGTAAGTTTCTGAATGTGATGGCGGCCTTTGCCACTACCTGGGCAAGGCAAAGGCGATGTAAGCGCCGTGAATCGGAAGCTGTGTGGCAGGGATCAGTCCGGCCTGGGCGGAGGCGCAGAAGACGATAAACTCCCGGCCGCCTACTTCGTACACGGCGGGTATGCCCTCGAGAGCTGCCCCCACTTCTTGCTCCCAAACCAGCTTGCCGGTTTCGACATCGAATGCACGAACCTTTCGATCCCTCGTTCCAGTGAAGATTAGTCCTCCGGCAGTGATGACGGGTCCAACTTTGGGATAGTGTGTGCCAGTATCTTTGAATCCCTTCGCAGCAAGATCGGGAACTTCGCCGAGCGGGATCTTCCACTTGATTGTGCCTTCGTTCAGGTCATAGGCGGTTAGCGACGTCCATGGCGGCTTGATTGGGGAGAGTCCGTCACTCGCGATCATGAAACCAAATCCACTCTCATACCGGTCGCCAGCGCCGGGCTTTAGTTCGAGCAGGCAGGGCAGGTCTTTCGACACCACTACAAGCGTTCCATTGGACGGATCCACGGCCGCTCCTCCCCAATTCGCCCCACCGTTGTTTCCCGGCATTTGAATCGTTGTGCGTCGGCCGGGCGGCGTGAACAGACCCTGGTTGCGAGCGCTCAGAATTGCATCGCGGAAGCGGGCGCGATCCGGTGCACTCAAGAATGGGCTGAGGTCATCAGCTGTAAATGCTTGGCGCGCGAACGGGGGCGGCTTCAGGGGAAACGGTTGCGTGGGCCACGCTTTCTCGCCAGGCATGTCGGATGTTGGCACGGGACGCTCTTCAATGGGCCACAGCGGTTCGCCGGTCTCGCGATTGAACACCCAGACGAATCCTTGTTTACTGACCTGAGCGACTGCGTCTAGGGCCTTGCCATTATGCTGGACGGTGAGGAGTTTCGGAGCGGTGGCGTCGTCGTAATCCCATATGTCGTGGTGAACCATTTGGAAGTGCCACAGGCGTTTCCCGGTACGGGCATCTAGTGCTAAGAGGCAATCGCCGAAGAGATTGGCACCGGTGCGATCAGCACCGTAAAAATTGTACTTTGCGCTGGCGGTCGGGGCATAGACGATGCCGCGTTTTTCATCGACCGATAGCTCGCCCCAGACGTTCGCTCCTCCGACATTTTTCCATGCATCCTTGGGCCAGGTCTCATAGCCGAACTCGCCGGGGTGCGGAATCGTGTGAAAGGCCCAGACCTGTTTGCCACTGCGCACATCGAACGCGCGCAGGTCGCCGGGTGCCGATCCATACCCCTGATTGGTTGCCGATCCCAGGATGAGCAGGTCCTCGAAAACGCGGCCCGGCGTGGTGGATTGAACCAGCGAAATAGTCTTGGGATCCCGCCCCAAGCCGAGCTTGAGATCGACTGCGCCAGCCTCTCCGAACGTGATACAAGGCCTTCCGGTGCGGGCATCAATGGCACGCAGAGAATGGTTGCTCGCGAACAGCAGACGCCGATCGGCTCGGTCCTTGCTTTCCCAATAATTGATACCGCGATTAGTGATGACCTTGGTATCGGGAGGAGGCGTGTAGGTCCAAACTTCCTTGCCGCTGGAAGCATTCAACGCAACGATTGAGTTGTTCTTAGCGAGTACGTAAATAAGGTCGTCGACAACGATTGGGTTGAAGGAGTACTTCTTGCCGTCGCCTGTCGGATAGGACCAAGCCAATTGCAGCTTGGTCACATTAGAGCGATCAATTTGATGTAACGCCGAGTACTGCGCCGAGTCTGCGTCCCCGGCATAGTCCCGCCATGTCAGGTGATCGGCAGCATCTAGCAGTAAGCAGCCGGAAACAAATAGGGCGTACCGAACCAAGCCTCGCAAAGGGATCAGCTAGGGTTTGGTCGCGACAGGAGTGGCCGGGGTTGCCGCAGCTTTCTGAGCGTCCGCGGCGGCCTTTGCAGCTGCGGCGGCCTCGGCTGCTGCCTGCTTCTTAGTCTTCTTTTTCGGCTTCCCGGGCCTCGGCTGATAGTTCGACGGGGGAGCCTCCTGGGCAGTGACGACGGCAGGCTTCGTCTCCGCGCCGGGCTGATTCATGCGGGCGTCCGGCTTAGTGCCGGTATCGTTCGGATCGGTAGAAACAGTAGCCGACACGTCGCCCACGATGCCCGGGGCGCCGCCTGCCGGAATCGGGACGCTAACCGGCACCGTAGGACGAATGCTGGTCATCTGCGGAGCTCCCGAACGAGCGGCGGCGGAAACATCCGGACCGCGCTTCAGGAATTGCGTGTACTCGGTCACCTTCCCTTCCTTCACGCGATTGTCCTGTTCCCACTTCATGCGATCGTACGCGGCGCGATCCGCTTGAGGCACCGGCAGCTCAAGCTCGTTCAGCCGCTTCTTGGCATTATCCACGTAGCCGCTGAGCGGGTAATCTTTCACGATCCGCGCATACGCTTGGCCCGCCTGGGGCCGGAAACGATTGCCCATCTTGCTGTATGAATCGCCCAGTTCCCAAAGCGCCAAGTCCGCGCGGCTGAAAAGCGGGTACTGATCCACTACGCGGCTCAGGCGATTAGCCGCTGCCGGATTGCTGCCCTTTTTGTGATAAAAAGCTCCCACCCGGAATTCCCCGTCGGCTATGGCTTCCTGAATATTCCTGAGAATCTGCTGAGTCTCCGGCACAAACTTGCTATTGGGGAACTGCACCACGAGCTGTCGGCATTCATCCTCGGCCCGCAACGCCTGCGTAGGATCACGGTCCGCTTTATCCATCTGCTTGTAGTGGATCATGCAGATCTTTTCCTGCGATTCGGCGGCTTCCTCAAGCGTCGGGTAGAACAGAATAAAATCCTTGTACTCCGCTTCCGCTTGCGCCAGACCATGAGCCCCGCCCTCGCGATACCAGCTATCTGCGATGGCAAGCTTCGCCTTCGCCAGGTATTCGCTCTGATCGTAGGTATTGATCATCGTGTTGAGCGTGATGCGGGCCACTTCGTAGCGGCCATGCTCGATATCCCCAATCGCTTTATCGAACAGCACCTTGTCGGGCTGCTTGGTGTCCTTGGTGATGGGATTCTCATACTTCTTGCGGCGGAAACCGCATGACGTCAGCAGACCCGCGATGACTATCGAAACCAGAAGAGTACGGAGCATATTAAACCTTGAAAATTGCCATGAACTAAATGTGTACAAGAAGGGCGTCTCCGGCCAAGTGCTGCATTTCCCGGAAGGTTGCCCCGGGATCGGGCGTGTGAAAAATAGACGACCCTGTGACGATCCAGTCACACCCTGCGCGGGCGACCGATGCTACGTTATCAAGCGAGACTCCGCCATCGATCTCGATGCGGAACTGCAAGCTTCGCTCTTTTCGGCGCATTGCCAGCGCCCTCACCTTGTTCAGCGCATTCGGGATAAATTTCTGACCGCCGAACCCGGGATTCACGCTCATCACAAGCACGTAATCCGCCACGTCCAGCACCTCGTCCAAAGTTGCGACCGGAGTGGAGGGGTTGATCACAACTCCCGCCAACGCGCCCTCGCTCTGGATCATTCTTAACGTTCGATCAAGGTGCGGACAAACTTCCTGGTGAACCAGAACTTGATCGGCCCCGGCTTGGATGAACAATGGCGCATACTTGTCCGGGTCGGTGATCATGAGATGAACATCGAGCTTCGCCTTGGTCACTTTTCGAATCGATTCCACAACGGGGGGGCCCATGGTGAAGTTCGGCACGAAGTGCCCATCCATGATGTCGACGTGAATGATGTTTGCGCCCGCGCGTTCCACGGATGCAATCTGTTCGCCCAGCCGCGCAAAATCGGCGGCCAGAATCGATGGGAGAATCTCAACCATTATTTGGGGCTAAGACGATGTTAACACGGCGGCAAAAAAGCCATCGCCTAGGTCAGTCCCAGGCCTTCGACGAGTAATGCGCCAATCTGCCGGAAAGGCGGCAACCACGTCGTCGTTTTCTTCACGCTCCAGCGAACACGTTGAATATACAAGCATCCCGCGCGGCTTCAAGCGATCCAGCGCATTCTTCAGAATGGCCTTCTGGCGGGTCTGCAGATCAGTCAGGTCGGACGGTTTGAGTCGCCACTTGATCTCGGGATTGCGCGCCAGGGTACCAGTGCCGGAGCAGGGAGCGTCCACCAAGACGCGATCAAATTTCGTGGCGAACGGAAGCGGCTGGGTGGCATCCAGCACGACGCGCCGGCACGCTAAATCGCGTAGCGCCCGAAGCCGGTGCAGGTGCAGATCGCAGGCCAACGCGTCCACCCCCAAATCGATGGCTTGGGCTGTTTTGTTTCCAGGCGCGGCGCAAAGATCGAGGAACGACTGGCCGGGTTGCAGATCGAGCAACGGCACGATCGACTGCGATCCAATATCCTGGATGCGTCCCGTGGTGGCGACGTAATTCTCCGGGGTTTTCAGAAAGGTTCTGGCAATTTGGCTTGCGGCTTCTTCGCCAAATTGGGTGTCCCATCGGGTAAGCAGCCAAGGCGGACACGACAATTCAGTCGGACGGTCAGGCCACGTTACCGGGTTCCGGTTTACTTTCCGCATGACAGCGTTAACCAGCGGAGCGGCCGAGACTTTGCCGGCGCGCCTGATTAGATCTACGCTTTCGCTGACTGCGGCGTGGGGCGGAATGCGTTCCAGATAGCGAAGCTGGTACATGCCCATGCGGAGGACGATTTGCACTTCGGTGTCGAGGGTGCGATTGTTCGTCAGGCGGCCGATCATGTAATCGAGCTGCATGCGGTAGCGCAGGCAGCCGAAGACGATCTCGGTGGCGAGTCCGGCGTCGCGCGCATCGAGGCCGCTGGCATGGGCCAACAAATCGGAGGCGTAAGCCCCAGATTCGACGCGTCGCAGAATTTCGTAGGCGACGCTTCGGGCCGGACTCACGTTCGATTTGGGCCGGGGCGGGGAAGAGACTGGAGGCGGCGTGATACATTATTTTAGCTTTTTCCAGCACCTTTGGCGAATATGAACGAGGCATCGATCGTTAATGATAAACTGACCCACGCGAACATAATCATGAATCGACGATCCTTCCTCAAATCCGTCGCAGGCGCATCCGCTCTGGTTGCGGCTGGTCCAACCCTGGCGCACGCTGCCCTGCCGAAGATGAAGATTACGAGGGTGCGGGCCTACGCGCCTCCGAACCCCAACCCCTTGTTCAACCAGAGCGACCTGGTGATTACCATAGAAACGGACGCTGGAATCACGGGCATAGGCGAAGGTGGCTCGAAGGAAATGCTGGAGCAATGCGCCGGGAGGCTGATCGGCCGGGATCCCCAATTCATCGAACGCTTGTGGCAAGACATGTCCCGCGCGTTCTTCTACCCGCCGGGACGCGAGAAGGTGGACGCGCTAGGAGCTCTTGATCTTGCGCTCTGGGACATCAAGGGCAAGGTTCAAAAAATGCCCGTCCATCAGGTATTGGGCGGCATGGTGCGCGATCATTGCGAGTGCTATAACACTGCCGGCAGCATCCCCGGCGTGACACAAGGCATGAGCATCAAGGATAAAGCGCGGCTCACAGTGGAAGCCGGGTACAGGGCTTTTCGCATGGGGGCCGCCGACACACCCGCTAACCAAACCTTCAATACTCACGAGCGCCTGAATAAGCTTTACGACGACTGTGTGCAGGCACGCGAAGGAGTTGGAAAGAATGGAGACTGGTGCGTCGATTTTCATCAGCGGTTCGACCTGTCGGATGCAATCCGGGGCTGCAGCCTGATTGAGAGCCTCGCTCCCTACTTCGTCGAGGATCCCGTGCGGGCGGAGGCGTTCCTGGACGATTTGCCGCTACTGCGACGCCAGGCCAAGGTGGCTATCGCGGCTGGTGAGGAGTGGGGCAATCGCTGGGACTTTAACAAGCTGGTGGAACATCATGATATCGATTACGTGCGCGCCACATTGCCCAATGTCGGCGGCATCACCGAAATGATGAAGATCGCAGCAATTTGCGAGACGCACTTAGTGGGAATCATTCCCCACTTTACAGGGCCGATCGCAACC
>JBBRRB010000035.1:0-59769 GCA_038225555.1 Bryobacterales bacterium
ATTACTGCCGGTTAGACAGCACAGGGCAAGAACGGTTTCCAAGCCGAGGGGTGCCTTATAGGGTAGGCAATCCTGCCGAGATGTAAGCGATTTGTGTGGGGCGGCTCCCCTGAGCCGCGCCCGGGCGCCCTCGCCCGGGCTCCTGCGGACTCAATAAGTTCGAGCAAGCCGACGAGAGCGTCGGCTGCGGGACAATAGTCCCGCCCCACAAAACTAAGTGGCATTGGGCACCCAAGGGGTTTTCGACCACGCAGACATGCCTCAAAACACCAGCACCGGGTGATACAGATGCGGCAATTTGGCTTCCCCGATCGCCACTAACTCGCCATCCTCCCCCACCGCCTTCACATATCGCGACTCCGCTCGCTGGCGAAACGGAGACAGGCGAAAATCGCGCCCTTGACGAATCTGCGACGCCGTCAACGAATCCACGGATTCCGCTGGAAAATGGGGAAGCAACTGCGCGGCCGGCAGCAGCGCACTCTGCAGATCGTTCTCGGATGCAAGTTGCTGCAAGCGCTCCAAGGTATAGGCGTGTTCTAGCGTAAAATCGCCCGAGGCGAGCCGGCGTAGCGAGTGCAGCATCGCGCCGCATCCGAGCTTGCGGCCCAAGTCGTAAGCGATGGAGCGCACGTACGTTCCCGCCGTGCAGTGGACCACCAGCCTCGCGATCGTTCCATCGAATTCCAGCAGATCGAGGGAAAACACGGTAATTTCCACGGGCTTCAACTCCACCGCGATCTTCTTGCGCGCCAGCTTGTAAGCTGGAACTCCACCTACTTTCTTAGCGGACACAGGCGGGGGAGTCTGCATCAGCACCCCCTTGAAGCTGTCCAAAGCTTCTTCCAATTGGCGCCGATGAATTTCGAAACTAGGCGCGGTCCTGGTAACCTCGCCATCCCGATCGTACGAATCGGTCTCCACCCCCAACTGCACTTCGGCGTCGTAGCGCTTTTCATTGCTAGTAAAGAAACGCGCCAGACGGGTGGCGCGCCCGACAATCAGCGGAAGCACCCCGGTCGCGAGCGGGTCCAGCGTGCCCAGGTGGCCGATGCTGCGCTCCTTGGCGATGCGCCGGACTTTGTTGACCACGTCATGCGAGGTCCAACCTGACGGCTTGTCGACGACGATGACTCCATCCACAGTATTCAATCTAGCAATCAGGTCCGAATATTTCTCTTGACACGCATCGCAATTTGCAATATTCTTATTACGGATTGTGATATGACGCTCGGCGAGAAACTCAAATACCTGCGCGAAGTCGAAGGCACTCTCCGCGGCCTCGGTCGGGAAATGACTCAAAAAGAATTGGTCATGGCTGCCAAGGCCGAGCTGAAAGAATCGATCAGCCAGTCCTATCTTTCACAGATCGAAAGCGGAAACAGGCCGCATCTCACCAATTCCACCCGCCAGTTGCTGGCACGCCTTTTCAAGGTGCATCCGGGTTACCTGGTGGATGACCCGGAGGGCTACCACACCGAGTTGATTTCGGACCTGCGCCAGGTGGAAGATCAATTGGATCTGTGGCTGGTGGATGGCGCGGAGCGCTTCCGATCGGATCCGGCTCTGATGCAAGCCTTGCTCACTCTGGCAAGGCACGCCGACTCGCGCAAGTGCCTCATGCTGCTCGAGCTAATCATCGATACACCCGGTTTGATTGATCGCCTGTTCCAGGTTCTCAACCCAGCCGAGCAAAGGAAGGAAATCGCATGACTTGGGAAGTCTTCTATTTCGTCTGTTTTCTAGTCGGCTTTCTCTTGAGCCTGCTGACTTTCGTGGGCGGAGCAGCCCACCTGCATTTGCCGCACGCGCACGGGCATGGCCACAGCGCAGTGAAAGGCGGCCCTGGGTCGTGGTTCAATTTCGGGACCATCACAGCTTTTCTGGCGTGGTTCGGCGGGACCGGGTATTTGTTAACGCGCTACTCGGACATCTGGGCGCTGCTCGGTCTTGGGATCGCAACGCTCAGCGGCATCGGCGGCGCGGCCCTGGTGTTCTGGTTTCTATTCAAATTTCTGCTGGGTCACGAACGTTCCCTCGATCCGGCGGATTACAACATGATCGGCGTGCTTGGCCGGGTGAGCAGCACGGTCCGCGAGGGCGGCACTGGCGAAATGATCTTTCCGCGCGACGGGGCGCGCAGTTGCGTGGCGATTCGCAGCGACAACAACCGTCCGATCCCGAAGGATATCGAGGTCGTCGTAATTCGCTACGAAAAGGGAATCGCGTATGTCCGGCCGTGGGACGAATTGAGCGATGGGTCCGATCCCGCTCCCTGGTCCATGGATGCGGATCCAAATGTTGGCGGACCGAGTTCCGGCAATCGCCGCGATCAGTCCGAGTCGGTGAACTAAGGAGATTCCAATGCATATATCGAGTGAGATTTTCGTGATCGCCGGCCTGATGGCCTTGACGATCCTCTTGTTAATCGCAGTGTCGGCCAGACTTTATCGGAAGGCTGGTCCGCACGAAGCGCTGGTCGTTTACGGATTCCGGGGCACGCGCATTGTGAAGGGCCGCGGCACGGTAATTTTCCCCATGGTGGAGAGCTATCGCGAGCTCTCTCTTCAGCTCATGTCTTTCGACGTGGCGCCACAGCAGGATTTGTACACCAAACAAGGCGTCGCGGTGACGGTGGAAGCGGTTGCCCAGATCAAGGTGAAGTCCGATCCGGAGTCGATCCAGACCGCCGCCGAGCAGTTCCTGACTAAGACCGACCAGGCCCGCGAAGGTTTGATTCGCTTGGTGATGGAAGGGCATCTGCGCGGTATTATCGGTCAACTTTCGGTGGAGCAGATCGTGAAGGAACCCGAAATGGTCGGCGATCGCATGCGCGCCACCTGTGCCGACGACATGAACAAGATGGGTCTGGAAGTGATTTCGTTCACGATCAAAGAAATTCGCGATAAGAACGAGTACATCATTAATATGGGACGGCCTGACATCGCAAGGATCCGCCGAGACGCGGATGTGGCGACTGCTGAAGCCGAACGCGATACCGCGATCCGGCGCGCCAATGCTCTCCGAGAATCCGCCATCGCCAAAGCCGGTGCCGACCAGGAGCGGGTGCTGGCCGAGACTCTCTCCCAAGCCAAACAGTCGGAATCCCAGCGCGATCTGGAGATCAAGAAAGCGCAATACTCCGAGATCATCAAGAGGCAGCAGGCTCAGGCCGACAAGGCGTACGACATTCAGACCAACATCATGCAGCAGCAGGTGGTGGCCGAAGAAGTGAAAATTCGGCAGATTCAGAAGGAGCAGGAAATCAAGGTGCAGGACGCCGAAATTCTGCGTCATGAGCGCGAGCTGATCTCGACTGTTTTAAAGGGAGCCGAAATCGAAGGGCGTCGCATCGAGACTCTCGCTTCCGCCGAAAAGATGCGCCAGACCACCGAAGCGGAAGGCCGCGCCGCCGCGACTCGTTTGCAAGGCGAGGCCGATGCGGACATCATTTTGAAGAAGGGCGAAGCCGAAGCCAAGGCGATGAACGTGAAGGCCGAGGCGTATCAGGAGTGGAACCAGGCCGCGGTGGTAGATAAGCTGATCACGGGCATGCCGGAGATCGTCCGCGCTTTGTCCGCTCCGCTGGCCAACATCGACCGAATCACCATCGTCTCCACCGGGAACGGCGAAAGCGCTGGCATGAACAAAGTCACGGGAGACATCGCCGCCATGGCAGCTCAGATTCCGGCGCTGTTCGAAACTCTGTCGGGAATGAAGATGTCTGATCTGCTCAGCGGAGTCCGGACCATCGGACCCGGCAATTCGAAAGCGGACAAAGCTGAAAAATCGAAGGGGGCGGGCACCGCATAATATGGCACTCATGGAACGAGTTTCAACGCTGGTTCGAGCCAACCTGAACGATCTGGTCGATCAAGCGGAAGATCCCGATAAGATGCTGAAGCAGGTGATGCTGGATATGCAAAACCAGCTCATGCAGCTAAAGACGCAGGTGGCTATAGCGATTGCCGATCAGCATCTGCTCGCCAAGAAGCGGTCGGAACAGGAAGAGAAAGCCGCTGATTGGGTTCGCAAAGCGGAGCTCGCCGTTTCCAAAGGCGAGGACGATCTGGCGCGAGCCGCGCTGGATCGATCCTTGCAATGCCGTTCGGTCTCGGACGGCTACCGCGAACAGGTGGACCACCAATCCGTTCAAGTGGAAAACCTTAAGGCTGCGCTGCGAAGATTGCAGGATAAGCTGTCGGAGGCGCAGTCGAAGTGCGATGCTCTGGCCGCGCAGCATCGGCGGGCGCGAGGAATCGCCAAGGCTGGCCAGGCGCAACCGGATGAATCCGCGCTTGAGCGGGTGAAGAGCAAGGTCGAGAAGTCAGCGGCGGTCAGCGTGGCCGAAATCTCGATTGAAGATCGGCTCGCCACGCTCGATAAGCAGGATCAGGTAGAGCGCTTGCTGGCGGAAATGAAAGCTCGCAAGTAGACTTGATCCCCCCAACAAAAAGGCGCGGCTAAAAAGGAAGCCGCGCCTGCCAGAGGAGGAGAAGGTTAGACTTTTCGGCCTGCACTTCCCTTGCTTAATCTGACGTGACGATGGTTATGGAAGTTGCATTACAGTTGTGGTCAAACCGCAACGGACTGACACACTTCTGAAATAACTATTAAAACGAAATAAGTTGTTTATAATGAATCACTTAGATCATTGTAGCCGATGTCGCTGCTTCACTTTTGACGTTTCAGGTGCGATACTGGCTGAAGAGAGTATCTAACCTGAATGACGCAGTTGGGCGAAGCGATAGCCCGGTATCACAAAATCCTCGAGACCGAGCCGTATAAAGATCTGTCCTGGGCCAACACGCTTCAGGACCGGATGAAGGCGGACCAGCTTACCATCGGGGGCAAGCCTGTGTCGCCTGTGCTACGTCCGCATTTTATCACGCGGAAGCAATACACAAATCTGGTCAAAGCCGCAGAGTCGTTATCCATGGCAGTCGATCGGGTGGAGAGCATGGCCGTCAGCAATCCGGCGCTGATGTCGCGCATGGAATTGCTTCCTGCCGAGAAGATGCTTGCGACCGTGGATCCCGGATACCCGTTTCTCTCGGTCACCTCGCTCATCGATACGCAGCTTCACAACGGAACCATGCGTTTCGCGCAGCTAAATCCCGATACGCCGAACGGCGTAGCTTACGGAGACGCTGTAGCCGACCTGTTCTATGATGCTCCGCCCGTGAAAGAGTTCCGCAAGCGGTATTCCCTGGAGAAATTGCCCGGGATGAAGTATTTGCTGCACGCAATTCTCAAGACATACAAAGAATTTGGCGGGAAGAATAAGCGGCCCAACGTGGCCATTTTGGATTTTCGCCAACCCTTTCCGGCAGCCGAGCCTGGAGAGAGCGCGCTGATCGCCGAATATTTCCGGAAGGCCGGCTTGGCCACCGAGCTAGTGACTCCGGAACAATTGGAGTACCGCAACAGCATTCTACGGAAGGGCGATTTCACCATCGATCTGATCTTGCGGCGCATTCGGGTGCATGAGTTTCTGGTACGCTTCGATCTGTCTCATCCATTGCTGCGCGCTTATCGCGAAGGCAAAGTATGCATGGTGAACAATCTGCGATCGGAGTTGTCGCAGAAGAAAGCCATCTTCGATCTCTTAACCGACGAGACCATCACCGCCAAGTTCCCGCTGGTGGAGAGAAAAGCGATCCGTGAATTCGTGCCTTGGACGCGCGTAGTCCACAGCGCGAAGACCACCTACCAGGAACAGCAAGTGGATCTGCCCGATTTTATTCTCAAGAATCGCGAGCGGCTGGTTCTGCGGCCCAATGACGATTCCACCGATCAGCACGCTTTCCTCGGCTCGCAAACCGACGATTCGCGTTGGGAGCGCGCGCTGAAAACCGCCATGCGCAATCCGTATGTAGTGCAGGAAGTGGTGGAACCGGTGTTTGAAATGTTCCCTCTGCTGCAGTACGGGCATCTGGAAATGCGCAAGATGCGCATCGATCTGCACCCTCACACCTACCTGGGGAAAATGCAGGGCTGCTCGAGCTGGCTGACGGCCGCGACCGCTTCTGGATTTTCGACGCTGGCCGGCGTCGCGCCAACATTTATCCTAGAAGGAAAATGAAAACTATTTTGTTTACCCTGGCGGGGTGCCTGGCGCTGATGGCCCAGACTCCCGCCCCGAAGAAGAAGGCAGTCCCCGCTCCGGCAGCCAATCGACCGGTTCCCGCGCCGCGCGCCTTGTTGAACCCCTCCTTGTTGAAGGCGAAGGCTCCCGAGGTCTTTAAGGCCAAATTCACAACCACGAAGGGCGATTTCGTAGTGGAAGCGCATCGCGCCTGGGCTCCGCTGGGGGCCGACCGCTTTTACAATCTGGTGAAGAACGGCTTCTTCACCAATGCTGCGTTTTTCCGCGTGCTGCCGAGCTTCATGGTCCAATTCGGGTTAAGCGCCTGGCCCAACGTGAACAATGCTTGGGATAAAGCGAAGATCCAAGACGATCCGGTGAAGGAATCCAACAAAACCGGCTACGTCACTTTTGCGACGGCGGGTCCGAACACCCGCACCACTCAGTTGTTCATCAACTATAAGGACAACGCCGGTCTCGATCCGCAAGGTTTCGCGCCCTTCGGCATGGTGACAGAGGGCATGGACACGGTCATCAAGATCGAGAGCAAGTACGCCGAGCAGCCCGCCCAGGACCAGATCACGAAAGAGGGCAAGGTTTATCTCGATAAGAACTTTCCAGATCTTGATCGGATCACGTCGGCTCGCATCACCGAGCCTGCCGGTCCCGCGCCTGCGGTGAAGAAGCCCGGAACCGCAACTCCCGTCAAGCACGCTCCGGCCAAGCCGGCAGCGAAATAACAGCCCGATGCGGACGCTCGTCACGGGCGGCGCGGGTTGCATCGGGTCCGATCTTGCCGCAGCTCTTTTAGACCAGGGTCATGACGTTCTCGTCGTCGACAATCTCAGCAGCGGCAAGCTCGAGCATATCGAGTCGCTTCTAGGGCTTCCCAGGTTCCGCTTCATGGGAGGCGACCTGGAAGATGCCGCGATGCTCGAATCGGCGATGGACGGCATCGAGATGGTCTGGCATTTCGCGGCGAACCCGGACGTAAAATTCGTCGAGGGCGAACCGACCGATAAAGACCTCCGGCAAAACACGATCTGCACCTACAATGTGCTGGAGGCTATGCGCAAGCACGGCGTCAAGCAGCTCGCGTTTTCGTCCACCTCCGCCGTGTATGGCGTCTCGCCCGTTCAGCCCATTCCGGAAAGCGCCTTCTTCCCTCGGCCAATCTCGCTCTACGGCGCTACTAAACTGGCTTGCGAAGGCATGCTCTCGGCCTTCGGCAATTTATTTGGCATGCGCTGCTGGATCTTTCGATTCGCCAACATCGTAGGACCGAAGGTTCGAAAGAAGGGCCGCACCGTGATCGGCGATTTTATCGTGCGCTTGCAGCAGACTCCCGACAAGCTTGTCATTCTGGGCGACGGCCAGCAGGCTAAATCGTATCTCCTGACCGAGGAGTGCGTGGCCGCGATGTTGTTCGCGGTGGAGCACGCCAACGAATCTTTGAACGTGTTCAATTTAGGCTGCGACGACTGGCTGCAAGTGACCAGCATCGCGGATCTGGTGGTGCGGGCCATGGGCCTCTCAGGCGTGTCCTATGAGTTCACCGGCGGCGAGGGCGGCTGGCCGGGAGACGTGCCGCGGTTCCGGCTGGATGTCGGCGCCATCAATCGGCTGGGCTGGCGAGCGAAGCTGAACTCCGAGCAGGCGGTTGAGCGAGCGGTTCAGAGCACCTTAAGCATGCTGCAGGCCGGCAGGTAGCATGCAGGCCGTGATCCTCGCGGGCGGCTTGGGAACCCGGCTCTGGCCTTTGACCAAGACCGTTCCAAAACCCATGGTTCCCGTCGCGGGAGTGCCCTACCTCGAACATCAACTGCGCCTGCTCGCGCGGCAAGGCGTCCTCGATATTCTGATTCTCACGGGCTACTTGGGCGAACAGATCGTTGAATATTTCGGCGATGGCGGCAGGTTCGGATTGTCCATTGATTATTCTCGGGAAGAGACTCCTGCGGGCACCGGGGGAGCCTTGAGAGACGCGCGCGCCAAGCTGGCCGATGCCTTTCTCTTGATCTACGGCGATTCCTACCTGCCAATCGATTATGTAGCTGCGCTTGAGAAGCTGGGCGAATCCGGCGCGCAAGGCTTGTTGGTCGCATACGATAATCGGCTCGCTGACACATCGGTTAAAAATAACGTGGATGTGGACGAAGAGAGCTATGTGAGCCGTTATGAGAAAGATGCGCCCGATCCCCTCGGCTATGTGGAGGCAGGCGTTCTCGCTTTCCGCCGCAGCGTCGTGGACCTGATTCCTTCCGCAGGCGCAGTCTCGCTGGAGAAAGAAATTTTCCCGCAACTGATCGCACGCAGGCAACTGCTCGCCTTCGTTACCAGGCAGCGTTTCTACGACATCGGAACGCCGGAGCGCCTGAAAGCGATCGAGGCCCTGCTGGCCCAATGATCATCACCCGCACTCCATTCCGCATCAGCTTCGCGGGCGGCGGTTCCGATCTCAAGGCATTCTACGGTCATGAGCCTGGGCTGGTGCTCTCCACCGCCATCGACAAGTACATGTATTTGGCCGTGAAGGAGCACTTCGGAGACAACTTCCGCATCAGCTACTCACGCACGGAGCACGCAGAGACGGTAGACCAGATCGATCACCGCATAGTCCGGGAGTGCCTCAAGAGTCTCGACACGAAGCGCGGGTTGGAAATCGTTTCCATGGCCGATCTTCCCGCCCAGAGCGGTCTGGGATCGTCCAGCAGTTTTACGGTGGGCTTGCTGCACGCGCTCTACGCGATGAAGGGCACCGTCGTATCGCCCGAGCGGCTGGCGTCCGAAGCTTGCGCGATTGAGATCGACCGCCTGCAAGAGCCCATCGGAAAGCAGGATCAATACATTGCCGCGTATGGCGGATTGCAAATGATCCAGTTCAATCCGGACGGAACCGTCTTCGTGGATCCGGTTATCTGTCCCATGGAAACGCGGCGCGAACTGAACCGCCGGCTCATGATGTTCTTCACGGGGCTGACTCGCGATGCTCGCGACGTGCTCTCGAAGCAGGAAGCGGGCACCAGCGGAAAGCTGCCCTTGCTGCGGCGCATGTGCGAAATCGCGCGGGAGTTGCGGGACGTGATCACCACCGGTCGCGACCTGAACATTTTCGGGCGCCTGCTGCATGAGGCCTGGGAAGCCAAGAAGTCGGTGGAGGCGTCCATCAGCAACCCCGTCATAGACGGGTACTACGAGCGCGGGCTGCGGGCTGGCGCTCTCGGAGGAAAGCTTCTGGGTGCGGGGGGCGGCGGGTTCCTGCTCTTTTTCTGCGAGCCGCATTTGCAGGATCGTCTCCGGGAGGAGTTGTCGGATCTGAAGGAAGTGCCCTTCTCGCTCGATCCGCAAGGCAGCAAGATCGTATATATCGGGAGCGATCGGTTTTGAGGCGCTGCGTCTTCCTGGATCGGGATGGCGTGATTAACGTGAAGGCTCGCGAGGGAGAGTACATTCGAAACTGGTCCGAATTCCGCTTTCTGCCGAACATCGCGGATTGGGTTCGCTTGTTCAATGCGCTCGATTTTCTGGTGATCGTCGTGACCAACCAGCGCGGCGTGGCGCTGGGGATGCTTACCGAAGCGGCGCTAGGCGAGATTCACGCGAACATGGTTCGGGAGCTTGGCAGGTTAGGGGCGCGGGTGGACGACGTGTTCGCGTGTCCGCATCATGCGGACGCGTGCGAGTGTCGGAAGCCCAAGCCTGGCATGCTGTATCAAGCTCGGGACAAGTGGAACATCTATCTAGCAGAGTCGTTGATGATTGGCGACTCGGACTCCGATGCCGAGTTAGCTGCTGCTGGCGGTCTGCGCTTCCTACGGGCGCGAGAGGGACGGCTGGCTTTGGCTCACGAATTCTAACAAACTGTTGCAGCTATCCTGATGTTGTGGGGCAGCCAATCCTGGCTGCAGCCGGCTTTCAGCCGGCCCGTGCATTATAATCGCAGAACGCAGTGACTCGCGATTTCTTCATCAGCTACACCGGTGCCGACAGAGATGCGGCCGAGTGGATCGGCCAAGTTCTGGAAGGTGCCGGGTACAAGGTGTTCCTGCAGGCTTGGGACATTCGGCCTGGAATGAATTTTGTCGTTGAGATGCACAAAGGTTTGCAGGACTGTGAGCGCATGATCACGGTGTTCTCGCCAAAATACCTGGCGCAATCACCATACGGCGAGGCCGAATGGTCCGCGTTTTTCGCGTCCAAACCTAACTCGCTCGTACCAGTGCGGGTAAAGGAATGCGACCCAACAGGCCTGCTCACACCGATCGTCTACATCGACGTCTTCGATTGGCCTAAGCCTGGCACCAGCGACCGGCTTCTGGCAGGAGTGAATCCCGGACGCCAGAAGCCTGCGAGATTACCAGACGAGTCTCGCCGTATATGGCACGTCCCGCATGACAGGAATCGCCACTTCACGGGTCGCGAAGAGCTTCTTATTGCTCTCCATCAGTCGCTGCATGCCGGAAACGTAACCGCCGTCACCGCCCTTGCAGGACTAGGCGGCGTCGGGAAAACTCAACTCTCCATCGAATACGCGTATCGCTATCGTTCCGAGTACGAGGTGGTCTGGTGGGTGCGCTCGGAATTGCCGACTGACCTTGCCTCTGACTACGCACAACTCGCCACCAAGCTAAACCTTCCAGGTCTGGACCCATCGAACCAGCCAGCCAAAATCGAGGCGGTTCGCGACTGGCTTTCGAACAACTCCGGCTGGCTCCTCATCTTTGACAACCTGCGCGGGCCTGAAGATTGCGAAGGCTACCGACCCCATTCCAACCACGGCTACATGATTCTGACCTCGCGCAACCAGAATTTTGGAAGGATCGCCAAGTGTCTAGAGATTCGTAAACTGCCACGCGCCGAGGCGATTGCTTTTGTCCAAAAACGTTCAGGCCGAAAGGAAGAGGTCTGGGCGGACACGCTGTGTCAGAGTCTCGCCGATTTACCCTTGGCGCTAGAACAAGCCGCCGCATACATCGAGAACACCGGAGAATCGATCCACGGATATTGCGATCTTCTCAAGACAAATGCCAAGGATCTGCTGGAACCCGTAGCCGCAACCTTCGAACTCTCCTTCGCTAAGCTGCAATCGGAGCATCCGTCAGCGTTGGAGTTGTTGAATACGATGGCGTTCCTCGCTCCCGATGACGTACCTCGAGATCTGGTCCAATCGACCGCGCCGAGCGTTCTCGAATTCAACGAGCGGGTCAAGAGTCTGAGGAGATATTCGCTCGTCGATACACGAGATGGAATGCTCGGAATGCACCGACTCTTGCAGCAAATTACCCGCGACCGCCTCGGGCCACGCGAACAGCGCAGATTTGCTGAGGTCGCCGTGAAGTTGGTCAACGATGCGTTTCCACATGACATTGGCGATTACCACACCTGGTCTGTGTGCCGTAAGCTTCTGCCGCATGCTCTGATGGCAAGTCGTTTTTCGGAAGATCTGGCCGTGGCCATAGAACAGACAAGTCGCCTGCTCAATCAGGCTGGACTGTATCAGAAGCAAATGGGTGAGCTTCGTAACGCCGAGGAACTTTACCTCCGAGCTCTAGCCCTGGGCGAAACGCATTTCGGACCTGACCACCCGACAATCGCCATCCGAGCAAATAACCTCGGGCTGCTGCTCATGGCCCTAGGGGATCTTGACGCCGCGCTACTTCATGCTAAGCGAGCGCTCGCGATTGATGAAAAGTTCTACGGGGCCAATCACCAGGAAGTTGCAACCGATGCCATCAATGTCGCACAGATTCTCAACGCGCAAGGCGACTTTGACGGCGCTCTACTCCATGCCAAGCGAGCGCTCGAAATTGGTAAAAAAGTATACGGATCCGACCACCCGCAAGTCGCCATCTACGCCCGCAACCTCGGCCAGATCCTTCGAAAACAGGGCGAGCTGGAGGATGCGTTAATCCAAACAAAGCGAGCGCTCGCCATCGATGAAGAGTTCTACGGATCCGACCACCCCAGCGTTGCCCGCGATGCTAACAACCTTGGCCTTATCCTCCTGGATAAAGACGACCTGCAAGGCGCCCTACCCTGGCTGGAGCGTGCCCTCCGCATCCTCCTAGCAACATACGGCCCGCAGCATCCGGACACCAAAACCGTGTCCGACAACCTCCGCATCCTCAAAGAAACAATCGCCGACCGCGACACCCCACCCCGCACGCTATAATTCATACCAAGATCACCCCATGCGCCGACGCCTTTCCCTAGCCCTCCTAACCCTCTCCCCCCTCCTCCGCGCCGACGAGATCTCCGCCCAAGCCGCCGCCATCCTCAAACAAAACTGCCTCTCCTGCCACGGAGCCGCAAAAATCTCCAACCTCGACCTCCGCACCCGCGAATCCATGCTCATCGGAGGCACCCACGGACCCGCCCTCCAACTTGGAAAATCCGACGCCAGCCGCCTCTATCGACTCGTCTCCGGCGCGGACAAGCCCACCATGCCGCCCGGCAAACCCCTGGCCCCGGACCAAGTCGCCATCCTCAAACAATGGATCGACGCCGGAGAGCCCCTAGCCGCCGCGCAACTCACGGAAACCAAGTACTGGGCCTTCCGCCAACCCGTCCGACCCGCCATTTTTCAAAACGAAGCCAAATCCCCCATCGACGCCTTTCTCCTCAAAGCCATCCACGACAAAGGCCTCAAACCCGCCCCGCCAGCCGACCGCCGCCCCCTAATCCGCCGCGCTTATCTCGACCTCACCGGCCTGCCCCCTTCCATCGCCCAAGTGAACGCTTTCCTCGCGGACCGTTCCCCCGACGCCTTCGCCAAAGTTGTAGAGGAACTGCTCGCCTCGCCCTATTACGGCGAACGCTGGGGACGCCATTGGCTCGACGTGGTCCGCTACGCCGATTCCGGCGGCTTCGAATACGACCGCGACCGCCCCAACGCCTGGCGCTACCGCGATTACGTGATCCAAGCCTTCAATCAGGACAAGCCTTTTGATCTCTTCATCAAGGAGCAAATCGCCGGAGACGAGATCGCCCCGCAATCGGCGGAATCCCAGATCGCAACCGGGTACCTCCGCCTCGGCCTGGAGAACAACATCAAGAACGAGACCACTCGGCTCGACGAACTGGACGACCTGGTCAGCACCACCTCCAACGCCTTTCTCGGCCTTACCGCCGGTTGCGCCCGCTGCCACGACCACAAGTTCGACCCCATCACCCAGAACGATTACAAGAGCCTGCAAGCCGTCTTTTATCCGACCAAAGCCGCCGAGTTCCCGCTCGTCAGCCATGAGGAAGTCCAGCGATTTGAAGCCGAACAGCAGCGGATCACCGACGCGCAGAAGCCTCTCAAAGCACAGCAAGCCGCGCTCGAACAGCCTTACAAGGATCGCCTCATCGCGGAGAGGAAGACCAAGCTGCCAAGCTACATTCAGCTCGCATTGAAAACGCCGCCCGAGAAGCGTACCGAAGGCCAGCGCCTCAACGCCGAACAGGTAGAGAAGACCCTGCTCATCGACGAAAAAGATCTGCTACCCGCGCTCTCTCCCGCCGACTCAGCCGCCCGCGCCAAAATTCAAAGCCAAATCGCGGCGCTCGAAACTCAACGCCACCACCCGCTCCCGACCGCCATGGCAATTGCCGAAGTGGGCCATGATGCGCCGCAGTCGCCCTCCAAACCCGGAGTCATCGCCGCAGCAAGCTGGCGCGCCTGGGAGTTTCCCGAGCCGTCACCAGAATCCAAAACCACTGGCCGACGCCGCGCTCTCGCGGAATGGATCGCCTCCCCTGAAAATCCGCTCACCGCCCGCGTGATGGTCAACCGCATTTGGCAGAATCACTTCGGCGAAGGCATCGTCCGCACGCCCAACAACTTCGGCAAGATGGGCGATCCGCCCACACACCCGGAACTGCTGGATTGGCTCGCCACCGAATTTGTCCGCCAAGGCTGGAGCGTCAAGTCGATGCACCGGCTGATCATGAATTCAGAGGCGTACCAACGGTCGAGCGACGACGTTGCGGAAAATCTCGAGAAAGACGGCGAGAATCGCTACCTTTGGCGCATGCCGCGCCGACGCATTGAGTCGGAAGGCGTACGCGATTCCATGCTGGCCGCGGCTGGCAACCTTGATCGCAAAGTTGGCGGCCCCGCCATCCATCCTTATATAGATCCCGCGCTCTACCAATCCAGCTCCAAGCGAACCTGGGTAGGCAAGCCCGATACGGACCCGGAAAATTGGCGGCGCAGCGTGTACGTGTCCTCCAAGCGCTCCATCCCATTGCCGATGCTCGATGTCTTCGATAAGCCCGATTCCGTCTCGTCCTGCGCCCGCCGGAATCGCAGCACCATCGCACCGCAGGCGTTGATCCTGATGAACAATGCCTTCGTGCTGATGGAGGCCGCCAAGTTCGCCGACCGGCTGAAGCGCGAGGCGGGCTCGGCTCCTGATGCCCAAGTCAATCTGGCCTTCCAACTCGCCCTCAACCGCGCGCCGACGCATTCGGAATCCGAACGAGCCGTCGCCTTCATCGGGTCCAGCGACCAGGGCCTGACGGACTTCTGCCAAACTGTTTTCAACTTAAACGAGTTCGTATACCTTCCATGAGCAACCGATTCCTGAGCCGAAGAGACTTGTTGCGGACCGCTGGCGGAGGCATCGCCGGACTCGCGCTCGCTGACCTCCTTGCAGCGTCCGATAACGCCTCTCCGCTGGCTCCGCACGCCCCTCAATTCCCCGCCAAAGCCAAAGCCGTGATCTCCATCTTTTGCTATGGCGGAGTCAGTCAAGTCGACACCTTTGACCCTAAGCCCGAACTGCTGAAGCGGCAGGGCGAAGCCATGACAGGCAAAGGCAAAGTGGTAGTCTCGCAGGGGCACCCCGGCGGATTTATGCCGTCTCCCTGGGAGTTCGGCAAGCACGGCGAGTGCGGCATGGACGTATCCACGCTCTTCCCGCACATGGCCAAGAAGGCCGACGAGATCGCCCTCATCCGCTCCATGTACTGCATCAGCAACGATCACGCGCCTGCGCTGTATCAGATGAACACGGGTTCTATTCAGGCCGGTCATCCGAGCATGGGGAGTTGGGTCACCTACGGGCTCGGAACTGAAAATCAGAATCTGCCCGCCTTCGTCGTGTTCTCCGATCATCGCGGAGGTCCCATCGGCGGCGCTCCCAATTGGGGCAATGGATTCATGCCCGCCGCCTTCCAAGGCACGCCCTTCCGGTCCAACGGCGACCCCATCGTGGACCTGAAACCGCCCCCTGAGATGACACCGGAACGCCAGAAGCGCTGGCTGAAGCTGCTCGAACAATTGAACGAGGAGCACCTGCGGAAGAATCCGCACGATACCGAGCTATCGGCCCGGATTCAAAGTTACGAGCTGGCGTTCCAGATGCAATCGTCGGCCACGGAAGCAGTGGACTTGAACCGCGAGACCGATGCCACCCGCAAGCTGTACGGCATAGGCGAGGAGCCAACCGACTACGTGGGTCGGCAGTGCTTGACCGCGCGTCGTTTGGTGGAGCGCGGCGTTCGATTCATCCAAGTCTATTCCGGCGGCGGCAATTTTACGGAAAGCTGGGACGCGCACTGGGATCTGGAGTTGAATCACGGGATGCACTGCAAGGAGACGGACCAGCCTGTTGCAGCGCTCCTCACGGATCTGAAAGGCAGAGGGCTGCTCGATTCCACGCTGGTGATCTGGCATGGCGAGTTCGGACGCATGCCGATTTCGCAGAAGATGAACGGACGGGATCATAATCCGGCCGGGTTCTCCGTATGGCTGGCGGGCGGCGGAATCAAAGGTGGAACCATTCACGGCGCGACAGACGAATTCGGCTACGAGGCTGTGGAAAAGCGCACGTCCGTAAACGATCTTCACGCGACCATCCTGAATCAGCTTGGTCTGAATCACGAAAAGCTGACTTATTTTTATAATGGCCGGAATATGCGCCTGACAGACGTTTCAGGCGAAGTGATCAAAGAGATCTTGGCGTAACCGGCTCGTTTCAAAACGAACCCAATTTGGGTTTCGTTTTGGAAATCGGGACGGCCTAAAATCGCGATACCAAGAATCTTCCGCTTTTATCTCGCTTCTAATCAATAATATAGAAAATTAAAGAGCCTGGAGTTTCACCTGCTTCCCCTATTGTGGGCGTGTCGGGAGGGATTGAGCCTACCCGAACAAGGAGTGAACAAATGCCAGGCCCAGTTATTGTTTTCTTCCCATAAAGTAGTAGCGCAACACCGCTGCCCGAAATAAAGTTTCGGAAACGGCATCACCCCAGCTGAAACCTGATACGATACTAGTACTCTCACTAGTTCTATGAGTCCTACATGACTGGGGTGACTTTCGAGCTCAAATTTGTAGTGCGGATTGCAGCGGGTGTTCTCATGTTGTTGAGCGCTTGCCTGCTTACCGGGTCAGTAGACCGGGAAGATCCCGCCCTGGCTCGGTTGCAAATTCAGGGATATAGGGCAGTGAAAACTGCTGACTATCGGACAGCAGCGTCCTCGTTTGAGCGAGCGTACCAGTTAGCTCAAGAGAAACACGACTCCCGCAGAGCTGCCAAATTTCTGAGCAATCTGGCCGGGGCCAAACTCTCTCTCTTTCAATACCAGGAGGCCCTGGACGCTTTCTTGGCTGCGAGAAAACTTGCCCGTTCCAGCGAATCCCGCGACGTAGAGAGCGGGATCGATATCAATCTTGCCGGTCTTTATATGCAGTTCGGCGACCTGGAAGCTGCTGACCGCTTTGCGGACCAGGCGCTGAAAGGGCTTAACAAGAACGATCCATATCACTTCCGGCACCACCTTCTAGCCACGCGCGCCCTTATTTTGGCGCGCCAAGGCGATCCCAATCGATCTGTTTCCTATTTCCTCGAGGCTATTATTGACGCGGCGCAGGAGCGCGTGGTGAACGGCCACGGCCGGCAGCGTGATATTAATGCGATGGCTATGGACTGGGATTTGCTCGGCGACGAAATGCTTCTCAGGGGCGATAAAACGGCTGCGAGCCAAGCCTTCCTTGCAGCCTTTCACCTCCGGTCGATGTTTCACGACCGCGATCTTAGGTTGTCTTACGTCCGACTATCCTGGCTTCACCTGGAGCAAGGAGACGTGAAGATTGCGGCTTCTTTCATGGATAAAGCGGACTCAATGCCTGCCACCAACGCCTCCCTGGACCCATGGCTGACATTGTATTGGAGAGGCCGGATTCTGGATGCCACCGGCGATCGAAGGGCGGCCCTGGGGCTCTTTCGTCAGGCGCTCGTAGCTGCGAGACAATTTCAGCGGCAGGCCGCCCCCGGTGGTATCCCCGCCGAGTACGCGCAACGGCGGCTAAAGATGTTGTACGCCGACATCGTCAACACCAGCCTGAGCCTGGACGAACGCGGTCTGGACGGATTTGAAGCTACCGAAGAGGATCGCAGATTGGCGCTCCTTCAAACCTTAACCAGTACCGGAGCGTTCCTGAAAAAAGCGCCTCCCGAGTACTGGGCTACCTTGGCTCAGCTTCGAGATATCCAAGGCCAGGCGCTCGTTCGCGATGATTCGCGGACCAGCGTCCGAATTTCCAAAATCAAGGACAACCTCGCCCAAATTGAGACCAAGGCAGGTTTGTCCTATCTCCGTAATATAACCGACAATAATTCGGAGAGGAATACCGCCTCAATCACACTAAGTCATATCCAAAGAGATTTAGAGTCTGACGAAGCGCTCCTTAGCTTTCACGTCGGACGCGAATGTTCGGCGCTGTGGGCAGTCACAGTGGATCGAATCGCCTTGTATCGGCTTCCGGCTGAACCGGTTTTGTCGAAACTGATCGCGAAGTTCCGTCAGGCTGTCGAAAGGCGCTCCCCGGATCGCGACAAGCTGGGATCGCTCCTATACGAGCAGTTGTTTAAGGATCTCAGCCCCGAGTTTCGCGCCAAGAGGGTGTGGGTGATTACGGCGGAGGATTCGTTCTTTGAGATCCCGCTGACTGCATTGGTTGTGGATTGGAAGGAAGGAAAACCCGTGTACCTGATAGAACAGCACACCATCATGCATTCGCCCAGCGCCGGAATGTTGAAACGCGCCTCGAGAACGGTGCCAACGGGACCTTTTCTGGGCGTAGGGGATGGCATTTATAACACAGCGGATCCAAGGTGGAAAGGTGGATGGAAAGGTGGATGGAACGGATCGGCGGGGTTCATGCGCGTGCTGCCGGTTTCCTTCGGATCCACTCGACCGAAGCTCGAGTTGGCGCGGTTGGCGGGCAGCGGAAAAGAAATCGCGGCTTGCGCACGTGCCTGGGGCCACGGGACGCCCATGTTGCTGAACGGCGCCACCGCCTCCAGGAAATACCTGCAGGCCGCTCTCCGGGCCCGGCCCTCGGTAGTTCACATTGCTTCGCATTTTGTGACTCTTCCCAGGCAGCCGGACGAAGCCCTGATTGATCTTGGCCTGACTGCGGACGGCAGCCCCGAGCTTCTAAACGAGAAAGATGTTGCGAGCTTGCAGGCCACCGACGCCACCGTTGTGATGAGCGGGTGCAGTTCCGGGAACGGCGGGGCTATTCCCACGGCAGGGGTGCTCGGTTTAACACGGGCCTGGCTGATCGCAGGGGCGCGCGCAGTAGTCGGCAGCCGCTGGCCGACTCCGGACGATACGGGCGAGTTGTTTCGCGCCTTTTACCTGGAATTGGGCGGCCACGGAGCGAATCCCGTGCCTGCCAGGGCTGTGGCTGAAGCCCTCCATGATGCCCAGATCGAGATGTTGCGTTCGAAAACCTGGCGCTCCGACCCGTCTTACTGGGGCGCGTTCTACGTAGTTGGAAAGGAGTAACCATGTTGACCATCGCCGAAGAGCGCAATGAATCGCCCCCGCCCGTTGTGGCGGCCGATCCAGAAGGAAGGCAGCATGCTTCGGATGCCAGCTTCCCCGAAGAGTATGACTTTCCCGAAATCGTCGCGCGGATCCGCCGGCATGATGAATCGGCCATGGAGGAGCTCTATCGCATCTTCGCGAAAGGAATTCGCTTCTTCCTCTGCCGCCAACTTGGTACTCAGGAGCTTGACGACAAGGTCCACGATACTTTTCTGATCGTAGTTCAGGCCATCCAGCGCGGCGATCTGCGCGAGCCAGAACGCCTTATGGGATTTGTGAGGACGATCGTCCGCCGCCAAGTGGCCGCATACATTGACGATGTGGTTCGTGGCCGCCGCGAGGAGATGGATATTGAGCTTGGGGGACGCGTTCCCGATCGGCGCAGCAACCCTGAACAAAGCCTTGCATTTCGTCAAAAAGTTGACTTGATGAAAGGCGTTCTGAGCGAACTCTCGGAGAAAGACCGCGAAATCCTGACCCGGTTCTATCTCCTCGAACAAAGTATGGAAGAAGTCTGCCGGGAAATGGAACTCTCTGAAAACCAGTTCCGGCTTCTAAAATCGAGAGCGAAAGGCCGGTTCGGCGATTTGGGGAGAAAAAAATTGCAACAAAAAGCGCTAGTGTCAGTTTTTATGAGAACTTCTGCGGCCTCCTCCCACTAAGCCAGTGGATATGGAGAGGAATACTCTAGGTGAATACGCAGGTCGATCCGCGAGGAGATTCGTAAGCATGCCGGTTAAAATCGGTTCGCATTTCACAGAAGAAATTTTGGAGCTCTACGCACTGGGGCAATTGCCCGAAGCAACCATTGCGTCGGTCGAAGAGCATATGCTTGTGTGCGAACACTGTCAAGCCCGTCTGGAGCAAGTCGATCAATTTCTTAGCATCACGGCTACCGCTGCCCGCGAATTGCGGATGGAAGCGGCTGAGGCGGAGAAAAAACAAACTGAGCGATCCAAACCGATCTTGTCCTGGCTGTGGCCAATACCGAAGATGGCCTTGGCCGGTGCTCTCGGGGCGGGGGTCTTAGCTCTTGGAATTTCATACCGCCAGCCACACAGTCCCGCGCTCGCCACCGAGGTTTCTTTTCAATCGTTGCGGGGAGCGGACTCCTCGTTAGTCTCCCGAGCTCCCGCCGGTTTCGTAAACTTGCGAATTGACGCGAGCGAATTCCCCGGCGCGACTTCTTATCGGCTTCAGCTTGTACAATCTAATGGCAATCCTGTGTGGGAAGGCGTTGTGGAACCCGCGAATGGGCAAATTCGGATTCAGGTGCCCAAGAGAATGGAAAAGGGAAAGTATTGGGTACGGCTGTACGAAAAAAGTGTTTTGCTCCGCGAGTTCGGCCTCGAAGTGTCCTAAGAGAACCCTGGATTAAATTGTAGCCGGTGGGCACACGGAGGAAGGCACCCACCGGGGATCGAGAGGCGGAGAAGGAATTCCGGCGACTCTCGATATACTGGACGTGCTATGGTTCAGAAGGTTGCAAGCGATCAAATTGCTCGCTTATTTGCTTGATCGGCCTCGCCATTGATGCGTTTCTATTTTACCCACCAAAAATAGGTACGCGAATGCCGCGATCAATAGATTTACGCAAACCCATACAAAGGCGAAATAAAACGATCCTGTGCGCTGGACTATAAATCCCGTTACGGTCGGAGCCGCAACGCCAGCCATGTTGCCTACGCAGTTTTGCAGACCCGTCCACTTGCCAGCCGCCGCAGGACCGGCCAGCGTCTGAGTAATCGCCCAATGATTCGAGCTGAAAAAACCATAGGCGAAAGTAGCCGTAACGAGCAAAGACATCGCCAGAATCTGATTGGAAGCAACGGCTGCAGGCAGCAGAAACAAAGCCGAGAACAACAGCCCGCAAGCGACGAATGTTTTCCGCACTCGCGTCGCGCTTCCGCCACGGTGAATCCACCGGTCCGACAGCCAGCCCCCCAGCACCGCTCCGCCCGCCACCGCCCAAAACGGCAATGATCCGGCCAGTGCCATCATCTCAGTGCTATAGTGACGCTCCATGCGAAGATAACCCGGAATCCACGTCAGCATGAAGTACCAAGCGTAATTCGCGCAAAACAGGCATAGGAAAGAAGCCCACGCATCGCGTTTGCTTAGGATCTCCCCAAAACTTGGCGCGTCTTGGTTATTCCCGAGCTCATGCGTCCGGATCCTGGGTGCCACGGCGCACCAGGGAATCAGCCAGAGCAGGCTCACGATGCCGACGGAAACAAACAAGACGCGCCAGCCCCAGTGAGCCAGAATGGTCCCGCCAATCATCAAGCCGAGCGCCGGGCCGAGTTTAGACCCCGCGTCGATTAAGCCGTTCGCAATCCCCCGTTGCTTTTCCGGGAACCCGGCCGCAATGATCTTGGAATAGGACGGATATGCGACCGACTCGCTCATCCCCAGCAGCAGCCGCAGGACAAAGAGCATTGTGAAAGTATTCACAAAGCCGGTAAGAGCGGTGGCTCCCGACCATATGAAAAACCCGAGCGCGTAGACCCAGATCACGTTGTACTTCTCCACCAGCCACCCTGCCAGCACCATGAAGCCGGCGTAAGTCCAGAAGAAGGCGGAAAGCAGGTACCCCAACTGGAGCGGGTCCAGATGCAGGGCGTCCTTCAAATCTACGCTGGCAACCGAGAGATTCCCGCGATCGATATAGTTGATGCAAACGGAAATGACCAGCAGAATCAGAACCGTCCATTGCATTCGGGCGGTTACACGGCCGGGTGTAACGGTGGCGCTGGCCATGGGGTGAAGTGTATCATGCGAAAATGAAGCAAAGGCAGGCTCTCTGATCCGCATCTCCTTCGCGATTCTACTGGCCGCGAGCTTCGGCACGACACACTGCTTCGCGCAAGGCGCAAATCAGCTCGACGCCAATCCGGCTCTATTCACAGTGTTGGCTGCCATCAACGCGGCCGGGTTCGATTCCGACCTGGAATCGACCTCCAACAGTCCGCTTCGCAAGCAGGTTCGCTCAGCTCTCGCCAGCAAGAAAATCGACTCCTTGGACGATCTTCGGAGGTTTGTCGCAGTGCATCACCAGCGTGATGCCAATGCAGAGCTGACGCAGTATATCTCGTTCGCGCTTTCCATCGAAGGGCCCCCGAGCTTCAAAGTCCGCATCCCCGAAAACGAGATTCCGCCCGATGTCGCGGGTCTTCGGGGACTCGAAACCATCCTGCCGCGCTTTTACGCCGAGGCCGGACTCGATCAAATTTGGCATCAGGTTCAACCGGAGTACGAGCGTACCATTGAGACCTTCCACACGCCGCTGACGAAAGCGCTGCTGGAAGCGACGTTTTATCTGCGGAATCCCACCAGCGGTTACATGGGACGCCGCTTTCAGGTGTTCGTAGACCTGCTAGGACCGCCCAACGTTGTGCAGACGCGCAACTACAAAGACGATTATTTCGTGGTGGTTACGCCCTCGCCCGAGTTGCCGATTGAAGAGATCCGCTACGCCTACCTGCACTATTTGCTGGATCCGCTGGCGCTCAAGTATTCCGAGCAATTGGAAAAAAAGCGTGGCATGGCCGATTACGCCCAAAGCGCACCCGCGCTCGACGACGCATACAAGAATGACTTCATGTTGCTGACCACCACTTGCCTGGTGAAAGCAGTGGAGAGTCGGCTTAGTCGCGGCGAAGCCAAGCGCGCAGAAATGGTGAATCAAGCATTTCGGGAAGGCTACGTGTACACGCCTGCGTTCGCCGAAGGATTGGTGGAATATGAGAAGCAGCCCATGGCGATGCGCCTGTACCTCCCCGACCTGATCACGCGAATCGACCTGAAACGCGAAGAGGCCCGGCTCGAGAAAGTCGAATTTACTCGGGAGCGATCGGCCCGCAAGTTCAAGCCCGCCGCCGCGCCCGCCGCGCCTGAATTGACCGGCGTCGATAAGACCATGGAGACCGCCGAAGATCTCTACGTCGCCCGCAAATTGGACGAGGCCAAACAGGCCTATCTCCGGGCCTTGCAGGAGACCAGTCAGCGGCCCACTCACGCCAAGGCATACTATGGTCTGGCCCGGATCGCGGCCCTGCAGAAAGATCCCGAGTTGGCGGAAAAGCTGTTCCAGAAGACCCTAGATCTGTCGCCCGACGCTGAAACGAAAGGCTGGGCGTACGTCTATCTTGGTAAACTCGCGTTGGCTGCCGGGCAGAACGACGATGCCGCAAGGAAATTCCGTGACGCTATTTCGATCGATGGCGCGTCTCCTAAGGCGAAACAGGAAGCTAAGAAAGAACTCGGTCAAATCAAATAGGAGTGAAGTTTCGATGAAGAATTCATCCAAAGTGCTTGCCCTTTCCTGCGGGATCGCGATCCTAAGCGGATCCCTGGCATGGGGAGCGGACCCGGCGGTGAAGTCGAAGAAAGAGGCCGAGGCGTTTCAGGCCATGCAGCAGGCCATCGCGCCGCCCGCGAGTCCTGACGACCAGTTGAAGGCGATTGAAGGCTTTCTCACCAGCTTCGCCGACACGCAGTTCAAGGTTCTGCTGCTTCAGAACGCGATGCAGATCGCTCAACAGAAAAATGATGCGCCCCTTGCTGTGACCTATGCCGAGAGGGTGCTGGAAGCAGATCCAAAGAACTTCGAGGCTGACGTGACCATCGCGTCGGTAACCGCCACCAACGCGAAGGAATTCGATCTGGATAAAGCTGAGAAGACCGCCAAAGTGCAGAAGTACGCCCAACTGGCTTTGGAGAATGCGAAGGATTACCCGAAGCCGTTTTCCCAGCTTCCCGACGCGCAGTGGGCCACCCAGAAGAAAGGGGCCGAAGCGCAGGCGCATGCCGCAATGGGCATGATGGCTATCGCAAACAAGAAGTACGACGACGCGATTACCGAGTTTAAGACATCCGTTGAAACCTCGCCGGATTCGGTCACTGCCTTCCGCCTCGGCGAAGCTCAAATGAAGGGTGGCAAGCTGGACGATGCGAGCGCCACATTCGACAAAGTCCTGAGCATGACAGACGCTCCCGCGCAGGTGAAGCAGTACGCTCAACAGCGCAAGACCGACGTTGCCAAGCTGAAGGCCGCGCAGGCAAAGTAGGGATGACGGAGGCGCTCGAAACGGAACTGGCGCACCGCTTCCGTGAAAAGGGGCTTCTTCAGCGCGCGCTCACGCATCGGTCTCGGGCTTATGAAGAAGGCTTGCCCGAGGTTTGCTCCAACAATGAGCAGCTCGAATTTTTAGGCGACGCCATTCTCGGATTCGTCGTCAGCGAATGGTTGGTCACGCAGTTTCCAGGCGATTCGGAAGGCCGACTCTCCAAGCTGAAAGCTCATCTGGTGAGCTCCGCGCACCTCTATCATTCGGCCCAGTCAATGAATCTGGGGCAGTACCTTCTGCTCGGCCGAGGCGAGGATCTGAGCGGCGGGCGGGAGAAGAGAACGCTGCTTGCCAACGCGGTGGAGGCGCTGATCGCTGCGCTTTATCTGGACGGCGGCATGGAGACCGCGCGCGCATTTGTCATCCGGCGAATTCTTTCGGATTTTAACAGCGGCGAGGCTGGGGGCCAGGAGGTTCTGAATTTTAAGGGCGCTTTAAAGGAACTCGCCCAGACTCTCAACCTTCCCCAGCCGACCTACAACATCTTGGAAGAGCGCGGTCCAGAGCATGCCAAGACTTTCGTGATCGAGGTGCGGTTAGGCCGGAACTGGGCTGGCATGGGGCAGGGAGTATCGAAAAAGAGCGCCAGCCAGGAAGCGGCGAAAATCGTTCTCCAGATGCTGGAACGCGCTGGTAACGGGAAAGCGCTATGATCTTTACAGAGTTGGACATCCGTTATGAACAGACGAATATTCCTGATGGGCTCCGCCGCCGCGATGGGAAGCGCACTCGCCGCCACCAAGAGCCCCAATGACACCGTGCGAGTGGGTTGCGTGGGCCTGAAAGGCCGGGGCAAGTCACACCTCCACGCCTTTACTTCTCTCCCCAACGTCGACCTGGTCGCTCTCTGCGACGTCGACCAAAGCGTCCTCGACAAAGCGGTTCACGACGTGGGCGCGAAACGGGAGAAGCCCCCCGCCGCTTACACCGATCTTCGCAAAATGCTGGAAGACAAATCCATCGATGCGATCTCGATAGCCACTCCCAATCATCAGCACACGCTTCAGACTATTTGGGCCTGCCAGGCGGGCAAGGACGTGTACGTGGAGAAGCCCTGCTCCCACAACATGTTCGAAGCGAAACAAATCGTCGCGGCGGCGCGCAAATACGACCGTATCGTGCAACAAGGCAGCCAAAGCCGCTCTGGCGTGGCTCTCCAGGAAGCGGTTCAGAAAATGCGCGAGGGATTGATCGGCGACGTCTACATGGCTCGCGGTCTGTGCTACAAGTGGCGCAACACGATCGGACGCGCTCCCGAGGAACCCGTGCCCGCAGGAGTGGACTACGATCTCTGGCTCGGTCCGGCCCCGAAACACGCCTTCACGAAAAATCGCTTCCATTACAACTGGCACTGGTTCTGGGCTTACGGCAACGGCGATCTCGGCAACCAGGGCATTCACGAGGTGGATATCGCGCGCTGGGGTTTAGGCGTCCGGTACCCAACCAAAGTCTCGGCCATCGGCGGTCACTTCATGTTCGATGACGATCAGGAGACGCCCAACACGATCACCTGCTCCTATGAGTTCGACGTGAATGGCAAGAAGAAGATGATGACCTTCGAAGTCCGCCACTGGATGACGAATCACGAAGCCGGGATCAGCGAATTCGACAAGAGCGTCAAGAGCAACACGGTCGGTAATGTCTTCTACGGTTCCAACGGCTATCTGGCGATCGACGGCTACGTGAAGTACGATTCGTGGATCGGAAAAGACGCGCAACCGGGCCCGTCGCGCAAGGAAGGCGGCGATCACTTCGCGAACTTTATCGACGCGGTGCGCAGCCGCCGCCGTCAGGATTTGACCGCCGAGATCGAAGAGGGCGCCATCTCCACTACGCTCGTGCACCTGGCCAACATCTCGTACAAGACCGGCCGCACTTTGCAGTTCGACGAGAAGACGTATTCGTGCATCGGAGATGCGGAAGCGACCGGGATGTTCACGCGAGAGTACCGCAAACCGTTCACGGTTCCCAAGCTGGCTTAGTACGCGCTACGCTTGGTAGCAGCGCCGTGGACCTCCGTAGCGCGGCCGCTCGCCTATTGGCGGATGCTTCGGGGGATAACTGAACTTCCGAAACGGGCCGCGAGTCGTTTTTTTCTGCCGGGATCGGGATGCCAACTCGCGAAGACGAACACTGCGTGAGAAAGTTGCATCGTGGCCGTTTCGCTACAGATCTCTCCGTCTAAGAAGCTTCTGCACATCGCGTGCCCCATGTATGATGGCGAGGATTTGCAATGGATCAGTTTGAGGGCGATAGGCAATTAGGTACGAATAGATCGGGAAGAACAATATGGGCCGCTGGGTATATTCTGTGCGTCGATGTCCCTGGCCGGGCATTCGAGCCAGCGACTCGCACTTTTCCAGCAACTCTGCTTCAACTCGATCCGCTGCATCGGGATTATCTTGCCGAATATAATCACAGATGTCGAAAAGATCCCGGAGCGCATAGGAGGAGAGAGTGTAGAGCTCCTTCATTCACCGCAGGACGAACAAGTTTCCCGCATCTCCTGCAAGCGCTGGCGGACTTTACTGGCGGGAATACCGCCCCCCCCATCAAACTCCTGGATGGCCCGTACAAGTTTGTCTTCAATTTCCCGCTTATGCAGTACCAGCCATGCTTCCTCCGCCTCCTGTACCCGGAGAGCTTGATGGATCACGTCCTCCACACTCTCGAACGCACCGCTGCGCATTCGCTCGTGAACGAGCTTCTCATCATCCGGCGTCAGTTGAACGATCATGGCAACATGATCTCACGCCCTAGTGTTAGTCACTAAAAAAGGGACACCTTTTCAGATGTCCCTTTCCCGCGCAAATGCAATCCGGACGCCTACTTGATGGCCGCGGTAACCACCGCCGGGCTGCTTACTCCGCCTACCGTCAACACGACCTGCTGATTGCCAATTGCTGCACCAGCCGGCACAATCGCATTCACCTGCAGCACGCCCGCCACCAGGCCCGGTGCTTCGCCGAAATACGTTACGATCGCCGGTACGCCGCCGATAGTTGCCGTCACGACGGCCGGTTTCGGGAACGAGCTTCCGGTGGACGGCGTAACGGACCCCGTCGCTTGAGCCGGTATAGTCACTCCCTCCCCGGTTGCATAAATCGCGATTACCGATCCGCGCGCTGCGGCATTGGTGGTGCTGTTCGACGACAAGTCCTCGTTCAGGATCGCGCCTTGGCCGCTGCCGTTCTGTCCCGATGAGAAGATCGCCGGCGCAGTCGCCACCACATTCACGGCGAACGAAGCCGAGGACGTTCCATTTAGAGTGACCACGACATTCGCCGATGACATGCCCGCCACTTCATACGGCACGATCGCATTGATCTGGTTGGCCGATACGTAGATCAGCGGAGCCTGCACTCCGTTGAACGCCACCGAGGTATTCCCCAGCGTAGTGGAAACCGACCCGGAGGCGGTAAGCTGGAGACCAACCGCAGTGGCCGGCCCGATGTTCGTGCCGAAAATCGCAACGATCTCGCCGGGAGAGACTGCGCCGGTCAAGTAACTCGCCCCGTTCACAACCGCAGTAATCGTGGATGGACCAGCCATCGTCACGGTCAAATTAACGGTAATCGCCTCATTCACTCCCGGCGCGCTGGAAGAAGTCAGGTTGACCAGGTTCGTATAGGTGCCTGGGCCCAACGTCGAGACCACCGGTTGATTTAAGGCGATCACCAAGCTGCCAGGAGTAGTGCCGCTGCCGGGCGACACGGATGCAAAGATGGGGCCAGTGCTCGGCGACTGGGGACCCACCACCGCTGCCGTAAACGGAACGTTTCCATTGGCACTCGTAATCTGGACCGTTTGGGAAGCCGGAAGCCCCCCGCCAGTTTGATAAGTAAAGCCAACCGTAGACGTTGATACAGCAAACAGAGGAGCTCCACCCACCGTGAACGTAACCGGTACATTGAGCGGACTGTTAGCGGCCCCAGGCACGAAGATCGTAACCACGCCTGAGTAAGAGCCAGGCGCGAGTTGCGTTCCGTTGGGCGAAACTGTGATCGTCCCTCCCGAGCTGGTCACGTTCAGCCAATTGAGACCGTTGAATAACGTGGCCGTGGCACCGACGGTTGCTCCCGCGGGAACGCCGCCCACCTGAATCGTCTGACTGCCCGGAGTTGGGGATCCGGTTGGTTGGCTGAACATCAGCAGAGTCGGAGTCACGTTGATGGTCCCCGTAGCAATCGTGAGTATCACGGGAACTGACTGTGGACCAACATTTACAGCAGTGCTGGAAACGTTGATGCTGCCCACGTACACACCGGCCTGGAGGTTCGATGGGTTTACGATCACGCTCAAGCTGGCTGGTGCGGAGCCCGTGTTCGGAGCGACCGAAAGCCACGTCAAGCCTGGAGGGTTGGTAGAGGCAGTGGCCGTGAAATTCAGCGCAGTGCTCCCATCGGTGCTGGTGAGAGCGATCGACCTCTGGACCGGGGCGCTCGATCCGGCAACCGTAGTAACGGTGATCACCGATGGGCTAAGGGTGATCAGCGGCGTCGTGGAAACATTCAGAGTGACTGGCACCGTTAACGGCGCTGTCGTAGACCCCGGAACCGAAATCGTCACCGTTCCAGTGCAGGTTTGAGGTGTTGTCAAATTACTCGTGGTAACCGCAAGAACAACCTGGGATTGCTGCCCGGATTGGACGGGAGTGGAGGCAGTTGCGGGCGTCGCCGTCAGAAATCCGTTGCACGTGGTCGTGGTCGACGAAACGTTATAAACAAGAGGAGCGCCGGTGCTGCTAAGCGTGAGGAGCTGGCTCGGAGGAGTGGCCTGCCCTATCTGGTAATTGAAGGTGACTGCCTGCTGGGTGGAAAGCAACATCGGATTGTTGCTGACTACGAGAGTGACAGTGAAGCTTTGCGCCGGATTGCCGGCACCGGGAGAGCTGATGGTCACGTTCTCGGCGTAAGTATTGGGTGCCAGCCCGTTTAAAACCGCGGGATTGATGGCTAACGTGATCGCCTGGGGCGTGGTCCCGGTGCCAGATTGGATGGTCAGGAAGTTTGGCCCGTTTCCGAGCGGCGTCGCTGTAACACTGTAGTTAAGTGCCGTGCTGGAACTGGTCACCTGAACCGTCTGCGTTGCGGGCACCGCCGTTCCTAGCTGGTAATTAAACGTCACTCCCGTTGTAGGCACTTGCAGGAGCGGACTGTTGCTTACCAGCAGACTGACTGGAATCGATTGAAGCGAATTGGACGCGCTTGGGGCAGATATAACTATCGAGCCCGTGCACGTACCAGGCTGCAGGCCGGTCGGATTGATCTGTACAGTCAGGATACTCGGGGTGGCGCTCGCCTGGGGAGATACAACCAGCCAGGTGTTGCCGCAAGTGGATGCTCCCGCGGATGCGCTAAAGCTGATCGGTCCGCTTCCGTTGGTGCTTAAGTTCAGCGTCTGCGGTGCGGGAGCGGCCGTACCGGTTTGGTAAACGAACGACAGTTGTTGCTGCGAGATGTTCAAAGTAGACGGGCTCAGAATGCTGACTTGGACCGGAATCACCAGACCGGTAGAGCCAGGCGGATTGATCGCGACGGCTCCGAAATAAGTGCCCGCATTCAAGCTGGTCGGGTTCACCGTCACGGTAAGCGTGCTTCCAGTGGTCCCCAAGTTGGGAGTCACCGATAGCCAGTTGCCCCCGTTGCTCGTCGAAGTCGTAGCGGTGAAAGCCGACGCGGAGCTGGTAGAAGATCCAATAGTCACGGGCTGGCTCTGCGGAACGGTGCTCCCGGTCGGAAAGCTGAATGCGAGTTGGCTGGGGGCGGCGGTCACCGGCGAGGCCCCGTTCGGATTAACATTCAGAGTGACGGGAACCGTGGTGCTTCCAGTAGCTGTCGTGATCGTGACGAACCCACCGTAGGTCCCTGCCCCGAGCGACCCCGGGTTAGCGGTCACGGTCAGGGCCTGCGGAGTGCTCCCCGAAGGAGGCGAAACGGACAGCCAGTTTCCGCCCGAAAACGTGCTGGTGGTGAAATTCACAACTAAACCGCTGCTGGAGGAGACCACCAGGTTCTGAGGCGCAACGGGCCCGCTATTGCTTTGCGCGCTGAATGTGAGCTGTGGGGGGCCTACTATGATCCCGCTATTCTGTCCAATCAAGGCGAAGCTGCCGGCGAAAAGCGCGAGCGGCAGAACGAACCGGTGTGCGTTAAGTTTCATCGAAGACTCCAGGGGTTGGTATCGGGGCAGCGCTCAAGCGGAGCGCACATCGTTAGACACCCCGGAGACCCGTTCAGTTACGTTGATTTTCCAAATGTTCCAGAGGATTATCGAAATCAAATCCGAATAATCGCGGATTCTCTCCGATTACCGACGCGGCAAAAATATTCAGAACATAACCGTACGTTTCGTCCGGAACCTTATCCCGATGCTGGGTAAGCAGCTTCCAGAAATTCCGTTCTCGCGGGTTCTGCGGCATTTTCTGAACGTAAGGCAGCACGGACTTCTCGCCCCAGTTGTAACAGGCCATCACCAGGAAACCGGACGCCTGAGCCTCGGTGGTATAGAGGTCCTTCAAATAAGCCGCGGCAGCCTTGGTGGCCCGATCCCAATGATGCCGGTCGTCACCGGGATCCGGCCGGGGCAAATCGACCAAAGGTCCGATATGCAAGCCATATTTAACGGCGGTCTCGGGAATGAATTGCCACATTCCTTTGGCATAGCCTTTTCTCGTGATCGGCCCGCTGATGGTGGCATCGAAATCGCTTTCCTGCAGCGCCAGATAGAAGAACTGGGGCGGCAAATTTTGAGCGAGCAACTCCCGCGCGATCACCGGAGTGTAGCCATTGTCGCGGGCTCTTCGAACGTCTCTCGCCAGGCGTCCGGAAGACTTCCACTGCTGGATGTACTTGTTCACCTCGACTTTGAAATCCGGCGGTATGTCCAGCTCGCATTCTCCGAAAATGCGCGCCACCCGCAAAACCAATCGGTCCTGCGGAGTCATCTTGGCTTCATAGACGTGCAGCGAGGTTAGGAACTGATCGTAATTCTTCTCCATGTCCGCGCGGTGCTTGCGGGAATTCCGGATCTCTTCCTGTCCCTTCGCGCTTCCCGACTCGGTGACCAGCGTCTCGACACGGGCGATGCTGACATCCAGCGCCTTCATGGTATAGAAAATAGTTTCAGCGAGGGCCTTTCGCTTGCTCGACTCCTTGTGCAGATACAAAGCGTACGCGCCGGCCCCGATCGCGATCAGCCCAAGGACCGCCATCATTTGGCCGTACTTCCACTTTTGTTTCTTCTGCACTTGGGAGTACGCCTGCCGGATCATCATCGTGCGATCGCCCATCGGCTCGCCGGTCTCTTTGCCGAAGTAGCGCGCCATGATGGTGTCGCTGCCAAAGTCCTTAACCGGAGGCGGCGCGGGCGGCTGTTCCACTTGAAGCGTGACCAGCGGCCCCTCAATGCCAAGACGGACGGTAGTTGTCTGGGCGAGCGAGATTACTTCCACGCGCTTGCCGTTTATGAAGACGCCGTTGCTGCTATTCAGATCGCGCGCCGACCATTGGCCGTTTGCGCAGGAGACCTCCAGATGGTGGCGGCTGACGTATTCGTTCTTGATGCAGATGTCGTTTTCTTCAGTCCGGCCGATGCGGAAGGATTTGAAGAACTCAAGGTTGCGCGGAGATCCAGGCGTGGCTTCGAAGCTGACGCGAAGAATCGATTTTAATGCGTTGGGGCCGGTCATGCGAGGCGATCCCTCAATCGTAACGCGCAATTACAAGGCGGCGTCAACCAACGTTTTATCGCGCCATCAACGATCTTGTAGCGGCTTATTCTATTTCTTTCCGCACGTAGGCCATTGTTCCTTGTTCAATATGACTGCG
This sequence comes from Bryobacterales bacterium, assembly GCA_038225555.1. Classification (GTDB taxonomy): domain Bacteria; phylum Acidobacteriota; class Terriglobia; order Bryobacterales; family Bryobacteraceae; genus JANXQZ01. Next base: position 31,875 of record JBBRRB010000035.1, read on the forward strand.
TCCGGTCTCAAGAAGCCATGCTTCCAGTGAGTGTTGCGGATCTCGGAACGCCGCCGTCCCGCTCCTGCGAGTTGCAACCACCTTGCCTCGAAACACGCGGACCTGTTCGAAGCCGTTCATCGTCTCGCCATGCCCCGTCACCACGAACCCGCGATAGCCGAGACCTTCAAAGGCAGCTGATTCGGCCGGGATCGGCTGCAGCGATTGCAGAAGTCCGAGAAATTCAGCCGACTGCTGGTCGGTCAACTCCCAGTTCGGATTAGGACGGCCGCTAAAGGCATCCAGTTCAACTCGCATAGGAATCCTGAAACGTTGGACCTGCTTGACACGGCTGCACGCGGCTGCGCAACAAAGCAAGATCAGTAGAGTTGCACAACCGCGTGTTGTTCGAAATCGCGCCAATTTGTCGCTTATTTTATTTTCTGGCTCTTGCAGGCATAAAAGTACCCGCAAAAATTCGTGTACGGCGCTCGCGCGGCAGTCTCTGGATTCAATACAATGTGCCCATTGTTGTCCACATTTCTGGCAGCGGTACCTCCAGGTTTGTGTCCCCAGAAGCCTTCTTTTTGCTTCCTGTACCAATGGTAATCGAACCCGGGCGCAACCACCAGCGCCATCAGCCAACGAGGGCTCTCCGACGCGGGAAAGCAGTTGAATCGATGGTGTAGACCATCCGATATAGCGCCCGCTGTAACGTTGGCGCAGGCCATTACGCTGGCCTGATGCCCCGTGGCCCGGCCTGGCTGGGCGAACGTGTCGGTGCGCCGATTCGAAGCGTAGTTATAGCAGTTGTTCTTCCCAATGTGCGCCGGGTTGTTCCAAAAGCCCGGATTAAAAGTCCCCAGCTCAATTTGGCAGGTTACGGCAACCGTGGGCTTCTTGGCTTCCGCCTGCGCAGCGGCCTCCGTACCCGATTGGTCGCTTTCGGTGAGCGAGTCGCCAGGTGCCGCGCCGAGCGCTTGCAACTGCTCAACCAGCAACTTATGCAACCCCTCATCGACCACGCCGGCCTTGAGCATGGAGCTCGCAATTCTATCCCCTATCTCAAGCCCCTTCGCGTTGCTTCCGTGAGCGAGGCGAAAGGTGGAAGGCACGCCATACTTGGTGGTAACGTTGTCCGCCATGCCCTCCACGATCAGTCCGCGGTATCCCAGACCTTGATAGCCTTCGTCCAAGGCTCCCACGGCGTCTTGGTTGCGCGAAATTTCTTGAAGCAGACTCTGCGCTTCGTCCCCTGCGACCTCCCAGACGGGATTTTCCCGGCCGGAAAAAATGTCAGCGGTGATTCGGATCATACTAACTCTCCTCGTTCTATTTGGTTGATACGTCTCAGAGCAAATCCCGGCCACGGCTAAATCCCTTCCGATGGCCCGAATGCTTTGTCTGGCTCATAGTGTTGAGGCAGGATCGAACATTTCAGGTTTGGCTATATTTCACAAAAATCTTTTCGCCGGGTCATCGAGCAGCCGCCAAAATCCGCGCGGCCGCGCTACATCCGGCAGATCATCCGTCGATCACGTTAAAATGGGGACACTTATGCGCAGCGAATGGGTTTCCCCCAGGATGAACGATCCGATCCGCACTCAGATCCACTATGCCCGACGGGGCCTGATCACCCAAGAGATGGAATATATCGCCAAGGCCGAACGGCTCGAGCCAGAAGCAATTCGCTCCGAAGTCGCTCGCGGACGCATGATCATCCCGGCCAACATCCATCACGACAACCTGGAGCCGATGTGCATCGGAGTCGCGTCAAAATGTAAAATTAACGCCAACATCGGGAACTCGTCCACCACTTCCAACATCGACGATGAACTCGATAAGCTCCGCTACTCGGTGAAATACGGCGCGGATACCGTGATGGACCTATCCACCGGCGGCGACATTCCCCGGATTCGCAAGGCTATCATCGCGAACTCGCCCGTGCCCATCGGAACCGTGCCGATTTACGAGGCGCTCACCCGAGTCCGCCGCGTCGAAGATTTAACCATCCGCGTCATGCTGGAAGTGATTGAAGAGCAGGCTGAACAAGGCGTCGATTACATGACCATTCACGCAGGCGTGCTGGTCCAATATATCCCGCTCACCACCAAGCGCATTACCGGAATTGTCAGCAGGGGCGGCGCGATCCTCGCGGAGTGGATGGTAAAAAACCACAAGCAAAATCTGTTGTACGAGCATTTCGACGAGATTTGCAAAATTTTCCAAAAGCACGATGTCAGCTTCTCGCTCGGTGACGGGCTCAGGCCTGGTTCGCTTGCCGACGCCAGCGATGCGGCGCAATTCGCGGAACTGAAAACGCTTGGCGAACTGACGCGCAAGGCCTGGGACTACGACGTGCAGGTGATGATCGAAGGGCCTGGCCACATTCCCATGGACCAGATCCAGATGCAGGTGGAAAAAGAGTTGGAGTTGTGCCACGAGGCTCCGTTCTACACGCTGGGACCCTTGGTTACGGACTTTGCCCCTGGCTACGATCACATCACGTCGGCAATTGGCGCAGCCATGATCGGCTGGTACGGCGCGTCCATGCTGTGTTACGTCACGCCCAAAGAGCACCTGGGACTGCCGAATCGCGAGGACGTCAAAGCCGGGATTATCGCTTATAAGATCGCGGCCCACGCGGCCGATATCGCGCGACATCGGCCAGGCGCGCGCGACCGCGACGACGAATTGTCCCGCGCCCGCTATAAGTTCGATTGGAAGAAGCAGTTTGCGCTATCGCTCGATCCCGAGACTGCGCAAGCCATGCACGATGAAACCTTGCCGGAAGAAGGGTTCAAGGATGCCGCGTTCTGCTCGATGTGCGGTCCTAAATTCTGCTCCATGAATCATTCGGCGAAGACGGAGGCGTTTACCGCCGAAGATGCGGCAGCGGTTCTGGCTCAGAAGGACTTGGTCACGATTGAGTAAGGTGCCGTCTGCGGCGCTGGGCCGCGACTGTCACCATAACGCCTGTCAACCCCGCCACCGCCACTGCGCCTGCAATTCCGGGCAAACGGTCTGGAGGAGGCGGCGGGAGGCTGACCACTCCAGACTCGTTCGTGATGGCGGGTTCGTGGACATAGCGTCCGTGCGAGGGAACCGGGAAATGATAGGCGAAGTTAGCAAACTCGTCTGCCGCATCGGCGCCCGACATCGGTACTCCATGCCCGCAAGCGAACGTTAGCGGGTTGAGATCATCCAGCTTGCGCACAGATTCCCCAGCGGCACGCCAATCGCAGGTCATCGGCACCGGGGGACTAGAGATTCGCTGCTTCTTCCGCAGCACGTCGATAGCGGAATCCAGATTGACGGTGGCGAACGCGTCGCCCGCCAATAGCATGGCATCCGCCTTTCTGAAGAAAGAAACATGCCCGGGTGTGTGCCCGGGTGTATGGTGCCACTCCCAATCGGGGAGAGCCGGCACTTTCCCTGGCTCAAGGGAGCGCACACGCCCAGTCAGATCGAAGGGCAGTGACGTAAAGAACCGGCTCAGGAACGACATGAACCCAGGAGCAGTTGGATCGGCTGGCGGATAGGCCGACTTGCCGGTTAGGTAAGGCATTTCGAGACTATGGGCGTAAACGGGCACATCCCAAAAATTTGCGAGCTCCAGAGCGTTTCCGGCGTGATCGAAGTGGCCATGAGTAAGCACGATGCACTCCGGCTTCGCCTTCTGACCGAACCGGCTCTCAGCCGCCTGCCGGATCATCTTCGCCTTGCCAGGCGTGCCCGTATCAACCAAAACCCAGGGGGAACCCGGCTTCCCGACAAGATAGGCATTCGCGATGCTAATCGGCAGGTTTGAAACACCCGCCCCGATTTCGTTCAGTCCGTGTGACATGGCTCTGAAGTGTGGGATTCGCCACATCCCCACTCAGTTTCAAGAACCGGTACTAGAAAACGAACCCAATCTCAGCCCGGTAGGCGCGAGGGGAAATGAAGTGGGTTCCGCTAAAAGTCGACAGAAAATTATAGAGCGCCACTTCATTGGTGAGATTCGAACAGGTCAACTGAAGAGTCCAGCGAAGCTTGTCGGTGTGGAACAGATTATCCGTTCCCACGCCCAAATCGAACAGATTTCGAGGCGCGATCCGGGGAGGATTGGTATCGTCGTTCTCGGTCCCTGCTTTCGGGATTACGATCCGCTGCGCGCTGTAGGAACTCCCGCAAGCAGTAATGGGGTTGTTCAGGGACGCGGAGGTGGAGCCGCAGCGGAATCCGATCGCCTGCTGCTGGTCGGCCGTCAGGGAAAGGGCTGCCGCCAAATCAGGCACGCGCCCGGCTACCAGGCCGCTATCGTAGCGCCACGTAAACGAAGCCCATGGACCCTTCTTGTACTGATATCGCAAATTGCTGGTCTGCTCAAAAGCTTGATCGTGATCGATGCGGAATACCGAGTTGTTGATCGGCGAGTTGAAAATCAGGCCCCCAATTTCCGGACCATAGAAACGCGCTCGCGTGTGTCCCATCACGGTGTAGGCCGAAAAACCTTTGATCGCGGATAAGTTCACGCGCAGCGAAACGCCATCCACCTTCGACTTGCGCCACTCGATGGGGAAGGTGATGGGAGTGTTAAATAGAGTGTCGAAATCGAAAGCATTCCTGGTGTATTTCCAAAATATGTTAGTGTCCACCACCACATACTTGCCGATTCCCTGTTCCAACCCGGCCTGATACTGATTGCGGCGGCCCGTCGTGAGCGGAGTGGCGCCGAACGCGCCAAACGTACCGGTTGCCAGACCACCCGCGCCAGTGGAACTGGAGAGGACCAGATTCTCGTTGTACGGCGTTTCGAAGAAGCGCGAGTAAGAAATGCGCAACGACGTTGCCGTAGGCTTAAACAGATAGGAAATCCCGATGCGAGGCTCCACGCCGCTGTCGCTCGTGAGACCGCGATAGATGTCGCCGCGCAAGCCCGCCATGATTGTAAAGTTGCCGAAAGCTATCTGATCCTGGGCATAAAACCCGTACTGCTTAATGTCGGTGTGCCCGCGAAATGCAAGACGACGCCCGCCGCGGGTGAGATCGTAGGGGAGCAGCCCTGGATTGAAATCGGCTCTAAGCGGAGAATTAAAAGCCGGATCGGTGATCCCGAACCCAAAATTCTCATTCAGAATGTTATGCATGATCTGGGTACCGATTTTGGCGTTGTGAATCCCCTTCACATAGGACACGTCCGTCTTGATGCCCACGTTCGCCAGGCGCCGGTTTTGCGAGATGGTCGCAGGCAAGTCAGCGAATCCATTGCGGCTCGGAAAGTACTCGACAAAATCTTCCCGATAAAACGGATTCACATTCAGGATCGTCGTCGGACCAAAAAGATGCACCCACCCCGGGGCGATGTTGAACGTGCGGACCTGTTGCCGCTGATCCTGCCCGCTCGACTGTTGATCGTATGTATTCGGAATTTGGAACCACGATCTAGCCGCGAACAAATTCAGGTGCAGCGTATCCTGAGGACCCGCTTGAAAATCGAAGCGATCAAAAACCTGCTCGGTGTTTCCGCGATCGTGCAGCGGAGAAAATTCGGGCGAATCGAGATATCTGCCCGATCGCGCCGAGTTCGCTACCAGAAAATTGCCGACCCGATTGTTGCCCAGCCCGAACGTGGCATTCTCGCTATAGCTTCCAAACGACCCATAGCTGGTGCTGAAGCTCCCAAAAGGTTTCGTCACCCCCAAGCCGGACTTGGTCACCGTGGTCACCACCAAGCTCGCTTTATCGCCAAACTCGGGCGGCGGCGCACCGGAGATCGCCTCGAACGATTGAATGGCATTCAGCGGCAACTGGTTCGAAGCCTGCTTATTTTGCTGATCCCCAACGGGCTGATTGTCGATGGAAAACTGAGTCTCGGCATGATCCCCTAAGGGATGGAAAAACCCGTCGGAATCCTTAACCACGCCGGGCACCGCCAATGAAAGAATGTCGGAAACTCCCTGCCCTACGCTAGTCTGAGGCAGCTTCGAAAACAGGCTGCTGTCCACGTCTGTGTGGGCCATGGGCGCATTCTCGACGATATCGCCCCCATCGGAATGAACTTCCACCGACGTTAAACCTTCCGCGATGCTCAAGACGATCTTCACGGATGCCGGAACGCCGGATCGCACCTCAATATCCTGCACGCCAGCCTGAAATCCGGGTGCCGACGCCTCCAGGTGGTATTTATGAAACGGAATGTTGTTAAACCGCGCGGTCCCGGTAACGTCCGTCACGACGCTCTTCTCATAACCAGTGACTTTGTTCGCGATTTTTACGGTGGCACCTGCAATTGCCGCCGACGAAGGATCGGAAATCACTGCCTCGACTGTGCCCGAAGCGCCAGCGGCCTGCGGAGGCGCCGCATTCAAGTATGTCGCTAACATAATTGACGAAAAAACGAATACACTTCTCATCTGTGGTCCCTCTTTAAATTTGAAAAAGATCGAATCTACGCGCTACGGAGAATCGATCCGGCAGGAGGGGCCCGGCAAGAGGAAATACTGATCCGGCAGTCTTGGGGCGATTGGCTCGTTTCGGAAACGCAATGCCATTCGGCTACAAGTTCCGGCAGGATGCCGGCTAGAGCCAAGGGCGCAATCGAAGCCATGTGCCCGAAGTGGCAAACGTCGCAGGAATGCGAAGCCGCTCCTTCGTGCCCGTGCTCCACGGCTGCGGTGGACACCACAACCAGGCTGCATGTCAGCAGAAGACAAGCTAGCACTACTTTCCAGTTTCTTATGGAACCCGCAGGCATCTAGTCGCTATCCAAGATTATAGCAACCGGTTCCGAATCCGAGCCGGGTTGCTATACTTGAGACGGCGCGGATCGAATTTGATTCCATCTAATCGCGTCGTTCGTGTATCTCATTAAAGGGAAAATGTTTTTATGAGCGCATCGAAAATACAGATCGTCGAAGGCGAGGCACCTTTGGACAGCCCGGCATTTCAAAGCCTGACGCAGAGCGGATATAAGGTCTTCAATCGCATCGTCGATTGGATCACGAACGATCGCCTGCAGTTGTTGAACATCACGGATCGGATCAATGAAATCGTTCGCAAGAGCGGAGTGCACGATGGGCTGGTCCACTTGCAATCGCTCCACACCACTTCATCCGTTTTTATAAATGAGTGGCAGGACGCGCTGGTCCACGACGTCAAAACCTTCTTCGAAGAGATCGTGGAGCGCGACAGCTACTACCGCCACAACGATCCCGCTTACTCCGATTGCGAGCGGCGCAACGCCGATTCGCACATGCGCGGCATGCTGATGGGTCAGACGCTTTGCCTGCAGGTCCGGAATGCCAGCGTGCTGCTGGGCACCTGGCAAAGCATTATTTTCGCCGAGTTCGACGGTCCGCGCAGCCGTTCGTTGTCCGTTCAAGTCTCCGGAATTTAGACTGCGGATGCCCCGCTTCTTCACCCTCCATCAAGCCCAGCGCTTGATTCCCGACGTGGACGCGGCCATTCGAGATGCCGTATTTTTGAAGTCTGAATGCCAGCAGGCTGCATCCGAGCTTCAAAATGCCAGGCAGCAGATCGTCATGGCGGGTGGCACTCTGATACACCGGGACCGGCTGATCGCACAGAAAAGCCGAGGCGAAACGAGCGCGGCAAAGCTGAACGAGGCCATCGAGAAGATCCACTCGTTCGGTTGCCAAGTGAAAGATCTGGATCTGGGACTGATCGACTTTCCATCTTTGTATCGAGGCGAAGAGGTCTGCCTGTGCTGGAAGCTGGGGGAAACGGGCATCGAATATTGGCATGGAGTGTCCGAAGGATTTCAGGGACGCAAGAAAATAGATCAGGAGTTTCTGGACAATCACAAAGGCGACCTCACCAATTGAACCATCCCGCCGCGGAAACAACTTGCTAGAATTCCTTAGGAGTCCATTGCCCAGGCATGCTGCTTGCTAGAGAGTTCATCGACTATTTGTCCCGGCAGCTCCTTCACAAGCTGACACCCCACGTATTTGAGGCGACGAACCCCCAGGGCGCCTACGAGACGATCGCCAATGTCATCGAAGACGAGCTTGCCGTGGAAGACCAGCTCAATGACGAAGTGCGCGACCTGCTGGACCAATACACCGACTACATGCGCCAGGAGGGCGTCAGCTACCAGGAGATGTTCCGGCGCATCAAGAACACGCTGCTCTCTCAGCGCAAGGTGATCCGCGCCTCCGGCCGTGACAGCGGCGATCAGATGAAGCTGTCGCGCGATAAAATTAACGATATCGCCCATAAGCTGGTGGCCGCTTTCAAGAAGTCGCGCGATTTTCGGGTGAAGCGGGATCCCAACGACATCCGGCTCGAACTGGTGAAAGCCATTACCGAGATTCTGGTCGTCGAAGAGAAAGCCGAAAAAGCCGCTCGCGCGAAGATTCGGTCCCAGAAAAAAGAAATCGCCGAGGGCACTGAAGAATGGGACCTGCTGCATCGCCGCTACTATTCTGAAGAGTTGAAGCGCTACGGCATCGACTTGGGCAGGTAGAGCCCGCATGGGTCACATTGTCGTGGTCGGCAGCCTCAATATGGACTTCGTAGTTGCTGTCGACCGCCTGCCAGCTCCAGGGGAGACGGTGCTGGGCGGCGGCTTCCGCATGATCCCTGGCGGCAAAGGCGCGAACCAGGCGTGCGCGGCAGGCAAGCTCGGGGGATCGTCGACAAGCGTTCGCATGGTGGGGCGAGTCGGATACGACATCTTCGCGGATCATCTGAAAGCCAGTCTTTCTGCGGCGGGTGTGGACGTAAGCTCCGTGCACGCAAGCAGGACGCAGCCGACCGGAGTGGCCCTGATTTCAGTGGAGAAGTCCGGGCAAAATTCTATCGTGGTTGCTTCCGGAGCCAACGATGCTCTGGAGGCGTCTGACGTCGAGTCGATGCGCCCGGCCATGCGCGGTGCGAAGTACGTCCTGTTTCAACTCGAGACTCCGCTGAAGACGGTGGCGGCTGCGTTGAAGGTGGCGCGCGAGGAAGGCGCCCGGACTATTCTCGATCCAGCCCCGGCTCAGACTTTGTCGCCCGAAATATTGCGCTTAGTGGATATTTTGACCCCGAATGAGACGGAAGCTTCTATTTTGCTGGGCTTGCGTCCAGGCCGGGTGTCGATGGAAGAAGCTCCCAAGCTGGCAGGGCTCCTGCGAGAAACCGGGCCAAACGCGGTCGTGCTCAAATTGGGCGAGCAGGGCTGCTTTTACCTTGACCAGGATGTCGCACACCCCAGTCCCGGCTTCGCGGTGACGGCGAAAGATACCACGGCTGCGGGCGATACGTTCAACGCTGCCCTGGCGGTGGCTCTAGCCGAGGGCCGCACTCTGGAAGACGCTCTTCGATTTGCCAATGCGGCGGCGGCCATCTCGGTGACGCGAGCGGGTGCGCAAGCCTCCATCCCCAGCAGGTCGGAAGTCGAGAAGTTTCTAACCTCCTAATTTCGTCGCCTTGTACCTATGCTTAGTGGGGCAGGCAATCCTGCCTGCAGCCGGCTTTCAGCGGGCCCTCGACTTGTTACACTGGCGGCTGTGTCAATCCGTCTCTGGCCTATCTTCCTCCTCATCGCCCCGCTCGCGGCCCAAACCACGCGCGAAATGAACGATCTCAATTGGATGGAATTCCGGGAGCTCGTCCCCAAAAAGATCCAAACCCTGCTCCTGCCGACCGGCACCATAGAGCCTCACGGCGTAGTGAATAACGGCGCAGACAACACCGCTCCCGTAGCTTTGGCTCGGGCCATGGCACCGAAGCTAAACGCTCTGGTGGCGCCGGTGGTCAACTATGGCGTCACGGGCAGCCTGGACGCCTACGCCGGCGCATTCTCCATCAGCGAAGCCGCCTACCGCGCCTTTATGGGCGACGTGCTCGAGGGGCTGGCTCGCCAGGGGTTCAAGAACATCATCATCGTTAACGGCCACGGAGGACCGCAGACGGCCATCCTGAACGACCTCGCTGAGAAAACGGGGCGCGCCCATCGGGTCCGCATCCTGGTTACGAATTGGTGGGCGATATGCTCCGATGTCACCCTGAAGACCTTCGGGGAAGACGGGGGGCACGCGGGCTGGAACGAGAATGCTTTCGTGCAGGCCATCGATCCCAAGCTTGTTCAGAAGGAACGCTACTCGGACTCGCTGGCCACGCCCCGCCCTGGAGCAGGAACATGGTACGCCTATCCCTTTCCGTCGTCGATTATTCTCTATCAGAAGGGCCAAGGCTACGTGAAATTCGATCAGGCCAAGGCCGATGCGTATTTCAAGGCCGTGGTTGAGAAGATGACGGATCTGGTGCAGGATACGATTCAGAAGTGGGACCAGGCCGGGATCTTCCAGTAGTATCGCCCAGCGGTTTGAGAGATATCTAGAAGTCTGCCCGGCTTGCCGATAAGAAGGCTGGTGACTAAGCAGCTTGTTCTTCTCTTCCTATCGGCTTCGTTTTTGCAAGCCGCGACTACGCCTCCAGTGTCCGTCACGGCCGCACCCGCGTTCGTGACGTTCAGCTATCAGATTGGGGCTCCGAAGCTTCCGGCGGCTCAGACCGTCGCTCTCCGTGCTACTGCTGGAACTCCGGCCTTCACGACGGCCATAACAGCAGGAAGCGCGCCGTGGCTGACGCTCAGCCCCGACAACGGCAAATTACCGGGCAGCATAAGCTTTCAGGTCAACCCCACTAGTCTGGCTGTAGGAAGTTACACTGCGACGGTCAGCGTTACGGTGGTTGGCGTGACGAGTCCCGTGACCATCCCCGTGACTTTGAACGTCACAGCCGCTCCTTCGGCGCTGACTCTAAGCGCGACGGCCTTGACTTTCAGCGCTCCGCCGATTCCGCCGGCTCCGCAAGTGATTCAGCTCTCCACCACCGGTTCGCCGATCTCATTTACGGCGGCAGCAGGAAGTCCGTGGCTATCGGTATCGCCCGCAGTGGGAGTTGTCCTTCCTGGAGAAAAGATCTCGCTCGTTCTCACCGCCGATCCCACGAGTCTCAATCCTCAAGCCGCTCCCTACGTAGGGAAGGTGACGGTTACCCAGTCTGGAAGCGGAACGGCCGCAAGAGCCCAAACGATCACTGTTAGCTTCACGGTGAATAGCTCCGCCCCGACGATTGCCAGTGTCTGGCCGGGCACTCTCCCGCTCAATGGGGGCCCGCAAACGCTCACGATTCGCGGAATCAATTTTTATAGCGCTACGGTGGCAAAAATCCAGGGAGTAACGACCCCGCTAACAGCAACCCTATTAAGCCCGACCGCCATGCTTGCCGTAGTTCCAGCGGCCCAGTTGCTAGCGGCTGGGACCCTTAACGTGATTGTCTCGAACCCTGCTCCGGGAGGCGACTCAGCTCCTGTGCCGGTTCCCGTCGGCAACGTGCCCAGCATTCAGGCAGTCGGCAATGTCGCCAGCTATGGAGCGGCAGCGGTGAGTCCGGGCGAGCTGGTCACCATCTTCGGCTCGAATATTGGTCCCGCCACGCCGGCGAGCATGACCGTGACGAACGGGTTCGTGGATACAACCCTCGGTGGCGTAACGGTGTCAATCGACAACCAGGCGGCACCGCTGCTGTATGTCAGCGAGAATCAAGTTACCGTACAGGTGCCTTACGAAGTAACCCTGGGAGCCGGCAAGCAGGTCTCGATCGCGAACGGGACGAATCCTCCAGCAACCGCGACGGTAAGCATAGCGGCAACAGCCCCCGGACTCTTCACTGCGGACGGCTCGGGAGCGGGTCCGGCGGCGGCTCTGAATTTCAGCGCAGCAGCGGGCTATACGCTGAACACGGCGGCCACACCGGCCAAACTGGGCGACACGATTCTTCTCTACTTGACGGGAGAGGGCGACTATAACCCGACCATAACGCCCCGCACCGGGCTTGTGATTCCTGCGGCCATGAGTCCCTTGCCGCAATTGAATCCCCTGCCGACGGTGACCATCGGCGGAGCGGCCGCGACCGTGAGCTACGCGGGTCCTCTTGTGGGGTCGATTCTCGGGCTTCTTCAGATCAATGTAGTAGTACCGGCGTCGGCTGCGACGGGCCAGGCAGTTCCGCTAGTCGTGACTGTTGGCGGGATTGCTGGCCAAGCGGGAGTTACCTTGTCGGTGCATCCCTAGGCGACCGCGGCGGAAAGAGTTTGCCAGGTCGCTAAAGCTCCGGCCTCCCCGGTCGATGAGTTAGGTGAGGACTCACGTTGGCAACTTCGATTCCATCCCCCGCGTTTGCAGAGGCAGGCCTCAGGCCCGCTCTAGCGAGTGGGTTGCTCTCATCCTGGCAGAGATGGCTGATTCCATCTTTCTCGGACTGCTTTTTCGTTGCGGTGCTGATCTGGCTGTTCGCGGCGAGCGCGGGCGGATGGTCGTCTCTCTTGCTGGACGGAGATGCTGGCTGGCATATCCGAACGGGCGAATACATCCTCGCTCACGGTCGAATCCCGAGTCACGATCTCTTCTCGTTCAGTCGACCTGACGCGCCCTGGTTCGCTTGGGAGTGGCTGTCCGATTTGATTTTCGCGACGCTATTTCGGGCGGCGGGCTTGAAGGGTGTCGTCCTCTTCGCGGGCGTCTTAATCGCGCTCTTTTCGACCGTGATTCTTAGATTCGCCCTCTGGCGCGGCGCGAATCCCATGCTGGCAGTGCCCCTCACGTTGCTCGCAGTAGGGAGCTCAACGATTCACTTCCTCGCGCGGCCCCACTTGTTCACGCTCCTGCTCTTGCCGGTAGCTTTGTGGCTTGTGGAGGCGGATCGACGCTCGCCTGGCCGCACCGTTTGGCTGTTGCTTCCCCTCACCGCATTGTGGACAAATCTGCATGGCGGGTTCGCACTGTTTCTAGCTCTGTTAGCGTTGCTTGTGGCCGGACTTGCGGTGGAGGCATGGATGGGACAATCACGGAGGCCCCAAATTCTGCGCTATTCGCTTCTCCTGGCCCTTTGTTCGCTCGCCACGCTGGCAAATCCGCTTGGTTTCGGACTTCACAGGCACATCCTGGAATACCTGCGGGCGGACTGGATCCGAAATATGATTCAGGAGTTTCAGGCGCCGACGTTCCGGTCGGAAGGTCAAGTCCAATTCGAATGGCTCCTAATCCTCGGCTTATTGATTTCGGCGGTTCTGCTGCTCCAAAGGCGGGCCGTCGAACCGTTTTGGATCATCTTTCTAGCCCATTCGTCGCTAACGAGCGTGCGTCACGCACCTTTGTATGCCGCCCTGGCGAGCCCCATCTTAGCTGCCGAGCTCTCCGCTCTTTGGCGACAAAGGATAAGCTTGAAGGGCAATGAATCTTTCAGCCGGATTTTATATCAAGTGGGGGCCGATCTGGAACCGATGTTTCGCCGCGCTACCCCATGGGGAGCTTGTGCTTTATGCATGATCCTCGCCTTGACTGCGCCGAATGCCTGGCCTGTTGACTTTCCGAAAGAGGTTTTCCCCGTCCGGATGGTGCATCGCCATTCGGAGAGGTTGTCCACAGGCCGAACCTTCACTACGGACCAGTGGGCCGATTACTTGATTTATTCGTTCTATCCGCAACAGCGGGTGTTCGTTGACGGCCGAAGCGACTTCTACGGCGAGGAGCTGGGGCGAGAGTACCTTTCGCTCTTGCAAGGTGGATTCACGACGGAAACACTTCTGAAGCGATACTCGTTCGATAGTCTTCTGATACCGGTCGGCAGCCCGCTTTCCGAGGTGCTGAAAAGCAAAGCCGAATGGAGGGTCATTGAGGACGACGGTCAAGCGATCTTGTTTGCCGCTCGTGGGTCGAGTCGGGTGCCAAAGACTAATGAAAACGCGCAGCACAGCCGAAGCTTATAACAGGAGATAGAAGCCAGTCATGAAACACGAGAGAATTCAGTCCAGACCGCTATCGAGCGCAGTTCGCAGAAGTCCGCCGGTCACTCAAATTCCAATTGGATGGATGGGCGGAGATGTCTGGCGGCTGCCCTCGGGCAAGGCTCTGTCTGAATTTGCTTTGCAGGCCGGTTTCCTCGCGCCTCTTCTCCTGAAAGTGCAAACTACGCAGGCCGTCACTCGCGCCGTGATGATGACTCCCGAGATTCGGGACGCTGTCTAACCTCAATGGCAAAAATCTGGATTGCGGCTCTGATCGGGATCGCGGCTGTTGTGGATGACGTCACCCGACGCCGCATCTCAAATTGGATCCCTGCTGCCGCTCTGCTTGCTGGACTGGGTCTGCAAATCATGCAGCACGGCTGGAGAGGCGGCTTTTTGGGCTTGCTGGGTGCGCTTACCGGCGGTGCTGTGTTTCTTATCTTCTATCTCCTGGGAGGCATGGGTGCTGGAGATATCAAGCTGATGTCAGGATTTGGGGCTATCCTGGGTGCAACCGGCATCCTAGAAGCCTCGCTCTGGACGGCCGCCTGTGGTGGAGTGCTGGCTGCGGGAGTCATGCTGGTCCGCATGCTTCGGGATAAATGGCGCGGCGGCGGACCGCGTCAGCCGATGTCGCGCGTGAGTGCTGAGTCGATCCCTTATGCTCCTGCCATTGCTGCCGGTGTTTGGCTTACCCTGGTCTCGAATGCTTGAATCGTTGAGAATAATTGCATGAAAGTCCCACTCACAGAGAGGTAAGGAAAGATTAGATGGACCGAAGATTTCTGACAGTATTGGGAGTAAGCCTGCTATTCGCTCTCGTGATTTCGAGCGTCTTTTATCAAATGACCTCGCGCGCAGGCGGGTCGAAGAAAGGCGAGCAAAGCGACTTCCGCGACGTTGTGTTGGCTGCGAAGCCGATGAACGTCGGCGTCAGCGTAAGGCCGACTGATGTCAAGATCGGAAAAACTCCGAGCGCGGCCTTTCCCAAGGGTGCTTTTTCGAAGGTGGAAGAGGTGATTGACAGGCCCGTTACGAGCGGAATCCTTATGGATGAGCCGATCCTCGAAGGCAGGCTCGCAGTCCGCGGAAGCGGATTAGGCTTGGCCCCAATCATTCCGGTTGGCATGCGGGCGGTTACGGTGAGAGTGAACGATGTGGCCGGCGTGGCTGGCTTTGTCTTGCCAGGCATGCGGGTCGACGTGCTCGTCACAGGCCGGCCGCCTGAATCGAACGGCACTGTTACTGCAACGTGTCTTCAAAATATTTTGGTGCTGTCTGCGGGAACCACCATGCAGGCAGATTCACGAGGGCAAGCCATTCAAGCTCCGACAGTAACGCTGCTGGTCTCGCCGGAGCAGGCGGAAACCCTGACCTTAGCGAACAGCGAGGGTCACATTCAACTCGTTCTCCGAAATGGAAGCGATCAGACTATCGAAAAGACTCCCGGCCGGGAGCTGGCCGAGTTATACGGAGTCCGTCGAAGTCCGCCCCCCAAGGAGCCTTCCATGCTACCGAGACCAATGGCCGTGCCTCATCCAAGGGCCATATCTGCTCCTCCCTTAATGCCGCCTCCTCCCGCTCCCGCTCCGCCCGATCAGATCATCGTAATCCGGGGTACCCAAAAAACTGTCGAAACGGTAGGAATTCATCCGAGCGAAGGGGCAAAGCAATGAAGCGCAGCAACAGTTTTATTCACGGGGTCTCTCGGCTTTGCTTGTGTTTATTTGCAACTCTGACAGCCACGTCGCAGTCGGTCCCGGAAGAGCTTCGGCTGACAGTCGGCAAAAGCATAGTCATTGACTACCCTGCCGATATCGCAAGAATTTCGACCAGCAATGCCGACATCGTAGACGCATCGCCCGTCACCACACGAGAAATATTGGTCCATGGCAAGGCGTTTGGAACGGTCACTCTCGTGGTCTGGAGCAAGTCCGGCCAGCGAAACTTCTATAACGTGACCGTTGAGCAGAACATTGAACCCCTGCGAAAGCTATTGAAAGAGACATTCCCCCGCGATCAGATCCAAGCACAGTCTTCGCGCGACTCTGTCTCGCTAACTGGGCGAGTATCGACTAAGGATGTCGCTGAGCGGGCTGCTGCATTAGCCGCGTCGTTCGGAAAGACAGTGGTGAATAACTTGCAGATAGATGCGCCGCCAGTTCAAAAACAGATTCTGCTGCGAGTTAAATTCGCCGAATTAGACCGCAGCGCGGCGAACCAATTTGCGGTGAACATCGTCTCGACGGGAGCTGGCAACACTCCGGGCGGCATCACGACCGGACAATTTCCAGCCCCCTCCATTAGCGCGCTGAATGGCAGCATCGGCGCAGGACTGGCAGGCGCCGCGACCAAATTCACCGTCAGCGATGCCCTTAACATCTTTGCTTTCCGCCCCGACCTGAACCTGGGGATCCTCCTCAAAGCTCTGCAGAGCACTAGCGTGCTGCAAATCCTCGCCGAGCCGAATCTGGTCACAACCAATGGGAAAGAAGCCAGCTTCGTTGTGGGTGGCGAGTTTCCTGTGCCCGTGCTCCAGGGCGGCGCCAACACGGGATCAGTCACGATTCAATTTCGCGAATTCGGAGTTCGACTTTCCTTCAATCCTGTCATCACGGAAAACAACACGATTCGCATGCACGTTAAGCCGGAAGTGTCGGCTCTCGATTTTGCGAATGCCGTAACTTTTAATGGCTTTACAATTCCCGCCCTATCGACCAGGAAGATGGAGACCGATATTGAATTAGGGGAGGGACAAAGTTTTGTGATTGCCGGCCTGATCGACAACCGTGTGCGCGAGTCGCTGGCGAGAGTTCCAGGGCTGTCAAATCTTCCCATTCTCGGCTACCTATTCCGCAGTAGGGAATTCACCAAATCGAACACAGAATTAATCATTATGGTGACCCCTGAAATCACGACACCCTTGCTGGCCTCGGACCCGAAGCCCTCTATCGAAATGCCCCATGAATTCATGACCACGCTCACACCGAATCCAGAGAAGCCCGCGCACGATCCCGGCAATGGTCAGAAAGGCCTCGGTCGAAAGCGAAAATAGGCGCTGCAGCCTTATTGAGAGGATCCATGGAGCCGCAAAGGGGGACGAGAGTTTCGGAGTTATCGGCTCTATTGATCGCGCCGGATAGAAGATTGGCCGAGCAGTTTACCGACTCCCTGCGACAATCGCGGGCCTTTCAGATCCTGATGGATTTGAAAGCGTATCCCTCCGAGCACTCGCTTGGCATAAAACTGAGACAAATACGGCCCGATATCGTTCTTCTGGACGTGGCTTCAGATCAGGAAGCGGCTGCCCACCTGCTCCGATCCCTGGCCGCACTCGATCCGCCAGTCCATGTCGTCGGTTTGAGTCCGGAAAACGACCCTGACCTCCTGCTCAAAACTCTTCGGCTAGGTGCAAGCGAGTTTCTCCACGCTCCGTTCGAGGTGGGCAGTCAAAGCGAAGCAGTTTTACGACTGCTGCGACTCCGGCAGCCCGATCCGGTTTCATCCGCGCAGCCGGGCGTAGTCGCGGTCTTCTCGAGCGCCAAGCCTGGTTCGGGAGCTTCGACGCTGGCTGTACAAACCGCCTTGGCTCTGCGCAGACTGACTGGAAGCCGGGTCTTGTTAGCCGACTGCGACCTGCTCGGGGGGACGGTGGGGTTTTATTCAAGCCTCGGTCGCCCGGACGGTCTGCTTGACGCTCTTCGGAGTGCTGACAGTCTGACATTTTCGCTTTGGTCTTCCTTTGTTACGGATTTGGGCGGTCTGGATGTGCTAGCCGGGCCAGAGTATCCGTATACTGCCCTAATCGATTCGACCAGCCTGAACTCCGTGCTCGAATTTGCCCGCATGCACTATGACTGGATTTTTATCGATCTTCCCGTTGTATTTCAACGCTGGAGCTTAATGGTCTTATCGAATTCGGATCAGGCTTTGCTGGTGTCCACGGCGGAACTGGCCAGTCTGCACTTAGCGCGAAAAGCGGTCCGCCTTCTTGATCAGTTGGGCTTTCCGAAGGACCGCTTTCAGATGCTTCTGAACCGCGTCAATAAACGGGAAGAAATTGGCCGGGCCAGCATTGAAGAACTTCTTGAACACCCTATCTATTCGGAGTTTCCCAATGACTACTTTTCTCTAAACAAAGTTGCCACTCTCGGGCAGCCCATCGATTCGGCATCTGAACTCGGAAAAGCTGTAGGTGGGCTCGCCTCGCGCTTGTGTGGCGTCCCCGCTCCTAAACGAAAGACGGCTGAAGCGGGACAGTCTTCCCGTACCTAAGATTTTCATTAAAAAGCGAACATGTTTCCTAACCTCGAATCCAGATCTCCCCAACAGCTGACTTGGGAGCAGCGCCTCCTCAAGAACGTCAATAGATCCAAGTCCTCACTCAAACCTGAGTATCAGGAACTGAAGTTCACTCTACACAGAAAGCTCGTCGACAAAATTAATCTCGAAGCGCTGGCTAGCATCGACAATCAGCGCGTGCGAGGCGAGGTTCGCCAAGCGCTGATTACCCTGATCGATGGCGAGCCGACATTGCTGAGTTCGCTCGAGAAGCAACAGATTAGCGACGAGGTGCTGGACGAGGTTTTCGGTCTAGGTCCTCTAGAGCCGCTCTTGCAGGACCCCACTATATCGGACATCCTCGTCAATACTCACAAGCAGGTCTATGTGGAGCGAAAAGGTTTGCTGGAATTAACCAGCGTAACCTTCAGAGATTCGCAGCACTTGCTGAGGATTATCGATAAGATCGTTTCGCAAGTGGGCCGCAGAGTCGACGAATCGACGCCGATGGTGGACGCGCGCCTGACCGACGGATCGCGCGTGAACGCCATCATTCCGCCTCTGGCCGTAGATGGTCCTCTGCTCTCGATTCGCCGTTTCAGCACCGACAAGCTGATGCCGCCGGACTTGGTTGAAAAGCGAGCCATGACGCCCGGAATGATGGAACTGCTCGAGGCGGCCGTCAAAGCCAAACTCAACATTGTCATCGCCGGGGGGACCGGCGCCGGCAAAACCACTCTGCTAAACGCCCTTTCAGCCTTTATCTCTCCAAAGGAACGGATTGTCACGATCGAGGACGCAGCCGAGTTGCAACTCAAGCAGCCCCATGTGGCTCGCCTCGAGACCCGCCCTCCGAATCTGGAGGGCACCGGAGCGGTCCGTCAGCGCGAGTTGCTGGTCAATAGCCTTCGCATGCGCCCGGACAGAATTGTCGTGGGCGAAGTTCGAGGCGAAGAAGCGCTGGACATGCTCCAGGCGATGAACACCGGTCACGACGGCTCGCTGACCACCGTGCACGCCAACACGCCGCGAGACGCGATTTCGCGCCTTGAAGTCATGGTTTCGCTAGGCGCTTCGAACATGCAGCTAATGTCTATTCGCCAGCAGATCGCCAGCGCGGTCCATCTGCTAGTGCAAGCCGCCCGTTTGAGCGACGGGTCCCGGCGTGTCATCAATATAACGGAGGTAACTGGAATGGAGGGCGATGTCGTCACCTTGCAGGACATCTTCGTATTTGAAAAGCGCGGGCTGAATGCGGAAGGGGCCGTGGTGGGTCGTTTTGCGGCCACCGGTATTCGCCCTAAATTTTACGAAAAGCTGCTGTCGGCCGGGATTCGCCTGAGGCCGGACTTGTTTGACGAGGTCGCGGAGATTTGAATCTATGTTTGTGATTATCTTGCTCGCGATTTGGGCCGCCGCCGTTGGGGGCTGGTGGATGTTCTCCCACGCTTTTCGAGCCGCCGATGTTGACCGGTTTAAAAACCGTCTCCTCGGCTCGACCAAGTCAAAAACGCCGAAGATCCGCAAAACGACGCTGCTCCAGTCCGAAAGCACGAAAGGGTTCTTTGTTAAGGTAATTAAGCGCTTTCGGCTTCAAGAGTCCTTGCAAGAACTCCTCGAGCAAGCCGGCCTCAAGTCCACGCCCGCTCAGCTTCTGCAAAAGTGTTTGTTGATGTTCCTTTCCAGCTACGGACTACTTTGGTTCTTCCTCCCGCCTGAAATTGGACGTCTACGATTCGTTCCAGCCGTTGCCGCGTTCTTCCTGCCCCTGCTGCTAGTAATGCGCAAGCGGACCAAGCGTCTACGCCGTTTCGAAGAGCTATTCCCGGAAAGCCTCGAGTTTGTCGCACGTTCCATGCGGGCGGGGCACGCCTTTTCCGTCTCTCTGGAAATGATTCACCGGGAATTTCAAGAGCCGCTGGCAGGGGAGTTCCGCCGAACTTTTGAGGAGAACAACCTCGGACTCCCCCTGGAAGTGGCTCTCCAAAAGCTCGCGGTGCGGGTGCC
Organism: Bryobacterales bacterium; assembly: GCA_038225555.1. Lineage (GTDB taxonomy): Bacteria > Acidobacteriota > Terriglobia > Bryobacterales > Bryobacteraceae > JANXQZ01. The sequence continues at coordinate 51,925 of JBBRRB010000035.1, forward strand.
TTCCCTGGACGTGCATTTTTTCGTCTCGGCCGTGCTTCTGCAGAAACGAACGGGAGGCAATCTCGCCGAGATACTCGACAAGCTCGCGTACATCATTCGCGAGCGCTTCAAGCTCCGGGGCAGAATCCGAGCGATTAGCGCTCACGGCAAGATGACAGGTTTAGCCTTGACAATGATTCCGGTGGGCGTCGGTGCTCTCATGTTCGTGGTTAACCCGGACTACGTCCGATTCTTTTTTTTGGATGAGGTCGGAAACTATATGCTTGCAGCCGCGGTCGCCCTCCAGCTCATCGGGTACGGGATTATTCAAAAGATCGTGAAGATAGAGGTATGAGATGACAATCATCGGCACGTGCGTTCTGTTTATAACTGTTGTCTTGTTAGTGTCTGGGGCCGGCTTAAAACTTTATGTGCGGCCCAAGGAAGCGATCGAACGCGTCGCGGGCACGGCGGTTGACCACCCCGAATCCATGCCAGTCCACCCAAGCCTGGTCTTTCATGATCTGGTGAACCGTCTAGGAAACCTCGTTCCAGCATCGCCGAAAGATGTCTCGGTGATGCGCAGGCGTCTCATCCGAGCTGGATATCGAAACCCCCAAGCGCTCAAGGTGCTTTATGGAGCAAAAGCCTTCTTCGTAGTTGCATTGCCCGTGCTTGTGGGTCTATTGGTTTCGCGCACTTCTGTCGATCCAAGTAATCAGTTGATGATAGTTTTGGGATCTGCTGCCTGCGGGTTCTTTGGTCCAAACGAGTATGTTCGGCTCATTGCAAAGAGGCGCCAGCGTCAGGTTCACCGGGGTCTGGCAAATGCTCTCGACCTGCTCGTGGTCTGCGTGGAATCCGGCCTCGGATTGGATCAGGCTCTCGTCCAGGTCGCCAAGGAATTGGATCAGGCTCATCCGGAGGTTAGCGAAGAGTTTACTCTTGTAAACCTTGAATTGAAAGCCGGCAAACGCCGTGTGGAGGCCCTCCGCAATTTGGCGGACCGGACGGCGGTAGAAGATCTGAAGAAGCTGGTCGCGGTTCTGATTCAGGCAGACCGCTTCGGAACGGGCGTGGCACAAAGCCTTCGGGCGCATGCCGATTACATGCGCGTGCAAGCCCGGCAGATCGCCGAAGAGAAAGCGGCAAAGCTAGGAGTGAAGCTGGTCTTTCCGATCTTCTTCTGTATTTTGCCGTCGCTCTTCGTTGTAACAGTGGGGCCGGTCGTAATGAAGATTGTTCGGGAGTTGATCCCGATGATGAATAACATGTAGCGAGTGGGAATGAATCTTAAGAAGGGAGATTAAAGAATGGATGGTTCGATGATTCGAATTATTTGCGCAGTGCTCGGGGTCCTATTTGTGGGACTCATCGTGATGCGCCGAAAAAAAAGCGCGGAATAGACCTTCCGATTAGCAGAGGGGCGCGGAAGTCTATCCGCGCTCCGTCCGGGCAGCACAACCCCGATCATAAAATCTTCAATTCCAGGGCCCGGGCTCACATTTGTGCCCGGTTCAAGGCTTGAAGTGTGTCTTACGCATCAATGCGATTCTGGAGTGTTTCAAAATGCAGGTTAAATCATTTTTCTGGGGGCTGGTGATCGCTCTCGCACTTGCCTTCCCCGGCCTTCCGGGGACTTTCGGCAAGGTTATATCAATTGGGGGTCAGAGTTCCGATCTCGTGCTCGATGAAAGCCGCGGGGTTCTGTACATAGCCAATTTCACCGCCAACCGTATCGAGGTCATGTCTCTCGCGGATTATTCGATCAGGACTTCCATCAACGTGGCTCCCCAACCGAGCTCGATGGCTATGTCTCCAGACAATCGATACCTGGTTATAACTCACTTCGGAAACTACGTCGCTCCCACACCTTCAAACAACGCGCTGACAGTAATCGACCTCACGACCAACGGGAAGCAGACATTTGCGTTAGGCAATCCACCTCTGGGTGTAGCCTTCGGGATCGACGGCCTGGCTCTGGTAGTGACCACCACCGACTACCTCTTGTTCGACCCTGCCTTGGGCACCACCACACAGATCGACACGATCACCGGGTTGGTCGCCAAGACGCTGCCGGTTCCACCAGCAAATTTCCCTCCGCAGATCACGACTGCGTCCATGACCGCGTCCGGCGACGGGTTGACGATCTTTGGACTGGGCGGCTCCTCGAACGCGTTTACGTTTGCGTACGATGTAACATCCAGAACGATCAAGCCGGGCGGCATCGTTACCAGCAGCGGCGGGTTAGGCCCGCGCGTGGTCAGCGCCAACCAAGATGGAACGCGGTATATGGCAGGCTGGGCGATGGTGGATAGCAAAGGGATAACCAACTACTTTCCTAAGAATTCGAATCAGTTCAACGTGGGCACGACTTTGTTTGATTCAGCGCGAGGAGTACTCTACAGCCAAATTCCTCAGAAGACCGGCGATGCGCCCGAACTCAAAATTTCTGACGTCGATAATTTGTCGGTGCGCGAGCGCCTGCAGCTCCCCGAGAATACAGCTGGCAAGAGCGTCCTCTCTGCAGACGGGAACACAATGTATGCAATCTCGGACAGCGGGGTCCTCGTGCTTCCTGTAGGCTCGCTCTCCGCCGCGCCTCGGCTGTCGGTCTCGCAAGAAGATCTCGTATTCCGTGGGAATTTCTGTGATCGTCGCGTGACAAGTCAGCAGCTAACCATTACGGACCCCGGCGGAGGGAGCACTCCTTTTTCTGCCTCGACCGCAACGGCGGGAGTAACAATTTCTCCCTCCAAGGGGATTACCCCGGCGACCATCACGGTTAGTGTCGACGCCAATGCCTTCCAGGGTCAAAACGGAACAACGACAGCAACTCTGACCCTCCAATCTTCCAAGGCGGTAAATATTCCTTCGCCTGTCAGGATTCTTATAAATTCCAAGAGCCCGGACCAGCGGGGCACAATTGTGGACGTTCCAGGCAATCTGATTGATCTGCTTGCGGACCCGGTTCGGCATCGTTTCTACGTCATCCGCCAGGACAGTAATCAAGTTCTTGTATTTGACGGTTCCAATTACACGCGGATTGCTGCCCTTCGCACCGGCAATTTGCCTTCGAGCATGGCGATTACCTTTGATCGGCGATACCTGCTCGTGGGCAACTCCGGATCGCAGATCGTCAACGTGTTCGACCTGGAAACACTTCAACAGTCCGATCCCATCCGTCTGCCAACTGGCAATGTCGCTTTATCGATCGCATGTTCGGCAAATGCGATATTGGCCGCCACTCAATATTTCGATGGAACTCATCATATTATTCGCCTTGATTTAAACAGCAGGTCAGGTTATCAGCCGGCAACGCTGGGCGTGTTCAAGAATCTCACTGATGCCAGCGTAGCTCTCGTGGCCTCGCCGAACGGCTCTTCCATCATGGCGGTCCAAGGCGACGGAAGTGTGTTGCTTTACGATGCGGTGCAGGATACCTTCACCGTTTCCCGCAAAGATTTTGCGTCCCTATCGGGAGCCTATGCCGCGTCAATTTTCAATCAATATGCGGCTGGCAATAACCTTTTGAACTCATCTCTAGTTCCTGTCAAACAGTTCGAATCCGCCTCGGGCGCTCCTTCCGGCTTTGCTTTCGTCGATCAGACCGCCTTTCGCACGACCGTCCCAGGCCTATCTGCGCCACTCGGGAGCACTGCCGGGCCGGTCGCGCCGGCCGTGCCAAGTTCCGCCGCGGGCATCATCCAGCGGCTTGATCTCACTGATCCCGCCGGTAACATCACGCGCGCCACACGCATGGCTGAGTCGGCCCTTGTGGGCACCACGGGCATTGACAGCTCGCCATTTTCCCGAACGCTCGCACCCCTCTACGATCGCAACGCAATCGTGAATCTGACCGTTTCCGGATTCACAGTACTGGCATGGGACTACGACGCTTCGGTTGCGCCGCCCCGATTGGACAGAGTAGTAAACGCAGCCGACCTAGGTCCAGGCTTGGCGCCAGGTGGGCTCATCTCTATTTTTGGCGACAAGTTAAGCCCGGTGAACCTTGCGACCAAGGAGATCCCGGTCCCGACTGCGCTGGGCGATTCCTGCCTAACTGTGAATGGCTTGCCTGTTCCGCTGCTATTCGTTTCGCCCAACCAGATTAACGCGCAATTGCCCTTCGAAATTCTTGGCAATGTCACCCTGATCCTGCGCACACCCGGCGGGGTGAGCGATAACTTTAATCTCAAGGTTCTTCCAGGCGCACCTGGCGTGTTCCGCAGCGGCGTGGCCGGTCCCGTTATGGATATCCCGACGATCGTCCGCCAGTCCAACGGGGAATTACTGACCGCATCCAACCCCATCCACAAAGGCGACACGATTGTGATATACCTCACGGGACTTGGCCAGACTCTGCCGGCGGTGGGCACCGGCCTTCCGGGGCCATCCAACCCACCTGCCTCGGCCCTTAATACAACCCAAGTCACGCTCGGAGGCGTGGCCTTGCCGCTCTATTTTGCAGGCCTTAGTCCAGGCGAGGTAGGCGTGTACCAGATCAACGCCAGGATCCCGAGCACCGTTCCGCTCGGCTTGTCCGTCCCCTTAAGCATCAGTGAGAGCGGCAGCACAACTTCAATTGACGTGAGAGTTGTGGAATAGAAACGAACTACTTGTGTATGAAACATCTTCGCCTATTTATGAAACAGCTTTGCGCCTTCGGCATATTAATTGGGAGCCTCGCGGTCGTTCCCTCAGCCACCGCCCAAACGTGGGAGGTGGGTGGCGGTGTGGGGGGCAGCTTCTTCACCTCTCAGAGCGTGAAGAACGCTCTTTCGTCAGGAGACGTGACGCTCTCCAACGCAGTCGCGGCAAGTTTTTGGCTAGCAAACAACTCCAGCCATCTCATAGGTGGCGAGTTGCGATACGACTATGAGAACACGAACCTAAAACTCAAATCCGCCGGGACAAGCGCGACCCTCGGCGCTGACACCCACGCCTTCCACTATGACTTTCTGCTTCACTTTACACCCCAGGGCTCTCGTCTTCGGCCTTTTATTGCGGCGGGAGGCGGCGTGAAATTGTATCGAGGCATAGGAAAAGAGAGCGCGTTTCAACCGCTCTCCAGCCTCGCGCTGCTGACCAAGACTTCCGAAGTTAAACCGCTTATCTCCGTTGGGGCGGGTCTCAAATTTGCAGTATCTAAATCATTCCAGGTCCGGATCGAAGTCCGCGACGCTTTGACGCCGTTCCCAAAAACGGTCATCGCGCCCGCGCAGGGTGACAAGATTGGTGGCTGGTTGCAAGACTTTGTGGCCATGGTCGGCCTGAGCCTAACCTTTTGAGACATCCTGAGACATCCCCACCCACCATGTGCCACACATTTTGACCCATGCTGTTTCGCTTGCCCGCGCTAAACTCAGTCAACCTGACGCTGTTTTTCGGCGCTCTCTTCGCTATCTATCTGCTTTTCAGAAAACGCCAGGAAAGCAATCTGCCCGTTGTCTACTATTGCGTCATGATCGGATACACCAGCTTCTTGGAAGGACGACTTTCGCCATGGATCGTCGTTATTGGGCTTATCGTAGCCCTGTTGCTCCGCTTCGAGTTCATGAATGACACCCTAACGAAAATCGTAAAAGCGTCGCAGTACAGTCTCCTGCTTTTCATAATCTACGAATGCACTTCTATGCTCTTCCAGAGTTAGAGGATCACAATCGATTCTTCAACGACGTCCCTAGCAATGGCCGACGAATTGCATTTCCAAATCCATAATCACTGAACATAAAACAAAATGCGATGTCTGTAGCGCCTCAGGCAAATGCACCGAATGCAAGGGAACGAGTAACGGTGGGCAGTGCTTCAATTGCGCCGGCACACGGAAATGCCCCAAGGTCAGGGAACTGCTCGGCGCGCCGTAAACCACGTCCATGCCCCAAAACTCGACTAAAGTCGCAAAAAACTAATCAAACCTAAGGCCGAAACTCCATCGATGCCCCCGTGTACGCGATAAACGCCGTTCCCTTCGGTGCGGCCAAACTCTTGTCCTTGTTACGCTCCGCCTCGAGCGGCCGCGTAGCAACACCCGTTTTTAACGAAGCGACGCGCAAAGGTACCTCAAGTCCATTTTTCGCCCTCACGTGTCCAAACTCGAAAACTACCCGACTTCCACGGTTTACCCCCAGAAACTTCTTCTTGGCCCGACCCACCACACTTCCAGTCGCCAAGCTGCCTGCCGGAATTGCCACGGACCCATTTACAGTCACATCAGCCGTTACACTGAACAGGAGTGCGGATCCATCCTCTACATCGGCGGGGACATCGTTCGCTAGCGTCACCCGTACCGGCGTGCCCTCCGGAAGCTTCACAAATCCTGGCGTCTGGCCTTCGGCTTCCGGCGGCTTCTCGGGAATTGAAGCTGCCTGTCCTTCCGCTGTCCCCCGCAAGGCGTCGATCACCGCCGCAGGCACGCCGGCCCGCACCATCCGGATCAAGTCGGCATCCGACAGGGCCACCTGAGTCTTAGACCCCCGGATCTGTTGCACAATCGCTGGAGCCGCCACCTTGGCGCGCACCATTTCGATTACCTGATCCACGCTGAGCGGAGGTTGGACCGGCGCAGGAGGCGGGGCGGCCGGAGTAGGCATCGGCGAAGGTTTGTCCACCACGACCTCGGAGGTAACCGGGGACGTGGGCTTGCTCGCCGGAATCGGCTTCTTCATTTGCCACCATACACCGCCCGCCACCAGCAACCCCACTAACCCCGCCACCAACGCCAATGCGCCTAGGCTCTTCACCGGCTTGGGTACCGCCGCAGGCGCACGCAACTCCACCCGCGCCGGCGGAAGGCTTGGCGGTCGATAAAGCACCCCCGAATCCGAGTTCTGCTTCAGCCGTACAAGCTCGTCATGCACCTCCTTCATCGACTGGTATCGGTCATCCGGATTTTTCCTCAGACATCGTTCGATCACCGCTTCGAGATCCGCCGGCACATCTGGCGCTAGCTCCGCTGCCCGGCGAGGCTCATCCCGCAACACCGCGGAGAGCACAGTGAGACTGTTATCGCCGGAAAACGCGCGCTGCCCCGTCGCCATCTCATACAGCACCGCGCCAAACGAAAAAATATCCGAACGCGCGTCGATGTATTTCCCCTGCGCTTGTTCGGGCGACATGTAGGACAGCGTCCCCATAATTGCGCCCAGCATTGTAAGCGGAGCCGCAGCCGTCGCGTCCGGATCGTTGATCGCTTCGGGCAGCGCCACTTTAGCGAGCCCGAAATCCAACAACTTCACCCGGTCCTGATCGCTCACCATGATGTTGCCCGGCTTCAGATCGCGATGAATGATGCCGGCTGCGTGAGCGGCCGCCAAGCCATCGGCGGTCTGGACACCATACTTGATCGCTTGGTGAACCCGCAATCCGCCACGCGGAATCAGGTCGGCCAGCGTCTTCCCGGCCACATATTCCATCACCATGTAATCGGCGCCGCCTTCCGAAATTACGTCATAGATTACGATAATATTCGGATGGTTAAGCGCCGAAGCCGCCTGCGCTTCCTGAATGAATCGCTGCTGGCTTTGAGGATTCGCGCCGTGTTCCGCAGTCAAAATTTTCACGGCGACGAAGCGGTTTAGCTTCAGATCCTTGGCGCGATACACCTCGCCCATTCCGCCGGAACCGAGCTTCTCAAGACACTGGTACTGCCCACGAATGACGGGAGGCAACAAGGATAGAGTATCTCACGGTCTCGGCTCCCGGACCATGCAAATTCAACCGGTAGTGTCGCTAGTATGTGATCTGTCCGGTCTAATTCACACGTGATCTGTCCGCTTTGAAGAAAGCGGCGGGACGCTTGGGAGGTGGAAACTCCCGAGCAGTACTCAGCCGCAGAAATGGAGCGGATGATGAAACTACAAGACG
>JBBRRB010000036.1:0-59677 GCA_038225555.1 Bryobacterales bacterium
AAGCCACATGGCTGCGAAAGGTAAGAAGATAAGTTAGCGGCCAGCCGAAATGACCGCTAAGTCACAGGCCCGGGATTAAAGGGCGCGAGCGCATTGTGCAATCCCCAGTGCTCCGCCCAGGTCTTCTTCCTCCCGCTAGCCACATCCAAGATAAATCGGAAAATTTCCCAGCCCACGTCCTCAATCGAAGCTTCGCCAGTCGCGATCCGGCCCGCATCGATATCGATTAAATCGTGCCACTTCTCCGCCAGCGCTGTTCGCGACGACACCTTCACCACCGGAACCAATGCCAGCCCGTACGGACTCCCCTCGCCGGTCGTAAAGACGTGCATGTTCATAGACGTCAGTTGCTGAGTCCCGCAGATAAAGTCGCTGGCAGGAGTAGCCGCGAATACCAGTCCCTTCGCCGTCACCTTCTCCCCGTGGCTCGCAACAGCCATCAGTGCGCTGCTTCCGGCCTTCGCCACCGATCCTAGCGCCTTCTCTACGATGTTAGCCAAGCCTCCGCGCTTGTTGCCCGGCGTCGTGTTGGCGCTCCGATCCGCCTGTCCTCGCGCGAGGTATTCGTCATACCAACGCATCTCGCGAATCAGATCGCGCGCAACTTGTTCGTTGGCGGCGCGCGGAGTAAGCAGGTGGACTGCGTCGCGAACTTCGGTGATCTCCGAGAACAGCACCGTCGCGCCCGCTCGCACCAGCAGATCGGCCGCATAGCCGACTGCGGGATTGCACGTGACACCGGAAAACCCATCGCTGCCGCCGCATTGCAAGCCGACCACCAGATCCGCTGCCGGACATGTAACGCGCATCCTACGATTCAAGACCGCCAAGCGCTTCTCGGCAGCTTCAAGGATGGCGCCGATGGTTGCGGCGAAGCCCAGCCGATCCTGCAAACGAATCACATTGGCGTTTTCGAGAATCGGAAGTTCGTTCGCAAATAGCCGCTGAGGCTGCAGCTTCTCACAACCGAGGCTGACCACCAACGGTTGCGCTCCGACGTTCGCGTGCAGGCTGATGTGCTTCAACGTGCGAATCGGAATAGCGGCACCAGGAGCGTCGATGGCCACGCCGCACCCATAGGTATGCGTGATGGCGACCGCGTCATCCACGTTGGGATAGCGCGGCAAAAGTTCCGTCTTAATACGGCGCACCGCGTAGTCCACCGTTGGCGCCACGCACTGGACCGTCGTCGTAATCCCCAGAATGTTCTTCGTCCCCGTGCTGCCATTGCCGTTGCGATAGCCCTCGAAAGTGAATCCATCGAGCGCCGGAAGCGGTGCGGGCGTGGCGGTTGCCAACGAGAGGCTGTCGAGCGGCGGAGCGGCGGGCAGGTCCAGCATGTCTTCCCGCACCCAAGAGCCAGCCGGAATCTGCCGCAGGGCGTGTCCGATAATTTCTCCGTAGCGCAGGATCGGCTCGCCCGCTTCGAGATCCGCGAGTGCGATTTTGTGGGACTGAGGGATGCGCTCTCGCCCCTGGTAACCGTCGGGACTTACCACGATCGCGACGTTATCGCGCGGATGCACTCGGATGTAAGCGGGTGCTGCAGTCACCATTTGAACAGCGTCATGGCATTTAAGCCGCGAATCTTAGCCTTATCGGAGGCGCTGGCCGTGCTGAACATCAGGTCGAAGAGGCCGTTCTGTTTGTCGAACTGTTCCTTGTTGTATCCGAGTCCACCCCAGAGGATGCGGTCCGGCCCGAACGCGCTGTAGATTCGCTTCACGATGGGTTCCGCGTCCATGTGCGGGTAGGGAGACTTCGACGAGTACTCGACCCCCGAAAATTTCATGAACACGCGCGGATACTTCGCGAGCTTCAGCACGCCTTCAAACTCGTCCGCAGTCCCCTCGCCAACTCGCGCGAGATGATCGAGAATCACGGCCATCCCGGAGAACTGCGCCGCCAGCTCGCCAATCCCAGGCGCGAAATGTGGCTGGAAGTGCATCTGGATCGCAAGTCCAAGCGACTCAGCTTTGCGCCAAGTCTCCTTCATGGCGGGCGAGCGGAGGTCCCGGTCCTTGATGGGTGGAGCGGGTCCTTCTTTAGGAACGAAGAGCGCGGGCGCTCCCTTCTTGCGGACCTCGTGAATCCTGAGCGCCACGATGCGTCCAGGATTCTTCTGCATCAGCGCCTGCATGCGCGCGGGCGTACGGGGAGACGTGGGATCGAACAGGCAGGTGCCCTTGAAGAAGCCCGGGCTCGGTTCGTGCGCGAAGCAGTATTCCAGATACCGATGGTCATCCTGGTATGGTTCGGGATGCACGATCACAGCGTGCGTGATTCCAACCGAGGGCGCAAACTTTGCGTAAGCTTCGACGGGCTGAGCTGGCGGCCGGTAAGGAGCGTTCTGCGCGTAGGGAACGATCTTCGGATCGAAGAGGTGGATGTGCGTGTCCACCAATGGGCCAGCCGCTCGCAGCGGCACCGCAGCGGCGGCGAGCAGGAGTTCTCTGCGGGAGAGGTTCATACGGCTATTTCACGTAACCCCGCTTGCCAGACTTGAAATCGTCCCATTGGCCGAACGCCTTCATTTGCTGGTCGAGCTTGGTATCGATCAGCAACTTCTCCACTTCCTCTCGGCTTTGCCGCCACGCGGGGCGTTCCGGACTCTCGGCAAACGACCAGGCCACCGCCGAAGCGATCGCCTCAGTCACCTTTTCCTCGCGCGTATTCACACGGTCGTATGTATCGGACTCGGCGTGATAGTCCGGCAAATACGGAGCTGGATCTTGGATCCCGATCAAGTTGGGAATCCCCGAAATCGCGAAGTCGAAGTTGTCGGTGCCGTCGATTCCATCGATCAAGTGCTCGCCCGCATTGAATCCAGACACCGCCGAGAGAGCCGCGGTCAGGGGCTTCCGCAATTCATCGCGGCCATTCAGGTAAAAGCCGCTCAGCCGTCCCGACCCCGTGTCGAAAATCACTGCCGCCACATGCTTGTCCATCTCGGACCGATGCCGCTTCACATAACCGGCCGATCCCCACATTCCTTGCTCCTCGCCCGTGAAAAGAGCAAATCGAATCGTGCGGCGCGGGACCATTTTGAGCTCCTTGAAGCCGCGCAGCGCATCGATGAGCATCGCCGAATTGGCCCCGTTGTCTTCTGCTCCAGTCCCAAGATCCCAGGAATCCAGGTGCGCCCCCAGCAGCACCACTTCATCGGGCTTCTCTCGCCCGCGCACCTCGGCGATCACGTTTTTCGATTCATAGGAACCGCCCGTCCGATTCTGAAGAGACAGGCGCATGCGGACCTCTCCCTTGGCCAACAGCCGACCCATGCGCTCGGCCTGCTCGCGGCCGATAATCGCCATCGGCACCGGAGCCAGCGAACTGTCAAACGTAACCGGATGGCGGTACAGCAAGCCTCGCGGCCGCGTCGATTGCAGCAACATCGCGGCAGGCCGGTACTTGCGCGCCGCCTCCACCAACTCGCCGTTGCGCATGTACTCGGCAAATAAATCGTCAAAGGATTTCATCTCGTGCGAGTGAATCAGCACAATGGCACCCTTGAGAGACTCGCCAAGCTTGGCCAAAGCCGCAGCGCCTCCTTGGCCAGCATCCACGACGCGCGCCTCAAGCACCCCTTGCGTGGATGGACTGAAGGGCGCGGCCGCGATGCGCACCGGGAACTTTTCGGGGCTCAACGCGGAGGCTTCGGCGGAAACGGGCAGCCAGAGATTAGGAACCGTGAAGGTCTCCACCGACACGCGATCGGCCCCAGCTTCTCGAAACTTTCGAGCAGCCCACTCCACCGCTCGTTCGCAGGCCGTGGACCCGGTTGGCCGTCCGCCAATGCCGTCGCATAGCTCGCTCAAATCGGAAAGCATCGGCGTTGCCCCAAGCGCTCGTGCAGCCAAACTCTGCGGGGAGTCTGTCTGAGCCGAAAGCAGCAGACCCAGGCTAACGAGTGGAGGGAGAAGCATTCGTATCGCGGTCATTGCGGTAGATCACCCCGTCTTTCATCACGAAGAAAACTTTCTCGGTCTGGCGGATGTTCTGGGTCGGATCACCCGGCATCGCGACAATGTCCGCCAGCTTGCCGGGCGCGAGCGACCCCAGTTTGTTGGCGATCCCGAGCAGTTCGGCATCACCCGTCGTGCCGGCCTTCAAAGCATCCAGAGGACTCATGCCGCGCGCGACCAGTTGCCCGAACTCCTCTGGATTGCGGCCATGCGGATACACTGCCGCATCGGTCCCCAGCCCGATGCGGACACCCTTGGCCAGCGCCTTTTTCAAAGTTTGATCGATAGCGGCAATGGCGGCCACCATCTTCGCTTCGATCGGGGGAGGATAGATGTTCTTTCCCAGCATCTCCTTCCCGCCCTGAGTTGCCATCAACGTGGGAACGAGAAACGTGCCGCGCGCCTTCATCATATCGAGCGCTTCGTCGTCCAGAAACGTGCCATGTTCGATGGAATCGATCCCGGCGCGGATGGCCCGCTTCGCTCCGGTAGCGCCATGCGCGTGAGCCGCGGCCTTTTTGCGCAGCGCGTGAGCCTCGTCCACGATCGCGTTCAACTCTTCCTGAGTCAGTTGCGGCGTGTCGATTTCGTCGTTGAGCGAAAGCACGCCGCCAGTGGCGCAGGTCTTGATCACGTCCGCTCCATATTTGATGTTGATGCGCACCGCTCGGCGGGCTTCCTCGGGACTGTTGATCACGCCATCCTCCGGACCAGTCTCGCGACCGAAGATGCCGAAGCGAAAGCCGCCTTGTCCGTCGCAGTGGCCGCCGGTGGCGCCTAGCGCGTGGACCGACACCAGCATCCGCGGACCCACCACCTTCCCGGCCGCAATCGCGTTTCGCAATCCCACGTCGATGAACTCGCGCGAACCCAGATCGCGAGTGGTTGTGAAGCCCGCCATCAGCGTCTTGCGTGTGTTCTCTGTGGCGCGCAAGGCCTGCTCGGCTGTAGTTCGCTGGAATTCGTTGATTACGGACTGGCGGTAATCCACGCCCGATTCCCCGGAGAGGTGGGTGTGCGCATCCATGAAGCCAGGCGACAGGGTGGCGTCGCCGAAGTCGAGCACCTCGGCGTCGGGTGGAATCGCGGAGTTGGGTCCAGCGGCCTGGATCTTGTTGCCAACCACCACCACCAGGCCCGGGCTGACCATCTTTGACCCGTCGAACATGCGGGCCGCCTTGAGCACCTTCGGCTTGTCCGCCGAAAATGCGCCCGAACTAACGAAGGCCAGAAGCATACCGAACATCATCGTTCTGCTCATGATTTTCGAGTGTACCAGGGGTGGGGACTACGCATAACAGGTGACCACGGAGTAGTCCGATCAAGCTTGACATTAAGCTGGGCCGCACGTCAGACTTTGAGTGGAGGCCTGCATTTGAGTTCCAGAATCAGATCCAAATTGCTCGCGGCATTTTTGCTTGTGGTGTGGATCGCCGGCTCGTCTCTGGCCTATTCCCAAACGGACGCAACGCCTAAGTCGGGCTCGGACGAATACAAGGGCCCCTCCATCCTCAGCCGCGACAACACGCTGATCGGCGAGCGCGGCGGCAAGCTGCTTGACTTTCGGCTTTACGGATCGGTGTCAGGCGTCTACGATTCCGGCTTGTCGCCGGTCTCCACCGACCAGAACGGAAAACTGGTCAGTCCTGGAGGAAACTATGGTGTTGAGCTAGGCTTTGGGGCGAACGGATCGAAGCAGTGGCGGCGCGATTCTGTCAGCCTCGATTACGCTGGCTCCTATCGGCACTATTCCACCAATTCCTACTTCGACGGGACCGATCAATACTTGAACCTTCGCTACGGCCGCGTTCTTTCCCGCAGGTGGACTCTGGACGTCAAGGAAACAGCCGGAATCACGAGTCTTTCGAACGGCGCATTCAGCTATCTTCCATTGACGACGAGCGACTTAGTCGCCGTCCCGGCAAATGAGCTATTTGACAACAAGTCCTATTACGCGCAAACCAGAGCGACTGCCATCTGGCAGAAGACTGCCCGGCTTTCGTTCTCGTTCGGAGGCGATAGCTACTTGATACGCAGGCATTCCCACGCTCTGGCCGGATTGACCGGATACGGCGGACATGCCGATGTGGCCTATCGCGTCACTCGTCGACAGACTCTGAATCTGTCCTACTACTACAGCGACTACAACCAGCAGCGGGTATTCGGGTATGGCAAAGTACAGACGGCCACACTGGGGTATAGCATCGGCCTGGGTCGGCGTTACGATTTCGCTACCTCGTTCGGCGGTAGTTATGTGGATACCAGAGGTCTGCAAACGGTGGATGTGGATCCAGCGATTGTAGCGATCATCGGGCAGGCTACCGTGATTGCAAATTATCATCGGTATACGACGGTACCTTACTTTCAAGCGAGGTTCGTGAGGCGCTTTAGTCAATCTTCGTTGGAGGTGGATGGGGCGACCGGCGTCACACCCGGGAATGGGGTTTATCTGACATCCAGGCAAACAACGGCGGGTCTTGGTTACTCGCTGGCAGGCCGCCGAAAATGGACCCTTGGCGCTAAGTTTAATTACAGCGAACTGTCAACGTTGGGGCAGACCCTCGGAAAGTACATGGGATATCAGGGAGGTGTCGGGGGTACCTACAAGCTGAATAATTTGATGAGCATGCAACTCCGGTACGATTACCGGCATTACAGCACCCAGAATGACTTTTTTCAGAAGGATTCCCACCGTATCACCCTGGGTTTCGCGTTTAGTTCCGGTGATAGGCCTCTGTCCATTTGGTAAGGAGTCCAGCTTAATCTCTTGGGACCAGGCGAATCATACTTAGATTGACAGTAAAAACTCGGTCGTCGCTGAAAACCGTCCAGGCCGGACCAGCTTGAATATCGATGCGATACTCTCCGGCAGCAGGCAGATTCGCCTCAAGCAGGAAGAGGCCGGCGCGGTGGAGACTCCATTCTCCGACCTGTGACCCGTTCGCCAACGCGGTCAGCTTCACCGGATGGCCGTCGCTGGCGTGACCTCGAATTCGCAGGCGCTGCGGACCTGGCTTGACCGGCACTAGTTTCGCGGAAGCCCGTTCACCGATCCAGCGATACTTGTTGCCGAAGACTCCTTCAAGTTCATACCAGGGTCCAAGCAGCCGAGCGTCGTGAGAAGGCAGCGAGAAATCGATGACATCAGCACGATCGCCTGGATAGAGCTCGGCCTTCTCGCGAACGGGGAGCAGGTTGTAAACGCCCCCCTCGTTGCTGGCTTGGTAACCGCACGCTGGACACCTCAGAGTGTCCGACTGGTCTCGGATGATCGCGCCCCGGCAGTCGGGACAGCGAAGATGTTTTTCGAACTTCGCCTGGTCGAAAGACAGCTCCGGCGCGCGCCCCTCCTTCTTGCAAACCGCCGCCAAAGCTCCGCCCAGCAAGCGAGCCGCTCGCCACTCTGACCGGTGCGGATCCAGTCGGGTGGCCGCCCGCTTCACCACGCGTTCGCCCCAGCCGCGCTCCGGTACGAACACCTGGAATCGCGCCTCGCAGAAGTGCTTGTGGATCATGCGATGCCAGTCCTTCAGCCCCATGGTGTGGTTCTGCCGTATGCCGAAGCTCTCCTCCTGATGAGCCCCGATAACGTCGCGAACCAGGTAGCCCAGTAGTCCCCAGTCGGACAGCTTGCGCTCCCACGGCTTCATCGTGTCGTAGTAAGGGCAACGGTACAAACGGGCCGAGAGCAGGCGCTTCAACGGTTCTTCGGCGAACAGGAAAACGCCGCCTGGAGCCAGCACGCGCTTCACTTCCAGGAACACTTGGTCCATGTCCATGAACTGGCTTAGCATCTGAAACGCCATTACGAACTTCAAGGATGAATCCGCAAAGGGGAGATTGGCGGCATCGCCCGCAACGCGGATGGGCGATCTATCGAGACCCCATGCATCGCGCAATGCGATCCCGTGGCGCAGAGAATCGGCCGAGAGGTCGAGCGCGAAACCGCTCGCGCCGAACTCGTTGGCGAGCATGTAACTGGTATGCCCAACGTTCGACCCGATCTCCAGGAAAGGAGTCATCTCCCCGATAAATGCCAGGTGGTTGCGGATCACCGCGCCGCGTCTGCGATTCTGTTCGGCATAGTGCGCCATGGCGCGATCGGGTTCGCCCAATGAAGCGAAGTTGTGGAACTCCACTTCGGCCCGCTTGACCGAAAACGCCTGCGCCTCCACGCTCACAGGACCATCTCCAGATCGAGCGCGCGCATGTCGGGCAACAGGATGTCCGGCGAGTGCTCCATCAGCTCTCCAAAGGTGGCCGGTCCGGTAGCTACCGCGATAGACCGGACACGATTAGCGCGCGCTGCGTTCACGTCATTTGGATGATCGCCGACGAGGGAGATGCGGCTGCCGCGTCCGATCCACTTCTGGCTGCGGGCTTCTTTCAAGGCCACGCGGACCAATCCGGCGCGATCCCTGGCAACCTCCGCGAATGCGCCAAAGCGGAAGTATTCCTTGAGCCCGGCCTGTTCGAGCTTCTTCCATCCGATGCGGGTGAGGTTGCCAGTCACGAGTCCGATCACGACGCCGTGCTTTTGCAGCTTGGACAATGCACGACGGACACCGGGACAGACTTTCCGTTGCAGGTCCGGGCAACTGCCGCCGTAGATCGTTTGTGCATGCTGCACGATGTCCGGCATGGCTTGCCGGATAGACCTCCCCGGCATTCCCGACCTCTGCATCATGATAGTCAGGATGTCGCGATCCAACATTCCAGCTACAGGAACATCGTCTGTGGTGGTCTCCGTGCCAGTAACGCACCGGACGGCCTCCACCAGCGCGGCCCGGTGGTGCGGGCCGGAACGCCGGACGAGAGTGCCGTCAATGTCGAAGAGGACCAGGGGCGTTGCGGGTTCCATCTTCCACTATAGCGAGCCTGCCGCGCTTGTTAAGATGAGGGCATGTCTACTCATGCCCCTAGGCCTAGGCCCCTGACCGCACGGTTAGGTTCTTTATTTGTGGGGCAGGTTGCCAACCTGCAGCGGGTTGATAAGCCGATTGGACGCGTTCAAACTAGATCGTCGGGCGCCGGTTGGCAACCGGCACGCAGGATGCCATCCTGCCCTCCATCCAGTATGGAATTTACCATTCATCAGGGGGAAGGATGTCTACCCAACCAGTAACCTTCGTCACTCCCGAGCAGTACCTTGAACAAGAACGGAAAACGGACGTCAGGAGCGAGTACTTTCGCGGCGAAGTCTTTCCGATGGAGGCTGCAAAACTCAACCATGCGCTCGTTGTTGCAAACATTATTGGCGAGCTACGAAGCGAGGCTGGTAAGCAAAATTGCCTGACGCTAGCGAGCAGCCTGCGGGTGGCGGTGACTCCCACCGGACTGTACACGTATCCGGACGTGACCGTTGTCTGCGGCGAGCCGCAATTCTTGGATAACTTCCGTGACAACTTAACCAACCCGAAGCTCATCTTCGAGGTTTCCTCTCCCTCGACGAAAGATTACGACAGCGGCACCAAATTTACGAATTACCGCACGCTTCCCTCCCTCGCTGAGTACATCACGGTAGCGCAAGATGCGCCCTTGATCGTGCAGTATGTGCTGCAGTCCAATCGCCGCTGGATTCTGACCGAAATCCAAGGAATGGACCAAGTTCTCAGACTGGAATCGCTCGATCTCGAAGTGCCGCTCTCGGGCATCTACCAGAATGTCAAGTTCGATACCTGACGACCGCCGCTATCCTAACCGGCCTCTCGTCGGAGTCGGCGCACTCATCATTGATCAAGACAAAATCCTCCTAGTGGAACGCGGCAACGAACCCCTCAAAGGCTACTGGTCCCTTCCCGGCGGCCTCCTCGAACTCGGTGAAAAACTCGACGACGCGATCCGGCGCGAGGTCCTGGAAGAAACAGGACTGATCGTCGAGCCCCTCCGCCTCCACGAAATATTCGAGCGCATCATGCCAGATTCCAGCCAAGACGCCCGCGCCGCGCCCGAGTATCACTACGTCCTCATCGACTATCTTTGCCGGGTAACAGGAGGCGCGCTCCACGCCGCCAGCGATGCCAGCCGCGCGGCCTGGGTTCCGCAACAATCCTTGTGCCAGTACCGTCTGACAGAAGGCACGCTAGCCGTGATAGAGAGGGCCTTTGCAAACTTTCAGCGCTGACCTGCTTGAATTTGAGGCGCTCCGGCAGCTTGTCGGCCGCTACGTCCACAGTCCCCTGGGCGAATCGGAGCTCGAAAAGCTGGAGCCGCATGCCGACCGCGCCGCGCTCGAAGCCACCCTCGCCGACGTGGCCGAATCGCTGGAATATCTCCGCAACGCCATGCAGCCGCAAACAGCCGCGCGGGGGGCGGCCATCTGCATCCGCTTCGATTCCATGCCCGATATTGAGAAGGCAGTCACCCTGCTGCGCATCGAAGGCGCGGGACTGGAAGCCCGGCAGATTTTCGATCTCACGTCTTTGCTCGAACAGGCCGGCGAGATCCGCTCCATCCTGAATACGGTCACGGAGCGCTACCCCAGGCTCGGCCAGAAGGCCACGCAGATCGCCGACCTGCGTCCCATGCTGCGCGAACTGCGCGGGAAAATTCTGCCCGATGGATCGCTCGCCGACGATGCCAGCGTAGCGCTTCACCGTCTGCGGCGCGAGATCGAAAAGCAGCAGCGTCAGGTGCAGACATCGCTGGAGCGTTTTCTGCGCGCCCATCATGAGGACGGCACCCTCCAGGAAGACTTCATCACCATTCGGAACGACCGTTTTGTGGTGCCCATCGTCGCCGGACAGCAGCGCAAAGTGAACGGCGTCATCCATGCAACTAGCGGCAGCGGTCACACTCTGTTTGTCGAACCGCTCGAGACTATCGACCTGAACAACGAGCTGGTCCGCTTGCGCGAAGAGGAGATGCGCGAGGTCCATCGCATTCTCCGGGAGCTTACCGATTTGCTGCGCCGCCATTCCGCCGAGGTGAGCCAAACCGTCGTAGCGCTTGGTGAATTGGAACTGCTCTTTGCCAAGGCGCAATTTGCGGTGGACTTCAACTGCGTCGTCCCAACGTTCAGCCCCGATCGCGAACGCACGCTCACTCTCCGCGACGCGCGCCACCCTCTGCTCGAAGACGTGCTCCGTCACCAGCGTAAGCCCATCATCCCCATCTCACTGTCTCTCGACGAAAAGTGCCGCACCTTGCTCATCAGCGGCCCCAACACTGGTGGAAAATCGGTGTCCATGAAGACGGTCGGGCTGCTGGTGCTGATGGCGCAAGCCGGACTTCCCGTGCCCGCCGCGGAGGCCCGCTTCCCCATCTTCGATCAGGTCTTGGGTGACATCGGGGACAACCAATCGATTCAAGAAAGCCTCAGCACCTTTTCGGCGCACATCGCGCATATTCGCGAAATGCTGGACGCGGTTACGCGGGATTCGCTCGTGTTGCTCGATGAGCTCGGCCGGGCAACCGATCCCGAAGAGGGCGGGGCACTAGGTGTTTCCATCCTCGACACGTTCCGCAGCACCGGTGCTTTCACCCTGTCCTCCACCCACTTGCTGGCGCTCAAGGTCTACGGCGCAAGTACGGAAGGGGTGCTGAACGCCTCTATGGGTTTTGACGATGCCACACTGGAGCCCACCTACATCTTGAGATTGGGTGCGCCGGGCAAGTCCGCTGGACTCGACATCGCCACCAGGCTCGGGCTGCCGGATTATATGATCGAGCGCGCCCGCTCCGTTATGTCTCATCAAGAGCGGGACATCGCGCGCTTCCTGAGCGAATTGCACGACAAGCTTGATCGCGCCACCGTGGCCGAGCAGGAGTTGCAGCGGCGCGTGCAGGCTCTGGCGATCAAGGAACAGGGGCTCGCCAAGGAATGGGAGTTGCGCGAGCGCGCCAAGCTTCGAGAGGTGGAACAGCGTTGCGATGCGGCCATCGCCCAATTCGAGACACAGGCGCGTGAGACGATTGACCAAATTCAAGAGACCGCCGGGCAGAAGAAAGCTGCCGAGCAAGCCCTGCGGCGAGTGTCCAAGACCCGTCGCGAGTTTCAGGAAGAGGTGCAGACAGCGGTTCTGGGAAGTACCGTGGCGGCCAAACCCGTGCTTGCGATTCAGGAGGGTGCCCGCGTTCGCCTAAAAGGAATTCGCGAGATTGCGCGAGTGCGCCGAAAGCTTTCAGAGGACCGCATCGAGGTCGAGGCCGGGTTCATGAAGCTGCAAGTACCCGTCGACGATGTGGAAGAAGTGCTGCCGCCCATCGCTGAAAATGCCAAACTCCCCAAGAATATCTCCTACCAGTCCGGCCCCACCTGGGATGTGTCTTACCGAGAGCTGAATATTATTGGCCAACGGGCTGAGGAAGCGCGCGACACGGTCGATAAGTTTCTAGACAGCGCTGCGCTCGCATCGGTGGATCGCGTGCGAATCGTTCATGGCCATGGCATGGGCGTATTAAAGAGAGCCGTTTCCGAGCTTCTGGCCTCCAACCCTCATGTTGGCAAGTACTACCCGGCATCGCAAGGGGAAGGCGGAACCGGCGCTACGATAGTAGAATTGAAATGACCCGTCATTAATGCCCAACCAGACCGACGACCGGGACGCAAGATGGCGCAGCGAGGCGTCATTTTTCGATGCGCAGGCACAAGCGCTTGACGATGTGCGGCCAATGGACGCCGCGACCCTGCTGAGGTACACGAAGGGGATCAATCCCCTGTTCTTTAAGGATTATCGAATTCGCATGCTGGGTCCGTTGCGAGGCAAACGCATCCTGGACGTCGGCTGCGGCGATGGCGTGAACTCGATTCTGCTGGCCAAACTCGGTGCGGACGTGACTGGGATCGATATTTCTCCCGGCGCAATCGCGGTGGCGCAGAAGAAGGCCACGGTGAACGGCCTGGAGAAAACCTGCCGCTTTCTTTGCGGACCCGTGGAGACCGTGGCTGTGGAGAAAGGCTACTTCGACATTATCTGGGGCGATGCGATACTTCATCACGTAATTGCCGACCTGCCCCACGTGATGCAGAAACTGTCGGAATATGCCAAACCCGGCGCGCTGATGGTCTTCGGCGAGCCTGTCAACTTCAATCAGACTCTTCGCCGGATTCGTTTTATGGTTCCGGTGGAGACCGATGCCACGCCAGACGAACGGCCCTTGGAGCCCCAGGAGATCGACATTGTAAAGCGGTATCTCCCCGATCTCAAGATGAAGTATTTCACGCTGTTCGGCAGATTGACCCGGTTTGTGCTGCCGGATTGGAATTATGAGCGAGCATCCTCATTGCGCCGCGGGATCGTGTACGCTCTTTGCCTTACGGATGCCGCTTTCTTGTCAGTTCCCGGAATCCGCAAACTGGCTGGAAACGCCGTGATCTACGGTCATCCGGCGTAACGCGGCCGCTCGCACTTTGACGGCTGCTCCCCTTCTGCGATCTGACGTGTCACAACCACGTAGGTCCAATCGAATACTCTCGCGCGGCGCACTCGTGCATCAACAATATCGCGCTGGAACCGCCGTATCGACTATTTGACCGCATGGGTTGAATGGCTAGTTGCAGCAGCTTGAGAACATAAGTAGTTCTGTTTATGAGTAGGGTCATCGTACCAATCCGCTACTTTTTGCCGCGACGTACAGAATCAATCACTTGCGAAGCCGCCGCGCCAACGAATGCGGGCGCCGCCAGAACTCCAAGAATGACAAACTCGAAGGGTATCAGGTTGTGTGTTGTGGGATCTACCGCGGTATCAAACTCGAACAGTATGGCGTTCGCTGCGAACATCCCCAACATGAAACCGGCCGCGACGACGTAACGCCTCGTCGTTCCGACTCCGAACATGAGCCCAGTAAGGAAAGCCAGGATCATGATTATTAGAGCGTTGAATCCCGTTTGCGCCCTGTTGCGCTCAGAGTAAGGAAGGAATTGGTAATAGAAGAGAACGAAAGTAACCGCCGCGACTCCAGCCGAGAGTGCGCAGCGGATTAGGGTCGCCACGTTGTTGATCATGTCACAGCACGCTTTGGTGGGCAACCGAGCCACGGGACCCTAGTCGTATGCTTCCATCTGGCGGCGGGTCGGGGGCCTTGAGTAGCGCTGCCGTCTCCGAAATGATTCGCGAGGGCGAACGTTTCTCGGAACAAGCCGAGGCCGCAACGAGCGCGGCCCGCCAGAATCGCGAAGAATGAGACTGCCGATATTAACCGTTAATGGAGACCGTGCCAAAGCGGGGGCTACCTACGCAGCGCGCTTGCCCTCCCGATGCTCGGAGTCCATGCCTGGATACCATTCCCCAAACGTGGCGCGGGGATCTTGAGTAAACTGGAGCGGGGCGAGTTCGCGCGGCTCAACATGCCCGAACTCATCGAAGAGGTGATCGACTTGGAAACCGGCACAAGGATGAAATCGAAGCGCGTCTTGTAGTCCTGTTAAGTCACATGCTCAAGTGGGATTATCAACCGCATCGGCGGTCCCGCTCGTGGGTTTTATCGATCCTAGAAGCCCGTAACGGGATCGCGAAGCGCGTGCGAAGGATGCCCAGCCTCGAGCCCGCAGTCAGGGAACTGCTGCCGGACGCATATGAGGACGCGGTGTTCGTAGCGGCGCTAAAGACGGGCCTAGATACAAAATGTTTCCCTCCGGTCTGCCCGTATTCCATCGAAGAGACTTACAATCGCGAGTTTTCGTTCTTGAGCCTCCCGCGCTAGACTCCTCGCCGATTGCCCCACAGATCCACATGCAACCGGGGACTAAAGCGCCAGCCTTCCCGCTTGCAGATCTCAACCACCCACTCCGAGCGGGCTCGCAGGGTGGCTGCGTCAGTGCCTTCGGGCATCAGCACCACTCGATCACCGTTCGCGCCGAGTTCCTTCAGCATGCGCCCGATCTCTTCCACATCGCCCGGTGCTGAAACGACGAATTTTAGCTGATACTCAAATTCGCCCATCAAGCGGCTCAAGACGGCAGGCTGGTGCCGCAATCTGTCATGCTGTGGGGCCCAGCGCCCGCCATCGCGCTCCACTGGAACTGAGTTCGCCAGCTTCGGACTAATGCTCATTAGATCGCATTCCACCGGGGCGAACACCGTGCCTGCGGTCTCGATAGTGATGTGCAGCCCAGCATGACGCAGCTCGGACGTTAGTCGCACAATGTCGGGCGCAATCATCGGTTCGCCGCCCGTTACTACTACATGCTTAGCAGGATGGCGGCGCACCTCGTCGATTATTGAATCGACCCTTCGGTCAGCACCCTCAGGGTTCCAGGAAGTGTAGGGCGTATCGCACCAGGTGCAACGGAGGTTGCAGCCGCTGGTCCGCACGAAGACGGACGGCACTCCGACCAGCGATCCTTCACCCTGCACCGAATAGAAGATTTCAGAGATCCGCATGCTGGTACGCGACTGGGTCCGCCAACCCGGCTTCCGCGAAACCCTTGAGCCGGAGCCGACAGGAATCGCACAGCCCGCACGCGCGGCCTTGATCATCGGGATCGTAGCAGCTATGGGTGAACTTAAAATCGACACGAAGTTCGTGTGCCAGCCTCACGATTTCGCTTTTGGATAGCGTGATCAAAGGCGTGTGGACGTGAATATTCGTGCGGCTTTCCACGCCTGCTTTCGTCGCCAGGTTTGCCATCTGTTCGAAGGCGCGAATAAACTCCGGACGGCAATCCGGATACCCCGAATAATCGATCGCGTTCACGCCGATGAAGATATCCGAGGCGTTGAGAACCTCGGCCCACGCAAGAGCAAACGACAGGAAAACCGTATTGCGCGCAGGCACGTAGGTAACAGGGATCCCTTTCTGAAAGAGGCCGTCCTTCGGCACGTCGATGTCGGCGGTCAGCGCCGAGCCGCCGAAGACACGCAAATTGATCGGCATGATGACGTGCTGAGAGGCACCGAGGTCGGCGGCCAGCTTGGAGGCGGCCTCCAGTTCGATGCGATGCCTCTGGCCGTAATCGAACGAGAGCGCGTGGCACTCGAATCCCTCGCGTCGCGCGTAGGCCAGACATGTAGCGGAATCGAGCCCGCCGCTGAGCAAACAGACCGCTGGCTTCATGTGTCTTTCGGCAGCTTTAAGGCGAGCGCCACGCCCACGATGGGAAACAGGCCGAGCGTCGCCAACGAATAACGCAAGGTGAAGTGATCCCCTGCCCAGCCCGTGAGCGGGATGAAGATCAGACCCGCCATCCCCCACGCAAAACCCATCATCAGCGCCGACACCGTGCCGGACTGCGAGGGCACCAGCGCCTGGGCCATCACTACGTTGACGGGCATGGTAAACAGCAGCGTTAGGCCAGCCAATGCTAGTCCGATAAGCGAGAGCGCTCCGGACGACAAGAAAAACAAAGCGATGCAAGGCAGGCAGCCGAGCATGGACAGCAGGATGACGCGCCTTCCGCCGTAACGGTCTGCCATGTGGCCTCCCAGGAACCCTCCAATCGCACCGGATGCAAGATACAACGTCAGCGTATAGCTGGCCGAAGGCAGCGAAAATCCGCGCTCGCGGTGGAGATAAAGGGGCAGGAACTGCGTGTAAACCACCTGCACCATGGAGCGAATAAACACAAGGAAGTAGAGAATCGCGAGCGGCTTCCAGACCGCCTTAAGGGGCTTCAGATCGAACTTTGGGCGCGTGGAGACTGCCGGTGTCGTGTTCGGGCCAGCCAGCAACAGCAGCGTGACGATCAAGCCGGGAATAGCTGCCCAGTAGGTGCGTCCCATACCTAGAGTGGTCAGGAACGTGGAGAAATACGTCGGGCCGATCGCCAGTCCGAGGGTGCCGGAGCTAATGAAAATAGCCATCCAATGACCGCGATTTCCAGGCAGTCCGACGGTCGCCCGCGCGGACGCTTGGGGGTGAAAGGACGCGATTCCAGCTCCGCCGATCAGAACCAGAACGATCATCCAGCTATAGTTTGGAGCGAGTCCCAGCGACGAGATGAAAATTCCGGCTATGGCTGGCGTCAAAGCCGAAAAGAGGCGAGTATGGAACCGGTCGGAGAGGTATCCATAGGCCGGCTGCATCACCGACGACGAGAACACCAGGAGACCGCCCAGCATGCCAGCTTGGGTGAGATTGAGTCCGTACTTCTCGCCCAGCACCGGCTGAAAGGCACTCAACGCGCTGGAATACAAGTCGATGAAGAAATGCGCCAGCGAGAACAGCCAGAATGCCGCGAATCCCGTCCGGGCCAGCGTTTGTTCGGCTTGCGGGAACTTTAGCGCGAGCGCTGGCGTCTGGGATGCCATTGAAGGGTAAGCTCTTATTATAAGTGCCGAGAGTTTGGAGGCTTGGTTTGCGAATATGCGTGCTGCTGTTGGCGTTGTCCCTGTCTGCCCAGGCGCAGAAGATGCAGGTGCCCGGCTACGACAAGAATTACAACGATGCCAAGCAGGCGTATGCTCGAGGGCAGTTTCAGGACGCGCAATACTTCATGACTGCCGCGCTGGCGGAGGCGGAAGGCGGGGCTCCAGACGATCCGCGTATTGCGACCGTGCTCTTTGAACTTGCGGAGATCGATCGCGCCCAGGGCAAGTACGCCGAAGCCGCACCGCTTCTGGAACGCTTGCTCGCAAGTCAGGAGAAAGCTCTCGATCCGGGCAGCCCTAATGTGGCTAAAACGCTGGACGCGCTCGCCCGCGTGTATCGCGCGCAGGCCAGGTACGATCTGGCTGAGCCAATCTACAAGCGCACTCTCGCCGCTAAGGAAAAATTGCACGGGCGGAACAGCCTCGAACTGCTGCCCGAAATGGAGAGTTTAGCGAAGATTGACCAAGCCACAAAAAACTACGGCGACGGGGAGGTGATGCTGGCAAGAGTGATCGGCATTCGCGAGGGGCTCCAAGGGCCGGACAATCCCGAGGTAGCGGTCGCTTACGTAAATCTGGGGCGGCTCTTCGTTGTGGAGAAGAAACTGGCGCAGGCCGAGCCGATGTATCGCCGAGCCATCGAGATCGTAGAGAAGAAGTTCGGAGTGGAAGACGTAAAATTGTGCCCGCTGCTCGATAGCCTGGCAGCGGTGCTCCGAGATCAAAGCAAGTTCCCGGATGCCGAACCGTTGTTGCTGCGGTCACTTTGGATAAGGGACAATTTGTCGGGCCCGGTTCACCAGGACGTGGCGCAGGCGCTCGACAACCTGGCGTCGCTATATTACGCCATGAAGCGCTACCCTGACGCCGAACCGCTCTATCGCAGGTCTCTCGCAATCTGGATACAACTGATTGGACCGGATCATTCTTTAATCGCCACCAGTCTGGATAATCTTGCGGTGATCCTCGCGCTGCAGCAGAAATATGCGGAATCGGAGACGCTGTACATTAAATCGCTCGTAATTCGCGATCTTGAAGATTTAGGGAGTCTGCATAATTTAGCTCTGGTGCAGCTTGCCCTCGAGAAGAATAAAGAAGGCGACGCACTGTATAAGCGCATGCTGGATATTCCCGATATCCCGGCGCCAATTCTAAAGGAGTACGCGGATCTGTTGCGCAGAACGAATCGGCCCGCTCAAGCCGCGAAACTCGAAACGCGGGCGAAACTGCTGCTGAAAAAGTGACCACGTTCGGTTACGGAGTTGGCCCATCTGGGGCTGGAGCCGGCCACTCGTCCCGCAAGATATCCGGGTTGATCACATATCCCTCGAAATCGTTCCAGATCCTTTTATCGTCCTTGCAGCTGTATGTTCGGCAGGCCAAGGGACGATTCTCGTACACGCCGCAGCGATGCTCGCCCGTTCGTTCCTGATGAACGCAATAACCATCGCTCCCCTGGGCGATCGTATAAGGCTCCGCATAATTCCATCGGACGATTCGCTCCTCCAGATCTTGCACCGAAAGAGCGAACCAGAGCTTGCAGCAGCTCGCCCTGCACAAGTGGATGCGGTTTTCACAATCCACCGGCGTGCCTGCTTGGGGCTTGTATTTGTCTTCGGCCGTCGCCAGATGCACATCGGGACGCCTTCCTTGCTCCCCGAGGTGGCGCTCGATCTCCGGCTTGCGATCCTCGATTTCCTGCAACTGCAAGATGCCCTTGCTCACCAGCAGTTCGGTGAGCGCATGGAGCAGCACTCGGCTCTCCTGAATGTCCCGCTGGTTGTGGAACCCCAGCATATCGGCGAACTGCAGCCCGCGGGCTAGCCTCTGCTCCAAGGGTTCGTCAGCATCGCGGTTTGTTGGGAACGATTCACGAGGTGTCAATGAGAGTCAACCCAAGGCAACGTCTTCCCAGGGTCGACCCGGAAGAGGAGTTGGCCTAGAATTGAACCTTTTTGCTTCACCTCTTCCGTCAATCTCCATTGAGCTATTCCCTCGCCGGATGGATACACCTCTTCCGTGCTGGCATTCGGGTAAAGCTTCACGAGCGTATTATCGCCGGACAGGGCCATGCTTTTGCGTGCCTCCCCCCGCTGGATTTCATCGAACGATGGCACCTTGAAATTTCGATGATAGGCTGCAACTTTCCCCAGCTCCGCCTCGCGCCTCTCACGATCCTCTTTGTCCCACTTTTGCTTTGGCGTATTCGAATAACCGCATACCTCGAATTCGTTAATCTCGGGTAGACGCAAGAAGCGATAAATCAGAAGGCCCTTCGAGGATAGCAACGCTGGCGGGTATCCTACTAATTTCTCCAGATGTTCGAGCGAACGGGCTCGGAGCACGAATTTCAACATGGTAAAGTAACCGCTCATTCGAAGCTGAGCGGCTGGCTCCGGACTGGAATCCGCCAGCCCGGACGTTGGCTTAGTTGAATCAGGCTTAGTTGAATGCGGAGGCCAATCACATTTTTTCAGCAACAACTCATGCGAGGCGAGTCGCCAAGACAGCATTTCGATCACGTCCTCATCACTGCGGAAACACATGAACGGTTGGGTTTCGGCGGCTATCGCTCTCATTTTCGCCATGATGAAGCAATCGCCTTTGAACTGGCGCAACCATGCTTGTGCTGAATGTCGGTCCGCCACATCGATGTCGGAAGCTGAACGGGGGACGCCCCGCGCAATTTCCCATGAACCGTAAACACAATTGAACATCCCGCACCTCCTCAGAGAGCCCGCACTAAAGATCTTAGCGACTTTCAAATTGCAATGCGACCCAAAATTCTGTCGCACTTGATCGGTTCTCGATTCCTATCTAGGCCCACTGTGCTAGGACAGGGGAGCTTACTGGACCTCGAAGATTCATTGCGCCCGCCCAATTCGGACGGCAATGTCTCCTTTTGCACTACAGTATGGCTTCGTGCTGCCGATATTTAGGTTAATGGCAAAATGAATGTCACCTGAATCGTTGACCGTAGCAGTAATTTCTCCTGACCGCGACGTGCATCAGCAGATAGCCTCGGCGCTTGAGGAGACTCCTGGCGTCGGACCCCTCTGGACGCTGGCGGATTACCCGGGGTCGAGTCAACTGACCCAGATCGGGCAGGCCGCGACTGGCTGCATCGTCTTTCTCGACTTTTCGAATCCCCTCCGAGCAAAAGCGGTCGCGGCCGAACTCGATAATGACTATCCGCGTGCCGCCACGATTGCGATGCATTCTGCGAGCAGTCCCCAGGACTTGATCGAACTCATGCAACTCGGGATACGTGAGGTAATTACACTTCCAGTGTCGGCCGACGATGTGGCTCGCGCCTTGGCGCGCGCCCGCCGGAAACTGGAACACGAGACCCATTCCGTCGAAACCAGCGGTCGAATTTTCGCTTTTGTCCCAGCAAAGCCCGGCACGGGCGCTACTACTATCGCGATGCACAGTGCAGCGGCTGTGGCCCGGTTGAGCAAGGAGCGCACCCTCCTGATCGACTTCGACCTGCAGCTTGGAATGACATCTTTCCTGTTGAAGTTGCATGGCGGCCACTCTGTGATGGACGCACTCAGATTGAGCGGGCAACTCGACGTGTTGTGGGATCGACTGGTTTGCGCACGCGAAATGCTCGACATCCTTGGATCGGCGCCCGTCGACTTCGAGCGCGACATACCCCCGGGTAGCGCGGTTGAGGTACTCGATTTCGTGAGACGCCAGTACCAGACCGTGTGCGTCGACTTGCCCGGCGAGATGCGCGATCACGAACTGGATACGCTTAAGCGCGCGGATGAGATTTTCTTGGTGTGCACCCCCGATATCGGCACTCTACACATGGCGAAGAAGAAAAAGGATTTGCTGGTGCAGCTTGCCGTTCAGCCAAGGGTTTCCGTCATCTTGACCCGCGCCCAGGGACGCGCAACCGTATCGGTGGGCCAGATCGAAAGCATCCTCGAGCTGCCAGTCCGATTCACGGTGGCGGCAGCCGAAAAGGAAATCGACGAAGCGACCCACAGGGCTCTCGCCATAGAAGGGCGCTCCACCTTTGCAATGCAAATCGAGAACATCGCCCGAAGAATGATGCCGGCCAAAAGCAAAACTGCGAGCGAACCTAAACTCCGCCGCTTCATGGAGATGTTTTCCGTCAGTCCCGTCCGGGACAAGGTTACACGATAGTGCCCGAAACGAAAGCTAATTTTATGGAACCTTTGCTGATTAGGCTCGCCAACGAAATACGCCAGACGCTGCATCTCGTAATCGGGCTGCTCGAACTGACTACGGAAGAACCACTCTCGACGTCGCAATTGGAGAACCTGAGTCACTGCAAGGCGAGTGCCGATCAATTGTTGCGAACCGCGAACGATGTATCGGAACTGGCGTCCTCCGAGCCGTTAGCGCCTTCCATGGCCCCGTTCAGCCTAATCTGCGCCATTGGTGAAGTTGTCGATGTTATGCGCATCCTCGCCGAGCGAAAGGATTTGGAATTGAGATGTTCTCTGGATTCGAATGTTCCAGACCAGATTGTCGCTGATAAAGACGTGATCCAGGGCGTTTTGCACAGGCTGCTGGAAAATAGCATCAAATTCACTGACAGCGGTTCCATCGCAGTGTCTGTGACGTCACGCGCCGTTGAGCCAAACTCATCGGTCCTTATCTTGGAGATTGCCGACACGGGTACGGGCATGCCGTCCGAAGTTTTGGCCTCTCATTTCCAATCGTCGGAGGTGCCGCTTAGTCCAGGCCTTGGTCTCCCGCTCGTACGGAAGCGCTTGTCCGAGGCAGCAGGCGAATTCTCGATTATTGACAGTACTTGCGACGGAACAATACTACGCATCTCTGTGCCTATATCGTTCGTGGCTGGAGGGGCATCCCGAGCTTCGAAGCAGCAGGACGAGCTGTCATCGCCGGACGACTCGTTCCCGCTAAAACTGCTTGTTGTCGAAGACTCCGATGAGAGCTTTGCATTATTCCAAGCGTATGTGAGAGGAGAAGGCCATCGGGTCTCTCGAGCTCTCAACGGAGCACTGGGCGTTGAGATGGTGAAGTCCGGCGAATACGACCTCGTTTTGATGGACGTCCACATGCCGGTGATGGACGGTTACAGCGCGACCCGAACCATCCGAGAGTGGGAAACGAGAAGCGGGCGCACGCGGCTCCCGATCCTCCTCTTGTCAGCCGAGGATAGGCTGCTGCAAATGCGCTCCGGCGCCTTGGTCGGCTGCTCGGGATATATAACCAAGCCTGCCAGAAAGAGCGAGGTCTTAAGGGCCCTGAATCATTTTGGCAAACCGGCAGCAACGAGAGCTGAATAAAATGCCTCTTACGCGCGTAAGCAGGCAGAAGAAACACTGCTCAAGGCTGGGCCGCTGCAGAACGCGATCTTCGACAGTGCTAACTTCTCACGCATCGCCACCGACGAGAAGGGGGTCATTCAACTATTCAACGTTGCCTTGGCCTTCAAGGCCTCGCGCTGCATCGAAGATACTTACGAGCTGACTTACATCCGTAAGTAGGGCAGTCGCTTCCCGGCGGTCGTGTGGGTCACGGCCCTGCGCGACGCACAGGAGGAATCAGCGGCTACCTCTTGATTGGCACCGATAATACCGCGAGGAAGAGGTGGAAGCCGAGCAGAAGCGGCTTGATCAACGATTGCGCGATAAGCAGTTCTATACCCGCTATCTCATCGAATTCAACATCGACGCGTTGATGACCACCGACCCGGCCCGCATCATCACCGACGTGGTGCATCATTCCGACCGCGGCGTGAAGTATGCCTGCGGCGACTATGCGGATGTTCTGAAGCAGCGTTACCTGCGTTTTAATTTAATGGCCCTTTGTTGGCCCGCTCTTGGGTTCGGCCAGAAACGCATCCATTTGCCCCAGCAGCCAAGTCGGGTCGTCGAGCATGATGAAGTGCCGGGAGCTGTCACTGAGGACGATTTTGGCGTTCTTCAGCTTTGCATATTGTGTTTTGAAGTTCTGCTCCACTTGGTCGCGCGTGGCATATTCTTTATACCCGATCCAGGTTCCTAACACGAGCGTGGGGGAATCGATGCTGGCAATGTTATCGCGCAGATCGTGCGTAAACATGTCGTACATTGCGTCCCCAGCCGCGACCGGATCGGTTTTCGCGGCCCATCCCATCACGGTCGCAACATCGTCCGGTTTGGTGACCATGGATTTCACCGAGACTTCGGATTGCTTCAAGAAGGCTTCCTTGCCAGCCGCCATCCCGGCGCGCATCTGCTCAGCCATGGGCTTCGAACCTTCCGCGGTGGCTGCCGGGTTGTACACCGCAGGGAGGAAGGGCAGCGAATCTACGATCACGAGGGGACCCGTTAGGCCCGGTTCGCTGGAAGCAATCCACAGTGCCAGGAAACCGCCCAGGCTGTGGCCAACGATCACGGGCTTCTCCATCTTGTGCGAGCGGATATAAGCGGCAAGCTCGGTTCGAACGGTTTCAAGAAACGGTGCGTCGATCCGGGGCTGGCCTGCGAATCCGGCCAGCGTGAGCACGTGGCATTGGTACTTATCTTTGAAGTGCGCAACGGTGCCGTTCCAAACTTCGCCGGAGGAGGACAGCCCGGGAATCAGGATCATTGGCTTGCCTTTCCCGGTGATCTCGACGGCAAACGCGGGTTTCTTGGGTGCTTCTGCCGCCATGACGGAAAGGCACCCGATGGTCAGTGCGGCTGCGGTGAATCGTAGCAATTGGCTTTTCATAGTACCTCTCATTATTAGGGTAAGCGTAGGGCCACGAGCGGAGTTGGATTTGGAGCTGACCGCCGGCTGAGAATGCTAAATTCTCAACCATGTTCAGCCATGACGAGTATGTCGGGATGGTGAAAGTGATATGATGTTGCCGGTTGAGGAAGATCAGATGACTCATTGCTCCAGACGCAATTTCTTGAAAACGGGACTCGCCGCAGGTGTTCTTGCGGGCAGCGGCATCTCGCCCTTGCGGGCAGCGCCAGGCACAGCTACGGATTGGGTTCCGCTCGGAAAGTCCGGCGTTAAGGTGACGCGCCTCGCGTTTGGCACCGGGTCGCTCAGCGGGCAAACTCAGCGCGAATTAGGACAGGAGCAGTTCACGAAATTGGTCCGTTACGCGTACGATCGCGGCATTCGTTTCTTCGAGACCGCCGAGTCCTACGGCGAGATGCACCGAATGCTTGGTCTAGCGCTGAAAGGCGTTCCCCGCGACACATATCGGCTGATGTCGAAAGTAACCACCCGCTCAGGGGTCAATCCGCAGGAGAAAATCGATGAACTGCGCAAGCTCGCAAATACCGATTACTTCGATGTCATGCTTTTGCACTACCAGCACGTGGATACGTGGCCCAAAGACACCGTGAGGTGGCAGGACGGGATTCTCGAAGCGACATCGAAGAAAGCGGTGTTGGGGCACGGCGCATCGGTGCACGGCTTACCGGCACTGCGGCAAGTTCCCGGGAACAAGTGGCTCGAGATCGCAATGATCCGAATGAACCACAAAGGCACGAAGATGGACGGAGAGGATTACAATACGCACGAACCCGGAAATGTAAGCGAGGTGGTCACCCACGTCAAGCAGGTCCGCAAGGAAGGCATGGGCGTGATCAGCATGAAGCTAATCGGAGAAGGCGCATTCACTAACCGTGAAGACCGGCAGAAGGCAATGCGGTTTGCTTTTAACAACGCAGGGGTCGATAGCGTGACTGTAGGCTATAAGAACACTGCGGAAGTTGACGAGGC
Source organism: Bryobacterales bacterium (assembly GCA_038225555.1). Taxonomy (GTDB): domain Bacteria; phylum Acidobacteriota; class Terriglobia; order Bryobacterales; family Bryobacteraceae; genus JANXQZ01. The sequence goes on from JBBRRB010000036.1 coordinate 24,935, forward strand.
AATTGAAAACTTGAATCTAGCCTTGGCGTAACTCGTGGCGCCCGTCGACCGTGACTGACCCAGTAAAGCTGTTCAAGTCCAAACAGAACTGGGCCGCTTGGCTTGATACGAACCATCGCGAGAGCGCCGGCCTATGGCTTCGACTAGCGAAGAAGGACTCAGGGTTAGCATCGGTGTCATACAGGGAGGCGCTCGAGATTGCGCTGTGCTACGGATGGATCGACGGGCAGAAGAAGCCCGAAAGCGAACAGACTTGGTTACAGAGATTTCTTCCTCGTTCGAGCAAGAGCCTATGGTCAAAGATCAACCGGGAGAAAGCGCTGGCTCTGATCGCAAGCGGCGCGATGAAGCCCGCTGGTCTCGACGCAATCGAGAATGCCAGGAACAACGGACGCTGGGATGCAGCCTACGATTCGCCCAGCGCAGCAACCGTGCCTGACGACTTTCAGGGCGCGCTGGACGCGAATCCTCAGGCAGCGGCATTTTTTAAGACCCTTGACCGGGCGAACCGCTACGCCGTCCTTTGGCGCATTCAAACCGCGAAAAGAATGGAGACTCGGGCTCGGAAAATCGAGCAGTTTATAGGAATGCTGGAGAGACAAGAGAAGATTCATCCCTGATCTCCAGAAGCGGGCGAAATGCTCTAGACACCCTAAATCGGACTAGCTACTGGGAATCGACCACACATCGAAAACCTACTGTTCCGGCGCGATCTTTTCCTGAAGCCATGAGCAGGAGCTTCCCGTGTTCATTCAATTTGTACGCTTGGGGGAAATACCAACGCGAGCCTTGAGGCTGATAGTAACTGCCTCCGCGGAGAATCCCCGCACGGGTGTGATCGTCGGTGTACTCATCCGTCCACTGCCACACGTTGCCGGTCAGGTCCTCCACGCCGAAGGGGCTGGCTCCACGCGGGTGAGCGGAGACCTCATCCGGCCCGCGCAGAGTGCGGCCTTTTTCCGGAACCGGCACGGCGCTCGGGTCCAACCGATCACCTGACGGATACAAGCGACCGTCGGTTCCCTGTGCAGCGTACTGCCATTCCCACTCGTGCGGAAGTCGTTTGCCGGCCCAGCTCGCGTAGGCCCGCGCATCTTCCAGCGACACCCAGGTTACTGGCTTGTTCGCCCAGCCTTGCGGAAAATCGCCATTCTTCCAATCTTTCAGAAGGTTGTGGTCGTCTCGCGGCCGATACTTGGCGGTATCCAAGAACTTCTTGAACTCCGCATTGGTAACCGGGTAGCGGTCGATAAAAAACGATTTGATCGGAACCACTGATTCATGATCCCGGCGCGCGACATTCTCCCAGGGATACTGGACGTCCACCCCGATCTGATTTTCACCTTCGATCTCTATGCCCGACACGTGGAATTTGTAATTGGCCGCAGGTATCTGTAGCATCCCGGCGGGTGCGCTGGCGGCTGATTTCGTAGGCGCGATCTCGGTCATCTTCTGTGGCAGAATATTCCTCAATGCGGAAAAGCTGTCCAGCCGAGCCTTGGTCAGTTTACCCATCTCGTTGAGAAAAGGCTTGACGCTGGAATCCGTAGAGGAAGAATCCATCGCCAGCAAAGCGCCGTAGCCGCTGGCCTCAATGGGAAAGCTTAAGACTAGCGTGCCGGCCTTGGCTTCTGGCGACAGCTCCACCCCGCGGAAGAGATCGAAATAGCGCCGCCCAGGCTGGTTGGGCAGTTCAATTTGCGGGCCGGACACATCGAATTCGTTCTTATTGACAATGGTCCAGACAGTCTGGCTGGCACCGGGCCACTTACTCGCGTAAATGCCTCTCTGTAACATCGGAGTGTGTGGTTCCCAGTCCGCGCTTGTAAGCTGGTCAGCAAACTTACGCTGGATATGGGCGATGCGGCGGACAGTTTCGGAGTCCCGTGGAGTCATTTCGTTCCATATGCCCCAGATATTCTCCCAGGTTTCCATGCCGATACCGTTGAAGAAGGCGTACTGCAAATCGATGTTCTTGTCGCGCTGCCATCGGTCGGAAATATGCGTGAGATGGCGGCGTTCCAACCACTTGAATTTGGACACCAGTTGGGGTGTCAGCCCGCCGGGTTGGGGCGGAGGTCCGGCGTTTGGTCCAGCCAGGACGGCCTGACCCCAGTTCAGATTGTTGTAGGCTAACGCTTCATCCACGTTCAACGCCTCCGGTTCAAACGCGAGAGGGTGACCGGTTTTGTCGGAGGCGATGCGGTATTCGCGCGGAACCGCACCCATAGTGTCGCCGTTGATTCCGTCGGCGCCCACTTCCGCCAACTCCTCGGCCAGCGCCTGCGATTCAGCCAAGCCGAAGTCGCGCGTACCCTGGTCCCAGAGCATCATAGGAAACAACACGCGAACGCCGTGGCGATGGAAGTCGGCCACCATCTGCTTGATTCCAGGCATGCCGCCGGGCATGTCGCGAAAGAGATCGAACTGGCTGCGATCGTCGATCCCGATGTTCGGATACGTAGGCCAGACGAGAACCGAATCGATGCCGCCGTACCTTTTTTCCAAGTCGTTCAGATAGCGTTCCACCGTGTATTTGCCTTTAGACGGGTCGAAGAAATACCGATCCTCGACCATCATCTGGGGCTGCATGAAGCTGCGCTGGGTCCACTTCAACTCTTCGCGGTCGTACTCGGAGCCGTTGTATCCGATCCGCTTTAAATATTCCGCGCGCCAGCGTTTCATGTCCGCGAGCCATTTGGGAAAGTCGGCCGGCGTGCGGGGACCCTCGAAGTGATAACCCAGCGGACGCACTGCGGGGTCTTGGCCGGAAACGCGCAGATAACCGACGCATACTGCAATTGAAATCGTGAGAAATTTACGCATGGATAGAGTCAGGGTTAGAACTGAACACCCACGCCCATAGTGACAGAACGCGACAGATCCTGACTAGTCGATCTGCCAAAGAGCGAACTGGATAAATCAATCACCGGATTCAGCAAGTTGACCCGGTTGAATAAGTTGAATATTTCGCCCCGGAGTTGAAAGTTAGCCCCTTCTTTTACAAACCACGGAATCCTGGTGTTCTTTACGATGTTGAGATTCACGTTGGCCAAACCGAGACCTTCGAATGTATTGCCGTCCGAGGTTGCCCTGTTGTCCAGCGGGAGGCAGAGGAAAGGCCGAGGCGGAGAAGATTCCGCTCTGGAAGTCGCCAGGCGAGGAAGACTTTGAATTTCCGACACTCGGCGTGTTGGGAGCGTCGTAATTCTGCCCGTCGGCGTTGAAATCACCTCTGGGGTAAGGAGCGGTAGTCACGACGGAGAATGGCGACCCGCTTTGCAGGATACCAATTGCGGATAGTTCCCAGCCGCCGGTGATGTTTTTGACAAACCCGTTGCGCGCCAGCGAAGGAATCGCGTAGACTTTCCAATAGTGTAGATCGCCTTGGCAGAAAGCCCCTTGGAGAATCGCTTGCTGATTAGGACTGACCCAAGTGGCCGTCCGAGTACCCGATGGTTCGGCCGAAGATGATGGGTCCGAAAGACCCATTCAGCCGGGTCAGGCATCCTTTGTTTTTGCAGCAGGTCGCCGGCGAACCGGTTGGCATTTGTTTGCAGGTAAAGGTTATCTCCGTGGTTTCCGATGCAATCTGCCTCGATCAGTATGGAACTTGTGAGGGCCTTTTGGATCTGCAAGTTCCAAACCTGCGCGCGCGGCTCGTTGAAGTTCGGGCTGATGCCGGAGACCGTGAGTGGAGTTCCCACTAGTCCGCCTCGATCATTGAGCTTAAACTGGACGCCGTTTGGAAACGGAAAGAACAGGCCATTGGAGCTACCGAGCGAATAGTTCAAAGTCTGTCAGTTGCGCACGTCGAAAGTCACCTCTCCAAAAGGTGGATTCCCACGGCCGCTACCCGCCCAGGAAAGATCCCCGACGCGGTTATAGAACAAACCAAAGCCGCCGCGAACTGGCGGCCTAGGCGGAGGCAACCGAGATTCTGTCTCAGCCGGTTCACAGCGGATTCGGCCCGACGCTTGGGCGCGACCCCTCGCGGACTCGTTCACCGTGATACTCGCGATTGAATTGAAGAGTTCTAAATACGACATTTCTACTTTGCCTTGATACCTAAATAACTTAGAAGGTATATTGACGACAATTAGAGCATACGTTGTCAACAGCTCCAGCAACAACATCTCGGCTTGCGCCGTTAATACGGCTACGGGAGCGCTTACCCCGATCGCCGGTCAGCCCTTTACGGCTTGGTGCCGAACCGAATTCCGTAACCATACATCCATCCGGGCGTTTCCTGTACGCGACGGACGAGAGCACCAGCGGCTCCAGGCACCGTGGCCAGCGCTTTACCGGAATCGGAAAACAATACGGATCCAGTCGGGGCCAGTCCGGACGAACCGATCGTGGCAGTCAGAGTCACGGGCTGCCCGATAGCGTGACCGGGCTGACACCGTCGCTTACCGTAACGTCGAGCGCCCCGCCGTTGTCTATGGCCAAACGAGCACATTCACGGCGCAATTCGTCTCTCAGACGTCTTCCGGCATCGCTCCGCCTTCAGGGCAAGTGCAGTTTATCGATGGTTGCGGCTGGGGACCTTTTGGCAGTAGCCCGGATCGGGCTCTGTTAGGTACCGTGACGATATTGAACGGAGTAGCGACCCTCGCCGTGTCAACGCTTACGGTCGGGTCCGAGAATTACTGAGACGGAGACGCAAGCCAATACCACGATCACGCTGACATCGATTTCCGCCGGTACCTCGCAGGTGACATTGACAGTCAACGTCTCGGTCAACGCTCCTGGATCGGGCAGCCCGACGGGCAGCGTTAAATTCATCGACCCCGTGACAAACTCGGTCTTGGCGACTGCACCCCTGGCGGGGGGGCCGCAAGCGTTACGCTTTCCTTACCGGCGGCGGCCCCGCATCCGATCTCCGCGGTGTACTCCGGAGATGTAAATTTCGCCCCGAGCATGGCGCTGCAGACAACGCTGCTCATGATTACGAATGCCGCGGATACAATTCGCTGGCGGTTGCGCCCGATGAGATGACGGCCGTCCTCGGAACTAACCTGACCACCGCCACCGCGACGACCGCCGCGTTACCTACCGGTCTCCCTGGGCGGAGCATCCGTGCAGATAACCGATAGCGCCGGAGTCTTGCGGCCAGCGAGCCTCATTCTGGCCTCTCCTATGGAACTGACGTCGGTGATTCCGGGATACGGCGCTGGGATCCGTCACCGCTCCAGCGACAAGAGCGTGACCTGCTTCATCAACGGGCAAGCCGCTCAGGTGGTCTACGGGGCGCGCAGCTGTCCTTACCGGGGCTCGATCAGATAAACGTGCTGCTGCCGCTGAGTTTGAAGGGGGCTGGCATTGTTAACGTTTTCGTGCAGGTTGACGGTCAGAATTCCAACACGACGGCGCTCCAATTCAAATAGGATGCACTATAAGCACTGTGAGGATTGCCATTGTATCCGACATTCATGGCAATCGGAGCGCTTTCGAGGCGCTTGTCAAGGCAAAGTACTATCTGGAGCGTCGCGATCCGGATTTTGACGCGAAGATGCGTGACGTTCTGCTTGTGTGCCAGGAAGTAGCACTGCAAAACGAAAAGCGCGCCAACGGCGAATTTACCTCCCATATCGTCACCGTGTCGGTCGATGAAAAACCCGGGTTGCAGGCCATAGCCAATACTGCGCCGGATTTGCCGCCGGTGCCTGGCGAACATCCTGCCATCGGTCGCGATCACGAATACATCAGTCGCATGGGCGCTGACTACCCACAGCAACATCGCCTCATGGACTCACAAGGCCTGGGATTCGGAGGAAGCGCGACGGCTTTTCCAGCAACTGCTACCCGAACAGGAGCGCGTGCTGGGCCAGGCAGTCCAAGTGGTCAATGTCTGCTACAGCAGCGCGCGTTCCTTTGGGTGGAATCTTCGGAACGCGTCCTGCCCAGCACTCCTTCGATGTCGGCCGCCAGACTCTGTGCAGATCAGAGCAGCACACCCATTCTTGGGAGCAAGGCAGCGTAGCAGCTGGTAGCGGTGCGGTCTCTCTTCAACAGCGATCTAGAATCTTTCGCCGGTTGCCAGCCAGAGAGCGCACTCCGGCCCTAACTCGGCAAGTGCTTTCCCTTCGTATTCCGCCGATTCGGCCTCAGTGAGCGTCTCTTTCCACCGACCGTTCGTGCCCTTATTGATAAAGGTTTTCGTGCCACCTTTCCACATCGCGCCGCCCATCGGGACAATTTTTTCGCCATGCTCCCGCATCCACTCAAAGGTGCAGTGCTCGACGATCTCGTCCCACTTGGTCTCATTGATCGTGATGTCCAGAAACGCGGCTATCCGGCGCATCTCTTCGGGCATATGCCTCTTCAACACGTCGAAGTGGACCAGCAGGATATTCGGGAGATTGCGAATCTCCCACCAAGTTCGAACGTTTTCCCAGAACGACCAATAGGGGAATCCGTCCTGCTCCAGCCAAGTATGCCAGTATTGACGGATGTCCGCAGGCGGCGGTTCCAGGGGAGGACCCACGCGGCCGGGGCTGTTATTCAGCGCATCGTACATAGCGATCTCGCCTGGATTGCCAAACCGCCCGGCGGGAACCTGACTCTGTATAGAGGACGAAACATTCTTGAGATCGGATTCCGACAGGCCGAGCTTGCTGTAAAGAGGAGTTGCGATCGGACCGGGGCTTATCGCGTTAACACGTATGCCTCGAGAGATGAGCTCGCCAGAGAGGGTGCGGGCGAGCGAAAGGAGCGCAGCCTTTGAAGCGCCGTACACGCTTGTGTTCGGCATGCCGATATGCGCGTTGACCGAGGCGTTAAGAATAATCGACGCGGGATTCGCCAGGATCGGCAGCAGGGCTTGAACGAGAAAAAAAGGTCCCTTCACATTGATCGCGAAAGTATGGTCGAACGCGGCCTCGCTCCATTGCTCTAGCGGGTGAAGCTCGGCGAGGCCGGCGTTCACGAATAGAATATCGAGAGACCCGAACTGTTGGCGAATCGTCTCCGCAACCATCTTCTGGGCCGCGCCATCGCTCGCATCGGCCGGAATAATCAAAACGTCGGTCCCGAGTTCTTGGCGTGCCGCTTCGAGGGTCGCCGGATTCTTGCCCGTGATGGCGACGCGGGCTCCCTCGTTCAAGAATTGGCGGGCCGTTTCAAGGCCGATGCCGCTTGTGCCTCCTGTAATCAGCGCCCGCTTATTTTTTAATCTATCCAAGATGAATTCCCCCTTTCGAGACCATCTAAATCAATTCTTTTGGATTATCGAGCCGACAAAACGATGCAACGATTGCATAGGGCCAACTGACCTAAAGTAGAACTTATGAACTCTGACGCAATGCCCTATCTCCGCTACTCGCCTTCCCTCGAACAGCCGGCTCCGGACGAGCAGGCGGTCTTTGAGGAGCTTTCCCAAATCATGCAGCACATCACCCGCACGATGGCCACTCACTACCGGCATGCCTATCGGCCCGTGCATGCAAAGAGCCATGGCGTGCTGGTCGGCACTCTCGACGTTCACCCAAACCTCGCCGAACCGTTGGCCCAAGGCTTATTCGCAACGCCAGGCAGCTATCCTGTCATCCTCCGATTTTCTACTAACCCGGGCGACTTGCTGGCCGACTCGGTTTCCTCCCCCCGGGGTCTCGCCATTAAGATCCTCAACGTGCCTGGCGAGATGGTTGCTTCCCACTTGGGGAACACGACGCAGGATTTCGTTTGCGTCGACGCAAAGGCCTTCGGCGCTCCCGATCCCGCAGGTTTCCTCCAGCAGGTCAAGCTCCTCGATAAGACTCTCGAACTGTCGGAGACGGTCAAGCAGGCGGTATCGACTGTGGTTCGAGGCACAAACGCAGTTTTCAGCGCGGTCGGAATTCACAGCGGCGCTCTCGACGCTCTTGGCCATGCCTACACTCACATTCTCGGGGAGACCTTCTCCACCGTCGCTCCGCTTCGCTATGGAGACTACGTAGCAAAGCTGGCAATCGCGCCGTCCTCGGGAAATCTCAAGGAGCTCGCAGGCAAGCACATTCATGCAGGCGAAGGTTTCAATGCTCTTGAGAATCTGGTCAAGAGCTTCTTCGCGAGCAATACTGCCGTTTGGGACATCCAGGCCCAGCTTGCGCTGGAGTCGGAAGCCTTCCCGATTGAGGACGCGAGCAAGCAGTGGCCCGAAGACAAATCGGCCTACCAAACGATTGCTACCCTCACAGTTCGACCGCAAGAGAGCTACTCTGACGCGCGGCAGATCTTTGTGGACGAGCAACTTTCTTTCAGCCCATGGCACGCTCTGGCCTCTCACCAGCCGCTCGGCGGCATCATGCGCTCACGACTGAAAATTTACGAGGAAGCGCAGAAATTCCGCGCACAGCGCAACCTCCGCGCCCATGTCGAACCCAGCTCCATCAACGAGGTTCCCGCCTAGGGCGGCCCCGCTCAGCAATCCGGATTCCACCCCCGTCAACTGGCCGGACTCCAAAAACGGCGGTGCTATGATGAAGCCTGAATATGCTCTCTCCGAGACTTCAGCTGCGAGTCGCGCAGAAGCAAATCCTGACGCCTGGACTTGTCCAGATGGTGACGGTCCTTCAATTGAACCGGCTCGAATTGAAGGACATGATCACCCAGGAGATTGCTGAAAATCCAGTTTTGGAGGAATCCATTGATGGCACCGAGGAGCTGACGCCGGAAGAGGTCCGCTCTCTTCTTGAATCCGAGCGCAGTTCCGATCCCGCCGATCAGACGATCCTCGAGACCGTCAATGGCGCTGCTACGGGATTCGAGCTGGATAGCAATCCCGACTTCCGGCCCGAGCCCGAGTTTGACGGAAACGCGAACGTCAGCGCGCCTCCGGCAGATGGCGAGGCGATCGAACCGAAGCCTGATAAAGACCCTTTCGACGAGATCGATTTTGGATCGTTCTTCGACGATTATCTCGACCCTGGATATAAGAGCCCGTCCTCCGAATCAGTCGAGAAACCCTCTTTTGAAACCTTCTTATCATCGCCCGTAACTCTCGCAGATCATCTCCATTCGCAGCTGAGCGTGTTGATCATGGCAGAGGAAGTCCGCGACGTCGCCGCCAACATCATCGGAAATCTCGATGATAACGGATACCTTACCGTTTCCCTGGAAGAGATTGCCGAATCAGGGGATCACCCTCTTGCTCAGGTTCAGGAGGCGCTGCGAGTGGTGCAATCCCTGGACCCGGCCGGAATCGCCGCCAAGGACGTGCGCGAGTGCCTCCTTCTGCAGATTGAGAGCCGCAACGGCAAAGGCGGCGTCGCGTGGAACATAGTCGCCAATTGCCTGAAGCTGCTCGAGACCCGCCAGGTGAGGGAGATTGCGAAAGTGCTGGGCAGACCCATCGAGCACATACATCTAGCTATCGACGTCATCAAGCATTTGGATCCGCGACCGGGCTTGCGCTACTCCGGCGGCGGAGCGCGATTGGTCGAACCCGATGTCTATATCTCCAAAGATGGCGAGGATTTCCTCATCCAGCTCAATGACGACGAAGTCCCTCAGTTGCGGCTGAATGCGCAATACAAGCGCATGCTCGATCGCGATCATGAGCCGAGCAAAGAGGTCCGCAATTACGTAAAAGAGCGGTATGCTTCGGCGATCCAGCTGATGAAGAATATCGAGCAGCGGAAACAGACAATCTTGAAAGTTTGCCAATCCATCGTGCGGCGGCAGCTTGATTTTCTGGAGTCTGGCATCGATCTTCTGAAGCCCATGATGATTAAGGAAGTGGCGGAGGAGATTGGCGTCCATCCTTCCACGGTTAGCCGGGCCGTCTCGAGCAAGTACGCCCATACGCCGCAGGGCGTGTTCGAGCTGCGCTACTTCTTCTCGGAGGCGGTGCAGGGCACGGCTGGAAGCGGCACTCCGTTGCTGATTTTGAAGCGCCGAGTCAAGAAGATGATCGACGAGGAAGATACGCAGCATCCGCTTACGGACGAGCAGATTACGGCTAGACTGAAGTCGGAGGGCATCGATGTCACCCGGAGAACTGTCGCCAAGTACCGGGAAGACATGAAGATCCCGTCCACGCACCAGCGGCGAGTTCGCAACTAGAACTTCCGTATTACGGAGGTTAACGAATGCATATCACCTATTCAGAGAAGCCGGATGACTTAAAGCCGAAAGAACGCGCCAAATTGGAGGCCAAGCTCGCAAAGCTCGGCAAAGTGATTGAGCGCAAGGGAGAAAAGGAAGTCCACATCATTCTCTCGAAGGTGCGCCACTTGCACAAAGCGGAAATCACTATGAACGCGTTCGACCACTCGATGGTGGTGGCGGGTTCTAATGGTGACCTCGCCACCGCGATGTCAGAAGCCATCAAGAAGTTGGAAAAGCAGGTACTCAAGTTGCGCGAGAAGTGGCGCGACACTCATCGGCACGATTCGATCAAGCAAAGCCAGCCGGATCTAGAGCCCGCTGTCCCTGCAGCAAAAACAAAATCCCCAAAGCCCAAAGAGGCCAAGGCAGTCAAGGTAAAGGTGTTCCGAGTGGATCATCAGGACGGCCGGAAACCGATGACCCTGGAAGAAGCGATGCTGGAGATGGGCAGCTCGCAAGATTATTTGGTCTACCGGGATTCAAAAACCGATCGGGTCTGCACTTTGCTCAGGCGGGGCGACGGGCACCTGGATCTTATCGAAAGCTAGTGGCCAAACCCCCAACGGCGTCAGCAAAGAAGCCGCGTCCCTCTGAGCTGGTGATCATCACGGGCCTGAGCGGATCAGGCAAGGGCACCGTTTTGAAGGCGCTCGAGGATTTGGGGTACTACGCCGTCGACAATCTGCCCATCGGGCTGATCCCGACCTTCGCCGAGCTGACCCGCGATTCGGCAAACGCTCGCTGCGCGGCCATCGTCGTGGATGTTCGCGAGGGGGAAGCTCTGCGCCAGCTTCCCGCCATGCTGAAGAAAATTCGCAAGACGGTTCCCGTCCGGCTCTTGTTCCTGGAAGCGGAAGACGCCACCCTCCTACGGCGCTTCAGCGAGACTCGTCGTCCGCACCCGCTGGGCACGGAACAGTCCGTGGCGAAAAGCATCGAAAATGAACGCGAGCAGTTGGCTGAAATTCGAGAACTCGCCGAGATGGTCCTCAATACGTCGAAGTTCAACGTCCATGAGCTGCGGGAGACGATCGGCGAGAAGTTCAAGACCGGAGGCGACGAATCGAAGGTTCGCATCGACGTTACCAGTTTCGGGTACCGCCATGGCGTGCCGACCGATAGTGATTTAGTGTTCGACGTTCGCTTCTTGCCCAACCCAAACTATATTCCCGAGTTCAAGAACCTGACGGGTCGGCATCCCGGAGTGGCGCGCTATATTCGTTCGTTTCCACAGACCGGGGAGTTTATCGAGCGCATCTCGGACCTGCTGCTGTATCTGCTGCCGCATTATATCCGCGAGGGCAAGAGCTATCTAACGGTGGCGTTCGGCTGCACGGGCGGACATCACCGGTCCGTCCTGATAGCGGCCGAGATTCGAAAGCGCCTCAGCCGGGCCGGATACAAGGTGAAAGAAACCCACCGCGATATCGCGAAAACGTAGCGCGGCCGATCGATTTTTGTCGGCTGCTCCCCACTACTCCATCCGCAGCGCATCCACCGGGTCGATCACTGTCGCCCTGCGGGCAGGCAGATAACTCGCGAGCGTAGCGGCGGCCAGCAATCCTACCGAAACGGCGCCATACGTCACCGGATCGATCGGGTTGACCTCGAATAGAAGCGAGGACATAAGCCGGCTCAAAGCCAGCGCCGCCACCAGCCCGCACGCCACGCCGATGCCAGTGAGCGATAGTCCGTGCCGCACGAACATTTGTCTCACCTGCTCCCGCGGAGCGCCGAGCGCCATGCGGATCCCGATCTCCCGAGTCCGCTGCGAAATAGAATAGGAGATCACGCCGTAAATCCCGATCAGCCCCAACAGGAGCGCCATGCCTCCCGCGACCGCCAGAATCGTGAGCGTGAAAGAAGTGCGCGCCAGCGATTTGTCATATATCTCCTGCACCGTTCGCACGTCGGCGAGAGGAAGATTCGGGTTCACGGACCATACTGCTTGCCGGACTTGGTGCAGGAAGTCCGACGATCCGGTGCGGCTTGAGCGGACGGCGAACGCCAGAGTCCGGCGCACCATCAACGGATCGCCCCAAAACTCCCTCACCACCATCGGCCAGTACACGATGGTCGGTGCTTTTTTGTTGACTCCGTCGTCCCGCTCGTTCCCAACTACTCCTACAATCTCGCGCCATGGGCTCTTTGGATTTTCGTGAATGCGCTTGCCGAGCGCCTGCGAAGGATTGCCCCAATATTCGCGCGCGAAATTCTCTGAAATCAGAACCACCGATCTCTTCTCGAAAATATCCGTCCAGGTAAGATCGCGGCCGGCCAAGAGCGGATTTCCCATGGACGCGAAGAATCCCGGCGAGATAAATTTGAACCTCCGCATGGGGGGAATTGTCGAACTTGAGTAAGTCTTGTCTTCGGCGAAGATGGGGTCGTTGTTTTTGCCCCCGTCCATTGTGATCGAATTGCTGAGACCTACCGACGAGACGCCCGGTATTTCCGAGATCTTCATCGCAATTTCGTTGTGCATGCGCAGAACGCGATCCTTATCCGGAACCTGCGCCTCAGGTATGGACACTCTCAGCGTGAGTATCTCCCCTGGCCGCGTGAACCCGGGTTGGACATTCTTTAGCGCCTGAAAAGTGCGAATCATCAGGCCCGAGCTGATGAGCAGCACCAGCGCCAGCGCAACCTGCACGATTACCAGCACGCTGCGCGCCCGATGCCGCTCGCGGCCTTGACTCAAGCTCCGTCCACCTTCCCGAAGAGCCGTGCCAAGTTGCGGGCCGGCATACTTGAACACCGGGATCAAGCCGAACAGGACACCGGCCAAAAGCGAAATTCCCAGCGTGAACACGAGAACCAGCGGGTCGATAGAAATTTCTTCTAGACGGGGAAGGCTGGCCGGGGCGATCGAGACCAGCAGGCGCACGGCTGCATAAGCCAGCGCCAGTCCGAGCGCGCCGCCGATCACTCCCAGCGTGAGACTCTCCAGCAGAAGCTCGCGGGCGATCCGGGTCCAACCAGCTCCCAGAGCTGCGCGGATTGCAAGCTCCTGTTGCCGGCCGTCGGCCCGAACCAGCAGCAGATTCGCCACATTCGCGCACGCAATCAACAGGACCAAGCCGATGGTCGCCATCACCACCCATAGAACCTTTCCGACATCGCCGACCACATCCTGTTTCAAGGGGCGCACGTTGGGACCGAGCCGGGCCTCTTCCAACATTTTGAGGTTCATCCCCGGCGGAACGGGAAATTTGCGCATCATGATCGGGAGCATGCGCGCAACATCCGCGTTAGCCGCCGCCAGGGTGACTCCAGGCTTGAGCCGCGCTACCTCCTGATAGCTGAAGTTGCCGATGAACAGCTTGCTCCGCTCGAGTTTAAGAGGCGTTAGCAGCGCGGGTTTAGCATTTAGGAAGCGGAAGGTTCGCGGCATCACGCCAATCACCTCGTGTGCTTTTGCGTCCACGATGATTCTCCGCCCAATCACGCTTGCGTCGCCGCCGAACTTCCGCTGCCAATAGCCGTACGTCAGGATAACGGTGTCCTGGCTCCCCGGTGAATCGTCTTTGCGGGTAAACCAGCGCCCGATCAGCGGCCTCACCCCCAGAACCGGAAGCACGCCGTCCGTTACGTTGAGGGACTCCACTTGTTCGGGTTCGCCGAGCCCCGTCACGCTCACTGAATCGTTCTGCCAGATTCCGCTGTCCACAAAAGTTCTGCCTTCTTCACGGTAAGTAAGGTAGGTGGCGGGCGAGGCATTTAGATCGGTAAATCCCAGACCGGGCGCGGTGTGCCATACGCCAACCAGCCGATCCGACTCAGGGTAGGGAAGAGGCTTCAGCAGGATGCCGTTGATCACGCTGAATATCGCCGTATTCGCCCCAATGCCGATAGCGAGGGTGATCAGCGTAATTGCCGCGAACATCGGTGAGCGCAGAAGCCTGCGGATTACATGCGTCATAAGAGACTACTACGTCCCAGAATGACGGAAGTTCGCAAAAAAAACCGGGATTACTTCTTCTCTAAATCCTGAGTCACGTAACGAATCAAAGCCTCCAGCAAAGCCGTTCTGGGGAAATGATTCTTATCAAATGCGGACCGCACGCTGGAATCGGACGACGTTTCAAAAGGAAGCGCAATGGCAAAATGATCTGCCTTCGCCGCTCCCAGGAACGCAGCGCCGGGAATCACGGTGTCGTCTTTGGTGAGCTGGCTGTCTTGTTTCGCACCGTAGACGGCCATCATGAGCCAGTTCTCCATCATGAACTTCGACGTGTTCGTCCGGTCCGACACCGCGGCCAGAGAATAGCTTGGCACGGCGGGCTCGGGGTGGGACGATTCAAAGGCATGCCGTGTACTGCGCTGCAGGCTCTTCAGGGCAGCAGAAATATCGCCCTCGCAGCTCGCCACATTGTAGGCTTTGAGAAACCGGTCGGCCTGTCCAGGCAGAATGTCCGCGATGGGGGATCCTCCCACGGCTCCTGCTACGGTGATCAACGCGGCCACTGCGGACGCGGCTTCCGGATCGTTCGCCAGCGCAACTTGCAGGTCGGGAGCGCCCTTGCTGTATCCGATGGCGATATACTTCCGGTCGTCGGTTTTGCGGTGCTCTTTCAAATACTGCGCGATCAGCAGCGCGTTGGATTCGGTAGATGCATTTGGAATCGACAGCATCTCCACGGTGAGCCCATGCTTTTCCTTGAGATGAACCTGTCCCTCTTTGAACGCGGGTGCAACGGATTCTACGCATCCGCTAAACACGCCGGGCACGATCAAGATCTTGTACTTCGTGGCGATCGCGCTTAGATCAACCTTCTGCTGGGCGGGCGTCTCCAAGTACTGGGAGCACGGTCCCCACCGCCCGTCGTCTGGGTGCTCAACTTCAAATACCGTGCAGAATTGATTCGCAAATGCCACAGTCTGGTCGTTGCTGGCGGCCCCCGCAACCATCACCAGAACGTTGCCGTCGGAATGAAAACTGCCGCCCGTAGCGGTCCTGGCATCCAGCATTGGACTCGGAGGCCGGAAGTAACTGAGTTGGCTGACCACCCCCGTATCGGACAAGCTTTGCGCCACATATTTACGTTCGTCATCGATGTTGGGGTCAATCTTATGGGTCACGCCGTTGTTGCGCTGATCCCTGTCGAAGCCGATATCGTGAGTGGCCGCGCCCACCCAGAGCGTCTGGCCATTCACGTCAAAGGGAGCCTTCCACACACGCAGGTGGTGCCGGGAGGCAACCACGGCGAAAGGTTCGGCATGCGCGAAGCCGAAGTCCTGCGGTCGGCCGAAGAGGTACAGCTCGCTCATCGGCAATTCCAAATATGCCTGTTTGGAGAGGGTTGCCAAGAGCCCGTGCAGCACGGCATCTCTCTTCGTTTTGTCCACCAAAACCCAGCCAGCACTTTGGAACGCCTTGCGCATCTGATCCTCGGTCCCGAGAATCAGGAAGTTGACCATGTCGCCGGGGTTGCCCTGTTCGTCTCCGATGCGGCGTGGAATTTTCGCGAACAGCGCGGTGTCCACGCCCGGGATCGGGGTGGTCATCTTGGAGGAATCGGCTGCCAGCGCACTCATCACCGGGGTGGTTGCCGAGCCTGCCTCCAGAACCTGGATCGATACGTGGAACGCACCTTCGGCCAGTTCGTTGGCCATCTGATTGATGCCCACATAGAGCCGGCCAGGATCGTTGACGCGTATCTCGCGTTTCGCACCGATTGCGAAGGCGCTTGACAATTCGCCCGTACCCACTCGACCGATCAGCGCTCCTCTGCCAGCGTCATTTAATGGAAGAACGCGCAACAAATCTTTCCATCCCCGCGCCAGCCCGTCCGGCGCAGCGGCTTGCGACTGCGCGTATTGAAGTGACCCGGTCGCGCTAATCGCAAGCCGGGTGCCGGCCAGAACGTCGATGCCCGTGTCGGTCCACTGCTTATCGCCCTGCACGTCGAGTTCGTAGCTCTTCTTCGCGGGACCGCTCGGGGAGGAGCCTGTGACCTGATATCGTTTTGGCAGCGGCTGACTTTGCGCCTGGCACGCGATGCAGATGGAAATACTCAGCCCAAGCGTTCGCAGCAGCATAGAAGCACCTGCTGACCAGTTTAATCGATTGTCACAGTAGCAACCCGGTCTGCGTCCAAGGGTAGCCACATGAAATATCAAGTCTCTTTTCGCGAACGCACGGACGGGAAGGGCGAGCCTTCCGAAAACCCGCCCGAATTTGTCGAACCAGAATTAGAGGATGGAATCGTTCTCGACGCGACTTTCGTCGAGCGTCTCGAACCGGACAATCTGCACGGGCAGGATGTGGCGGACGAGGATGACGATTTTCTCAGCATTGCGACCGAGGTCTGGGAGTACGATATCGCGGACGGTCGCGAGAAGGAGTTCGAAGACGCCTTGAAGATCTCCCAGATGGTAATGGAATATGAGACCTTAGACGACACCGGGCAGCTCGCCAACTTGGCTGAGTAACCCCACGAGTTCGTGGCCCGCCGCCCCGAATTTGGCGAAGTTTTTCTGAAATAGCTGATGCAAGTGGGCGGCGGCATGGTCGTAAGCTGAAGGATCGCTCCACTGCCCGCGAGCGTCCAGCACTTCGTCGGGAACCCCTGGGCAGTGTTTGGGGACCCCCACTTGGAACACGGGATGCGGCACAGTGGGCACTCCGTCCAACTCTCCGTTCACCGCTGCATTCACCATCGCGCGTGTCTGGGGCAGGTTCATGCGATGCCCGATCCCGTGCGGTCCCGCCACCCATCCAGTGTTCACCAAGTAACACCGAACACTGTGGCGACGCATCTTCTCGCCCAACATGCCCGCATAGACCACGGCGGGACGAGGTAAAAACGGCTCCCCGAAGCACGAGCTAAACGTTGCGCTGGGTTCTTTCCCGAGGCCGCGCTCCGTGCCCGCCAGCTTAGCCGTATAACCGCTTAGAAAATGATACATCGCCTGTTCGGGAGTGAGCCGCGAGATGGGCGGCAAGACTCCAAACGCGTCGGCGGTTAGAAACAGAATATGCGAAGGGTGCCCGCCCACGCTCGGGGCCGCCGCATTCTCGATATAGTGGATCGGATAAGCCGCACGCGTGTTTTCCGTGAGCTCGTCGGAGTTAAAATCGAGGACGCGCGTGGCTGGATCCATCACGACATTCTCAAGCACCGTGCCGTAACGAATCGCGTCCCAGATTTGGGGCTCCTTTTCTTGCGATAAATGGATGCATTTGGCGTAGCAGCCACCCTCGAAATTGAAGACGCCCTCGTCGGTCCAGCCGTGCTCATCGTCGCCGATCAAACTGCGTTCGGGATCGGCGGAGAGAGTGGTTTTCCCGGTTCCCGACAAGCCGAAAAACAAAGCGGCGTTCCCGTCGTCGCCGACGTTCGCGGAACAGTGCATCGGCAGGACGCCTCGCTCGGGAAGCAGATAGTTTAAAATCGAGAAGACCGATTTCTTCACCTCGCCCGCGTACTCCGTCCCCGCAATGATCACTTGCCGCGTCTTGAAATTAAGCGCGATGCAGGTCTTGGAGCGGGTGCCGTCGAGGTCGGGATCGGCGTAAAAGGTTGGCGCAAAAAAAATCGTAAACTCCGGCTTATGCTCTTCGCCGGCCCTCGCGCGGATGAAAAGATCGCGTGCGAACAGCGAGTGCCATGCGCGTTGGGCGATTACTCGAATGGGAAGCGTGTAAGCCGGGTCCGCCCCCGCGAAGCAGTCCTGCACGAACAGTTCTTCTTCGCCCTCCCAAAATTTCAGCATGCGCTGATAAATCTGATCGAATGCCGCCTCGGAGATCGGCTGATTGACCGCACCCCACTCGATGGTTTCTTCCGTTCCGTGCTCACGAACGATGAATTTGTCCTTGGGCGAGCGGCCAGTGAATTGTCCGGTACGGACCACGAACGCGCCGTTATTTGCCAGCAAGCCTTCATGGCGTTGGATGGCTTTCTCCACTAGCGGGGAGGTTTCCAGATTCCAGTGAGCGCCTTCGCGGTTGCGGATGCCTGCGGTTTCCATGTGTAGTAGAGGGGTCCGGTTGGACTCCCCAAGTTTAACATTCGACTTCGCATTCGAGCCCAACTTTGAAGCGACTTTCGGGTTGTAACGTCTCTATCATGAAGATATGGGGCCTGGAAGCGGGGGATCGAGTTTGATACGAGGGCTGGTCGTTGTGCTTTCGGTTGCCGCGCAAGCCCAGGTAATCGACTTCGAATCGAACGGCCTGCATTTCAAAACGTTGACCAAGAACGGAGTAACCATCATGTTTGCGCCTCTGGGCTCGCATGTGCGCGAGTATTCCGTCCTGCAGGTGGCGGTGTCGAACGGGTCGCTCGTTTCCTGGACCATTCGACCCGAAGATTTCCGCTATCTCAAGCAGGATGGGAAAGTGGCGTCCGCCTCGCCAGCTATCACCGTGGTCACCTCGTTGATCGCGAAGGCCAGTCGGCATGACGTCATCAAGCTTGTTTCGACATACGAGGCCGGCATCTACGGCAACTCGCGGCTGCAATCAACCAATGGGTATGAGGTGAGACGGCAGAACGCGCTGGCTGAAGTGGGATCGGCCAGGTTGAAAGCGGCAGCGGCCGCGTCGGCCATCGCTCTGGTATCCACCCGTCTCATCCCCGGACAATCCACTGACGGCGCGGTGTTTTTTCCCAATAACGGCAAATCGCTTGGACCAGGCAAGTTGAGCGTCCATGCCGCGGGCGAGGATTTCGAATTCACGAACGAAGGTGATCTCAAATAGCGTCTAAGGGGCGGAGGCATTCTATGTACAACGAAGCGGGACCGGACGAAACCGGAGGTAGCCCCCGTGAAGATGCGGGATCCGAGAACTCCAGCATCGAGGATCTGACGATCAAGAGCGCCGACGACCCGACGCTCGGACTCACGGGAACCCCGGATCATCCAGCTGAAGACTGGGAGGCGGATACCGGTCCAACTCGAGTGCCGTAGCGCGGATTTAGGCGGCTGCTCGGGCTCAGGTAAGATGTTAGAATCAAAAACACATGAAGCTTAAGACTTGGGTACTTACACTCTTTACTGCCATTTCCCTCTCGGTGGGGGCGCTTGGTCAAACCCCCGCCACTGCTGCGAAATCCGCCGCCAGCAAAACCACAGCCGCGACCTCTGCAGCGGCTGACAAAAAGATGGCCGATGCCGCCAAGCTTGTCGATCTCAATGCCGCGTCTGCCGACGACCTAAAGGCGCTTCCGGGAATCGGGGACAAATATTCCCAGAAAATTATCGACGGAAGGCCATACGCAAACAAATCGCAGCTACTCTCCAAGAACATCGTTCCAGCCGCCACCTACAAAAAAATCGAAAAGATGGTCATCGCTAAGCAGAAGTAGCTGGCCTCTCGTTCAACACCTCCCGCACGATGCCCTTCAACTCCTCCCTGAGTTGCGGAGTCATCGCGGGGGATAGTTCAATCGTGCGAGTGGGGAAAGCGCTGGCAAACCCCACTTCGGCAAAGCGCTTATTGATCCTGCGATTCATTTCGCGCCCCACCATCCACTGCTTCATCGGCTGAGTCTTAAATCTGGCTTTGATCACGGCGTTCGATTCCGCCAATTGATCCAAGCCCATGATCTCGATGGGAGCCAGGATCGCTGTGCTGAATGGCTCCTCCAACATCAACTGCGCGCCAATCTCCCCTAGAACCGCGACAGCGCGGTCAGTGTCATCCTTATAATTCACCGAAACGGAGAATAAGTAATAAGAGAACTCCCGCGTTAAGTTCGCCAGCTTCTGAATGCTTCCGTTTGGAAATACGTGAACGGCTCCATCCTCGCTCCTCAAGATCGTCGTCCTCAGGTTGATCTCTTCCACCAGTCCGCCGGTCCCATTGATGACCACCACATCGTTGATCCGAATCTGGTTGTCAAGAAGAATAAAGAAGCCCGCCAGCACGTCCTTCACGAGGCTCTGCGCTCCAAATCCGATAGCCAGTCCGATAACGCCGGCGCCTGCTAGCAGCGGCCGCACGTCGAAGTTCATTTCCTTCAGCACCATGATCAGCGCGATCACCCACACCACTGCCGCTATCGACTTCTTCATTACCGCCCCGACTGTCCGGGCACGCTTCTCCACCTCGAACTCGCTTCCGCCGTCGGCGCGCAGCATGGCTTTCACCGCATAGCTGCGCAGCCCCCGGATAATCCGCTCAGCCACACTGATGGCGATGTAAGCGAACAGAAGTATGAACACGATCCGAATGGTGTTGAACGCGACGAGTCGGTAAAAGGCGAGGGTGAAAAACTCATCGCGGTTCGGCATACCTTATATGGTGGACTATTCGCCGAGCCGCGTTACGATTGGTTTCGGATGAAAACGATTATCGAACCGTTCCGGATCAAAAGCGTGGAACCGCTTCGCTACACGACCAGGGAAGAGCGTGAGCGCCTCCTGGAGCAAGCTGGCTACAATCTTTTCCAACTTCGCGCTGTCGACATCCTGATCGATCTGCTGACGGACTCGGGCACCAGCGCCATGTCCACCGAGCAATGGGCGGCCATGATGCGAGGCGATGAATCCTATGCCGGGAGCGAGAGCTTCTACCGTCTCAAGCGCGCCGCCACAGACCTGACCGGCTTCCGCAACATTATCCCGACCCATCAGGGCCGCGCAGCTGAGCGCATTCTCTTCTCGATACTCTGCAAACCCGGTGACGTGGTTCCGAATAACACCCACTTCGATACTACGCGAGCCAATATCGAGCATCAAGGAGCGGAGGCCGTGGATCTGCTTCTCCCTTCAGCCCGCGACACCCAAGCTCGCCTTCCATTCACAGGCAATATGAATGTCGAAGCGCTGGAAGCTCTCATCGAAGAGCGAGGCGCGAATCGCATTCCGTTGATCATGATCACGGTTACGAATAATTCGGGCGGAGGCCAGCCAGTCTCGATGGCAAATATCGAGGACGTGCGCCGGGTGGCCGACCGTCACCGCATCCCTCTATATCTCGACGCCTGCCGCTTCGCCGAGAATGCCTGGTTCATTCGGCAGCAAGAAGCCGCGTACCGGGATTGGACGCCGCGCGCCATCGCTCAAAAAATGTTCTCATTCGCGGACGGGTGCACCTTCTCCGCCAAGAAAGACGCCTTCGCCAACATCGGTGGGCTCCTCTGCACCAATGATGACCGGCTCGCCGAGCAGCAGAAAAATCTGCTGATCCTCACGGAAGGTTTCCCTACTTATGGCGGCTTAGCCGGCCGCGATCTGGATGCGATCGCCGTTGGGCTCGATGAGGTGCTTCAACCCGAGTATCTCGAGTACCGAATTGCATCCACCGGCTACTTGGGCCGACACATAGCTGACAACGGGGTGCCCATTGTCGAGCCTCCAGGCGGCCACGCCATCTACATTGATGCCGGTCGCATGCTGCCGCATATCCCGCGCCACCAATTTCCGGGACAAGCGCTGGCGGTGGAGCTGTATAGGCACGCTGGCGTACGATCGGTGGAAATAGGTTCCGTAATGTTCGGAGAGAACGCGCAACATGAACTGCTCCGCTTGGCGATCCCCAGGCGGGTGTACACCCAGAGCCATATCGATTACCTCGTGGAAGCGATCCTGGAAGTGAACGAGTCGCGCGAGCGCATCCGGGGATTCGAAATTGTTTCCGAGCCCCAGTTCTTGCGCCACTTTACCGCTCGCTTCCGGCCTCTCGCATGAACTCGCCGGATCTGCAGAGCGAACTGGTTCGCGCCGCGCTGCGGGGGGACGTGCTGGATGTAATCCTGGGGATTCTGTTGTCCGGCGCGGGAGTATTGGCGTTGGCGCTGTTTGGCAATCGTTCGCGCCGAAAGGATACGGCGCTCCTTTGGTTTGGTGTCTTCGCTGGCTTGTGCGGAATCCGATTATTGGCTAAAGCGTCGGTCGTGCACTTCATAATGGACCCTGTCCCGCGCGAGTTCTGGCCGTATTTGATCGCCGTGATCACGTACGTGATTCCGCTGCCCGGGATGCTGTTTTTTAGGCACGAGTTTCCCATCTGGCGCCCGATGCTTCGCTGGTTTCTGATAGCTCAGGGAGCATTCGCTTTGGCGGGCATTTCAACAGATTTAATCCGGAGGGTCCCGGAGTCGTTTCACACCGCCAACAATATCCTGGTTCTGTTTACCTGGTGTGTTTTTGGAACCGCGATCTTCAAGATGCGCCACTCCGAGGCGGCCGACGGGGGTGTGCGGAAGGGTGTGGCGATTTTCGGGCTGACAGTGCTGCTGAACAATCTCTCAGGGCTGGGCGCTTTTCGGCTTCCGTTCGACCCCGAGCCGGTCGGCTTCACGATTTTTCTAATAACGCTGGGCCGCCTGGTCGCCTCTCGCACGATCGCGAAGGAAGAGCGGCTCATAAGCCTGGACAAGGAACTCGAAATCGCCCGCAAGATTCAAGCCACCATTCTGCCCCGCGAGAGTCCACGAACGAGCCGGTTGCGCGTGGCGTCTCGCTACTTGCCAATGACGGCGGTCGCAGGGGATTTCTATGACTTCCTGACGCTGGACGAGAATCGAATTGGATTCTTGATCGCCGACGTATCGGGACACGGCGTCCCTGCTGCGCTCATCGCCTCCATGGTTAAGATCGCCATAGCCGGCCAACTTCCCCATGCGGACGATCCGTCCCGCGTCCTGGGCGGCATTAACGAGATGCTAAGCGGCAAGCTGAAAGGACAATTCGTTACCGCCTCTTATCTGTTCCTCGACCTGGAAAAGAGCGTCATGCGCTACTCGGGAGCGGGACATCCGCCGCTGCTAAGACGGCACGAGCCGACGGGAAAGGTTGAAAAGGTGGTTCAAAATGGACTGGTTCTGGGTGCCCGCGCCAAGAGCGCCTACGCGACGCTCGAGCGTCCCATTGCCAGCGCTGACCGTTTTCTGATGTACACCGACGGGCTGCTTGAGGCCAGGAACAACGGCGGCGAACAATTCGAAGATGGCCGCCTGGGCGAACTGCTGGAGAGTACATCGGGGACGGACGCGGAAGGAGCGGCCACGGCCATCGTCGAAGGCTTGGCCATCTGGACGGGTCGCAAGCCTCAGGACGACGACCTTACGCTGATCGTAGTGGACGTACTCTAGTCCTACGGTGTTCGTCCTAGCTCCCTCAAATGGTACAAAACCGAATCGGCCCAGGACCCTATACCCATTGGCCTCGTGGTGTATTGCACGTATAGTCCAAGCATGCCTACCAGCCAAGTCGAAGTCAGTAGCAGGCCTCTCCTCACGATTCTAAGCCTGGCTCTGACAGACAGCATCGCTTTAATAGTGTCCGTCGGTCTCGCTATTACAGCGAAATTGATCCTGCAGCCCGATATCGCCCTGGAAAACTATCTGAGGTTGTGGCCGTTTCTGTTCGTATTCTTGCTCGTGTACAAGGTGATCGGCCTGTACTCGATTGTGGCCCTAAGCCCGCGCGAAGAACGTCGCCGGGGATCCATCTCGTCCGCCGTTCTCTTCCTCCTGCTTGGGGCGGTCACGATGTCGATGCGCGGTGCCCAACAGCAGTTCACGCGGACCCTCTTTCTGGCCATCGCAATCAGTGTCATTCTGCTGCCTTTCATGAGGGCGGTGACACGGCGGCTCTTTGCGTGGCGCGCTTGGTGGGGTTATCCGGCTGTGATCTTCGGCGCCGGAGAAGCCGGCCAGAGAATCCTGCGAGCCATTGGCGCGCACTCTGAAATGGGCCTGAAAGCGGTTGCTTTGGTCGATCAAAATTCGAGCTTCCAGCACGTGGGAGGCATTCCGGTGTTCGAAACGTTCGCCAAGGCTCGGCATCTAGTCGAGGGTCGCATCGCTTACGCTGTGTTCGCCGCGAAAGACATACCCATGCCGGAGCGCAACAAGATCATTGATCGTTACAGCGAATATTTTTCGCATGTTCTGCTGATTCCCGAACTGAACGGGCTGTCAAATTTATGGATGATTTCGAAGAACATTGGCGGGACCCTCGGCCTGGAACTCAGAACCAACTACCTGGCCTCTTCCCGTGTCGCACAATTTTCAACCTTGCGTCTTTGAGCGTCCGCGCGGGCCCAATTCGATGGCCTCGACGCCCGAAAATTTACCGCCATCTACGGTGAATCGCAGCACAGTCCGGATGGTGTGCCATCCGTACTGGCCGCAAGCGCCTGGGTTCATATGCAGGAGTCCGAGTGCTGGATCGCGCATGACTTTCAAGATGTGCGAATGGCCGCAGATGAAGAGACCCGGCCGTCGACGCAGTAGTTCTTTCTTGGCTCGCGCATCGTAGTTGCCCGGGTAACCTCCGATATGCGTCATGAAAACTGACAGGCCCTCGCACTCCCAGGCAAGATCGCGAGGCAGATCGGCACGTAGCTCGGCTCCGTCGACATTGCCGTATACGCCTCGCGTTGGCTTGAATTGTCTGAGCCCGTCTAAGATTTCCACTGAGCCGAAATCGCCTGCGTGCCACACTTCATCGCAATCCGCGAAGTAAGTGAACAGTGTTTCGTCCAGGAACCCGTGCGTGTCCGAAAGCAATCCGATTCGCATTTTCCTTGTGATTAATTGGCGGTTTGGCCGTAAATTGTTTCGTTGAGCCTGTCTATAACCTACGGAAGCAGAACCGTCGGACTCTGCACATGCCTCACATAAGCCTCGGCGTGCGCGTGGCCGCTTTCCACACCCCGAAACCGCGTTACTTGACTCTGCAAAGCGTAAAACTTGTCAGGTGCTTGTGACGCGTGTGCATAGCATGCCGCACGCTTGCGAGTCTCCGTTGACGTGATGTCGACAAAGTCAGTGGGAGCGAACATCAGAGTATCCTCGCCGTTCGACACTTCGTAGTAGTAGAAGCCAGACTTCTTGCCCATCTTCAACCATGCGTCGTAAGCCAGCATAGAAATGGCGCGGTGATCCGCATGCCCGTCGATCGGCCAGTGCGTGAAGAGCACGTCCGGTCGCTCCGCTTGAAGAAGAGATCTGAAAGCCTCATAGTGGGCCTGGTCTACAATCGCGTGCCCGTCGCACTGTGCAGCAAAGATCGGTCGCGCTTTCAAGAGCTCGCACGCGCGAGTAGCTTCGGCGACCCGCACATTCGTACCTGTCTCTGGACATGTCTTTTCGCCACGGTTCAAATACAGCAGCACCACTTCGTGCCCTTGGTCGGCGTAGCGCGCGATAGTGCCGCCGCATCCATACTCCGGATCGCCCGGGTGTCCGCCGGTAACGACCACCTTCAGCCTGCGCGGTGCTTTGGCGTCCTGAAAGCCCAGAGCCATTGATGCCGACAGGCCCGCAGCGCTACGCAGCAGCCTTCTGCGCGAAATCCAACTTGCTATCATAAGCATGGCCTATGCCCAGTCTACGCTCAGAACTCGCTCCAATTTCCGACGTCGTTACCGACAATATCCGCGTCGAAGTTCTGTCCAGATACTCACCCGAGAACTCGCTGCAAAACGCCTGGGTATTCCAATATACGGTGCGCATCACGAATCAGGGCTCCGAGACCGTGCAATTGCTTAGCCGGCACTGGATCATCACCGATGCGCTGGAACATATTCATGAAGTGAAGGGTCCGGGAGTGGTGGGCGAGCAACCAGTCCTCGCTCCGGGCGAGTCCTTCAAATACTCCTCGTGGTGCCCTCTCAAGACTCCCACCGGTATCATGTGCGGCACCTATCAAATGTCCCGAACAGACGGTGTGCAGTTCGACATAGAGATCGCACCCTTCGCGCTGAAAGCTCCGTATACCGTCCATTAAGCATTTTTCCGCACCACCCACGTGGTCATGCAACGTTGATTCTGAACGACCGTCGTCTTCAGCGGGTCGACCAACTGTCCGCCTAACTCCGCCGTGAGTTGAACCAGGAGCGCCTCGTTAACCAAGTAACGCTCGGAGCCGTCAGGCAATGAGAACCGGCCTTCCCCAACGCGTTGAATCCGGTGTTCCATTCCAATCGAAGATGCCAGACGGCAGAAGAGCAGACCGTCCGGTTTCAAGACTCGCCAGGTGCCGCGCAGCATGGCTCGGAAGTGATCGTCCCCCTCGGCAAAATGGAGGACAGCATTGCTGAGCACCACGTCTGCGAAGGCGTTTGGGAAGGATGAGCCTTCGATGCTTTCGATTCGAAAATTGTCGGCCGGGAGTGCGGGCGCGAGAAATTCCGCCAGACGGCGTACGCTCTCAATCGCCCCCGCATCCGAGTCCGCTCCAAACACCTCGTACCCTTCCCTTAGAAGATAGACGAGATTCCGGCCCATGCCGCACCCGGCATCGAACACCCGCATCCCGGGCGCGATGCGGCCCTTCAAGAGCTGATCGAATAAGTAGATATCGATGTTGCCGAATTGAGAGTATAGGTCGGGCATTAGCAAGCCGGAAGCTGGAGCCAAGCGCGCAGCCCTCCCAACGGGGAACTGGCCAGCGAAATCGACCCCCCGTACGTCTCAGCCAAATCGCGAACGATCGCCAGACCGAATCCAGATCCTGGCGCTGCCTCATCGGCCCGCACTCCACGCCGCAACACGAGCTCCCGCATCGACGGGTCCAGACCCGGTCCGTCGTCATCCACTGAAATCAGGATGGCTCCCTCGGCTTCCAAGGCTTCCACGGCCACCTCGGATTTAGCCCACTTGCACGCATTATCGAGCAGATTGCCCAGCATTTCGTCGAGGTCCTCGCGTTGGCCTCGAACGGAGCGGTTTGCCGAAACGTTTACGTGGATAGAAAGCCCGCGGTCGGCATGCAGTCGCAGTAGAGTGCGGGCCAGCCCCTCCGCTGAATCCAACACCGAGCAACGTGCCCCGGGCGCGGCGCCGGACGCAGCGGCACGCGCGCGCGCAAGATGATAATCCACCTGTCGGCGCATTCGATCTATCTGCTGGCCGATTCCGGCGGCCAGCTCGGTCTGGCCCGCAGCCTCGGCGCGTTCCGCCTCGAGGGCCAGCACGGCGAGCGGAGTTTTCAGGCAATGAGCCAGATCGCCAGCCGTGGCCAGCGCCCGCTGGACGATCTTTTCACGGTGGTCGAGAAGAGTGTTCAGATCATTCACCAGCGGCTGAACCTCCGTGGGATAGACTCCGTCTATCTGCCGATCCCGCCCGTCCCGAACTGCCGCCAAACGCGCTCTCAATATCTTAAACGGCGATAGCCCGCTGCGCAATCCCAGAAGGCCTGCCACCATCAGAACCAGTGCAATCGCCACCACCGAACCGTGATTCGTTCGCAGCACCAGCGGAAAACGATGCATCATGGCGAGGGCCAGCATGTGAGCGATGGCCAGCAACCCGGCAGTCCACAGGATCGATCCTAAAATCACCCGCGAACGCAACGATCGCAGCGGTGTCACTGCTCGGCCTTGATGCGGTAGCCCAGCCCTCGCACGGTCTCGATAAAGGAAGGGCCCAGCTTTCGCCTCAGGCGTGCGATAAACACTTCCACTGTGTTCGAGTCGCGATCGAAGCTCTGCGCATAGATGTGCTCGGTGAGTTCGGATTGCGAGACTACGCGCCTGCAGTGGTGCATCAGATACGAAAGGACGCGGAATTCGTGGCTGGTTAGTTTCACCGGGATTCCTTCCACCGTTACCCTGGCCGTCCGAACATCGAGAGCGAGAGTGCCGCAGCGAAATTCGGCGTTTGCTTGTCCGCTGGCGCGCCGAATCAAGGCACGCAGCCTGGCCAGCAGTTCTTCGATCCTGAAGGGCTTGGCGACATAATCGTCCGCGCCGCCATCGATGCCCTGGACTTTTTCGTGCCAACTCCCACGAGCGGTCAGCACCAGCACGGGCACGAAGAGACCGGCCTCGCGCCATCGGGACAGCACCGTCAATCCGTCTATCTTCGGAAGGCCAAGGTCCAGCACTACCGCGTCGTAGGGTTCGGTTCTACCTAGAAACTCGGCCTGCTCCCCATCGGCGGCACAATCGACAGCGTAGCCCGCCTCGCCCAGCGCGGTCGCCAACTGCTTCCGCAGATGCTCCTCATCCTCCGCTACCAGAACTCGCAACCGATCCCCTTGCTAACTTACGTTATAGCGCAGCCAAGCTGAACGCCAGATGAACACCGCATTCAGGGGACGTTCAGCGGCACTGTTGTACTCTCGCTCATATGATTTCTTTGCGAGGCGTTGGCAAGGTTTACGACAGTCCCGCTGGGCCGTTCGGAGCGCTCAAGAATGTCGATCTGGAGATCGCCGCGGGCGAATTCGTTGCCATCGTCGGAAAATCCGGCAGCGGCAAGTCAACGCTGCTCAATATGGTAGGAGGGATCGATCGACCGTCCAACGGCACGGTGACCGTGGGAGACACACCCATTCAGAGGATGAGTGAAAACGATCTTGCTCTCTGGCGTGGACGCACCGTTGGATTCGTCTTCCAATTCTTTCAACTGCTACCCACTCTGACGGCAGCCGAAAACGTAATGTTGCCGATGGACTTCTGCCGGATGCTCCCGCCCCGCGAACGGCGTGCGCGTGCGCTCGAACTGCTGGATCGAATCGGCGTGGCGGATCAGGCCAACAAGCTGCCTGCGGCCCTCTCGGGAGGTCAACAGCAGCGAGTCGCGATCGCTCGTGCGCTGGCCAACGATCCCCCCGTGATTCTCGCGGACGAGCCGACAGGCAATCTCGACTCGCAGACAGGCGATGCCATCTTCCGATTGTTTCGCGAGCTCGCGGACGCCCGCAAGACCGTGGTGGTGGTCACGCACGAACGGGATTTGTCAGGCATTATCGACGACACCGTTGAACTGGTGGACGGCGTCGTCGTCCCGGGCTTTCGGGTGCGGCATGCTGGGTAAGATATTAGGCGATTTCAAGCAGGAGCGCATACGCACCGGGCTCGTGGTGCTGGCGATGGCGCTGGGGATAGCGGGTTTCTGCGCGGTTCTTTCCGCCTATGGAATCCTCACGCGCGAATTGAATCAGGGTTATCTGGCCACCAATCCTGCGTCGGCCACTCTGACCACTGACAAGATCGATGATGCGCTGCTTGCGGCCATCGCTTCCAATCGCGGGCTAAGCGATGTGGAAGCGCGCAGGGTTGTGAGCGGAAGGATCAAAGCCGGCCCCGCCCAATGGCGCAACCTGACCCTGTTCGTCGTAAAAGATTTTGGGAAGATCCGTGTCAGCACGCTTCAGCCCGAGCACGGAGCCTGGCCGCCAGCCACAGGCGAGATCCTGATCGAAAGGGACGCTCTGCAAGTCGCCCGCGCGCGAATTGGCGACATGGTGACGGTCAAGACCGCAGCGTCACAGGAGCAAGCCCTGCGCCTAAGCGGCAGCGTTCATGATGTGGGACAGGCTCAAGCGAGAATGGAGAACGGCGTGTATGGCTACATCACCGTGGCTACGCTGGCTCAATTAGGGGAACAGCCCTTCCTCGATCAGTTGAATATCCTGGTTGCCCAAGACAGGTTCAACGTCGACCACATTCGGAACGTGGTCGCGGAGGTGCGCAAGTCAGTCGAGAGCCTGCAACATCCCGTTCGCCGCGTCTCCATCCCCCAGCCAGGTAAACACCCTCATGCGGAAATCATGGGGCTGTTGCTTCTAGCGATGTCCGGTTTCGGTTTCGTGGTACTGGCATTGAGCGGGATTCTGGTGGTCAATCTGTTGAGTGCATTGATGGCTTCGCAGGTCGGCCAGATTGGAGTGATGAAAGCGATCGGTGGAACCCGTTGGCGGATCGCCCGGATCTATTTTGCTCAGGCACTGCTCATGGGGGCCGCGGCGATTCTGATCGGCGTTCCGATTGGAGTATGGGGTAGCCGCGAACTGTGCCGCTACTTGGCTGTCTTTCTGAACTTTGACATTGGCAGCTTCGCGGCACCTGCCTGGGTTTACTTGCTGGTAGCCGTAATTGGGCTGCTGGTGCCGTTGTTCGCTGCGGGATATCCGGTCTGGAAAGGCACGGGGATCTCCGTTCGGGAAGCGCTGGCGGACTCAGGCGTGTCGTCGAACGTCTTCGGGGCAAGCGCTTTTGACCGTGCTCTAGCTGGGATGAGCGGACCGTTTCGTCCACTACTGTTGGCCATTCGCAACAGCTTTCGGCAGCGAACCCGCCTGGTGCTTACGCTGATTACGCTGAGCGCGAGCGGCCTCTTTTTCATGTCGGCCTTGAACATCCGGGCATCCATGATCAACACGCTCGACCGCTTGTTCTCTGCGAAGAAGTTCGATTTATCTGTGAGCCTCGCGTCCATGTACCCGTTCGAAAAAGTGGAACGCGCGCTTCGGAATACTCCCGGCATCGTGCGCGCGGAGGGGTGGATCACTACTCGGGCAAGCTTTGCGAAGGGCGGGGGCGGGGGAGCTGCCAAGCACGGGCACGGCGGCGGCGCGCCCACTAACGATGGCTTTGTGGTTATCGCCCTGCCGACCAATACGAAGTTGCTCACTCCCGAGATTAGCGAAGGCCGAGGTCTGCTTGCAGGGGATACCGATGCAATCGTGCTCAACAGCGCATTAGCTTCCAGCGAACCAGGCACCCAAGCTGGAAGCACAGTAACGCTGATCATGGGACCGGGGCAAATGTCCTGGCGTGTGGTGGGAATTGCGAGGGAGCCCTTTTCGCCCGCGACGGCCTACATATCGAAGGAGTACCTCGAACAGGTCGGCGGTCACGACGGAATGGCCAATAGCGTTCGCCTCAAATTGGAAAAGACGGATGCCGCGTCAATCGACAGCGTGAAGGCCAGTCTGGATCGAAGCCTGGAACGGGAAGGTCTCCGGGCGTTGGCCAGTGCGAGCAAACTGGAGAGCCGATTCAGCTTTGACCAGCACATGCTGATGATCTATGTATTCCTGATCGTGATGGCAGGGATCATCGGAGGAGTGGGCGGTCTGGGGCTGATGACTACCATGAGCCTGAATGTTCTGGAACGGCGGCGGGAGATGGGAGTCTTGCGAGCGATCGGCGCCTCGCCCCGCATCGTCTGGCTCATCGTAGTTGCGGAGAGTTTAATCATTGGCGTTTTGAGCTGGCTGTTGGCCGCACTCGTTGCGTGGCCATTCAGCCGAGCGTTGGGCAGCGTGTTGACGGTGCTCATGTTCCGAACCCCGTTGGACTTCTCCATGGAGCTTATCGGACTTGTGATTTGGTTTGTAGTATCCGTGTCGCTGGGGATCCTGGCTGGTTTCTTGCCAGCTTGGCGAGCTTCGAAATTAACGGTGCGTGAAGCGCTTGCGAACTCTTAGTGCGAATCAAGTGGGGCAGGCAATCCTGCCTGCAGCCGGCTTTCAGCCGGCTCGATCACCCTTTGTCTGGACGCTCTGGAGAGTGTCCAGCCTGATCGGTCACCTTAGTTTTAAACCCATCCTGTTTGGACCAGGTGCCCTGTTGGGCAGGCTGCCGTCCGATGCAGCCCATCTCCGCAGCCAAAACCGACAAAACCAATACTATTCGCAGTTTACGCATCCCGCCGTCCATTCTAACAGTTTGCCCGCCCTTGTCGATAAGGATTCGGAAGGACAAGGATAGTTTCCCACTCATGTTTGCAATTGTCGGAATGTTGATTGTCGTAGGCGCGGTGATTGGCGGGTTCCTGATGGAACACGGCCACCTGGCGGTGTTGCTCCAGCCAGCGGAACTCATAACGATAGGCGGCGCGGCCATAGGCACACTCCTGGTAGCTAACCCGCTGCCAGTCGTCATCGGTATTTTGAAAGGCGTGCTCGCCATTCTGAAGCCCAGCCCATTTGGAAAGCCCTTCTATCTGGAGAACCTCAAGATGTTGAACGATCTCTTCTCCTACGCGCGCAAGAACGGACTGGTGAAACTTGAAGGCGACGTGGAAGAGCCTGAAAAGAGCCCTGTCTTCTCGAAATACCCCAAGTTCCTGCAAAACCATCACGCAGTCAACTTTGTGTGCGATACCCTCCGCATGTCGATCAGCGGCGGAATCGGCGCGTTTGAACTGGATTCCATGATGGAGCTTGACATGGAGGTTCACCACCATGAAGCGCAGGAGCCGGTTGGAGCGCTTAGTTCCATGGCGGATGCTCTTCCAGGGCTGGGGATCGTAGCGGCGGTGCTCGGCGTCGTGATCACCATGGGTTCGTTAGGCGGTCCGCCCGAGGAGATCGGTCATAAAGTAGCGGCCGCGCTGGTAGGCACGTTCCTCGGAATCCTGCTCTGTTACGGATTTTGCGGTCCCTTGGCAGCGTACATGACGAAGATGAACGAGGCGGAAGGCCAGTATTATTCCTTTCTACGCGTGGGCCTTCTGGCATTCGTACGGGGAAGCGCGCCGATTCTCGCGGTCGAATTTGCCAGGCGGGCAATACCCTCCGCTGTTCGACCTTCGTTTAAAGAGATGGAAACGAACTGCAAGGGCGGCGGCGTCACCGCCATCGCAGCTTAAGAGACCAGCATGGCAGACGAAGCGAAAGCGCCCATAATCGTAATACGCAAGAAGTCCGGCCATGGGGGCCACCACGGAGGCGCTTGGAAAGTCGCCTATGCGGACTTCGTGACCGCCATGATGGCCCTCTTCATCGTGTTGTGGCTGATGAGCAGCAGCGACCAGGCGAAGAAGGCCATCGGCGGATATTTCAACGATCCAACCGGCTACGGGAAACAGGTAGGCTCCACCATGGCGGGCAGCGGAGAGAGTCTCGCGATCACCAAGACGGAGATGAGTCAGATCAAGGACAAGATCGAACAGGCGATGAGAAAGGCGCCCGAGTTTCAGAAACTCGAGAAGAATATTCAGGTGACGGTGACTGGCGAAGGCCTGCGAATCGAGTTGCTCGAAACGGACAAGGGAATGTTTTTCGAGTCTGGCAAGCCGAAGCCGAGCAAGTTTGGAGAGGACCTTCTGGGGAGGCTGGCTGCAGAATTGGGCAAACTTCCGAATAAAGTGCTGATTGAAGGGCACACCGACTCAGCTCCCTTCTCCGGGGATGGATACTCCAACTGGGAACTCTCCGCCGATCGAGCCAATGCCGCGCGAAGGTTAATGCAGGAAACCGGATTGCGATCCGATCAGGTTACCCAGGTTCGTGGTTTTGCGGACCAACGGCTGAGGGTGCCTAAGAATGCTGCTGATCCTTCGAACCGGCGCATTTCCGTAATCGTGCAGTATGCCATGCTGAATGCCCCTCCGGTAAAACCTACGGAGTCCGCCCCGACTGCACCCAAAAAGGCAGCGGAGCCAGTAAAGCACGGCGCCTAAATCGCGGAAGGCTACTTCGGATACCCCGCAGTAGCCTTCACTTCTGCGATCTGCTTATCGTGCCGCATCGTATGCAGCGGCACGTAAATCAACCATTGATAAGCGTTCAGAGTCCCAAAGACCGGGAAAGGATGCTCCACTGTATGCTCCTTTAGCGCCTCGTCGGTCTCCGTGGCGAACTTCACGACTTCGGCACGCTGCGCTTCGAACTTCTCCCGAACTTGCGCGGCAGTCATTCCTCCGTGCGGAACGATCGCTTCGGGCGCTTGGGCCTTGCCCATTCGGGGCGCCATCACTTTCACGATGAACTCGGTCTTGCCTTTGGTCTTCTGCTCCCAATCGGGATTGACTGGCGACGCCATCGCTTTCGTCACGTTGCCAAACAGCGCCGCTTCCGCCAGCACGATATGCTCGGCGACTTCGCCTACTGACCAGCGTTCCGGAGCGGGCTTCCATTTCCACTGCTCTTCCGTTAAGCCGTCGATTGCAGCCAGGAATTCTGTCCGCGATTCCGCCAGCCAGTCGATCACTTGCTTGCGTTCGTCAACACTTATTTTCGCATCCGCGCCGCACATCGGCAGACCTGCCATCAAGCTCAACAGTGCCAGAGTTTTCATGAATCCCCTACTGGAATTTTACGTCAACGGTGTGGGCTTCGCCATACGCGAGATAACCCGCATCGGCATCAACTCATTGAATAGCAATCGTAACCTTCTGCTGCGAATTGTCATTTACTCCCACCGCCAGCACCACGGGCTGCGTTCCCGAGTCGGCATCCAAAGGCACAATCGCGTTAATCTGAATTAGACTCCAAGGCTCATACCGGGCTGTCCCGGCATATAGAATCGTCGCTGGCTTCCCGCCGATCGTCAGGGTCAACGGCTTCGCAACAAGCTTGGTGCATTCCAGACTTTGGTTGTCCGAACATAAGGGGTTCAGGGCCGTAAGTGCGACTTCCCCATCCGGAACCGGCGGGTTCCAACCGCCCACGCCGGTGGCATACATTTCAATCGCGGAGCCTTTGGATGCCGGGTTGGCCGAACTGTTGTAGGTATACAACGTCCGGTTATTCGGAGCGATCGGAGGAGCGTTTAAAATTGCGCCTTGGCCTGTTCCGTTCTGCGTGGCGGTGAAAATCCCAGGCGACGTATCGAAAATAGTAGCCGTTACAGCCGTGCTCGGATTGTGATAGCAGGTGACTACAACGTCGACGGCCTTGCGGCCTGCGACACCATAGGGAACCATGGCGTTAATTTGGTTCGCACCGATGTAGGTGATCGGAGCGGCGATGCCTCCAAACGTTACAGATGTGTTGCCGAAGACTCCGTCCGGCCGATCTGAGATGGCGGTCGGGTACAGTCCTTTGTCATTGTATGCAGTCGACATCACGGCCGGCCCGAAGTTGCTGCCAAAAATGGAGACCAGCGCCCCTGGAGAAATCGCGGGCAGATACGTCGCGGTGTTAACGACTGAGGCGATAGTTGGCGGCGGAGGCGGGGAAAGTCTAAGTGTTACGAGAACATGGGCGATTGATGGAGGAGAT
>JBBRRB010000037.1:0-58843 GCA_038225555.1 Bryobacterales bacterium
ACGTCTTGTAGTTTCATCATCCGCTCCATTTCTGCGGCTGAGTACTGCTCGGGAGTTTCCACCTCCCAAGCGTCCCGCCGCTTTCTTCAAAGCGGACAGATCACGTGTGAATTAGACCGGACAGATCACATACTAGCGACAAAGACCTTTTTATCAATTGGCTAAGAGCAAACAGTCTAGTAGAATTGAACTTGCGGCCAAACCATAGGAGGTTCTCCATGTTTCTGCGTATCATTCCGCGCGCAACAGCTCTCGCGTGCGCGCTTGCCACGTTTAGTTTTGCCGACACCTTGTACCTTCGCAGCGGCGCAACGGTCCAGGGCAATTTCGCCGGAGGCGACACGCGCCAGGTGAAGATCCTGGTGGGCGACCATATCGAAACGTATCAGATTGAAGAGGTTCAAAGATTCGAGTTTGGCTTGCAAAACAGGTCGGCTTCCTCGGCACCTCGCTACGACCGGGATGAGCGGAATTCAGCTCCTCCCCCGCCCGCCTCCGAAAACTATAACGGCACGGAAATCCCGTCCGGCACCAACCTGATCGTGCGCATGATTGACAACGTCGATTCGGAGCGGGATCAGGTCGGCAAGACCTTCCGCGCCAGCATTGACGAGCCCGTAATGGCAAACGGCCAGATCGTGATCCCGCGCGGCGCCGAGGTAGTGGCGAAACTCGTCAACCAGGCAGAATCCGGCAAGTTTCAGGGCCGAACGTCGCTCACCCTCGATCTTATGCAGATCCAGGTGAACGGGCGTCTGGTGGACATCACCACGTCCGAAGTCACGCAGGCAAGCGCTTCCCGTACGAACCGAACGGCGGCGACGGTCGGCGGAGGGGCCGTGCTTGGCGCGGTGCTGGGCGGGATCATTGGAGGGGGCAGGGGTGCGGCGATCGGGGCCACATCAGGCGGGGCTCTCGGCGCTGGCGCGCAAGTGGCCACCAAAGGCCAGAAGGTCAAGATCCCATCGGAGACGCGGCTTTCGTTCCTGTTGCAACAGCCCCTGCGGATTTGAGCGGAGCTGCCATGGCTCGTGATCTTGTAGTGTTCGCTATCGGCTTATGTTGCGTCGTAGGCGCGGCCGATCCCGAGCCGCGCTGGCGCACGCTGAATAAGGCGTCTCGGGAAGCGGTCCAAGCCAACGACTACGTCAAGCTTCGCCAAACTCTGATCGAGCTGAGACCGCTGATGCCGGGCAATCCGCTGGTTACTTACAACTTGGCGGCATCAAACGCGAAGCTTGGAAATCGGGAGGCGGCGCTGTCTGGCTTGAGAAACCTTGCGGGCATGGGTCTGGTTTACGATCTGGCCTCAGATACTGATTTCGCTTCGCTGCTCAGTTCCCCGGAGTTCGTTGCGGTTCAAAGTCGAAATGCGGCAAACAAGAAACCGGTAACCCAAGCCGCTCTTGCCTTCAGACTAGCCCAGGCCGACTTCATTCCAGAGGACATCGCCTATGATTCCAAGACAAAGAAATTTTATATCAGCAGCGTGCGGACGGGCAAGATCGTCAGCGGGGACGGCACGGAGTTCGCTAGAACGGAGTGGTCAACGCTAGCGCTTGCCGTGGATGCCAAGCGCCGAATTCTCTGGGCCACAACCGGCTGGGTGCCGCATTGCGAGCGATGCGATAAGGCCGACGAAGGCAAGACCGCGCTCTTGAAGTTTAATCTCGAAACAGGCATGCAGGAGCAGCGCATCGAGTCGCCCGTTAAGGGGCTGCTGGGCGACATGACTATCAGCCGCGGGGGTGCAATCTATGTGTCTGAGGGCATCTCCGGCGCAGTGCTGGCGCTGTCGGTGGGCGCTAAAGAGTTCCAGCGCCTCGACTCCGTTGGGGAATTTCCTTCGCCGCAGACTCCGGCGCTTTCGGCTGACGAAAAAACGCTGTATGTCCCGGACTATCTTCGAGGGATCGCGGCTATCGACCTGAAGACTCGAGCCGTACGCTGGCTGAAGCCCGCGGATGACATCGCGCTGAACGGAATTGACGGCCTGTATGTGTACCGCGATTCTTTTCTGGCCGTGCAAAATGGCACCAAGCCGAACCGCATCATGCGATTTTCATTGGATCTGGAGACTCAGGAGACCCTGGAATCGAACACGCCTGGACTGGGCGAACCCACCCACGGAACGATTGTTGGAGATTCGTTCTACTTTATTGCGAATACCGGATGGAGCCAGTACGATGAAAAAGGGAAAAAGAAGGCTGGGAGCGGGCCGGTGCAGTCTGAAATTCGGCAAATTCGACTGACGGAGAAGATTACACCGCTTACACACTAGAGAGACATTTCGTCATGAATCCAAGTGGGGCAGGCAATCCTGCCTGCAGCCGGCTTTCAGCCGGCGCTTGCATGCGGAGAAACATTCGAGAAGGGCTTTCGACAGCGCAGCCACCTCTCCAGGGCTCGACACGCTGAAGAGCATGTTGGCAGGCAAGATTGCCCAATGGCCTTTAGTTGTGGGCGGGACCCATAAACGCTAACCTAACGCGTGAAGTCATCTGAATACATGAACTGCAGCCGAGATCGCCAAATCTGGCACATTTAAGCAAATCGAGTTCCTGTGAAAAGGCCAGAACAACACGTTACTGACAGCGAGGCGGACGCAATATTCCTAGGCGTATTTGCCGAATGGTCGGTCAACAGCAGCAAGCGCGATTACGGTTGGGACTATGTCGTTGAGGTCTTCCGAAATAAGGAAAGCACGGGCTTCCTGTTTAACTGCCAGCTCAAGGGCTCGCGGCATACGGAATATTCGGCCGACGGGTCCTTCATATCGCAGAAGTTGGAAATGGACTCAGCCGATTATCTTGCCCGCCAGCTTCGGCAGCCGACGTTCTTGTTTCATGCCGACGTGGATGCTAAGAAGTTGTTCTGGAGCGCCATCCAGCTTGACCAACAAGTGCTGGAAATCTTGGAGCAGGGCAAGGCAAAAAGCCTTACCGTCCGCATTCCGACGGCTAATGTCCTGCCTAAACGCTTTGAGCGCTTACTGCAGGACCTTACGCAGTCGCAGATGGTCGTTGTAAGCCGCATACTGCTGGGAAGCAGGCACTTCGAGTTCGCGGACGCGATGTCATGCCAACCCATCGAGCGAATCAGCGAGGTGGCTGAGGATCTTCACGAAAAGGGGTTCCACCTGGAATTGCAGGCGGCGTTCCAACAGCAGAAGGGCGGGGACATCGCCGGAGCCATAGCCGCGCTTCACAAGGTGGCGGACAGCGCGAGTGCGTCAGGGTACGTTGAGGTTCGCTTCAACGCAATCCTACAGGCGGGAGAGCTGGAATGGCTGCAAGTATCGAAGTCCGACGTACCGCAGGCGCTGATAGCGGACAAGAAACTGGAGACCGCACTGGAGTTGTGCGGGATCGCGAAACGCAAACCCAAACACCTTCACCTCTTCGCGCAGATAACCCGCAAAGCCGCCGAACTGGGCGTCGCAGTCCATACGACCTTGGGGCTGCTGATGCTATGGCGCGGTCACGTGAGGCGGGGCGACGATCCCGTGTGGCTCGCCGTGCTGTTGTTCCAGCTGCAGCAAAGCTTGCTCGCCGCCCACCGGAAATACAACCAGTCGCTTCGGCTTGCGCAGGCAACAGCAAGATCGGACTTCCGCTGGGTCACTGCCCGACCGATAGCGGAAATCGCCATGGCAATCGGTACGCTTGCCGGCCTTCTCGACATTTGTGATTTCAAAGAAGCGGGCCTCCAGTATCACCAGTCCGCCTTTGGGCTTTTCAAGTTTTCGGCGGCCATCGCAACCGAGAACCAAGCAATGGATGAGCTTTACAAGGCCGTCATGGACGCCCGAACCCTGGAGCGCGACCCGGACGGAGAGATACTCAAATGGGTGCGGTCGGTCATCGAGCAATGGGCGGAAGACAGCCAGTACCGCAAGAACGCCGAGGAGCTGATGCAGCGGGCGCTTGACCGGAAGAACGGAGCGAAATTCGAAGGCGACATCGAAACGACTCCCCGCCAGATCCACCACAATATCCTTACATCCGCGGGCATCGATCCGACTACGGAGCCGTGGGTCAGCCTCATCGATCTGGCAATCAAGGACGACGATCCGACGCGGGTCCTGATTGATTGCCAGTATAAGGTGGTGATGAAACATCCTGGCCGCGATCCGATGTTGGACCGGCTCGAATTGGGGCGAGCCAATCCGAAGATTATGGGCTGTAACCTGCACGGATACGCCATAGCGGGTAAGGAGCTCGACGATATCGATTGGGCTTTCAAAGCAAAATTCTGCGACGCGTGCCCGGACGGGGTTCCACGCCCGGCGGGTTGGACCTTCTCCGATGAGCCGTCCTAAAGAGCCAAAGCCCTCAAAAGACCGGAAGTGGAAGATATACGAGTACGCGGCGGCCGAGTTGGAGAACCCGTACCCGAACTGCCACGTCCCGCTTGACCACAAAGTGATGGGCCTCGAAGACAGACCGAGAACGACTCCACCAGCTTTAGGTTGGCGCTTGTGGTGCGGGACCCCTGTCCCGCAGCCGACGCCCTCGTCGGCTTGCTCGACTTATTAATTCCGCAGGAGCCGGGCGAGGGCGCCCGGTGCGGCTCAGGGGAGCCGCCCCACGCGATAGTGCTCACATCTGGGAAAGATTGCCTGTCTGACATCGTCATCTAATGCATCGGCTCAGTGGCCGCTATCTGAACGGCGTCCCGCTGTATGCCCGCAAGCATGCCTCGGAAAACGATTCCATGGAACGGCAGAACGCTGTACCAATAAATTAACCCGAACAAACCGCGAGGCTCAAAGAGAGCGGTTTGGCGCAACCTGCACCGCCGCTCACCATCGCCTTCGATCCGGAAGTCGAGCAGTGCCTCTCCCGGCAGGCGCATCTCCGCTCGGAGCGATAAATAGCGATCCCGATCGAACCCGACCACGCGCCAGAAATCGAGAGCGTCCCCGTATCTCAGAGTATCGGGATGCCGTCGACCTCGGCGCAGGCCAGGTCCGCCCGCCAGATTATCCAGCCAGCCTCTAATTTTCCAGAGCCAAGCGGCATACCAGCCATGCGCGCCGCCGAGACGACAGATGGCGCGAAAAGTGGCCCAGGCAGGAGCGTCGATTCGGACTTCGCGTTCGTCGCGAAAAACGGTGCCCCCCGACCAGTCGGGATCGCCACTCATGGGGCCGGCCAGCGACCAATTGGTTTCCACGATGTGGGCTTCCAACTGGCTCAGAGCGGCATGGATCGCCTCGCGAACGTCGAGCAGCTTCTGTGGAATGAGATGGGTGATCCGGTCCTCGCGGCAGACCACTTTGTTTTTCAACCCTTCCGCGAGCGGTATCGCGATCTTATTGCTCAGAGGCGTGACCAGATGAATCCAGTACGAACTCAAGCGGGGGCTCAGGATCGGAACGGGCAAGATCCAGCGGCGCGGAAGCCCAAGTTCTTCTGCCATGATGCACATGATGTCGCGGTAGCAAAGCACCTCGCTCCCGCCGATGTCAAAAACGCCGCCGGTCGATTCCGGCACTGACAACACGCCAACCAGGTACTCAAGCACGTTGTCGACTGCGATCGGCTGACAAGGCGTGCTCACCCATTTTGGAGTGATCATGACCGGTAAGCGTTGGACGAGGTAGCGCAAAATCTCAAACGAGGCAGAGCCCGAGCCGATGATCATAGCCGCGCGCAGGACTGTCACGGGCACGCCAGAGGATGCGAGCGCTGCCTCCACATCCCGGCGCGAGGACAAATGCTCGCTCAGGCCCGCGCCTGTTTCTCCAAGGCCGCCCAGATAGACGATGCGGCCCACGCCTGCATCGCGGGCGGCCTGCGCGAACGTGTGAGCGAGGTCAAGATCGCGCCGCGCGTACTCTCCTTCAGCCGACATCATCGAATGCACCAGATAGAACGCCGCGTCGCATCCTGCCAATTCGCGGGTGAGAGATGCGGCGTCGGCGAGGTCGGCTTGGCGAATTTCGACTCGGGAGTCCGTGGTCCAGTCGCGGCCCTCCAACTTACGGGGCGACCTTACCAGGCAGCGCAGGGCGTAGCCAGCATCGAGCAGACGCGGCGCAAGCCGCCCTCCGATGTAGCCCGTGGCTCCTGCGATCGCGATGCGTTGCAAACTAAGAACGCGCCAGGAAGGTTTCCTGGCACTTTGGCGAGCAGAAATAGTAGGTTTGGCCGCCCACGGTTTGTTGCAGCGAACTTGCGGCGGAGGTGTAGGTGCCGCACACAGGATCTTTCTTTAACTCACCTGTCAGAGGAACTTTACTTTCAGGAGCAGGTCGCGCATTCGCGGCTGACGAACCTCGGATCGCTTCGGAGAAACCCTTGGCGACAATGCCGATGATTCCTTTCACCACCGTTATCAGAAACACCGTCAGGATCAAGTAGGCTATAACGCGGAACATTCAGCACCCACTCCAATTTTACTTTGCTGCGGCGGCCGACACGCTGGAAATGATCCTTGTGAGCAGGGTGTCGGGCGTCTGGCCATCCGCATGGGCATCGAAGTTCAAAATAATTCGATGCCGCAGAATGGAGGGCGCGATCAGCCGTAGATCGTCCACCGACAGATTTAAGCGCCCGCGCATGAGCGCCAGCACGCGGCCGCATTCCACCAAAGCTTGCGCGCCGCGCGGCGAGCTGCCATACCGGATGTACTTGTTCGCCAGCTCATGCGCCTCGGGGGTGCCCGGCTGGGTGGACATCACTAAGTCAATCGCATAATCCTGAACGTGCGGCGCCACCAGGATGTCCTTGCACACAGATCGTATGTGGAGGATGGTATCGCGATCGATCATTTGGCTGAGATGGGTCTCTTCACGCTGGATCGTCCGCTCCACGATTCGGTTCAGATCAGCGCGCGAAGGATACGTGACCAGGATCTTCATCAGGAACCGGTCCAGCTGCGCTTCGGGCAGAGGATACGTGCCTTCCATCTCGATCGGATTCTGGGTCGCCATTACCAGGAAGGGGGCTTCCAGCTCATGCGTGGTGGTGCCGCTGGTGACCGTGCGCTCCTGCATGGCTTCGAGCAGCGCCGACTGCGTTTTGGGCGTGGCGCGATTGATTTCATCGGCGAGCACCAGGTTCGAAAAGATCGGCCCCGGCTGGAACCGCAGTGACTTTCCGCCGCGTTCGTCGCTCTCCATGATCATGCTGCCCACGATGTCAGCGGGCATCAAGTCGGGCGTGAACTGGATGCGCGAATATCGCAGGTGCAGAACACGGGCGAGCGTCCGGAGCAGCGTGGTTTTTCCGAGGCCTGGAACGCCTTCGAGCAGAACGTGCCCGCCTGCCAGCATGCAGATTAAGACGCCATCGATCACGTCAGTTTGTCCTACGATGATCTTGGAAATTTCCTGGCGAACCTGATCGAGCAGCTCTGTGGCGTGCTGAATGTCGGGATGTGCGGGCACATTCTCATTCTAGCGGTGTCGCATGTGGGAAAATCCCTGAATGGGAAACGAGAAAGACGAACGAGTTTACGGATTCAACACCCGCGCGCTGCACGCCGGATATCAGCCAGACCCGACGACACATGCGCGAGCGGTGCCGATCTATCAAACCACCTCTTTTACATTCGCCGATTCGGCTGACGCGGCGGCGCTGTTCGGGCTGCAAAAATTTGGAAATATCTATACGCGGATCATGAATCCCACCACGGGGGTGCTGGAGGAGCGTGTGGCTTCGCTCGAGAATGGAGCGGCCGCACTGGCTACCGCGAGCGGGCAATCGGCGCAGTTCCTGGCGATCAGCAGTCTACTGGAGCCGGGCGATCAACTAGTTGCGGCGAGCACTCTCTACGGCGGCACTTACACCCAATTCGAGGTCAGCTTCCGCAAGCTGGGCTATGACGTGAAGTTCGTGGAGCCGGACGATCCGGAGAATTTTCGGAAGGCGATCACTTCGAGAACAAAGTGCATTTACGGCGAGACGATCAGCAATCCGCGCGGGAACGTTCTGGATATCGAGGCGCTGGCCAAGATCGCTCATGAGAACGGCATCCCTCTTATGATCGACAATACGTTCGCGACGCCCTATGTCTGCCGTCCCATCGACTACGGAGCGGACATCGTGGTTCACTCCCTCACCAAATTCATGGGAGGCCACGGCAACAGCATCGGCGGCATTATCGTGGATGGCGGAAAGTTCGATTGGGGCAACGGCAAATTTCCTCAGTTGACCGAGCCGTCACGCGCTTATCACGGGATGAAATTCCACGAGGTCTTCGGTAATTTGGCTTTCATTATCAGGACGCGCGTGGAAGGCTTGCGCGACATGGGACCGTGCTTGAGCCCGTTCAATTCGTTCCTGTTCCTGCAAGGGATCGAGACGCTGGGAATGCGAATGGATCGGCACTTGTCGAACGCGCTGGCCGTTGCACAGCATCTGGAGAAGCATGTGCACGTGAGCTGGGTGAAGTATCCGTCGCTGCCCTCCAGCCCTTACTTTAAAATGGCCAAGAAGTACACGCCCAAGGGAGGGGGAGCGGTGTTTTCCTTTGGAATCAAGGGAGGGTACGAGGCTGGGCGAGCATTCATCGACAGCTTGAAAATGTTCTCCCACTTGGCCAATGTGGGCGACGGACGCAGTTTAGTGATCCACCCGGCATCCACAACGCATCAGCAATTGAACGCGGAGGAGCAGGCTGCTGCTGGCGTGACACCGGATTTGGTGCGCTTATCGGTGGGGTTGGAGGACCTGGAAGATATTCTGTGGGATCTGGATCAGGCGCTTGAAACGTCGCAGGTCCACGGCAAGTAAGAGTGACCAAGAGTCCCGCGTGGATCAACGCCTTTATTGTCGCCGGCGCGGGATTCTTCATTTTCGCCCTGATCACAAAAACCACGCACGGACTCCTGAGTCGAAACAGGCCGCGGATCTCTTAAGCTCGTTGAGGATGGACTGTTTCTCCTGATACAGCGCGTGTTTAAGGTGGAACTTAAAACCTTTGCCGGGCACAGACTCGTACTCCTATGTGTAGTGCGGCCCAAATAGTAACGCATATCAAATCGGCTTCGTCCTTCCAAAGATCGCGATACGGCAGCCATTGTTGAGAAGCTCGAATGGGATCGTCAGCAGATCGTGGATTCGCGCGCCTATGTTCCTTTCATTTGCTCTTCCTCGCGAATTGACATTTTGTGCCCTCGTTAGTTATAGTTAACGGTAAAGTGCAATAATGATGACGCTCAGGTTTAGGCCACTTGTTTAC
Source organism: Bryobacterales bacterium (assembly GCA_038225555.1). Lineage (GTDB taxonomy): Bacteria > Acidobacteriota > Terriglobia > Bryobacterales > Bryobacteraceae > JANXQZ01. Next base: position 9,193 of record JBBRRB010000037.1, read on the forward strand.
CTCGCCCTCTTAGGATCTGCGCCCTGTTTTGCACAGTCCTCCGTACAGCAAGATGCCCTTAAATCGGACTTCTTCGAGACACGCGTCAGGCCCGTCTTCGTCAAGAATTGCCAGATGTGCCACAACGCCAAGACTAAGACCGCTGCGCTCGATCTTTCGAGCGCGTCAGGCTTCGTAGCTGGCGGACAGAGCGGACCTCTAATCTCTAAAAACGATCTCGCCGCCAGCCGTCTGTTGCGCGCCATCGGCTATGACGACTCGCTCAAGATGCCGCCGATGGGCAAATTGAAAGTCGAAGAGATCGAAAATATCGCCGCCTGGGTGAAGCTTGGAGCGCCCTGGCCCGGAGCCGATCAGGCTGCCGCGCCCGCTCAGACCGTAAATCCTCCGCACGAGTTTTCAGCCGATCAGAAAAAGTTCTGGGCCTTCCAGCCAGTGACGCACGTAACGCCTCCCGCGACCGTCGATCTCAAGTGGGTTCACAACGAAATCGATCGCTTCATCTCGGCCAAGCTGAAGGAGAAAGGTCTCAAACCCTCTCCGCGGGCCGACAAGACGACCCTCCTGCGCCGAGCGACTTTCGACCTTACCGGTCTGCCGCCCACCCTCGAGGAAATCGAGCGATTCCAGGCCGATAATTCACCCGCAGCCTTCGAGAAGGTAGTGGATCGACTGCTCGCGTCCCCGCACTATGGCGAGCGCTGGGGCCGCCACTGGCTCGACATCGCCCGTTACGCCGACTCCACCGGCAACGACGAAGACCACCGCTATCCCTACGCCTGGCGCTATCGCGATTACGTCATCGATGCATTCAATCGCGACGTGCCGTATGATCAATTCGTTCGCGAACAGTTGGCAGGCGATCTGATGAAGAACACGCGCGGCATCGTGGCCACCGGTTTTCTCGCGCTGGGCGCAAAGGCGCTCGCGCAGCAGGATAAGCAGAAGATGATGTACGACATCTACGATGAGCAAGTGGATGTCACCTCCAGAGCGTTCATCGGGCTCACCATGGCCTGCGCGCGATGCCACAACCATAAATTCGATCCCATCCTCACCAAGGATTACTACTCCTTCGTCTCCATCTTCGCGAGCACGAAGCAGTTCGCCGACGAGGGCTCCCACGTTTCCAAGCTCCTCTTCACGCCGCTGGTTCCGGCCGAGGTATATGCATCGTACAAAACGCAACAGGATCGCCTGAGCGCCATTAAGGTCTCCATGGATGAGGTGGCCGGGTTGGATGGCGAGAAGTATACGCGCGAGCAGGGCACCCATCTGGCTGAATATATGATCGCGGCCCGGCGGGTCTACGATGGCAAGGAAGCGGTCGATCAGGTAGTGCAAGCAACCGGATTGGACAAAGATATCCTGGCGCGCTGGGTCAAGTATCTTCAGGAAGGAATGAAGGCGCATCCGCAGTTGGCCGACTGGGACAACGCCTCGCCTGAGAATCAGCCCGGTGTCGCGCAAATCTATCAGGCGCGTTTCGCGAAGCAGTTCGACGACTGGACCGCCAAGATGGACAAGTGGCGGGCTCAGGTAAGAAAACGGATTCAGGAGATGGATATGCCTCCGCCTCCCAAGCCGAAATTCGAGGCAGCCACCGACCTCTTCTTTTACGAGATCTACATTCAGAAAGGGCCCTTCGAGCTGAACGACAAGGACCGTGAAAAGGTCCTCTCCCCGGAAGTGAAAGAAAAGCTCGAGGCTCTCCGCAAGGAAGAAGCCGACTTGAAAGCTCATGCCATGCCGGAGCCCGACATGGCTTGCGCGGTGGCGGAAGGCAAGCGGGTGGAGCAGAAAGTTTTCATTCGCGGCGATTACAACAGTCCTGGCGAGGACGCCCCTAAAGCATTTCCGGCGATTCTCGCCAAGCCTTCGGATCCCGCCTTCGCATCCGGCAGCGGACGCCTGGAACTGGCTAATTGGATTGCCCAGCCGGATAATCCGCTCACCGCTCGGGTGATCGTGAACCGAATTTGGGGCTGGCACTTCGGCGAAGGCCTGGTCCGCACTCCTGACAATTTCGGCAGGATGGGCGATCGTCCCAGCCATCCGGAATTGCTGGATTATCTGGCGGAACGCTTCGTCCAGAGCGGCTGGTCTATTAAGGCGCTGAACCGCATGATCATGCTTTCGAGCGCATATCAGACGTCCAGCGATGCCGACGAAAAAACGTTGGAAGCGGATCAAGAGAATCGCTGGCTCGCGCACTTCAACCGGCAGCGCTTGGAGGTGGAGGAGATTCGCGACGCCCTGCTCTCGCTGGACGGTTCGCTCGATTTCACTATGGGCGGCACCCTGCAGAGCGGTTTCGGCACCGACGGCGAAAACAGCGCCAGCCGGCTGAGCCTCGATCCGCTGAAGATAACCCGTCGCACGGTATACCTGCCGCTGCGTCGCGCGAACTTGCCGACCTTGCTCAACCTCTTTGATTTTGGGGATGCAAGCACAGTCAACGGACGGCGCACTCTAACCAACGTCGCGCCGCAAACCCTCTTCATGATGAACAGCGATTTCGGCTTCGATCATGCCAAGAAGATTGCGGAAAGTCTGGCAGCCATGCAGGACGCAAGCGATTCAAAACGGCTCGAACAGGGTTATCTTCGCATTCTCAACCGCAAGCCTGACGCTCGCGAAATCGACTCCGCATTAACCTACATCAGCCAATATGCGCGCAAGTACCCGGATCTGGACGCGTGGCAGAGCTTCTGCCATATTTTGATGTCTTCGAACGAGTTCGTCTATCTGGACTAAGGAGCCGCCATGCTAGATCTTCAAAAGCTGTTCCATGCGAAAGAGAAGCCAACCAGCCGCAGGGGATTGCTGCGTGCGGCGGGTTGCGGCTTTGGGTATCTGGCTATGGCCGGAATGATGGCTCAAGAAGCCCAGTCCGCAGTCGTCGCTGCCAACGCGAACGCTAGTCCACTCGCTCCGCACGCACCTCATTTCGCTCCCAAGGCGAAGCGCGTGATCTTCCTGTTTATGCATGGCGGCCCCTCCAGCGTAGATACATTCGATCCCAAGGAGAGGCTGGATCGCGACAACGGAAAGCCTTGCCCGATTAAGCTGCCGCTTTCGTTTGCCAAAGGCGAACTGGGTCCGCTGATGAAGTCTCCATGGGAGTTCAAGCAGCACGGCCAGAGCGGAATTCCCGTCAGCAGTTTGTTTCCGAACGTGGCGCAACACGTGGACGACCTCTGCGTAATTCGTTCCATGGTCGGCGAAGGCGTGGATCACGGCGCTGCGCTGCTGCAGACTTTCACCGGAACCAGCACATTCATTCGGCCCAGCATGGGATCGTGGGCTCTGTATGGACTTGGGACGGAGAATCAGGATCTGCCCGGGTTCATTACGATCAAGCCGACGTTGTCCCACGGCGGCGCGAAGAACTGGAGTTCGGCGTTCCTGCCGGGAGCGTTTCAGGGTACCGCGATCGGCAACGCGGGAATGAAAATCGCCGACATCCAGGGCGAGCCGATCGAATACCTGCTGAATAAGCACTATTCGCCCGAGCAGCAGCGCTATGAGCTGGACATGCTGCAGAGCATCAACCGGCGGCACTCCGAGGTGCGGCATCACGATCCGCAGCTTGAGGCGCGGATTCAGGCCTACGAGCTTGCTTTCAAAATGCAAGCCCAAGCACCGGAAGCGTTTCAAGTGGATGCGGAATCCGAAGCCACCAAGAATCTGTACGGCTTGGACGACCCGAAAACCCAGGATTTCGGCTGGCAGTGTTTGCTGGCGCGCCGCCTGGCTGAGCGCGGAGTGCGATACATTCAGTGCACCCACAGCTACAAGTGGGATCAGCATGGCGAATTGTTTGTGAAGCACAACGAAAACGCGAAAGAGGTAGACAAGCCGATCGCTGGGTTGCTGGCCGACTTGAAGGCTCGCGGCTTGCTGAAAGATACGCTGGTAATTTGGGCGGGCGAGTTTGGCCGCACGCCGATTTCACAAGGCGGCGACGGTCGGGATCATAATCCATACGGCTATTCGATCTGGATGGCTGGCGGCGGCGTAAAACCGGGATTTGTGTACGGCGCAACGGATGAGATTGGCTATCACGCAGTGGAAGATCGAATGCACATCCACGACTTCCACGCCACGGTGCTGGCTTTGATGGGCTTGGAGCACACCAAGCTTACTTATCGCTATAGCGGCCGGGACTTCCGCCTAACGGACGTGGCGGGCGTGGTTGCGAATAAGATGATCGCGTAGCGCAAGCGTCCCTCCAGGAATGCGCGCTTAAAAAGGCCAGCGCCGCCCGGGCAACGAAGATTGACTCTTCTTGCCAGGTAGCGGGCCCGCACCATCGCTCGAGCCGGAGCGGCGCATGGACGCGTTGGTGAAATCCACCTCGTTCTCTTCGTATTGAAGCGGCCGGTCAAGAACCATATCAAGCGTAGTCCCCTTCGCAAGAATCGCTTCCGGACCCCGCGTCACTAAAACGCCAACCAATCCCGCAGCCGCGCCCGCAGCCCCGCCAATCCCTGCGCCCATGATTCCATGGCCTGCCGCTGCACCGGCCAAACCGCCAATCCCGGCACCCGCGCCAGCGCCTTCGGCAATCGTTCGAGCGTCTCCACCCTTGTTGCCCTCGCTCTTGATCTTGCCTTCGGCTTTGTCGAACTCCTCATTGGCGCGCCCGTCCAGGCTGCCCATTCGGGCCCGAAAATCGCGCGTCACGCCGTTCGGCAAAGTAAGCGAATCGAAACGAACGTACAACTCTGCTCGGCCCTTCACCCGCCCCGGCCGTTTCACTGCGGTCACCGTGCCGGCCACATAGCTACCGGGGGGGATCACGATCTTGCCGCCGGCCAGGATGGGAAACACCGTCTCCAAATAAATCCGATCACCCTCAGCCGCATTCTTTGTGCTCACGCTATTGATCATGCTGAGCGGAATCTTCGTGCCGGTCGGGACCATGAAAGGGGCGTCTCGCTCAACGCGCGCACCAGGCTGGCTCCCGGCTTCCGCCGCCGGAGGTGGCTCTTGGGCTAAGACGCAAGCAGCAGCCGAAAGCATGCAAATCATCAACCGGGAAGGCATGGGTTTTGAATCTTTCTTCATTGTAATCTACTGATTAAACGCAGCCCGAAGGCTTCGGGTTTCCCTTTCACCCGAGCACCTTCTTTTGCATCTCGACCAGCGCCTTCACGCCCTCGCGGCCCAACGCCAGCATCGCTGCTAACTGAGCATCGTCAAAGGCGCTCTTCTCTCCAGTGGCTTGCAATTCTACGAACTTGCCATCTTCGGTAAGCACGACGTTCATATCCACTTCAGCCCGCGAGTCTTCTTCGTAGCACAGATCCAGCAGCGGGACTCCGTTCACGATGCCGACGCTGGTGGCCGCTACCAGGCTTCGGATCGGCAGAGTCTTAATCGCGCCGTATTGAACCAGCTTCTTGAGAGCGAGAACGAGAGCTACAAAGGCTCCTGTGATCGCCGCCGTTCGAGTCCCCCCGTCCGCTTGCAACACGTCGCAATCCACCGTGATGCTGCGTTCGCCTAACGCCGCCAGATTCACCCCGGTGCGCAACGATCGCCCGATCAGCCTTTGGATCTCATGGGTACGGCCGCTCGGACGTCCTTTGACGATCTCGCGAGGCGTTCGTGTGGCGGTGGCCCGGGGCAGCATCGAGTACTCCGCCGTTACCCACCCCTTTCCCCCGCCTCGCAAAAAGGGCGGAACGCTCTCCTCCACCGTGGCAGCGCACAGCACGCGCGTGTTGCCGACTTCGATCAGCGCAGAGCCTTCGGCCGTCATCAAATAGTTAGGAACAATACGCACGTGCCGCATTTCGCCAGCTTGGCGTCCGTCATTTCTCATGGTGTCGTAGTTTGAAGAGACAGGTAAAAAATAAACATCAAGAATGCGGTGCCCGCAAGCACGAGGAAGAGACAAGGCACAATGCCCCGAATGTCCGAGCGTTTGGTGGTCTTCTTCGATCCGGCTAGTTTGACTTTCGCCATTTCCGCTTACCAGAGTGACATGCTTTACAAACTGCGCGCTCTGTAACGGTGAGAAGCGTCTCAGAGTTCCCCGGACTCGTGTCTCACCATTATCGACATGGCACAAAACACATCCACCGATCCGATACCGGTGCGGCCGTTTGGCCGCCACTCCGATGTGAAAATCTCGGCGCTGGCTCTCGGGGGCCATCATATCGGTGACGCTGAAGATGAGAAGACCGCGATTCAAATCATGAGTGAAGCGATTGACGGCGGAGTCAATTTTTTCGACAACTGCTGGGAGTACCATCGCGGAAAAACCGAAGACTGGATGGGCAAGGCGCTCAAGGGAAAGCGAGACCGCGTCTTTCTTATGACGAAGGTCTGCACGCACGGCCGCGATCAGGATCTCGCCATGAAGATGCTGGAGCAATCCCTCAGGCGGCTTCAGACTGACCATTTGGATCTCTGGCAGATTCACGGCGTCACGTTCGATAACGACCCGGAGTTGTTTATCCGGTCACACGGGGCGGCGGAAGCGCTGCGTAAAGCCAAGGAGCAGGGCAAAGTGCGGTTCGTTGGTTTCACCGGTCATAAAGACCCGCGCATCCATCTTGCGATGCTGGCTACCGGGTTCCCCTTCGATTCCGTGCAGATGCCGCTGAATCCGTTCGATGCCACGTTTGCTCATAGCTTCGAGACTCAGGTGCTGCCTGAACTCAACCGCCGCGCCATTGCTGCTCTCGGCATGAAACCGATTGCCGGCCACGGCGAACCGGTTCAGAAAGGAGTGCTGTCCGCCGAAGAAGCGCTGCGCTATGCGATGAGCCTGCCCGTAACCACGACGATCACCGGCATGGAAAAGCTCGCAATCGTGCGTCAGAACTTGAAAATCGCACAGGGTTTCAAACCGCTTCAGAAGGCTGAGATGCAGGCCATTCGGGACCGCTGTCGTCAATTCTCCGGCGATGGCCGCTTTGAGCTGTACAAGACCTCGATCAAATACGACAACCCGGAAGCCCGTCTCGCTCACGATTTTCCGCTGGACGACAAGTCCAAGGAAGCGCAGGAGATTATGCGAGCTACCGAGAACACGGGCAAGCCGTTCCCCAAGGCTCAGGAATAGACCAGATGAACACGATGCGAGGAGAGTTCACGCGACGCACGTTTCTGGAAGGAGCCGCTCTTGCGACCGGAGGAAGTCTAATGGCCCAACAATCAACTCGTGAAATTCCGAAGCGTCCTTTGGGGCGAACCGGACTGCAAACATCCATTCTGGGGATAGGCGGCTATCACATCGGTTCCGCCAAGGATCAGCCTGAAGCCAAGCAGATTATCGATGAAGCCATCGACGCGGGCATAAACTTTTTCGACAATTGCTGGGATTATCATGACGGCAAAAGCGAAGAGTGGATGGGCAGCGCGCTGCAGGACAAGCGGGACAAGGTGATTCTAATGACCAAGGTCTGCACCCATGGCCGCGACAAATCCGTAGCGATGAAGATGCTGGAGGAGTCGCTTCGCCGCCTGAAAACGGATCATCTCGATGTCTGGCAGATTCACGAAGTGGTCTATTATGACGATCCTGATCGCATCTTCGCTCCCAACGGCGCGATCGAGGCGCTGGAGCAGGCCAAGAAGCAGGGGAAGGTTCGGTTCGTCGGTTTCACCGGACATAAAGATCCGGAGATTCACCTGAAGATGCTGTCGCACAATTTCCCGTTCGACACCGTGCAGATGCCGCTCAACTGCTTCGATGCCAGCTTCCGCAGCTTTGAGACGCGGGTGCTGCCGGAGTTAGCTCGGCGCGGCATCGCTCCATTGGGCATGAAAAGCCTGGGCGGTAGCGGCGAGATGGTTTCAAAGGGCGCTATCACTCCAGCGGAGGGTCTGCGATACGCCATGAGCCTGCCCGTATCTGTGACTATCAGCGGGATCGACTCGCCCGCTGTCCTCCATCAGAACTTGGAGATCGCGCGGGGCTTTCATCCCATGACCTCAGGCGAAATGCAGGCTCTGCGCGACCGCTGCCGCCCCGATGCCGCCGACGGCCGCTACGAGCTGTTCAAGACTACCAAGAAGTATGACGGCGACGTAGGTCGCGAGCAGCATGGATTTCCTCCAGCGAAGGAACTGCCCGCCTAGACTTACTTCACCGAGATCATATAAGGCATCAGCTTAAGAAAACCTCCCTGCCTCCACGAAGCGAGCGGCACGTTTCCAATCAGCTTCCTTATCTGCATTTCAATCGCGGGCCGATCTTCCGAACGACTGGCCATCAATTCAAAAATGGTTCTCTTAGGCGGATAAGTCACCAGCGTAATCTTCTCGTTAGCCCCGATATTCGCCCTCTTCTTCACCAGCTCGATGGCCGTATCCAGCCCCCCTAACTGATCGATCAATCCATTTTGCTTCGCCTGGGTTCCCAGCCAAACGCGGCCTTGGGCGAGTTCTTCAACCTGTCCAAAGGGCCGCTTCCGTCCGTCCGACACGCGGCTTACGAACACTCGATAAAACTCGTCCACTTGGCCTCGTATCTTCGCGCGCTCGTCGTCGGAAAGCTGCGCGTAATCCGAATCCAGGTCGGCGTAGCGGCCTCGCGTCAGGAGCTCCTTCTGAACTCCCAGCTTTTCGTACAACCCTTGCAGATTCAGGCGTCCGAAGATCACCCCAATCGATCCGGTTAGCGTGTTGGGATACGCCACGATCGGATCGCCCGTCATGGAGATGAAGTAGCCGCCCGATGCGGCCAAATCCCCCATCGAGATCACGACCGGCTTCTTCTTGCTGAGGTTCTTCGCTTCGTGCAGAATGTCGTCGGACGCGATTCCATCGCCCCCCGGCGAGTCCACCCGGATGATCGCCCCCTTGATGCTCGAATCGTTGCCGGCATCTTTCAAAAGCTTGATGAAAGCACCCGAAACGATTCCCTCCTGCTCGCCAAAGGCCGAGTTGCCGGTGCCTCGCACAATCTCGCCCTCGCCCACGATCAGCGCGATGCGCTTGCCGCCGCTCACTCCCACAGACGCTGCGGATACGTTCAAGTACGCTTTGTGCGATAGCTTCGTCAGCTCTTTCTGATTGAGCCGCTTGGCCGTTTCATCCGCCACTTGATCCTCAAACGCGAGCGTATCCACCAAGCCGGCTGCTTGGGCCCGCCCCGCCATGAACGGCCCTTGATCGATCAGCGCCTTCACTTCGGCCGGCTGCTTTTTGCGGCCCTCTGCGATGGTGGTCACCAAGTCGCCGTAGAACTGGTCCAGAACATTGTTCAGCACTTCGCGCGTTTCAGGACTCATCGAAGTCTGAGTCAACATGTCTCCCGCGTCCTTATATTTTCCGGCATGAATGATGTCCATGCGCGCCCCGAGCTTGTCGAGAGTGTTCTTCAGGAACATGGCTTCCACGCGCAGACCCTTCAGATCGAGCGAGTCTTCCGGAGTCATGTAGATGCGATCGGCAGCCGTAGCTAAGTAATACTCGCGAGTTCCCGGGTTCCTTAAAAACGCGATCAGCGGCTTGCCCGACTTCTTAAATTCGAGCATCTCCGTCCTGATTTCTTCCAGCCTCGCCCATCCGACGCTCACCCCGCGAGGCTCGATCAGAATTGCCTTGATCTTCGGATCGGCCGCAGCTTTGCGAAACATCTCCCAGACTTGATTCATGGATAAGGGAGTTTGGTCCTGCAGAAAAGGGACGGGAAACTCGGTGGGCGGCCTCTCAGGAATCGATCCCTCCAGCTTGAATATCAGAGTGGAACCATCCGCCACTTTGACGTTTTTCTCGCCGAAGGACGACGCCACCCGAAACAGCACGAAAATAAGGATCACGCCAGCCAACCCCAGCAGCAGGCAACCGCTAAATAGTCCAATCAGGAAATTCTTCATTTGGCTCTCTTGAGTTTGACACTCACGCGAAACCAATGCCCGCTTCTCTCGCGACCCTTTGAATATAAGCGCGGCCTTCGGAATACTCTTCCGCCGTCTTCAGATGTTCTAGCATGAGCGGCACTTGGGCGGGCAGCTTCGATACCTCGGTGAGATAAGCGCGATAATCGACCGACCCGCGCCCCGGAATCACTTCCTGGAAATGGACGTTCAACTCAGGGATCCATTGCAGATCTTTCGCATGGCAGGAAGCGATCCAACGTCCGAGTTTGCCGAAGCATTCTTCGATGTATTTCGTGTTCTCGTAGAACTTGCGCGGACTGTTGATGCCGTTGCACACGTCCATGTGTACGCCGAACTGCTTGCGATCCACGGCTTTGATGAGATCCAGGTACGAGTCGGGCGAGTCGGGAATGTTCCAGCCCATCATCTCGATTGTGAATACTGTCCTGGCAGGCTTGATGGCATCGATGATCTTGCGGCAATTCTCAACCGTGCCATCGAAGAACTCTTTCGAGAGATTTTTCGAATGCGGTCCCCACGGAATAGTCGGGCTGAACGATCCCGCGTAGTCGACGCAACAACGCGCGCCAACCGCTTCCGCTAAGGCCATTCGCTCGGTCACGTAATTCAAATTGGTCCGGCGCTTCTCGGAGTCGGGATCCAGCATGTTGCACCAGGCTCCGACTTCGGCGATCACTACGTTTTGGGATGCGAATGCTTTCTGAATCGTGGAGGTGAGCACCCCGTCGTCGGCTTTCGCTGGGGGGCAGTAAGCGGCACTGTAGCCGAGCCGGCGGTGTTCGCGCGCGAGTTCGACGGGATCGTCGGATTTGAGAAAGATCGGACCGCCCAAGCGAACGAGGCGGGACGTCTGGGCGGCCATCGCGACCGCGCCGGCGACCGCGCAAAAAGCACGCCTGGTCGGGTTATTTGTCACCAGACGATTCTAACTTAGTCGCTATGAGCCGTAGTGCGGCCGTTCGCCTTTTGGCGCCTGCTTCAGAGCAAATTTCAAAACGAACCCAATTCAGAGAAGCTCGACCGTCACTTGAGCGGTCGCACCCGGCTTGATAGCTGGCAGCGGACTCATAAAATCTACGAACACCTCCCCGGCCTTCACTTCCCGCACCGAACCCTGTATCGCCCCGGGCGCTTCGGCAATCTGAATGGAGGCAATCTGACCGGCACGAAACTTGGGCAACAGCTTCGAATCCGGATTCAGCGCCACTTGGAGCGACGTCAGCTCCGTTCCGATCTGGAAAAGGTTCTGCATCCCTCTGCTGACCGGTTCGCCCACCTGGCCTTGCCTGCTCACCACGACACCGTCCACCGGCGAATGAACCTCGCCCGACCCAAGATCCGCCTTGGCTTCGTCCATCTCCTGCGACTTCGCCGCCGCCAACTTTCGCCCGGTCTCCAACTCCTTTCCGAGCGAGATCACCCGCTCTTCCGCCGAGGCTGCGAGATGCCCGAAGCTTTCGTCGTCCGCCTTCAACTTGTTGTATTCGGCTTCCGCTCTTTCGAATGTGAGCCGCGGGGTGGCCCCCTCCTGCACCAGCATCTTCTGACGCTGGTACAGTTTTTCAGCCTTGTCGAACTCGGCCTTGGTCCGAGTCGCGTCCGCGCGAGCACGCGAACCCTCCAGTCGCGCGGACGTTAAACTCGCCTCGAGATCGGTAACCCGAGCCTGCGCCCGCGCTGCATCCTCCTCGGCCCTTTTCGCGACGCTGTCGATTTTCACGTTCTTGATCCGGGCCAACAGTTCGCCTTCGAACACATCTTCCCCGACATCCGCCATGAACCGTTCCACAATTCCCTCTGTGGGCACTGGAACGCTAACAATCTTCTTGGCCTGCACCCGGCCAGGCAAGCTGATCTTCAGCGGAGTCGCCGGTGGAGCTGCGGGCTGAACCGCTTTCGGGGGCCGCGCTGATCCGTTCCGCACTAGGGTTGCCACGCCGCCCGCCACCGCAAGCAGCACGATCAGCCCTGCCACCAGCGGCCATTTTCCACGCATGCTCCGATCATAGCGGCTCGTAGCTGACAGCCTGATACAGTACCTTCATGCAGCCGCCGAACCTCCTCAACTTGGCGCTCATCTTTCTTCGCGTCGGCAACACCACAGTAGGAGGCGGCGAGCCAACCGTTGCCTCTTTGCAGCGCGAATTGACCCGTCGCGGGTGGCTGTCTGCCGAACACTTCGGCCTCGCCTACGCCTTGGCGCGCATCACCCCTGGAACCAACATGCTTGCGTTCTGCGCGGCCGCCGGGTGGTATGTCCTCGGGGTCGGAGGCGCGCTCTCAGGCGTGCTTGCCGTCACGATTCCATCTAGCGTTTTAGTAGTTTTCCTGACCAGCATCTGCGAAGCCGGGACTCGGATACCTTGGCTAGGCGCGGCGGTAAATGCCACCATCGCAGCGGGGGTTGGAATCATGGTCGCGGCAGCTCTGATGCTGGCCCGCTCCCAAGTCCGCAAGTCAGGCGCGCTCCTTTCCATCCTAATCGTCGTCGGCGCTTTTCTGCTCCGCCAATGGGGACTCTCGCCGTTGCAGACGCTAGTCATCGCGGCCCTGGTAGGTGTCGCCAGGAAGGAACCATGAACGTCTTCTTTCTGTATTTGATTCTGCTCAAGGCGACCCTCACTTCGTTCAGCGGACTCGGTTCGCTGCCTATTCTTCGAGCCGATCTCGTGGTTCATTACCGCGTCCTAACCGACCGTCAACTGAATACCGCAGTGGCGGCAGGCCGGCTCGGGCCCGGACCCCTGGGGAACTACGTCGTCAGCGTGGGTTACCTGGCGGGAGGCGCAGCCGGTGCCTGCGCGGGTTGGTTGGCCATGATTACTCCGGCCTTCGTCGTCATCCTATTAATACGGTTTATTGGGCGAAGGGCGGAACATCCGCGCGCCAAGGCAGCGGTTCGCGCGGTGATCCTGGCGGGAGCCGGACTGCTCCTCTCCGCCTCCCTGCCGCTGGGACGCGACGCATTGACTGGCCCATTAACTGCATCCATCGCGGGCGCCAGTTTCTTCGCGACGCTCTCCGCGCGCATCGATACTGTTTGGATCGTCACTGCTGCCGCTCTGACTGGACTGTTCGCTTACGAGTTCTTATGATTTTGGTATAGTGAGTGACACCGTGGAGCCATTCACCTCAGAAATTCGATTGGGAGACGTCGTCGACGACTATTGCATCAAGTGCCGCCGGCTGACCAATCATTCCATTGTTTCGCTGATGGACGGCAAAGCCGCCAAGGTCCGTTGCCGCACGTGTTACAACGATCACGATTATCGCTTTGAACAAGCGCCGCCGACCAAGAAAGACCTGAAGAAAGCTGAGTTGTTCAAAGAGGTTCTGTCTTCGCTGGCGTCAAATTCCGCAAACGTGGTCGATGAGGCCGAGCCTGAGGTCCAAGAATCCGAGGCTGCGCCGAAAAAGCCTCGTGGTCGCGCCAAGAAGGCCTAGACAAAGTGTGGCGGACGCCATCGTCCGCGCGCGATCCCCTGATCGCGCTCTTGCGCCCTCGCGGTCAGCAGATTGCATTGTTCAAGCCGGAGCGACCCGGGCAACGATTTAGGCGCGAATGTTGGCATGCTTGACGCTGGGGTGTTATAGGCCTAAAATCGAATCAGATCCTTAGCTTCCAAGTGGTGTAAGTCCTATGAAATTAAAGCTCTTCGTTATCTCTTGCACGACAGCCGGATTGTGCCTGACCAGCACACTGTGCCAAGCAGCCGACAAGAAGACGCCGGATTCCGAACAACGCGAGACCGTCGCCAAGCCGATGACCGAGAAGGAGCGGAAGCGCAAGGAAGCCAAGCTTCGAAAGGAATTGGAAGGCCCCTACCGGAAGTGGATGAACGAAGACGTGGGCTACATCATCACGGATGAAGAGCGCAAGTCGTTCTCGCGCCTTTCGACCGATGAAGAACGCCAGCAGTTCGTCGAGCAATTCTGGCTGAGGCGCGACCCTACTCCCGACACCGAAGAGAACGAGTTCAAAGAAGAGCACTACCGCCGAATCGCTTATGCCAACGAGCACTACGCGTCGGGCATTCCCGGATGGAAATCGGATCGGGGCCGGATTTACATCACCTATGGCCCGGCAGATGAGGTCAATTCCCACCCTTCCGGCGGGACTTACGAGCGGCCCATCGAAGAAGGTGGTGGCTCCACTTCCACCTACCCGTTCGAGCAGTGGCGCTATCGTTACATTGACGGGATTGGCAACGACGTCAATATCGAATTTGTGGATCCGACGATGACTGGCGAGTACCGGATGACCATGGACCCCTCTGAAAAGGACGCGCTCCTCTACGTTCCGGGCGCAGGTCTGACGATGTACGAACAGATGGGATTATCGTCGAAAACGGACCGGTTCAACCGCACGGACGGCACTCACTTAGGCACCGGCAATCAGCCGCTTTCGCACAATATGAATCAGTTCGAGCGCCTGGAGCAGTTCGCCAAGTTGCAGAAACCCCCATCGATCAAGTTTAAGGATTTGGAGGCTCTCGTCCAATCCACGGTGCGGTTTAACACGCTGCCGATGAAGGTGCAGGCCAATTTCATCCGGGTAACCGATTCCACCATCATCGTCCCGATCACCATTCAATTCGAACGCAAGGACCTCCAGTATCAGCAAAAGGACAATGTTTCGCGCGCAACGATCAACATTTACGCGCGCATCTCGTCGCTATCCCGCCGTCCTGTGAACGTGTTCGAAGACGTGGTTTCGGTGGAAGTTCCCACCGATCTGCTTGGTAAGGCGATGGCTGGCGCGTCCATCTATCAAAAAGCGGTGCCGCTCGCGCCCGGAATGTATCGGCTGAACATCGTCGCCAAGGATATCGTGGGAGGCAATACCAACAGCTACGAGATGGCTCTTACCGTCCCGCACTTCTCGGAGGAGAAGCTCTCCGCCAGCAGCTTGATGCTGGCCGATACCATTGAGAAGGTTCCCACGCGCAGCATCGGCAGCGGGCAATTTGTAATTGGAGACACCAAGGTTCGCCCGCGCGTGAACGACACCTTTGAGCGCGGCGAAAAGCTTGGAATCTACGTGCAGTTCTACAACTTTACGCCCGATGAGAAAACCAAGAAGCCGAACGGATCGATCGAGTATGAGATCACCAAGAACGGGGCAACCGAGCCGGTTCTCGCCTATACCGAGGATGTCAACAACGTTGCGGGATCTTCTGCTCAACACGTCACGGTGGAGAAATTGCTGCCGTTGCAAAGCATGGAGCCGGGCCAGTACACGTTGAAGATGAAGGTGACGGATAAGGCTTCGAACCAGGTTCTAACTCCGACGGCTGGATTTACGGTAAAATAATATTTGGTGGCAGTTCCCCTTCTATTGCAATGAAGAGCGGTACTAGCAATTCGATTCTGTCGGTTGTAGTTGCCGCTCTTATCTCGTCCGCTTCTCCGGCTTATCCCGCTGGCGCCGCAAAACTGACTGGAAGCATCGCCGGGATTGTTCGGGACGGTTCCGGGATTCCCCAGATGGGGGCCACCGTTCTGCTGATCAATCAATACGAGCGCATTATCTATCGGGCTCTTACCAATGATCGCGGCGCGTTTGGATTCGATTTTCTTCCACCTGAATCGTATTCGGTGCGGGTCAGCCTCGCCAGCTTCGTTCCAGCGATGAAGCAGAAAATCGCCGTGCAGCCGGGCATGCAGAGCCTGCTCAACATCAACATGGCTGGTTTGCTGAGTTCCATGGAGTTGGTCTACGCCGCTCCTGGACAAGGCGCGCTGATGAGCGACGACTGGAAATGGACGCTCAAGACTTCTGTTTCCACTCGGCCCGTACTTCGGATCGTGCCTCAAATCAGCATCTCCGATCCGAATGCGCCCCAGCATGTGGCTGGCGCTATCTTCTCGGACACTCGCGGCCTCTTGCGAGTTTCCGGCGGCGATTCCGGCGCTGCCGGGGACCTGATGTCACAGCAGGACTTGGGAACTGCGTTTGCGTTGGCCACCTCGCTCTTGGGCAAAAATCAGTTCCAGGTGAGCGGGAATTTAGGACATACGGCGGGATCCGGAATACCGGCGGCGAGTTTCCGGACGAGTTACAGCTACGGCGGCGTGGGTCCTCAGATCGCGGTTACGATGCGGCAGGTTTACTTGCCCGCCAGAGCTGGCGTTGCGCCAGCCGGCAACCAGACCGACGGCCTGCCTGCCTTGCGAACGATGTCCCTGGCGTTTATCGATCGCGTGGAGCTTACGGACAAGTTGCGGCTCGAGTATGGAACATCGCTCGATTCCGTGGTCTTCATTGAGCACCTGAATTATTTCAGTCCCTTTGCGCGGCTGTCTTACGAGATGGGTACCTGGGGCACGGTCCGTGCTGCCTACAGTTCGGGCGCACCGCCTGCTGAACTGTTCTCGCGAGCTGGCGATGGCGAGACTGAGGCCGCGTTGCACCAGGATTTAATCGCTCTCGCGTTGATGCCTCGCATTTCGTTGAAGGACGGCAGAGCAGCCGTGCAGCGAACGCAGTCCCTTGAATTAGGTTTCGAGAAGAAGGCGGGCAGCCGCACGTATAATCTGGCGGCGTACCGCGAGTTGGTTTCCAACGGAACTCTCACAATCGCGGGGGCGGGGAATTCGTTTCCCGCCGGCGATGTGCTCCCGAACCTATCCGATAACAGCGGGACGTTCGACATCGGCAGCTTCCAGCGCTACGGCTACTCGGTAGGGGTTACCCAATCGTTCGGCGACAACTTGGAAGTGGCGGCGTTATCGGGCCGGGGCGGGGTTTTGGTCGGGGATTCGGGGCCGCTCGAAACCGGCACGGGCGACGAAATTCGATCGAGGATTCACACCAGCCAGCGGTACTGGGCAGCGGTTCGGGCCACCGGCACAATGCCCGGTTGGGGAACTCATATTTCGACCGGCTATCAATGGACCGACTACAGCGCCATCGTTCCGACGCACCTTTATCTGACGCAAGTGGGCAATCCAGAAGTGGGATGGAATGTTCACATACGGCAGCCTATCCGCAGCTTCCCGGGTGTTTCTGGACGCCTGGAGGCAACTGCCGACCTGCGGAACTTGTTCGCGCAAGGCTATCTGGGATTGCCAACCCCGGATGCCCGCCGACTCTTGCTGACCCAGTCGCCCCGCGCGTTGCGAGGCGGACTCAGTTTTATCTTCTGACGGCGGGCCCTAACAGTTATGAAATCGGAGCGCCGGGAGGGCCGATATCAACCCCGAAATCTGGAGACACATCGGCCACGCCGGCAATACCCCTGAGCTGGTCAGCCGCGTGAGGGTGGGCGGACCCTGTCACTGTACCAGTAAATTCCAGGACCTGATTCACGTCGAGACCAGCCGCCCGGAGATCGTTGGCCACGTCGTGAATGGGACGATCTCCGGACATCGTGATCACCAAAGGCTGCTTCGTTTCGTTTGCCATTGCTGCTCCCTACCCAAAGTGTAGCTCTACTCATACCGGGGCTTGAACGAGGCCTGCGCCGACGTCGCTGGTCGGGGCGAGAAGGTGCTTGGCCGAGGCCACCAGTTTAGCTCGCAACGCCGCTCCCCGCAGGCTCGCATTGGTCTGGGCCCACAACGCCGCGCATCCCGCCACGTGCGGAGTCGCCATGCTGGTTCCGCTGAGCGTATTGTGCAGGGTTGGCCTCTTAAAGGAAGAAAAGACGTTCACGCCAGGTCCGGCGATGTCGATCTTCCCGCCGTTCGAGAATACCGCCACTTTGAGAGCGCTATCGAGCGCGGCGACTGACATGATGGTAGGCGAGTTTGCCGGAGCTCCAGCCGGTTGAATGTTGCCCGGACGAGTGCTGGCGTTTCCGGCGGCTGCGATGATCAAACAGCCTTTGGCTAGGGCCGCCGAGCCTGCGCTGGTGTAGGAAGGCTGAACGGGAATCTGTGCGCCGAGCGACATGGAAATTACAGGACAATTGTTCGCGATGGCCCAGTTCATACCCGCCAGAACCTGAGCTTGGCTTCCCGTGCCCGCGTTGGTCAACACCTTGCCCACAAAGATCTGAACGCCGAAGCCGATTCCGTAACGCTGAATCGGGCCAGCGGGAGCCTTCGGTCCGCAAGCCGTTCCCGTAGTATGCGTGCCGTGGCCGTGCAGGTCCAGAACCGGTTGGCCCACGAAGGTATTCGTGGTGAACGACCGGCCCACGAAATCGGGATGGCCGATGTCGAAGCCCGTATCGAGAACCGCAACCTTGATCCCCACGCCGCTGAGGATGCTGGGGGGCACTTTGCAAGCCGTCAGACCCCAGGTGACTCCCAATACTTCGGGCGAAACATCTGTATCTTCCGAGGACATCCCCTGTTCGCCTTCGCCCAAATCAGCCGCGATCATCTGAGTTGCGCGGAGAACGCCTCTCAAATAGTCGCGCGAGTTGATGCCATTCGCGAACATAAAATATTCAGGATCGATGGAGTGAACGGGGCTATCCTCGACAGCCGAGATTCCGAAGCTAAGGCCTCGTGCGGCCGCCGCTTCGCCGCCAACTAAGGCGACGCCTATCTCATGGAAAACCACGGCATCGGCATCTCCAGCCTGGTCGAAGCTTCCATCCAGACCCTGGAAGTCGCGCGCATTCGCCACGCGAAATCCGCTCTCTGCAGTGAGAGACTTCATTCCGGCGTCCATCGCACCCGGTTTAAATGTCATGAGGAACCGCCCGGTTTTAGAGGGGTCGCCGCCGCTCTCGAGGGCCGCCATTAAAAGATCATCTACGCTTGTAGAAATCCGTTGATCCGCCATTTGTTTCTCCTTTGACGCTACATACTCCCCAACAACATGGGAATACTAACATAGTGCTGTTGAGGAGTCGTCCGTTTCTCTGCCATACCGGGTTCAACTAGAATGTTTTATCCCGCAACCTAAGAGATTTACCTCTTACCTGTTTCTTCACTTACCCGGTAATCTGAATTGGAGGCAGACGCGATCCCGATGCAATGCCTGTACTGCCAGAGGCCGCTCGCGCCGCTTCGAGCCATCAGCGACGGCACCTATTGCTCTGATGAGCACGGCTTGCAACATGCCGCGGGCGATCATTTTTTGGATAGGCTTTTTTCATTCCCTCACACGGATGCTGCAGCCGGATTCGAGCCGTTAGTCCAGCCCTCGCCTTCCGCCAAGCCGTTCCCCATTCGCAACGGACCGGATTCGATTCGCTTGCAATGGGTACCCTCCGACAGAGGGCTGGCAATGGCGGACGAGGTGGTGGTTGATCTCCTGCCCGAATCCCGCGACTGCAATGGCGCGTTGTTCAGTCCAGAGCCAGCGCGCTTATCCGCCCTGCCTCATCGCCCGGTTGCTGCTCTTTCAACCCATACCCCGGTCCTCGAGAGCAGTCGAGTTTGGGGGCTGTTCAGGAGGCACAGATCGGGGTACTCGTGCTTTGCCGCGCGTTACTGGAAAGTGGGGGCCTCGCTTGTGCCGGTTCTCATTGCGGCGGCCTTTTACTACTCGCCTTCGAATTCATCCAAACAGGCAGGCCCTCTCTCGGTGTTCGCAAAGGCGGACCACTATTTGCGCGGGAACGTGGGACGGCGCGCGGCGGTCGTTTTGATCGAGGATTTTCGGACCGGACTCGGAGCATGGGAAAGCCGGTCGGATGCGGCAACCGCTTGGGCCTATGATTCGAACGGTTTTGTGCGCCCGGACGCCTTGGCCGTCTACCGCCCCACGACGAATCTCACCGACTACAAACTGCAATTTACGGCGCAGCTCGACCAGCCTCTCGGAACCGCATTCCGTATTGAGGATTGGAACCACTATTACGCTCTTAAGCTGGTGGTAGTTCAGTCCGGCGCTCTCACGGCTATCAGCGCCGTCCGCTATTCCGTCGTGAACGGGAAAGAGATAGACCGCGTCATCCGGCAGATCCCGTCGCCTGTACCCAACACTTCGCTGTACCGGATTGGAATAGATGTCCATGGTAGCGATTTCACCCTAATCAGTCAGGGCCATGTTGTCGATTACTGGTCAGATGGGCGATATGTAAACGGTGGGATCGGCTTTTTCGGCAGTAAAAGCGGGAGAGCGCGAGTCCGGTGGGTCGAGGTGTCCCACCAGTACGACTGGGTGGGGCGGCTCTGCGCGCTCCTCACTCCGAATGATGTTCAAACCAGGGAAATTCGAAACTAAAATGAGTCAACTAAAGCCAAGGTTGGATAGTAACGGCAAGAGCCGCGTGAACGGGAAAACAGCATCGCTTGCCAAAGCGGTATCCTTTCACTTGGAAGGAAAGAGGAGCGAGGCCCTCCAGGAAATCGATCGCCTGATCGAGGATGGGAGCGGAAATGCGGAGGCCTATACGGCCAAGGCCCATATTCACGTGGAACTGGAACAGTACGAGGAGGCGATTCGGACCTACTCAAAGATCAGCGCCGCGGATCCATCAGACGGAAATGCAAACTTCAACACAGGCGTTTGCTTTTATAAGCTCGGGCAATGGCAAAAGGGGCTGGAGCGGTTTGACAAAGCACTCGAAACTGATCCTCGCCGAACCGATGGGCTTCTCGGCCGCGCGATTTGCCTGCTCCATTTGGAACAGGCGGAAGAATCCCTGAAGTCGTTCGACCGTGTCCTGGCGCTGTCCCCCGACGACGAAACCGCGCGATTTGGCAAAGCGGTGGCTTTGCAGTTGCTGTCCCGTTACGACGATGCGGCCTCTATCTACGAAGCGGCGTTGGACCGGGACCCCTTGTCGGAACCCAGTCTGGCCAATATGATCGCTATCGGCATAGCCAAGCGCGACCACTCCTCTACTCGAAATTATTCGGAACGCCTGCTGTCGATCCGACCGAACTCTCAAGCGGCACTTGAAGGGCTGGCGACGTGCGCGTTTGCAGACAACGACTTCCAGGCGGCCGCCACCTACTGCGGACGCCTCGTGGAATACTCGCCAGAAAACTTCGAGCGCTGGTTTAACCTGGGAGTCGCACATCACAAACTTGGAAATCTCGCCGATGCCGGGCGAGCCTACACGGAGGCGCTCAGAATTCGGCCCAGCGATGTGCAGGTGCATCTCACTCTGGCCAATGCACTCCAGCTTTCGGGCGATTCCAGAGGAGCCAGGGCGGCATTTGAACAAGTCTTGGCGATCTCGCCGGATCAGAAGGATGCTCTCTATCAACTGGCCACGCTGGTCGATAAAGAAGGCGATGTGCAAGAGGCCGAAAAGCTTTACCGGCGGCTGTTGTTGAAGAATCCGGATTTTGAGGATGCCTGTTTCCGCCTGGGATATTTACGGCTTCAGCAAGGCGATTACCGAGGCGGGATCGAAGCGTTCGATGCGTGCTTGAAAAAGCGAACCCAATGGCCCGAAGCGCAGCTCAATCTCGCGCTCTGTCACTGGCATCTTGGCAATTTCGATGCAGCCGGTGAGGCCTTCGAAGGGCTGATGAAGCTGGATGCGGAGAGTCTGGACGGGCTGCGGGGCTTAGCCACTCTAGCCATGGAGAGAAGCAATTTCGAGCAGGCTCTGGAATATCAGGCGCGTCTGATCGAAAAAGGAGAGCGCAACGCCGAGCTGTTTTATAACACGGGTCTGCTGCTCCAGAAATCGGGTCAGGTAGAGGACGCGGTGAAGCTCTACAGGGAGGCTCTGGCCGAGCGCCCTGAATTCCCCGAGGCTCTTCTAAATTTAGGGCACGCTCTGAAGACGCAAGGTCATCCGGACGAGGCTAAGAATTGCTGGAAGCAGGCTCTCGCTCAAAAACCGGAGTTGGCCGGGAATTACTTCGCTAAGTAACGTTCACGAACGCTGGCACTTCGGGCAATAATGCGTGCCGCGCTGGGCTACTAGAATTCGCCTGATTGGGCCGCCGCAAACACGACACGGCTGGCCCTCGCGCCCGTAAACCTGATGGAGCAACTGAAATCTCCCGGGGGTGCCTTCCGCATCCACATAGTCGGAGATGGAGGATCCCTTGTGGCGAATCGCCAGCGCAAGCAGATCCACCATGGCCTTATGCAGGCGGGTCGCCCTGGCTTTGCTGAGGCGGGAAGCGCTCGCCTTGGGATGAATGCGTGCGGCGAACAAGGCTTCATCCGTATATATATTTCCCATGCCGCCAAGGAATCGCTGATTCAGCAGCAAGGGTTTGATGCGTGAATTGCGCGAACGGAGCCGTTCCAGGAAGGCGTCGAGCGGAATAGTCAGCGCGTCCGGACCAAGCGCTTGCACCCGGTCAAGCAGATGCTCGCTCCATTCGATGCGTCCGAAGTGGCGAATATCGTCATATACCAGGACCCCGCGATCCAGCTCGAACACAGCTCGCGCATGCTTTCCAGCCGGTGCGTCGAGCAGCAGCTTTCGCGTCATCCCAAGGTGGACGGACAGCGATCCCGACGCCAGATCCAGGACTATGAATTTTCCCTGGCGACTCACCGACCGAACCTGTTGGCCGCGCACTCGCCTCGCCAACTCTTCGAAGTCCTGGCGAACGACAAAATGAGACGAAAAGGTGGCATTCATGATCGTCCGTCCAGTTAAGCCGGGGGCCAGCGACCTCACAACGGTTTCCACTTCCGGAAGTTCAGGCATCGATGCGAATGTCGTCTCCTTCTAATTGATCATGGAATAAAGCCAAAGCTTACAATCGCAATACCCAGGGGTCTTGGACTCAAATACTCAGGTGAAACATGAAATCCGATCTCCGCTGCCCCCGGGGGACCGGCAGGAACCTCCCATCGTACAGCCTGCACCGAGGCGCTCGTAAAATCACGCTCTCCGATCACCGAGCCATTCAAGCTGACCGCAACTTTGCTGTGCTTCAGGCGGTAAAGCAATTCCGGACCAACATTCACCACCAGCTCAAAATGGGCGACATTCTCCGGACGTCTCAGTCGAGCGGTGGCTTCGGGCTGAATCCATCGGTACATTCCGTCGGGCTCATACCAGCCTTTCTCAAGCTGCCAGATCGGCGTATCCGAGCCCATCCGAATGTAGGAAGTGTCCGGCGTCTCCGGGCGTTTGACCAGAATACCAAGATCGTGCCGAACGGGACTCCAGTTCAGAACAGCCGCTGGATAGTGCCTGAGAGTTTCGGGATAATCGGGGTCGTCCTGGGTAGTGAAGAGAATCTTCGTAAAGGGAGGATAAGCCAGTCTGATGGCGGCACGCGTCCCGTAGACGTTCATAGGTCCTTTGCCACCGATGAATGTGCGCACATCCGGATTGCTCTTGCTAAACTCTGCAAGCCCGCGGGAGAAGGCCCGCCGGTCGTCGCTGTTGGCTAGAACAACTCGCCTATCCCAACGTAAATTGACATAGTTCCAAGGCAGCCAAATTGCAAAAAAAGCCGCGATCAATGGCGGGTCCACTTTCGCAGCAGCCGATCCCGCCGCTACGCCCAGCCCGATCAGCGGAACGTACATATAGGCGCTGAACAATCGACCGGGCAGCAAGAGCATCGGCAGCAGCAATGCGCAAAACCCGATCACGCCGAAACAAATTCGCCGGTCACGCAGGCAAAATAAGAGGAGAATCAGGAACCCGGCATAGGGAACCAGAATCACCTTGCCCGCATAGAACCGCAGGCACGTCCACAGACTTGAAGCGGTGAAATGGAGCGAGTAGTCGTTCTCCTCGCGATGATGATTTTGAACGATGGCCTGCACGCCCAGCGTGAGCGAGAGTGCGAAGAAGGGCATCAGCCGCTTCCACCTCCGTCCCCCGAGCAGGATTTCATACGCCGCGATCACGACCGGCATCATGATCGCGACTTCCTTTGACCGGTACCCGAGCCACATCGCCATCAGGCTCAGAACCCACCGATCCTTCATATACGCGAGCAGGCTCAAGAGGCAGAACGAGCCGCACAGCAGATCGAACACGTACATCGGCTTCCAAAACACGTCGAACGCCGCCATGTGGAATACCCAGAACAGCGTGCCCGCGCAGCTCGCCAAGAATGAGAGCCCGAGCCGCCGCAATAGCAGACAGAGGAGCGCCGCGTTGAGCAAATGCACGCACTGCAGGAAAGCGATGTATGCCCAGTAATTCAGGCCCGCGGTTCGCGCCATCACGTAGTAGAAGAGATGGCCCACCGGTCGGAAGTTGTTCTCGAACACCCTCGGCCAAACCAGCGGCGTGAAAAACTGAGACAAGCCGAGTTCACGCGTGAAACTCAAATTGTCGAGATCGTCGTCTTGAAAATAGCCTCTGAAAGCCCCATGATTTGCTACATAGAACGCCACAGCCAGCAGCACGAAAAGCGCCACGGCCAGCCGTTTATCGGTCGCCATCAAGGTCGCTTCTTCAAGAAATCAAAATCGCAGCCCAGATTCGCCTGTTCGATGTGAGCTAGAAACATCTTCCCGTAGCCCCGTTCGTAATGCGGCGCGGGAGGCACGAACTTGCTGAGACGGCGGTCGATCTCCGCCTGAGGAATCACTAGGTCGATGCGGCGGCCCGCGGTATCGAGCGCGACCTCGTCGCCATTTTGCACGATCGCAAGCGGCCCTCCGATAGCCGATTCCGGCGCAACATGGAGCACCACTGTTCCAAAACTCGTCCCGCTCATGCGCGCGTCCGAGACTCGAACCACGTCGTCAATCCCTTGCTTGAGCAGCTTTGCGGGCATGGGAATCTGGCCCCACTCCGGGAAGCCGGGCGCTCCCTTCGGCCCTGAGCTCTTCATCACCAGGACCGAGTTGGCGTCCACAGGAAGATCTTCCCCATCGATCTGTTGTTTCATCTGGTCATGATTTTCAAACACGACCGCGCGTCCCCGATGCTGGAGAAGGCGAGGCGAGGCAGCGGTCGGCTTAATAACGGCACCGCTGGGAGCGAGATTGCCGTACAGGATGGCGGTTCCGCCCTCCTTAGCCAAGGGATCTGCGAACGCGCGCACAACGTCCCGATTGAAACACTGCGCCTTGGAAACGTTTTCCTCCACAGTCTTGCCGTTCACCGTCGCACACCCGCCATGGAGCGCGGGCAGAAGTTCCTTCATCACTGCAGGAACACCCCCAGCATGAAAGAATTCCTCCATCAGATACTCACCTGAAGGTTTAACATTGACGAGGTAAGGTGTTGTCCGCGAGATCCGATCAAAATCATCCAGGCTGAGATCGATTCCCAGCCGGCCAGCGATTGCGAGCAGATGCACCACGGCGTTGGTGGAGCCGCCAAGAGCCATGTGAACGGTAATCGCGTTTTCCAGCGACTCCCGGGTAATGATGCGGGACGGCTTCAGATCTTCGCCGATCATCTCTACCATGCGCCTCCCGCTGAGCTCCGCAATGGCGAGGCGGCGCGAATCGGGTGCTGGGATCGCGGCGCATCCGGGGAGCGTCATTCCCATCGCCTCCGCCAGGCTGGCCATCGTGGAGGCAGTCCCCATTACCGTGCAATGGCCCGAGCTGCGAGCCAAGCAACCCTCAATTTCGTTCCATTCCTCCTCACCCAAACGGCCCGTGCGGTACAAGTCGAACAACTTTCGTCCATCGGTCCCGGCGCCGAGCTTGCGGTCGCGCCATTGGCCGCTGAGCATGGGACCGCCAGTCACGGTAATGGCTGGAATATCGGCGCTCGCGGCGCCCATAAGCTGAGCCGGGGTGGTCTTATCGCACCCGCAGAGTAGGACTACCCCGTCGATCGGGTTTGCCCGGATGGACTCTTCCACGTCCATCGCCATCAGGTTGCGATAGAGCATCGAAGTGGGCCGCATGAACATTTCCCCCAGCGAAATAGTGGGAAACTCCAGTGGAAAACCGCCCGCCGCCCAGACTCCGCGCTTCACCGCCTCAGCGACTTGGCGAAGGTGGGCGTTGCAGTTGTTCAGCTCGCTCCAGGAATTGCAGATGCCCACGACCGGCTTGCCCTCAAACACATCGTGATTAAAACCTTCTGATCGAAGCCACGCCCGCCGCGCGAAGTTGTAGTATTCCGTTCCGGTGAACCAGGATTGGCTCCTTAGACTAGTCTTAGCCGGCATAGGTGTCCATCCTCAACATTCTTCCACCAAATATTCTGTTATTCCAGTACCGCAGTTAGAAAATCGGTGGAAAAGCTTTGGCTTGCTTCGCTATGCTGTGAGGTGGGACAACGAACAACCATGCCAATCAGAGCACAAGGCTCCGGCGACTCCGTCATCGCCGAGAGTGACCGACAGGAACACGAGGACCTCCGAGCCGGGCTCTTCGCTGAATTGTGTCCGTGCGGGCAGTTGGAGATCCACGTTTTCGATCAGATTATCCACGCGGCCTGGATCCTGCGACTCATTCCGCGATTGGAAGCGAGGATTTTGCAAAACGAACCCAATCCCGGGCCGCTGGACGGACTAGGACGTTATCGGCAGGGGGTGGAACGTTCCTATTATCGGGCTCTTAAGGAGCTAAGAACGCTCCAATCCGCTCGCTGGAAATTGGAAAAAACAAAACGAAGCCAAATCGAGTCGAAACTGAAACTGGCCGGAGGGATGCCGACGAGTTTAATACAATAGTATGCGTGCATACGTTCTCCCATAAACTTTCGGCTCTCGCTCTGCTAGCAGCGGCAGCCACTAGCGGCCAAGTTTCCGCACAGCAAATCTCCAACTGCCCCGTCTTTCCCGCTGATAATGTCTGGAACACGCCCGTCAGCCAACTGCCGGTTGACCAGAACTCGGACGCTTATCTCGCCACCATCGGAACGTCCAAGCCGCTGCACCCCGATTTCGGATCGCAGAGCGTTTATGGGATTCCTTACATGGTTGTCCCGTCCACCCAGCCGAAGGTGAACGTCACCTTTCAGTATGCCGATGAAAGCGACAAAGGGCCTTACCCGATTCCAGCGAATGCGCCGGTGGAAGGCGGACCGAACGGCACCGGCGACCGGCATGTGCTGATTTTGCAGAAAAAGCAGTGCATCCTTTATGAGCTTTTTGGAGCGTACCCGCTGGGCGACGGGTCCTGGAAAGCGGGATCGGGAGCCATTTGGCGCTTGGCGTCAGATCAGCTTCGCCCGCTGGGGTGGACCTCAGCCGATGCCGCTGGACTGCCGATACTGCCCGGGCTGGTGCGCTACGACGAAGTGGCGAGCGGCGCAATCAAGCATGCCATCCGCTTCACGGTTCCCCAAACCCGGCGCGCCTACGTGTGGCCTTCCGAGCATTTCGCTTCGAACTTCACGGAAACAAAGTTCCCTCCCATGGGCCAGCGGTTCCGTTTGCGCGCCAGCTTTGATATCTCAACGTATTCTTTAGCTAATCAGGTGATCCTTAAGGCTCTAAAGGAATACGGGATGATTCTTGCGGATAACGGATCGTCCTTGTATATTTCCGGAACGTCCGACAGCCGCTTCAACGATAGCGACTTGCACAATCTGACCAAGCTGCACGGGTCCGACTTTGAAGCTGTGAACGAATCGAGCCTGATGGTGTCTCCTACTTCCGGCCAAGCGAAGCATTGAATCGCGGGCTACTTGACTAAGACTCGCACTTTATTCGACTCGCTGTCGCCAACGTAAACCGTTCCGTCCCCAGCGACGAAAATGCCGTGCGGCCTGGAGAGCTTGCATTTTAGAGGGTCGCCATCCGGGCCGTCTCCGCGCTCGCCAGTTCCGAGCACGGTCGTGATCGTGCCCTTTGCATCCACCCGGCGAATGGCGTGATTCTCCGTGTCGGCTATATACACATTGCCATCCGGCCCGCAGGCGACGCCCTTGGGTCCGTTCAGCTTTGCGTTGAGCGCGCTCTCGCCGTCGCCGGAGTAACCTTTTTCGCCGGTGCCTGCGAACTTCGCGATCTGATGCGTGGCTGCATCGACGCGGTACACGGCGTTGCCTTCGCGGAGCGCGATGTACATGTTCCAGGATCCATCGAAGGCAATGGCCCGGGGACCGCGCAAAGGCGGATCGCCTGATGGCAGAGTGTCGATTACGCCGGAGCTTAGATCCACGCGCCGGATCCGGTTGTTGCCAATGTCACAGATGAGCAGCCCGCCCTGGCGATCAAAAGCGATGCTGTGAGGCTGCTTCAGCTCCGCCGCGTTTGCTGGCCCTCCGTCGCCGCTGAATCCCGGATTGCCAGTGCCAGCGATTGTCGTAACCGTGCGGGTCACCGCGTCAATGCGCTGCACGACGTGGCTGGGCATGTCGGCGACAAACATGTTTCTCCCGCGGTCGAAGCGAATTTCATAGGGCTGCTCGAACGTGCCCGCGACTGTTTTTGCGCCGGTCTTCAGATCGAGCCTGGTTACATGATGGGCGTCGATTTCGCAGATGTATAGAGCTCCGTCAGGCCCGATCACGAGACCATACGGATTGCGAGCCGCCGTGATGGTTTTCACCTCAGCGCAGAAAGCGAGCACGGCGCTCAGCAGAGACAAGCTACAGAATTGAATTGATCGCATCGAGAACTCTCTCCACTGTAATGTTTTCCAGATCGTCGTAGATTATCCGAACGGCGTCACCGCGGGGAGCCCAGATCGCCGGATCGGTTGGGCCGAAAAGCGCAACGACTCGCGCGCCTGCTGCTGCCGCTAGATGGGTGATGCCCGAATCGTTGCCGATGTACAAGCGGGCTCCGGCGATCCATTCGGCCAGTTCCAAGAGATTGTCGCGCCTTTCAGCGCCTTCCAACTTTTCTTCGGGACCCGCGCACCATCGTACCGGGATCGGCATCCTCCGCGCCAGTTCCCGGTAGCGATCCAGAGGCCAATTCTTGCGGGTGCCTCCAGAAAATGGATGGATGACTGCATGAGTGTGAGTGCTCGGATTGGGAATTGGAATGCGGGGGAACGCTGGCGTGGGGGCTCCCACTTGGCGCGCGAAGAAATCGGCGCAGTGCTCTCGTCCATAGGCAGGAGGCAACGCTGGCAGGAACTCGACAGGTGCGCCTAGCTCGTTGATCGCCTCTTGAAATTCGGTGCGATTCGCGCCGTACCAAGACACAATGGAGTCGAAACTTTGCAAGTTGGCGATCAGACTTGCCGACGGCTCGACGTCTGGCAGTCCGAAAACATCGAGGCCGGTGGAGGCGAGCGAGCGCGCCCGGTCCGCGAATCGAATGAGAGGCACCACTGCGGAGGGCGTCCAAACTTCGGTATGAGCGGTCCTGAGATACTCGAGCGCGGGCAGAGCCAGGATACAGTCGCCAATGGCGCCGGGCCGAATAATCAATCGCCGCAATCTATAATCATAAGCATCGTCATGAGACTTTTATTGCTTGGAGTGGCCTTGCCTATGTTGGCGCAACAGTACGATGTCGTGATCGCCAATGGCCGAGTGATGAATCCGGAATCGAATCTGAACGCGATGCGGAACATCGGAATTCGCGGCAGTAAGATCGCCGCAATCTCAGCATCGACGCTCAAAGGTGCCACGGTCATCGACGCCAAGGGATTGGTGGTGACTGCGGGTTTCATCGATCTCCACTCGCACGGGCAAACGCCGGAGAACTACGGCTTCAAAGCTCGCGACGGCGTGACTACGGCGCTGGAGATGGAGGTCGGCGTTTCGCCAGTAACGCCTTGGTACGCCGCCAGGGAAGGGAAGTCGCTGATCAACTTTGGTGCGACCGCGGGGCACATCCCGGCTCGGATGGCTGTGATGCACGATACAGGTCTGCTGCTGCCTCGCGATAAGGCTGTAGCGCAGGCCGCCAGTCGGGATGAGATTCGGCAGACTCTCGATCTGATTCGCAAGGGACTGGATGAAGGCCCGCTGGGCATTGGGTTAGGGATCGCGTATGTTCCGACTGTTACGAGGGAAGAGATTCTGAACGTTTTCCAACTGGCGGCGGAGCGGAAGACTACGGTCTACGTGCACATGCGGAACAGCGGCCCGGTGGAGCCCGGCGCTGTGGACTCGATCCAGGAGGTGGTCTCGAATGCGGCGGCGACCGGAGCCGCGCTGCACATCGTGCATCTCACCAGCACCTGCTTGCGGGAGACTCCCGTTTGCCTGCGGTATGTCAAAGGCGCAGCCGCTCGCAAGTTGGACGTCACGACAGAAGCTTATCCGTACACTGCGGGCATGACCGATTTAGGATCGGCTATTTTCGAAAAAGGATGGCAGCAGCGTTTGGGGGACATCGGCTTCGGGGACCTGCAATGGGCGGCTACGGGCGAGCGGCTGACGGCGGAGACTTTCGCGCGATATAGAAAGGAGGGCGGCATGGTGGCGATCCACGGCATTCCCGAGGAGATGGCACGGCTCGCCATGGCGGATCCGGCCGTGATGGTGGCGAGCGATGGGATTCTGGATCATGGAAAGGGACACCCGCGGGCGGCAGGGACGTATGCCCGTGTGTTGGGACGTTATGTTCGCGAGCAGCATGCGCTGAGCTTAATGGATGCGCTTCGCAAGATGACTCTGATGCCGGCGGAACGGCTTGGAATGCCGGAGAAGGGCCGGGTGAAGGTGGGTGCGGATGCGGACCTGACTGTATTCGATCCCGAGCGCGTTATGGATCGCGCAACCTTCGAGAATCCGGCGCAATACTCGGAAGGCATTCCGTGGGTGCTGGTGAATGGGGTTGCGGTAGTGAAGAATGGCGAGCTGCAGACGGGGGTCGCGCCGGGAAAGGGGCTACGGCGGCGCTTATGACGGGCGATGGTAGCTGGCGTTGATAAAATCGCTCATGTCTTTATGCAGCTTTTGGCGAGCTTTCTTATCGACGTACATCATGTGTCCGGCCTCGTAATAAGTGAAGCTCACGTTCTTGCGAACAGACGGCTCCAGATTCATGTGGGAAACGGTCTGCTCGATTCCGTTGAACGGCGTAGCCAGATCGTAGTAGCCGCATACGACTAGCACCTTCAGATTCGTTTGCTCGGTCATGGCCGAGCGTAGGGCCTCCGAAACTTGTCCCGGCTGGCCCTGATCCCACGGCCGCACGTTCGCCGTGATCGTGTAATACATGTCACTGCTCCACTTCAGTTCGCGGCGGACATAATCTTGAAAAGTGGCGGCATACGCGCCTTCGTAGGAGGCTTCGCTCGAGTCGTATTCCACGCGTTCGCCTGCGGCGTCCACATCCATGCCGACGAAGCGCGCGTCGAGGCGGCCAACGGTCTGACGCTTGTCACGCAGCAGTTCCTTAAACCAGCGCTGGGGACTGACGCGGATATTGGTCTGCTCGAGGTAGCGCGGCGATAGTCCGGTAAAACGCGCCAGGTCTTTGACCACTTTTTGGTGCTCGGCGGGCGCTAGCTCGTCGCCTTTCTCAAGCGCCGCCGCGTACTCGCCGTGAGCGAAGGTCCGTGCTTGCTGGGCCATTTGATCGATCGAGAGTTTCTGCAGATCGGGCGGTAGCAGGTGGTGGTACCAGGCGGAAACGGCGAAAGTGGGCAGGAAGAATTTAGACCGATCATCTGCGCCCCAATTCGCAAACGCCACCGAAGAGACCAGCGCGATGCCGCTGAGATAGATCTGATGTCGCTGCTGCAGCACGAAGGCGAGTTCGGCAGACCGAGTGGTCCCGTAGCTCTCGCCGATTAGAAACTTTGGCGAAGCCCAACGTTCCGCGCGAGTCAGGTATTGATAGATGAAGTCGGCGAAATAAGTAGCGTCGTTGACTACACCGTAGAATTGCGAAGGGTTCTCGCCTGGCGCTGGACGGCTGTAGCCGGTGGAAATAGCGTCGATGAACGTGAGATCGGTGGCGTCGAGGAACGAGTCCTCGTTATCTTCGGTTGGATAAGGCGCGGGCATTCCATGCCCGTCGTCGGTCAGCACGGGGCGCTTGGGGCCAAGCCCCATGTGCGTGAAAAGCGAACCGGACCCAGGGCCGCCGTTGTACACGAATGACATGGGCCGTTTCGAAACATCGGGCACATCGTCCTTCACGTATGCGACGTAGAAGAAGCTCGCCTTGGGCGTGCCATCGTCGGACTTGAGCACGTACGTTCCCGCGGTCGCGGTATAGCTGATGGACTGGCCTCCGATCACGGCTTTGTGATGCGTTACGGAGTTTCTCTCCTCAGGTGGCGGCCCGTGTCGAGTTGCCTGCGCCGGGTCAGGCTGCGCACTTGGTTGCACTATTGGAGGCGCGCCTGCTCGCGCTGGATTGCGAATCGGATCGCGCTGAGGCAGGTTGCTCTGGGCACTCGCGAGGCTGGCTGCCAATCCAAATGCAGCGGAGATTCTGGCAGTTCTTCTCACCTATTTACCCTTGCTCAGCTTGCGGAAATACTCGGCGACGGCGTCAGCGTAGCCTGTCGGCACGCGCTCCGATCCGGCGCTGCGGACTTGGCCTTTTCCGTTTTCGTCGAGTTTTCGTCGAAGCTGAAGTTCCAGGCGCTCCAGCTCGGGCAAGATCTGGCGGTTCAGGCGATTCGCTAATTCAGCGTCGCTGGCTCCTCCAAGGTTGAGCTTTTGAATATCCTGGGCGAGTTGTTGCGCCTCCTTGCTGAGGTCGGGATCACTCGATTGCATTTGCTGGCGGATCTGGCTGAGATCGCGCATGGCATCGTTGAATCCGAAGGCGGGTCCGTTTCCGCCCATGCGGTCGGATCCTCCGCGATTGCCGCCGCCTCCGCCTTGCTGACCGCCTGGTTGCTGGCCGCCTTGCTGGCCTTGTCCGGGCTGCTGGCCTTGCCCTTGTTGACCTTGGCCCGGTTGCTGACCTTGCCCTTGTTGCCCTTGACCCTGCTGTCCAGATTGACCTTGTTGTCCAGGTTGCTGGCCCTGGCCTGACTGCTCGCCCTGGCCTTGCTGTTGCCCTTGACCTTGCCCCTGCTGCTTGCCGCGACCCTGCGCCATCTGCTCCAGCCGATTGCGCATATTCTCCACTTGGGACAACGCCCGCTCTGTCCCATCCTTCTTCGGATCCTTGCCGTTTTGTCCCTTGCCCTGGGCTGCGGCGCGCGCATCCAGCAGCCGGTCGCGAAGCTGATCGATCCCCTGGGTGACGGTAGATTCCCGCATCCAGGTGTACATCCCCTGGCCCTGCTTAATCCACTCTGCCCCTTTCTTCATGCGCAGACCGAGCTCGTTCTGCTGCATCTCTCCCAAAGCGTCGCGCAGCTTGTTCGATACGGCGGGCTGGCCCTCGCGCGTCTGTCGCGCGGTGTCGGACATTTCGCGCTCGATCTTTTTCAGATCGTCCGCCATCTTCTCTTTCTCGGCGGCGAGCCGCTGGTTCTGCTGCTGAGACTGAGACTGGCCGGGCTGGCCTCCGTCTCCCGGCTGATTGCCATAGGTTTGGCGCAAACGATTCTGAAAATCTTTTTGGTGAGCTGACAGCTGGTCCGCCTCCCGGGTCATCTGCTCCAGCTGTTGAGCGGATTCCTGCTGACGCATTCCGCCCATGAGCTGCTGCGCTTCCTGCAAGCGATCCGCGGCGCGGCGCTGACTGGCCGCACCTTGCTCTGACGAGCCGGTCTGGCTGGAGGCAGCTTGGCGCATATCGTCAGTGGCTTGCTTGAGACGCTCGATGGCCTGTTCCAGGCGAGGATCGGACATTCCTTGCGGACGCCGAGCCGTTGACATCTTTTCCTGCGTACCTTGCTTACCTGACTGCTTGCCCTGTTGGCCCTGCTGTCCTTGTTGACCCTGCTGTCCCTGTTGCCCTTGTTGACCCTGCTGTCCCTGTTGCCCTTGTTGACCCTGCTGTCCTTGTTGACCCTGCTGTTGCTCGGACGAATCGCCTCGACTTAACTGCTCCATCTGGCGCTTCAATTCTTCCGTTTCCCTCCGAAGCATCTCCTGTTCCCATCTCTGCTGGAACGTCTGCTGCTTCTGAGCCTGGGCCGCCAATTCCTGCTGGCGCTTGGCAAGCTGCTTCAACCGGTCGAGCGCTTTGTCCACTTCCTGCTGCTTCTTATCCGCCGAAGACTGCTGGCCCGTCTCATATTGATTCTTTTCAGTATCGAGTTCGAGATCGAAGAGATTCTCGAGATCTCTACCCTGGCCTCCGCCGCCTCCTCCGCCGCCCTTCTGGCCGAAGGCCACCTGGATCTGACGGCGAGTCGCTTCTGCCCGCAGAATATGCTGCAAAGCTTTTTGCTCATGCGGCATCGCGTCAGTCCATTTCTGACTCTTCAAGCCTTCAGCAGCGGCAGCCATCTCATTGGCAGCTTCTTCCATGTCCTTCGCAAAGCTCTGAAATTCCTGGTTGCCGCCGGTCATTTGGCGGGTGCGCATGCGATCAGCAAGCGTCTTCGATTGCTGACCAAGCTTGCCTTGCGTCTCGGCCAGAAAGCGCGCATCCTCGCCCGCTTCCTTCACGCCCTTTGGCCCATTCTTCTGCTCGTTCCAAGTTGCGGCTATGATCTCTTTTTGTCGCGCGGAAATTTCGTCGTCCTGCTGGTCGCCGCCACCCCCGCCGCCCGCTTGCTGCGATTGGGAGTACTCTCGCTCGTAAGGCTGCGTTTCGATAAACACCATGTCGGTTTTCACCGCATGCTGCGCGTCGCGAGCCACTGCGTAGACGCTGACGAGGTCGCCGGGCGAAAGCTTGTAATCCTCAAGCGCGTTCAGATGCGACCCGGAAGCGGTCTTCGCACCTTTCTGGTTGAGCAGCGAGACAGACTTTTCCGCTCCACCGTTCACCGAATAACGCAGGCTGAGCTCCTGCAAACCAAAGTCGTCGCTGCCTTCCACGGAAACGCCGATTTCCTCAATGGGACTCGCTTTGGCGTCGCGTCCGGGTTTCGTGATTTTGACTGTCGGCGGTTCGTCCTTGCGCGCCTCAATGAAGTAGTCTTCGCTGAGACGCACGTTCTCGCCTTGCTCGATGGCCGCAACGTGATACATTCCGTCTTTCTTGATCGGCACGCGCGCGGTGAGCGTGTTGCCTTCGGCTTTCAACTCGATTTGGCTGTCGTCAGCGAGCACCAGCACGCCTTTTGAAAGAGGCTTATCCATCTGAATGACGACGTCCGCCTCGGACCCTTCGACGGCCCGTAAATCGCCACCCGGATCTTCGGTCGCATCCTTCATTCCGGTCCACTTCGGGTAATGGTAAGTGACGCTCAGCTTTTTAATTCCAGGGAGATCGACAACCTTCAAGGTGTAGTGCTTGGACTGCACCGCGCCTGCTTCCACGAAATACTCCACCTGCTCCGCCAGCCCGCCGAATAGAAAGTCGTAGCCGTTGCCCTCGGGCTGCGGCGTCATGTTCACTTCATCCCACTTGGAGGTGCCTCGGTATTGAGCGAACAGGCGCACTTTACTGGTGCTGAAGCCAGCCAGACGAGCGGTGATGAGCTGATCGGACTTCC
Source organism: Bryobacterales bacterium (assembly GCA_038225555.1). Lineage (GTDB taxonomy): Bacteria > Acidobacteriota > Terriglobia > Bryobacterales > Bryobacteraceae > JANXQZ01. The sequence continues at coordinate 44,200 of JBBRRB010000037.1, forward strand.
GCCGCACTGTCTTGTCGCCGGGCTGTACAACGATGTCGTATAAAGGCAGCCTGCCAGCGCTCGGGGTGCCGGCCCACAGCAGCGAAGTGCCATAGCCCAGGAAGCCGGGGGCCGCCAGAATGAGCCAGAGCAGCACGCTGGCCGCTACACCGGCTGAACTGACTAAGCCGATGATCCAGGGAGTGGGGGCCAGCTTGGAAGGCTCGCTGAGACGGGCGATCTTCATGGCGTCGTCAGCCAGCAGGTGCACGAAGGGGTCCTGAGACGCGGACTTGTCGCTGACGGTCAGCAGCCGTTCCTGGAAGTCGGGGAATTTCGATTCGGCCAGCTGCGCAGCTTTGCCTCGGTTCATTCGCAGCAGAGGCAGGATCAGCCCAAACCCGAGGGCCACGGCCAGCGCCAGGAAAAGCAGCGTGCGGGCTGCCAGCAGGCTCCCGGCCGAGAATGCCAGCGCGTTTGCGATCAGCACCAGCACTACCGTGGTGAGCAGCGCGCATACGGCGAGTATGGCTGCGCCCCGAAGCAATGTCATGAGCCGGATGCGGCTTTCGATCCGGCGAAGATAAGCGTTGAGTTGATCGAGCGCGTTCATGCTAGGTCCTTATCCACCGACAAGTATCTGCTGGCAAAAATCGATTCAGCTACTGCAAACAAGAGTACCAAGAGCAGGGCGTAGCGCCACAGGCTGTGCGGTTTGTTCTCGGTCGATTCGCCCGCCTGACCCGCTGGTGGAGTATTGCCGCGTCCCATAGCTTTCCAAAGTTCCAGGTTTTCGGGCGGAATGCCGGCCAGATCCGATTCGCGCCGGTCCGCGTGTACGGCAATGAGTTCCTGTCTGCCGTTAGCCCGGTGGATATCGTAAAAGCCTTCGCGCGTGACTTGGAACGACAGCGCTGAAGTTGCGTCCTTCAGAGAAAGCGGACGCTTCCCGTCAGGATCGATCACGTCCACGGATGCCCCCTGTTCTTTGGCGGTGCGTAAATCGATGAAAGAATCCACGGCGAGGTTGGCGGAGCGATCCTGCTGGCCGCCCAGGTAGCGGGCCGTCTCCTCGATAAATGGCAGGAACGAGGAGTGCAGCGGAAAATCGTTCGAGACGTTGTCGAACGTCGAGGCGAACACGAGCACGCGGCCTTCGCCAACTTGCTGTTCGAATAAGAGCGGTGTCTGGTCCGTCAACTTGGCGATCACGCGAGCCGGACCGGGCTCCACTCTCACGTATTGGTAAAACTGCACGCCGTCTAGCTTGTTCGCTTTGCGAATGGTGGGATGTTGAGGATCGGCGGAACCCACGGCCTGAAAGCGATCGCCCATGCGGGACGCGCTGCGGGACTCTTGAATCGCCGCGTTGATCACCGGGATCTTGCGCATGGCTCCCGATGAAGGTCCCAGCGAAACAAACAGCGAGCCGCCGCCCGCGACATATTTTTTGAGAGCGTCGTCCAGCCCGGAGGGAAGCGATCCCACATCGGAGAGCACTACGAACGCGTACTTGGAGAGGGACTGGTTAGCGGCTTGATCGATCGCGAGGGGCTCCAGGACGAAACCAGCCTGCGGCGCGGCTTCGAGAGCCGTTCGGTAATAGAGTTCGCCACGAGTTTGTCCAGCCTCATGCAGAAAAAGCACGCGATGCGGGTCGGCGCGTTCCACCGCGAAGGGGAAGCGATCGTCTGCATGCAACGCGTCGCCCGGCTCGATGCGGATCTCGCCTTTGTGGAAACCGTAGGGCGTATCGAGCGACAGAAATTCCACGGTTGCGCGTCCGTTCTCGGGCACCTTGACGTCTTTGCTGCCCAGCACTTTATTGTCTAGAACAAGGGAGACATTGCGGTCCGCCGCGTTGGTGCCGATGCCAGCGATCACGGCTTGAATGCGCACCTTTTTGGGATCGTAAATCTTGCCTGGCGCAGTCACGCTTTCCACCAGCCAGTTCGGTTCCTTAGCTTCCGCCACGGAATGAAAAACAAGTTCGGTGTTATCGCCCAAGCGAAGGTCGGAGAAGGACGGCGGCATGGAGGATTTTTGCATGTCGCTGAAGAGGTGTACTTCCAAAGGCACCTTTTCGGCTTGCGCGAGATTCCGCAAAGTGCGCGCGAGTTCGCCATAGGAACTGCGCTGATCGCCGGGCTGGATGCTGTCGATGGCGGCTTTGAGCTGAGCCGGATCGCTGGTCAACTGAGTCAGGTAGCGGACTTGCGAGTCGAGCGCGAGTACTTGCGCCTTGTCGTTGCCGCGCAGTTTCGAGACGGTTTGAGCGGCTTCGTTTTTGGCGCGGGCAAGGTGGTCGCCATAGCGCATGCTGAAGCTGCGATCGATAGCCAGAATGAGGTTGGCGCGAGCGGTGGACGCGCTGACCGCGCGGTTCACGAACGGGTTCGCGAATGCGAGCGCCATCAGCAGCAGCAGCAGGATGCGAAGCGCCAGCAGCGCCAGATAACGCAGGCGGCGGTGCTTGATGGAGCTTTGGGTGCGGCGCTCGAAGAACATGAGTGAGCTGAAGGGATGCGGCGTGCTGCGGTATTGGCGCAGGAGATGAATCCATAAGGGGAGACCGACGGCGGCGACTCCGGCGAGAAACCAGGGAGCTAGAAAACCCATCTACATTCTCCCCTTCCGGATGGTCAGGTACTCGCGCAGGGCATCGTCGAGGGGGCGATCCGTGCGCAGCAGGAAGTAGTCGATTCCGGCGCTCCTGGATTTGGTCCGGAGCGCGTCGATGTGGGCATCCACCCGCTGGCGGTACTCGCGCTTGGCGTAGTCGGGCGCCACTTCCATGGCCTCCTGAGTCTCCATATCCACCATCAGGACGGGTTCGTGAAGATTCGGTTGTATCTCTTGCGGATCCAGGACGTGAAAGAGGATCAACTCATTGCCTTTGTAGCGCAGCGGCTCCATGGTCTTGATCACTGTTTCCGGCTGCTCGTAAAAGTCGGAAAGCACCATCACGATGCCGCGGCGCTTGAGGAATTCCTGAATGTGCACGAACGGCTTTTCGAAGTTGGTCCGCTTGCCGATTTCGGAATGATCGATGGCATGCACCAGCCGCATGAATTGACCTTGCCGCGTAGAGGGGCGCACATACTCGCGCACTTCGTCGTCGAAGACCAGGAGCCCCGCGGCGTCGCGCTGTTTGTTCGCAAGATAACAGACGGAAGCGGCTACAAAACGTGAGTAGTCGAGCTTGGTGATCTTGTGGGATGAGTACCCCATGGACGCGCTGGTATCCAGCATGATGGTGAGCTGAGAATTGGTCTCGCCCCGATAACGTTTGAGATAAGCGCGTTCCGTGCGGGCGAAGACGTTCCAGTCCACGTGGCGGAGATCGTCTCCAGGCGTGTAGGCGCGGTACTCGGCGAACTCCTGGCTGAATCCGAAGTCGGGGGATCGGTGGAGGCCGGCGACGAAACCATCGACTACGGTTTTAGCGACGAGGTCGAGTTCGGAGATGCCTGCGAGAACTTGAGGGTCTAAGAATCGCTGCATCGCTTACTTGTCAGGGCAATCTTGCCCGCAGCCGCCTTTCAGGCGGCTTTCTGTGCGCCGAAGAGCCGGCTGAAAGCCGGCTGCAGGCAGGATTGCCTGCCCCACAAAGCGGCATGGTGTCCTGTCCAGCCGATGTTGTAGTAAGACTTGTTCAGATAGCCTCATAGGCGTGCTACTTCTTCGGCTCGGGCTTCGCTTCCAGGAGGCGTTTTAAGATTGCGTCTGAATCCAGCCGTTCCGACTCGGCATGAAAATTAATCAGCACCCTATGACGCAGAATCGGAGCCGCCAGCGTGCGGACATCTTCATAACTCACGTGATACCGATGGTGCGTCAGCGCCCGCGCCTTGGCGGCCAGCACCAGCGATTGGGTCGCGCGCACGCTAGCTCCGAAGTTCACATACTTTTTCACAAAATCGGGCGCGCCCGAATCCGTTGGCCTGGTCGCGCGGACCAAATCCACGGCATACCGCGCCACCGGATCGGCGATCGGAACCATGCGGACCAGCCTCTGAAAATCGATAATCTCCGCTGCGTTGGTCACCGTATCGGGCTTGGCCGCCTTAGTGGAAGTGGTCAGATCCAGGACGCGGACTTCGTCTTCAGCGGAAAGATAATCCAGCACCGTATTAAACAAGAATCGATCCAGCTGCGCTTCCGGCAGCGGATAAGTGCCTTCCAGTTCGATCGGGTTCTGCGTGGCGAGTACGAAAAATGGCGGGTCTATCTGGTACACGTGCCCTCGCACGGTGCAGGACAGCTCCTGCATCGCCTCCAGCAGCGCGGACTGCGTCTTGGGCGGCGTGCGATTGATCTCGTCGGCCAGCAGAATGTTCCCAAAAATGGGTCCCGGCACGAAGGTCCAGGTGCGGCGTCCGCTAGTCGGATCTTCCTCGATGATGTCGGTGCCGGTGATGTCGGAGGGCATGAGATCGGGCGTGAACTGGATGCGCTTGAACACCAGCCCGAGCGTCTGCGCGATGGTCCGTACCAGCAGCGTTTTCGCGGTTCCGGGGAGACCGGTAATCAGACAATGTCCGCCTACAAACAAGGCGATGAGAACCTGGTCGAGCACCTCCTCTTGTCCTACGATAATTTTTCGGACTTCGCGAAGAATCGCCTGGTGGACCTCATGGAACCGGTCGATGCGGCCTTTCAGTTCGGCCGAATCGGCCATGGTCAGAGTGGCAGTGGACATTTTTATTTTGAGATCTCTAGTAAGAATTGTTGGGCCGGCTTGTATCCGGGCGCCGCTTCCAGCGACAGCAAAACTTCTTCACGCGCGTCATCCAAACGATTGGCCTGGCGCAGAGCCTTAGCCAACTGAAAGTGCGACGCGGCTTGGTCCAGAGGTTTGGCGGCGAGTACGGCCTGGTATTCGCGAATGGCCCCCGGGACGTTATTCTCGGCCATCAACAGATCGCCCAACCTCTTGTGAAGCTCGTCGTCTTCGGGATAAATAAAGTTTAAGCGTTCCAAGGTGGCCGCAGCCTTGCGCTTGTCTCCGGCTTCTTCCTCAAGAGCGGCCAATCGCTTGATCAAGCGCGGACTCCGCCCCCCGGTTGAGCTGTACTTCTCCAGTTCAAGCGTCGCCTTCTTCTTATCGCCTTTTTCCTGGTACGCGTCGGCCAGCATCTCGTACACGCTGGCATTCTCGACGTAGTCGGGATAAAAATCGCGAATGCGCGTGCCTTCTTTAATCACTTCGTCGTAGTTCTTGGCCTTCAACGCGGCGGCGACATCCTTAACCGACTTCTTCCATTCGGCGAAGTGCTCCACGGTCCCTTTGGTCTGCGCCTCCAGCCATGCCAGGAACTGCTTGTCGAACTCCTCGGCCGAGAGTCCCAGGCTCTCCTGAATTACTTGCGGGGTGGTCTTCACGTCGGCGTATCCGTGCATCATATCCAGGAGTTTGTTGTAACCCCATTTTTGGGAAATGTAGCTGCAAATTCGACCGGCCTGGAAGTAAGAGACGATTACCTGCGCCGGATACGTGGGGCGGATGAAACCGCGATCAAGTTGCGCCACGGGAAGCAGCTTCTTTTTCTCGATGGCGTCGATCGCTTGCGGGTCCAGGCGGTCGCCCCAATCGGGGGAAATGGCGGTCTCTTCGTACACGGCCATGCCTTCGGTAAACCACCGGGGCACGCGATGTTTGGTGGCCGTGAGCACGTACACGTGGCTCAACTCGTGCCAGAGCGTGCTGGCCCAATGGAAGCTCCCGGGAGTGCGGCCCGACGGGCTATCCATGGCCACCACGGTTCCGAAAGTTACTCCGAGCGCGCCTAAGCCCGGCATGCCCATCGTGCGCACGGCGAAATCTTCGTGATCGGGATAGACTTCCACCTGCACGGGAACATTGAGCTTCACCTGATACTTGTCCTGATAAATCCGCAGCGCTCGATCAATTTCGCTCTGGAAGTAGGGATACAAAAGGTCCGCTTCCCGCTTATCGAGTCGCAGGATGGTGGTGGCTGTTTTATATGTTTTGAACTTCTTATAGCTGTCGAGCAGCGTCAGCGAGTTCTTCACTTCGGCGTTTCGATAATGATTCTCGTAGCATTGCTCCAGTTGCGTTCGAGCTTCGTCTTCTTCGCCCAAACGCATCAGGTTGATTCCTAGCTGCGCTCGCGCTTCCCATAAGCGGGGGCTCAATTCGAGCGCCTTGCGATAGAAGGCGATGCCTTCCTGATAGCGGCGATTGAGAACGAAGAAGTGGCCTGCTGTGGAATAGGCTGGTCCGTAAACTGGATTGACCTGATGAATGCGGTCCAGCCACTCCTTGCCGGGCTTGTCGTCCAAGAGGTCAATCGTGGCGCGGACGGCCAGCGCATCTAACGCCTCGGGCGACATCGCGATCGCTTTGTCAGCCTCTTTCGCCGCCTTGTCGGGATCGCTATCCTCGAGTGCTAGATACGCGAGCAGTTCCTGCGCCTCCACCAGCTTGGGGTCGAGCTCAATCGCTTTCTGGGCAAACTCCACGGCCTTGGGTGAAAAGCCCTGTGCGGAGAGGCGGGCCAGTCCCACGTACGCGGGCGCGTAGTCCTTGTCGATGGCGATCGCCTCGTTGAACAGGTTGCCCGCTTCCTGCGCATTGAAGCGCTCCAGGAATAAGAGGCCCCAGCGCACGCGCAGCTCGGCGTTTTTTTGATCTGCGGCTGCGGAGATCTTGAACTGGTTGTTTGCGTCGGTGTAACTTTCCATTCCCCAGAGTCCTTCGGCTCTCAGGTACGGATTCGGATTGCGGGTCAGGCCTTGAAAACAAGTTCGGGCTTCGTCGAGCCGACCATGTTTTTGAAGCGTTTGGCAGGCGGCCACTTCAGCGGGCGCGTTGGCCGTCTGATGCGTTGGTTTACGCACGGGCTGGGCGCACAGCGACATCAGCAGAGCCAAGCCTGCCAGTAGATATTTTTTCACTTATCCAACTCCGCTTGCGTCTTCGCCAAGTCCACGAGCAAGGCAGATAGTTGGCGCTTGTACTGATCCGCTGGAAGCGCCGCCTTCTCATACTTGAGTGCGTCTATTTGCTGTTCCAAGTCTTCCTTATGCGCGATCAGCTTCTGTTTCTCGGGCGTGTTCGCGGCGGCTTGACTCGCGCCAAGGTGCATTACCGCAATTCGCGAAGCGAGCAAGCCCTCGCCGTTCTCCGCCGAAGGACTTTTCGTGCCTTGGCCTTTGCCGGTGTCCTCAAGCATTGGATGCTCGGTGGCCAAGCGCTTCTGAGTGTCGTAGAACTTGGCCGTCTTTTGCTCCGCGTACCGGAACGCCTCTAGCGCCGAGATCACTTCGTTCTTGTCGGTGTCAGCGGAAGGGTCCCGCAGCGCTTCTACCCAATAGCGGGCGAACACGGTGGCGTTCTTCTCGTTGCCGCCTTTGGTGGCGGTGATGATCGCCCGATTGGTTTTTTCGAGCGCCGCGCGGGAACCTCCGCTGGCGCTGGTCATATTCACGATGAGCTGCCGCGCCGGGATGCGGTCGAGCAACGTGGCTAGCTCGACTGCCGAGAGATCCGGGCCCGGCAGGTTGAACTTGTAATCCGAGCCGTCGAAAGATCCGTGGCCGATCAGCATGAGCACCAGCGCATCGTTGGCTTTCGAGTCCTTGGCGATTTGGGAGAGAATGCTTTGAATTTTGGCGCGGGTAGCTGCGGGACCGTACAGCGTTTCCACCTTGGTATCGGAAGCTGCGGCGTGCAACAGCTTGTCGATGTCTTTCGCCCATCCCGAGAAGCGCTGCTCGTATTCGGGCTCGCCGCCGAGGCCTGCTACAGTGACGTAGAAAGTGGTGGCATGGAGCGATACGGCGGATAGGATCAACAGCGCAATTTGCAGGACCGGCTGAAAGCCGGTTGCAGCCAGGATTGGCTGCCCCACATCCTGAGATCTTTGGGCAGGCAATCTTGCCTCCAGCTGGCTCTGTGCCCTTTTCATACGACACCCCATTTTCGCCGCAATAGCCATTCGGAAGACCTTAACAGCAACGCCAGGAAGAACACGATCGGCATGTCCCACAAATCCCTAGTTTCATGCACCGTAATTCCAGCCTCCGAATAGGAGATGTCTTCGCCCAAGCGATTCACTTCATGTGGACGATAGTACCGCCCGCCCGTCTGAGAAGAAAGCTTCTCCAACAGCTCCCGGTTCTGCTCCAAATGGAAGTTCTCCGCTTGGCCGTTTTCGCGCCGGAACGTGACCACATCCCGTCCCAGTTCTTCTTTGCCGCGCTTGGCTACCACTTCAGCTAGATAAGATCCAGCCTTGTCCCCACTCCAATCCGCTGAGTAGACCCCTTGCTCCAATGGATCCGGGTGCAGTTCCACTGCCTGCGTGGACCCGTCCGGCCCCACTACGCGCGCTTCCACTTGCGCATCGCCCGCCGGTAGGTACGTCGTATCTCGAACTTCCGCCCGCAAGTGGACTCCGCCTTCGTCCGTCAGCACGGGCCGGGGAGTGGAAGCGACCACCCGAGTCGGCGTATCGCTCACCAGCCAACGCAGCAACTGACGCCAGAACATCTCATGGGTCATATCTTCGACAGGTTGCAGCATCTGCCAGCGCCAATCGCCGCCCGTGGCGAACACCGCCGTCCGGCCCCGCCCATAATTCTGCGTGATGAGCAGCGGCATTTTGTGGCCTGCCGCAAGCATGTCTGCGAGCACCACCGCGCCCGGCTTAGGCGCACCCACTTCTTGAAAATTCATCAAGTAAGGAAGTTTCTTCCAACGCTCCACATTTCTGTCGGGGTTCTCTTCCAGCCGGCAGATCAAACTTTCGCGGCCTGCTTGAGTCAGTTCGGCGGTGGCCGGATCGCGATGAAACGTATTCTTGCGATCAGGCAAGCGCACCGGCAGCAGATCGGTGAAAGGCGCTTTGCCGTACCCGCCATCAGCCAATGACGCCCGTCCGCCCATGAAAAGCAACCCGCCGCCGCGCCGGTCCACAAACTGCTGGATGAGTTCCTGCTGCGCGGGCGTGAAATAGGCGGACTCCACGCTCCCTAGAATAATGGCTTGGTACCCGAATAGATCTTCCACCTTGCCGGGGAATCCATCCTTTAGCTCCGATTCGTTTGCGATGCCTTGCCGATAGAGCTTGTTCTGCGTGGTGCGCAACACGGAGACCACTTCAATATTCTTGTCGTCCTCCACCGCGCGCCTCAGAAATTTGTAGTCCCAGCGCGGCTCGCCTTCAACGTACAGAACTCGCGGCCTGGCATTATCGACGTTTAACACGCGGATCAGTTTGTTGTTCTTCGCGTTCTCTTCATCGGACTGCGGATCGACAGCCACTTCTACATCTTTGACGCCCGCGGGACCGGCATTAAATAAGACGGGTTCAGTCTGCTGAACGCCGTCCACTTTTCCGATAACATCGCCTGAACCTAAAACTTTGCCGTTTTCCTTGATGGTGAGGTGCAGCTTGCGGCCCGAGTAGCCGTGCTGCCGGAAGCTCACCTGCGCCTGCAAGCGCGAATTGGGCAGCGCGCGAACGGGAATCTGCACGTCCTGAATTTCGATGTCCCGCGCGAACTGCTCGCGGCCAAAGCCTACCGTGTGGACCGGAATGCGCTGACGGCGAATCTCGTTGATGGTCTCCAAATCAATGCCGCCAGAGTTGTCCGCGCCATCGCTGAGCAGAACAACCGCTCCGATCGGGAGGGTAGCGGAATCGGCCAGAACTTCTTTGAGCCCTGATGCAATGTGAGTGGCGGGCAGCGAGGCGTTCAACTGCTCCGGCTTCTCGAACCTTTCGATATGATCGCCCAGGCGGTAGAGCCGAACCTGAAACTTGTTGCTGAGGCTTTTGAGGAGGCCGCCGTTTAACGTGCGAATCACTTGGTCGCGGCGGCTTGCGCCGTTGTCCTGAGTGGTCATGCTGTGGCTGTCATCCACGACGACCGCAACAATATTCTGCTGCGGCTTGAGCGTGCCGACGCTCAAAGCCGGTTGCCACAAGAGCAGCAGGATCAGCGTCACCAGCAGCGTTTGCAGCACCCAGACTGCCACGCTCTTTCCACCGCGCACCGAGGAAGCAATGCGTTTGCGGCGAATCCAAATCGACCAAGCCAGTCCGAAGCCCGCCAGCACAACTGCGGAAAACAAGAGCCAAAGAGGCCATGTTCCGAGAAGCACAAAATTGCCCTTGGAGAACAGCGAGGACGGATATTTGAATAGAAACTCAAACATTTGCGCTAAGTTTTACGGTTGAATCGATCGCGGCTTTGCGCCCAGAATAACATGGCATGTTAATGAGTCATCGCGTAGACCACGTAGTTCACTCCAATGCGGAACCCGAGAGCGGAGTACTTCTCGGGATAGAGCGGGTTGTCGGCATGTTCCCACGAGTCGCCCAGATCCATGTTGTGGCACATGGCAACAATGAGGCGGCCCTTGTCGTCGTAGATCCCCCGCCAGCGCGGTTCAAACCCATCGTGTTCATATACCCGGCCTGTTTCCAGAAACTGCGCTCCGGGAACCTGGTAGCGGTCGTCTAGATCGAAGATGGTGTGGAAGATGGGATCCTTATTGTCGATTTCCACCACGGGACGATCTGGAAACACCCGACCCATGCTGCGCATGAAATTGGCCCATTCGCGGGTGCCGTGAAAATCGTCGCACATGAAAAAGCCGCCGCGGAGGAGATAGTCGCGCAGCTTCTTGCATTCGGCGTCGGTCAGGTCCCAGTAGCCTACCTCTACTCCATAAAGCCAGGGCCAATTATATACATCGTCGCCGTCATCCAGGCTGATGGGCTGTTCTACAGATCTGGCATGCACGCGAGTGAGTCGGCGAAGTGCGGCGGAGAAATGCCGATCCGAGCGCGGGTAGTCCATGGTCCAACGGGGATAATCCACAATTGCCGGATAAATAAGACGCCCGAAAACCCACTCGGTCTTCTCGCCCGAATCCGGGGGCAGGGGGAAGTTGTAATATTCCACGGCCGGGTATTCTCGAAAAGGCTTTTGCGCGTAGATCAGGCCAATGATGGATAGTCCCGCCGCGATTAAGATTGGCCAGTTGCGACGACGCATGAGTATCGCTGAAGGTCAGACGCTGGCTGGAACGCGGTGGTTCCAAAGGCGGCTTCCGTATGAATACCTCTCTCTCATGATAGCCGTCTGATCGGCGCTGGGCAGCAGTTCAGCGGACACACGTTGTGATTTGGGCCGTATTGTCCGACTGCTCGCGGTTCCGACAAGCCTGTCCTCTCGGTGATCAGCTCGCGGATCATGGCAACGAACCTCGGATCCGATCCCGGAGTTGCGGCCCGAACCATGGCCATCCCTAACTGCTCGCAGAGCGCGCGGCACTCGGTATCCAGATCGTACAGCACTTCCATATGGCAAGAGACGAACCCGATCGGAGAAAGTACCACGCTGGTTCCTCCTTGCGCGTGAAATTCGCGAATGGCGGCGTTCACGTCAGGTTCCAGCCACGGCTGCTGAGGGGGCCCGCTGCGGCTCTGATAAACCAGTCGCCAGTCTGGTCTGCTTAGGCGCTCAGAAACTAGTCGGCAAGCCTCGAGAAGCTGGCGGGTATAGTCGCTGGTATCCGCCATTGTGAGCGGGATGCTGTGTGCGGTAAACAGCAGTTGTGCGCCGGACCTATCGTCGGCAGGCAGTTGGTCGAAGGCTGCTTGCACGTTGTCGGCGACCGTGGCTATGAACTCGGGATGGTTATAAAAGACTCGCAGCTTATCGACTTCAGGAGCGCCCGGACCGATCTCCGACTGCGCTCGAGCAAGGTCTTCCCGATACTGCCGGCACCCCGAATAAGAACTGAAGGCGGACGTCACGTAAGCGAGCGCTCGCTTACGGCCATCGGCGCGCATCTGCTTGAGCGTCTCGGCCAGCATTGGATGCCAGTTTCGATTGCCCCAGTACACCGGAAGCTTCGGACCGTGCTGCTCGAGTTCGGCCTGCAGAGCCGCAATTAGCTCGCGGTTCAACTGGTTGATCGGACTCTTCCCGCCAAAAAGATAGTAGTGTTCTGCAACTTCGAGCATGCGCTCGCGGGGAACGTTCTTTCCTCGCAGTACGTTTTCGAGAAACGGAATGACGTCATCATGCTTTTCCGGGCCTCCAAAAGAAAGGACCAGCAAGGAATCGTACGGCTGTTCAGTCATGCAGGCGGCTGTCCTAATTGTCCTACACGCAAATGCCGATCAATAACCATGGCGGTCCTGGAAACTCTGATGTTCCTCCTGGCCGGAGTGTGGCAAGGCTTTCGGCAGGACTTCAATCTTCTCGAGATTGCGGTTGTGGCTTTGCTGGCCGCGCGAGGGGTTCCGCACGTAAGCGTTTTCCAGCGGCTTGGCCGAGCTATTGGCGCGATCAGCCGCCGTCGAGTTTCGGCCTGTGTTCTGGCGGGCATGCTGGCCATTCTGCTGAGGCTGGCGCTCATCCCCTTGATGCGCGAACCCGTGCCCGTGGTCAGCGACGAATTCAGCCACCTGTTGCTGGCGGACACTTTGCTGCACGGACGTTTGGTGAACGCCACCCACCCGTTCTGGCCGCACTTCGAAAGTCTGCATATTATTCAGCAGCCCCAGTATGTGTCGAACTATTTCCCGGGCCATGCCATGGTGTTGGCTTTAGCTATCTGGATGGTTGGAGATCCCTGGTTCGGCATTCTCGCATTAAGCGGGGTCTTCTGCGGGACTCTGTGCTGGGCTCTGCAAGGATGGATGCCGGCGCGGTGGGCATTTCCGGGGGCATTGCTTGCGCTGCTGAGGTTCTCGATTGGCAGCTACTGGATCAACGCGTTTCATGGCGGGTTCCTGCCCGCTATCGGAGGCGCGCTGGTGGTGGGCGCGTTTGCGCGCTTGCGTGACGGGAGATTCTCGGCCGTCAATGCCAGCGCGTTCTCGGCCGGACTGGCGATCCTGGCAGCCACTCGCCCCATGGAAGGGCTCGCCTGCTCGCTTCCTTTCCTGCTTGCTCTTCCGTTCTGGCGCTGGCGGCTACTGGTCCCGTTGGCGTTAATCACCGGAACCACCCTGGGCGGGCTCGGTTTCTATTGCTACCGCGTCACCGGTACTCCCTTTTCCACTGCGTACAATGTCAGTCAGAAAATTTATGGCTGGCCGGTGTCCATCGCCTGGCTGACGCCTCAGTCGGTGCACCACCGGCATATCGAGATGGAACGATACTACCGCTACGAACTCGACGAGCACGCCAAGGTAAATTCCATCCCGCATTTTCTCAAGTTTCTGACCTTTCGCGTCCAGGAATATTGGCGGTTCTACCTGGGTCCCGCGCTCAGCGTGCCGCTGGCGATGCTCGCCTGGGTCTGGCGCAAACGCCGTCTGCGGGTTGCATTCGTGGCGCTCGGGACGGCATTCGGCGCGGTGATGCTGGAGGGCGCGGCCTCGCCGCACTACTTGGCTCCTGCCACGGTGATCATTTGGCTGCTCCTGATGGAGTGCTTCCGCCACCTCTCGGCCACCCGTTCGGGTTTAGCGCTGGCTCGCGTCCTGCCATGCGTCCTGATCTTAGTTCTCGCGTTAAGAATTGGGGCGGAGAATCTGCACCTCCCCTACACGCAGGCTCTGAATTATCAAAGCTGGTGCTGCAAGCAGCCGGGAAACTACGAGAAGGAGCGGATCACGGAGTACCTAACCAGGCAGCCGGGACTCCACCTTGCGTTCGTTCTTGCCAAGACTGATGAAAACAATCTTCTTCAGTGGATCTACAACTCGGCGGAAATAGACCAGGCACGGATCGTCTGGGCTCGGGATCTTGGGCCGGAGGAAAACCGCAAGCTGGCGGATTACTTCCACGCTCGTCAAGTCTGGATGATCAATCCGAACGTACAGCCTGCTGAGATCAGCCCGTATCTAGGCGAGCGTCTGCAAGCGAAGGATCACAAATCCGCTCTCGGTGGTCCCTTCGGCAATCCGGTTCCAAACCACCGTCGCCTCCCCGCTCGCTAGAAGATGCCGGAAGCTGACGATTTGTCCCGACGCCAGAGCAGGATACCCGTGGGTCGCGCGAAACCCGCTGTCGCTATGATCGATCAACAGGCCGGTTACCTCGCGGCGCAGCGGATCGTCGAAGGAGAACAGAACTTCCCCCTCCGCTCGATAGCGATGCTCGTTTCGCTGTTCGGAATAATCAGGAAGCAAAGCTTCGGTCGGCCTCTGGCTGCAGTTCATATATTTTCAACTTTCGACTGAGTGTTCTGCGCGAAATTCCCAGCAGTTCGGCCGCTCTTTGCTGATGGCCATTGGTCTGGGACAGCACTTTCATGATGGTCAGACGCTCCATCCCATCCAAGTTGGCGTCCTCGGAATGTCCGATCGAGATCGGCTGCCGGAAAATCTGACGGCGGGGCGCCAGCTCGGAACCGAAATCCGAGCAGAAAATTTCATCCTGCATTGCCAGGATTGCGGCCTTCATCACCACGTTGCGCAGCTCGCGGACGTTTCCCGGCCAGGCGTGCCTGCGCAGCATCTCTCCGGCGTCGTTCGAAAAACTCCCGTTTGGCCTGTATTGACGAAGGAAGTGTTCCGCCAGCGGCAGGATGTCTTCCGCGCGCTCCCGCAAGGGAGGAACCCGCACGCAGATCTGGCCCAGACGATGGTACAGGTCGCCGCGAAATCTGCCCTGTTCGACCATTCCCTCCAGATCCCGATTCGTGGCGGCCACGATCCGCACATCC
>JBBRRB010000038.1:0-58725 GCA_038225555.1 Bryobacterales bacterium
CCCCTTCAGCGTATATCAAAACATTCAATATCGGCAATGTTATTTTGTTACAGGCCCTTAGTTTTCCAGATATGGGCACTTTGTGTGGGGCGGCTCCCCTGAGCCGCGCCGGGCGCCATCGCCCGTCCGAGCAAGCCGACGAGGGCGTCAGCTGCGGGACAGGGGTCCCGCCCCACAAAAGCTAGATCAGTAGGAGAGATTGGGACCCTTTCCCAGCGCTACCGAAGTCTCCATAAACAATCTCTTCCCATCGCTACGAATCGTAATCAGTCCAAACTGATCGGTCCGCAATATGCTGGCATGACGCTCGGACAACCGTTCCAGGACCGAGGGATGCGGATGGTGGAACGAGTTCTCGAATCCATCCGAAATCAGCGCGAACGCAGGACGAAGCGCATCGAGAAAAACGTCCGTGCTCGACGTTTTGCTGCCATGGTGCGGCACTTTCAGCACATCCACTCGCGCCAGTTTGCCTTCCGCGTACAGTTGCGCTTCCATCTCCTTTTCCATGTCGCCCGTCAGCAGGAACGAGTGTTTCCCATAAGCCATGCGCAGGACCAGCGAGTCGTTGTTCTTGGGCGCATCGAGGGGCTGATAATCCGCTGAAGGCGATAGCACCTCCATTCGCGTCCCTCCGAAATCAAACGTCTGGCAACAGCGCATCGGCTTAATAATCACGTGCCGGGCCTCGGCTCTCTTGCGGATCTCCTGCCAGACGGGGTTGTCGCCGTTGGCTCCGGTCCACAACTCATCTGGATGAAAATTATCGATCAGGGCGCCAATTCCACCGGTGTGATCTTCGTGGGCATGCGTGCAGACCACCACATCGATCTTCTGGATCGACCTGCTCCACAGATAAGGCGAGATCACGTCTTCGCCGATGTCGAGCTTGGACTTGGTTTTTCGCTTTCCCCAGTTCGGGAACCCGCCGCCGTCTACCATCATCAGCTTTCCGTTCGGAAACGCGACCAGGATACCGTCTCCTTGTCCCACATCGATCATGGTCATCTCTAGCATCGCGGGCCGCAACTTCGCCGCGAAAGGATGAATCACAATGATGGCGAAAAGCGCAAGCACGACAGTCACGCCCGGAACACGCCAACGCCAACTGCGGCGCATGGCGAAAGCAAGAGCCAGCAGGGCGGCCACGAATGCCAGGGAAAGCCATCCGGGCGGGTCTGGAACACGATGGTCGGGTTCGAATTGGACGTGCCAGTTCGCCACTCTCTCAGACCAGACGAGAAGATATCCGGCGAGCGCCGCGGGCACGTGCCACCCTGTGAAGATTGCAAAGAATCCGATCGGGATCACCAGGGAAAGCAGCGGCACAATGATCACGTTGGCCGAGAGTCCCGAGAAGGAGATGCGGTGGAAGTAAATGGCCATCGGAAGCGCCAAGCCGATCTGGACCACCGTGGAAATCGCAACCATATCGTAAATGTAAAGAAGCAGCCGGCCAAGCCAAGCAAGAGCATATTGCGTCTGCTTCTCGGGGATGCGAAGCCAATGGAAAGCTGTCTCAGCCAACAGTCGCAACTCCACGCGAAATTGAGCGATCCTCGGTGAGAGGTGCAAGTCGCGCGAATGGTCCGCGATGTCCGCGAGCCCCCGGCTGAACGGGCCTGAAGTGGAAGCCAGCAGCGGAACCGCGAGAACGCCGATGGCCAGCACCGAGAGAAACGAAAGCTGGAAGCTCGATTCAAACATCTGGCCCGGATCGTAGAGCAGATAACCGATCGCGACAGCCGCCAGCAGGTTCATCAGCCTTCCCCGGCGATAAAAATACCTCCCGATCAGGTAGAGCGTGAAGCCGCCCGCAGCCCGCACCGCCGGAGCGCTCCACCCGGACACAAGCGCGTAGACCCAAGCGGCAACCGCCGTCGCGGCCAGTGCTGGCATTTCGGGAACGAAACATAGGCGCATCAGAAACAGCAGGGATCCGGCGAGCACCGAGATGTGCATGCCCGAGATCACCAGGGCGTGAAATGTTCCGGTGCGCCGAAAGTGTTCCGTCCAGACCTTTTCGAGCTTGGTGGTTTCCCCAATTAGAATCGCTTCCATCATGCCAATCGCGTACGGGTCGTTCGGATAGAGCGTCTCGATCCGGTGCAGCACCATCGTACGAAGCGCATAGATGGCGGCAAAGAATCGTGATCCGCATCGGCCCGGCAGAACCGTGACGGCCGACCCCGTTCTCACCGAAGCGTTCCAGTAAATCTGACGCCGAGCCGAGTAACCGGCAAAATCGAACGATCCGGGATTCCCGAAGTTCCGAATGGTCCGAACTTTGGCTTCAAACTCGACTTTCTGCCCATAGAAAAGTTCGGGCGGCGACTCGCCTTCTCGCATCGTCAGGCTCACTCGAACAGCCGTGCGGGGCGCGAGTTCCACGGTAAACTGGTCGCGGTCCTGGTAGAAGATCGGCGGGTCCACCACGCATCCGCTGAGGATCACCGTCTCCTGTGAGGTCGCATCAATGGAGGGCAGGGTGCTTGGCCGGTGAAGAACGTCCACGAGAATCCCGGCAAAGCATACCGATATCAGACATGCGGTGTAGGCGAGTTGTCGTCTATAGCGCGTGGCGAGCAGCGTCAGGCAGAAAAGCGCGGGCAAAACGATGAGTAGCTCGGTTTTTTCAAAACGAACCCAACGGGAAAGCAGGATACCCGAAGCCATGGCTATGAGAGGAAGCAGGAGCGGGTTCACAATAGTAAGTTGGCGCTAGCGGCGAAACTCTCAAGTTCGGTATAAAAAGATAGGGGACATAAAATGCGTGCGGGGATGATGGCGGTTATTGCAGCGACGGTCGGTTTAGCGGGCTGCGGCTCCTACAATCAGGTGAATCAGGGCTGGCAGGGTGCGACCAGTCCGGCGGAATCAGGACAGCATGGATCCAAGGCTTCGCAAATGGCCAGCGATGAAGAGCACAAAATTAAGCCCATGACCGCTCAATACACGAACGGCAACACGGACGAGACCATGGAGATGAGCGGGAATATCGCTGCTCAGGGGAACTACGCAAGTGCTGCGCGGCAACGTGGGGCAAAATAGCCGCGACAGTCGGCTTGTTATCATAAAAGCGAGCAAGTCCTCAGCATTTCATGCCGGAATCATCAACCCCAAACATTGGGATAAACAGTTGGCTTGAAGACGAGTTGCATGAGCAATATCTTCACGATCAACGCACAGTAGACGAGAGTTGGAAAGCGGAGTTCGAGAAATCGAACGGAACGCCCGCGCCTGAGATGGCATTGCAGCGGCAACCCATGGTAACCACGCCGCCAGTGAGCAGCGCCGTCTCCGTGCCGTCGCATAATGCCGTGGCTGGCGAGCAATTGGTCCCGCTCCGGGGCGCCGCCGCCCGCATTGCCGAAAACATGACGGCGAGCCTATCCATCCCGACGGCGACATCGCAGCGGGTCCTCGCGGTAAAAGTGATCGACGAGAACCGCCGCATCTTGAACGAGCATCGCGCGATGCTGGGCAAGAGCAAGATATCGTACACGCACATGATCGCCTGGGCGATCATCAAAGCCGTCAAGACCAACCCGTCGCTCAATCACGCCTACGCTGCCATGGATGGCGAGGGATTGCGGGCGGTGCGCAGCCAGATCAACATTGGCATCGCTGTCGATGTGGCTGGCAAGGATGGCACGCGTTCGCTCAAGGTGCCGAACATTAAGAATGCGGATGCGCTGACGTTCGAGCACTTCCTGGAAGCATTCGACGATGTGGTGGCTCGTGCTCGCAAGAACAAGCTTGTCATCGCGGATTTCGAAGGCACCACCATTTCGCTAACGAATCCAGGCACCGTCGGGACCATTGCCTCCGTGCCACGGTTGATGCCCGGACAGGGCGCCATAATTGCCACCGGCTCCATCGATTATCCCGCGGAATACCAGGGCGTGAACGAGGAGTTCCGGTCCATGATCGGTCTCAGCAAGGTGATGACCGTTACGTGCACTTATGACCATCGCGTGATCCAGGGGGCCGAATCCGGCATGTTCCTGGCGCGACTGCAGGAATTGCTGCAAGGCGAGGATAACTTCTACGAAGAAATTTTCACCGATCTGCGCGTGCCCCACCGCCCCCTTCACCTCGTAAAGGATCGCCCGGCCGGAATTACGGCTGCCCGGTCTGCAACGGGGCCTGCAGCGGGAGAAGATATCGCCAAGCAGGCCGCCGTCATTCAACTCATCCATGCGTTTCGGGTGCGGGGACATCTGGATGCCGACGTGAACCCGCTTAACCTGGAGCGCCCCAGCCATCCGGAGCTCGATCCCGACAGCTACGGATTAACGATTTGGGACCTCGACCATGAGTTCTTCATCGGACCGCTGAAACTCGCGGACCCCGAGAAGAAGTTTGCAACCTTGCGCCAGATTCTCGAAACAGCGCGGCAGACTTACTGCGGCAAGATCGGCACTGAGTACATGCACATCCAGACGCCCGAGGAAAAATCGTGGCTGCAAGAGCGCATGGAACCATCCCGCAATCAGGCCCCGCTGGAGACCGAAGTCCGGCTGAGGGCGCTGGATCGGGTCATTGAAGCCGAAGAGTTCGAACATTTCCTGCAAACCCGGTTTATCGGGCAGAAGCGCTTTTCGCTCGAAGGGGCTGAGTCGGCAGTAGTCATCCTGGACGAGATTCTGGAGCGCGCGGCCGATACTACGGTCGTGGAAGCTGTGATCGGAATGGCTCACCGTGGCCGATTGAATATTCTGGCCAATATCGTGGGCAAGTCAATGGTGCAGGTATTCTCGGAGTTTGAAGGCATCGTGGATCCCTTCAGCGCGCAGGGGTCGGGCGACGTGAAGTACCATCTGGGCGCTTCGGGTGTCCACAAGTCTACGAAGGGCCGCGATATTGCTGTGTCGGTAGCTTTCAACCCGAGCCACTTGGAGGCGGTAGGTCCCGTGGTGGAAGGCATTGTCCGGCCGAAGCAGGATCGGATGCGGGACAATGCGCGTGAGCGCGTGTTGCCGATCCTGATCCATGGTGACGCGGCGTTTGCCGGACAAGGCGTAGTTGCCGAGACGCTGAACTTATCGCAACTCGACGGTTACACCACTGGCGGCACCGTTCATTTAGTGATCAACAATCAGATCGGATTTACCACGAATCCATTTGATTCGCGGTCCAGCGCCTATTCCACCGACGTGGCGCGCATGGTGCAAGCGCCGATTTTCCACGTCAACGGAGACGACCCGGAGGCGTGCCTGCGCGTGGCCCGCCTGGCCTACGATTTTCGGCAGCAGTTCAAGAAGGACGTTGTCATCGACATGGTCTGCTACCGCCGCCACGGGCACAACGAAACGGACGACCCCAGCTACACTCAGCCGATCATGTACGCCAAGATTCGGCAACTGCCCTCGGTTGCGGTGCAGTATGCCGAGCGGCTGGAGAAAGAGAAGCTGCTCGAGCACGGCGAAGCCGGCGTGCTGCACAAGGCTGTGTCGGGCCGCTTGAACGAGATCTACGATCGCTCCAAGACCCAGTCGGAGCGCTTCGAGGTGGGCGACCTTAGCGCGGTTTCGAAAGAATCGATTGAGCAGCCGAGGCAGAACACGGCCGTGGATCGAGGCTTGGTGGAGCGCATCGTGACGGGCATCACTACGTTCCCGGAAGGGTTCGTTCTGCATCCCAAGCTGAAGAGCCTGATCGCGAAGCGGAAGGAAGCCCTGCAAGGCGTGCCGATCGATTGGGCCATGGGAGAAACTCTGGCGTTTGGATCGCTGGTGCTGGAGGGCACGCCGGTTCGCCTGAGCGGGCAGGACAGCGGGCGCGGAACATTCAGCCAGCGGCATCTGGAGTATTTCAACTACGAGTCGGGCAGGCGCTACATTCCGCTGCAGCATTTGGCGCTGAAGCAAGCTCCGTTCAATGTCTTCGATAGCTCGCTTAGCGAGTTTGCAGTGATGGGATTCGAGTTCGGTTACAGCGTGGCGGATCCGTTGACGCTGGTGATCTGGGAGGCGCAGTTCGGCGATTTCGCGAACGGCGCGCAGATCATGATCGACCAGTTTATTTCCTCGGCTGAATCGAAGTGGAACCAACCGAGCGGCCTGGTGCTGCTGCTGCCGCACGGGTACGAGGGACAAGGGCCGGAGCACTCCAGCGGCCGCATGGAACGTTTCCTGCAGCTCTGCGCGGAAAATAACATGCAGGTGGTGAACGCGACTAATCCCGCGCAATACTTCCATCTGTTGCGCCGCCAGATGTTTGGAGGCGCGGATCGGCGAGGCCTTCGCAAGCCGCTGATCGTGTTTACACCCAAGCGGATGTTGCGGCATCCGAAAGCGGTCTCAGCTATCGAGGATTTGATGACGGGCGGCTTCCGCGAGGTGATTTGGGATTCGGCAAAACTCGATCCGGACAATGTGAATCGCGTGGTGCTCTGCTCCGGCCAGGTTTATTACGATCTGGCGCAGGCGAGGGAAGAGCGTAAATCCACGAGCATTGCGATCTTGCGTTTGGAACAGATTTATCCTTTCCCCGCAGAAGAGCTGGAAGAAGCGTTATCTGCATATCCGGCAAATGCCGAGGTGATCTGGGCGCAGGAAGAGCCGAGGAATATGGGTGCCTGGCGGTTTGTTCAAGAGTCGTTGCAGCCCATGCTGGAGCTGTCTGGGCGGACGCTGCATTATGTGGGGAGGGCGGAAAGCGCGAGTCCCGCGGCAGGGTCGCTCAAGCGGCATCAGCAGGAACAGGCTGAACTAATTGGAAATGTGTTCGCCATCGGGACCGATGCCGAATTGCCGCGATTGCATCTGGCGACGCGCTAGGTTTTATCGAGTCGCAGATGACTGAGCCACAAATTAAATAGCGCGGACGGTCGGGTTTCTACGTTCGAGCATCCACGCTGTTCGCCTCTTGTGGCAGACTTTCTACTGTCGCTCTGCGCCCAGACCGCCCAAGCGGCAGGCTCGGCAAACGCCGAGTCCGCTACCGCTGATCTGGATAAATCCGCACAGAGCGGTGATGCGGGTCAGTTCGGTCGGGCTCAGGGTCGAACGAGTGAAGAGTCTGTGTCACGCCCAGGGTTCCTGCGGGAGTGCCAACAGTCACTGGAGTTGGGTGTATCGTGGCGCCAAAGGCTACTAGACCGCCTGCGGCGGCGATCGAGGCTGGAGTCACCGTGGAGGCGTTGCAAGTCGCTTGCGAGGATGCCAGTAACTTGATCACAATCGACGTCGGACGCCCGGGCGTCAGAGTGTTGTTGACAAAGTCATTGTTAGCCGAAAGCGAAGTTAGCTGGTCTCATTCACCTCTACTATCCTGCAGAGCGAGCAGGTTCGCCAGAGGGGTTCATCGGATGCTTACGCTTGTTCTGCTGATCGGAATCGTCAGCACCTCTGGACAAGATCGTGTCTCGAAAGCTGGAAGGCAGACTTACGAGATTGCGTTCATCGGCCAATGCGACAGGCAGTTCGGTATTTGCCGGATGCGCTCCGAGGCGAGCGTCGGCCCGAAGCCGCTGTAAACCGGCTGGGACAGAATCTCGATGGCCTCCGCCTCGCTCGCCAGCTTCCGGCTCGACGGGTTTATCGTGGCGGGGCGGAGGGGTCACGGATTAAGATGCAGGTAGTTGAGTAGGGCCGGCGAAAAGGGAAGAGGGAGCAGGCAGTCAAACCGCCTGCTCTTTACGCCTTGGAGGAGCGTACTTATCGTATTTGATTACCTAGTGAGCAGCCGCCTAAATTTCTCTCAAATTATTTTCAGATTTTTCAGGAAAGTTTGGACGCCCCTGCAGTTGCGCTCACGCGGTAGAACGCGGGATCGATTCCGTACCGAAGTTGGTAGGCATCCCGCAGGCTGGATTCGAAGCGCTCCACTGCCGATGCCTCCAGCAGATTGACGGTGCAGCCGCCAAAGCCGCCGCCGGTCATGCGCGCTCCATAAACGCCTTCAACGCCGATGGCGTGATCGACCAGGAAGTCCAGTTCTTCGCAGCTTACCTGATAGTCGTGCTGGAGGCTGCGGTGGGATTCGACGAAGAGCTGGCCCATGGCATGCAGATCTCCGCCGCGGGATGCCGCCACAAACTGCTCCACCCGCAGATTTTCCGTGACGACATGACGCGCCCGGCTAAGGATCACCGGGTCCGAGATTCGGCTCAACGATTCGAGCGGCGCATCCCGCAGGCTGTTGACCCCCAGGATCGCGGCGGCCCGGGCGCACTCGGCCACACGATCGCGGTAGGCCCCTTGCGAAAGCTCGTGCTTCACCAGGGAGTTAACGGCCACAATGGCGAGGCCGGCCGGGAGCGCGACCGCCTCATGATCCAGGGTGCGGCAATCGATTTTCACGGCCGAGCCAGTCTGGCCGAAAACGGATATGTACTGGTCCATGATGCCGCAAGGCAAGCCGACGTAATCATTTTCGGCGCGACGGCAAAGCTTGACGAGGTCGAGTTTGGGGGCGTGCTCGAGATCCCACCCGGCGGCAAGTGCGCTGGAGACCTCCAAAGCGGCGGAAGAGCTCAAGCCCGACCCAACGGGGACAGTGCTGTAAATCAGAATGTCGCGGCCGCGCGGCATGGGAATCTGACGCGCGACCCCGATCACATAGTCGGTCCAATCATGAGCGGGAACAAGCGAAGCCAACCGGTCGACCGGCCATTCCCGCCCCTGGTCCAGATTCAGCGAGAAGACCCGCAGCACGCCGTCGCGATTGGGGGCCGAGCCGGCGTAACAGGCGAAATCGATCGCAATCGGGCAAACAAAGCCGAGATTGTAATCGGTGTGCTCCCCAATCAGGTTCACCCGGCCGGGGGCGCGAAACACGTCCGGCGTGGCGTGAAACCTCTTCTCGAAGGCCTCGATTAAGAGCTGCGCCGGGATAGCCACAGCATGATGCTCCCGAATACCAACATGGACGCGCCGCTGTATAGGTTGATGTTGACCTGCGTCAAAGCAGCCCGCGCCCCGGGTTGGATAATGCCCGTGATTAGCAAAATGACTCCCATTAGGGAGAAGAAGAGCCCGATCGATGTTCTGAGGTCGCCCATATTAGTAGAAGATCACGTTCAAGGCTATCAGGCAAACGATGACAATGAGCGCCAGTGTGACGGGCTTCAGATACCACACTTTCTCGTGCATGTGGTCGTGAGGGATGTCGGTATACCCGTAGACGAGATTGGTCAATTCCGAGACTGGCTTCGGCCTGGTGAGCAGGCTGATCGCCGTGGTGACCAGCATGCACGTGGACCAGGCGAAGATGGCGATCCAAAAGTTCTGAGCCATGGTGGAGGGAAACGTATGCAGCGTGGCGATCCAGCCGCCTTTGCCTTCCGCGACGGTGAGACCGTGGGTGCAAGCCGCTGCCGTGGTTCCCGCCAGCAGGCCCCAGAACGCTCCGTGCCCGGTGGTCCGCTTCCAGAACATGCCCAGCAGAAACGTCCCGAATAGCGGAGCGTTTACGAAGCCGAAGATGAGCTGGAGAAAATCCATGATGTTGTTGAAGCGCGTGGCCAGGTACGCGGTACCGATAGAAAGGGCCACGCCCACCAGGGTGGTGATCCGGCCCACCCACAGATAATGCGCGTCAGGCGCCTTGGGCCGTATGTAGCTTTGGTACAGATCGTAGGTGAAAACCGTATTGAAGGCCGTCACGTTGCCGGCCATGCCCGACATAAACGAAGCCATCAACGCGGTCAGGCCGAGGCCGAGCATCCCGGAAGGGTAAAACTGGGCCATCAGGGTAGTCAGGGCTTGGTCGTAATCCGGTCCGCCGGAAGCCTTGAGCGGGAGCGAGTAGCCCACGTTGCTCTGCGATAAGGCCAGTGCCGCGATGCCGGGAACGATGACCACGAACGGCATGATCATTTTTGGAAACGCGGCAATGAGGGGCGTTCGGCGGGCGGCCGACATGGAATTTGCAGCCATCGCTCTTTGTATGACCAGAAAATCCGTACACCAATAGCCGAATGACAAAACGAACCCAAGCCCGGCAGCCAGCCCGAAGATCTCGACACCCATGGGGTTCTGGGAAGAATCGCCGATGTATTTCCAGGAGTGGGTCATTACCTGAGGGAGGCGCGTCGACATGCCTTGCCAGCCTCCGGCCTTGCTGGTAGCCATGATGGCGAGGGGCGCGAAACCGAGCACGATCAGAAAAAACTGCAATACTTCGTTATAGATAGCGCTAGTGAGGCCACCCAGGTAGGTATAGATCAGAACGATGGCGGCCGAGAGCAGAACAGAATTTGTGAAGCTCCACCCGAGCACCAGTTCAAAGAGCAGCCCCAGGGCATACATGGAGATGCCGGACGAGAACAGCGTCATAATCGCGAAGGTGCAAGCGTTCAAAGCCCGCGTCTTTTCGTCGAAGCGCAGTTTCAGGTACTCGGGGACGCTGCGGGCGCGGCTGCCGTAGTAGAACGGCATCATGAAAACCCCGACAAACAGCATGGCCGGGACTGCGCCGATCCAATAGAAATGCGCCGTCATGATGCCGTACTTGGCACCCGACGCACACATTCCAATCACTTCCTGAGCGCCCAGGTTGGCGGCGATGAAGGCGAGGCTGGTAATCCAAACCGGGACGGAACGCCCGGAAGTCAGAAAATCCGAGCTGGTCGAGACTTTGCGCTTGACGATCCAGCCGATGCCGAGCACAAACGCGAAATAGAGAGAAAGGATGAGATAGTCGACGGGGGCTAGGTTCAAACCGGGAATTCTATCATAGATGCTACAGATGGCTCAGGCCACGGCGCGGTCGAAGAGATCCGCCTGCATTGGCTCAGCCGAGCGGTAACCGGCCAGCTCCCGGGGATACCTGGCGAGAAGAGCGGCAGGAGCGGAGCGGCGCTGATCGCCCAAGAGCGCAGACAACTGCAGGGCGTTTACCACGGACTTGCCCTTAATCTCGTTATTGGCGACGACAAAAGTCCTGGCGGCATGCTCGCGCACATGGTCGATGCGCGGCTGCCATTCGCTTAACTCCGAGTGCGAGTACAAGTAGTCGTGGCGAGCGCCGGAGAGATTCGAACTTCCAAATTCGCGAGTCCAGTCCCGGGGATTGCGTCCGTGCAGCCGGATATAGCCGACATCGGAAGTCAAGTGCGAAGTCGGAGGCATAGCTTTGGTGTAAGGCGCCTGATCGATATTGCAGAAGCCGACCCGGTAATCGATCAACGTCCCCAGGGCTTCCGCGTGCGTCCAACTGGCGTGCCGCATCTCGGCGACGAGCGGGAATTCGTGGAAGGTCCGGCGCAGGCGGATCAGGAAGTTGCGATTCTCTTCGGTAAAGCGGAAAGTCCAAGGGAACTGCATCAGGACGCACCCCAGCCGACGGGCGCGAAGCAAGGGCCACAGCCCGTCTTTGAAGAGCGCCACTTCCGATTCGTCCAGCACCCTTTCATGAGTGAAACGCCGCTGCAATTTGGCGGTAAAAAGGAAACGCGTGTTTTCTTCTACTTTGCCGATCCACAGCCGCGATATTTCGGGCCGAAGAGGCTGGTGGAAAGAGGTGTTGATCTCGATCGCGTCAAAGTACCGAGCGAGGTATTGAAGGGCATGGAAACCGCGGCCGCCGGTTTTGGGGTAAACGATCCCGTTCCAGTCAGGATGAGACCAGCCTGCGGGTCCGCAATGCAACGTTGGGGGAAGTGGCAAGGGAAGCTCCTTTCGTCCTTTCGTCCTTTCTTCGCTTTTAGTATGCGCGAACAAAAGGCGAAAGTCAATAGTGGGTTACGCTTTCTTTAGGCCGGCGCTTTTGAAGCGGTGAGGAGGGTCGTGCCGGCGAACGGGTTGCCCCACCAGAATCTCCACCCCAGCCGGCGGCGTTCCACATTCAATGCGCCGAGCGCCCGCAAAGCATCTGCATAGAGCCGCGTGGCACGAATGTCTGCGATCACCATCCGGCCTCCTGGTTTCAGGACACGAAAGCCTTCGACGATTGCCCGTTTGCGATCCGCGTTCGATCGGATGTTGTGGATTGCGAGGCTGGAAACCACGAGATCGAAGGTCGCATCCGGATACGGAAGCGCGCGCATATCACCAGTGTCGATCTGTACGCGGTCGCCTACACCTTCGAGGGAGGCATTGCGCAGGGTGACGTCCCTAGCGTTGCCCGATTGATCCTTTTTGCTCCATATATCGATGCCTGTCACTCGGCCCTTCGGCAACCAGCTCGCGACCGCCGTCAGTACTGCGCCTCGGCCTCACCCCATATCCAGCACCCCTTCGTCGCCGCGCAGATGAAGATGATCCAGAATTCGGTCCCACTCGAGAAATTTGCCGCGCCTGGTTGTGTATAGAAAAATGCTGCTGTTCGCGAGACAGAAGACGAAATAGAACGTCATCTGCATGGCAGGACGAATTGCACCCTGCCACCAACAGATCGTCGCACCGAGCCCGGCGGCTACGGACAAAAACCCAAAGATCGCGGGGAAGTAAGGGGCATCATAGCCGTAGTCACCGCGTCGTATCACGAACAATTGTAGAACTTCCGCCGCCCTCGGACTGGAGCCGACGGAAGAAGAAGTACGACAAGCCCCAAAGAACCCCGGTCCCCGCCGACCAGCCCCACGCCTCGACCTGATCGCCCACGGCGAAGTGGGCGATCAGCGCCGAGACGAGCGTGATGGCGAAGCCGGCGTAGGCCCATTCCTTGAGCCGCGCGGGGACCATGGGGAGGAGCAACGCGGTCAGGCCAGCCAGCTTGGCCCACGAGAGCTCGATGCGAAAATAGGCGGGGAAGCCGAGGTGGACGAAAGCCTCGGCCACCTGGGGGATTCGCAGCTGGGCGTAGGCGGTGAAGCCCATCTGCAGAGCGAAGAGCGCCGTGGAGATCCAGAAGCCCGCGACCAGACCCTTGGAAAACTTCATTTACACCAGCCCGCCGAGCACCTGCTCCAGACGGCCGAGGAAGCGCTGCCAGCCGTAGTTTGCACCCTGATAAGCCGCCTGCTGATTGGGACCGAAGCCCGAGTGCTCCATGCGAACGTGGGTGCCGCCCTCCGCTGGAGTCAGCGTCCAAAGCACAACGGAGTCAAGCCCCAAAGCACTCCAGCTATAGGAGAGCCGTTTCAAAGGCTCGACGATCAGCATCTCGCACTCGATCAGGCCATCCCACTTCGGCATGGGTTCGGACCGGAACTGGAACTTCCGCCCGACCACCGGTTCGAAGTCATTTTTCATTAGCCATTGCGCGATGAGCTGGTTCTCGGTGAGCGCGCGCCACAGCTTTTCTGGCGGGTGCGGGAATACCCTCTCAATCACAAGGGTACGAGTACTCTCTGCTGGATTGCTCATGATTCCATCCTTTCCAAAAGTGTTTCAAGACGGTCAAACCGGTCGCGCCAGAATGCGCCGTAGTGACTTAGCCAGTCCACCATCGGCGCCAGCGCATCGGGCCGCGCGCGATAGTGAGTTTCGCGACCCTGGCGCCGATGGCGCACCAGCTTAGCCCGCTTCAGCACCGTGAGGTGCTTGGAGACAGCAGGCTGAGATACGCCCGCATAGCGAGTCAAGGCGTGGACGGTCTGTTCGCCCTGCCGGGTCAGCTCCTCGAAAATGGCTCTGCGGGTGGGGTCGGCGAGAGCCCGGAACACGTGATTGGCACTGGCCGGCGTCACTCAAAAATCATAACTAAATGGTTATGAGTTGTCAAGATAGGATTCGCGATCCCGTTAACGCCGGGATTCCGTTCGAAGCCTCAAATTATTTTTTAAGCTGGTAACTTTGCCAGGAGAGTTGACGCTATCTATGTAACTCCCCGTTACGACGGCGGGCGCTTCCCCTGAATCACCCAAATCAAGCGCCCGCCTTAGTCCTATTCGAACATCCCCTCGAAAAGCGAGCTGCTCAGATAGCGCTCTCCCGAGTCAGGCAGAACCACAACGATGAGCTTGCCTTCCATCTCAGGCTCGTGCGCGATCCGGATGGCAGCCACGGCTGCCGCGCCGCAAGAAATTCCAACCAGCATGCCTTCTTCCCGAGCCAGGCGGCGGGCCATTTCGATCGATTCTTCATTGGTTACCAGCTCCACGCGGTCTACCATGGCGAGATCCAGCGTGCCGGGAATAAATCCGGCGCCGATGCCCTGAATCTTATGCGGACCGGGCTTAAGCGGTTGGTGATGCATGGTCTGCGTAATCACCGCGCTGTTGACCGGCTCCACCGCGACGGAGAGAAGCTTGCGTTTCATCTCGTGCTTGATATAGCGCGAGACGCCGCTAATTGTTCCGCCAGTGCCCACCCCGGACACCAGGACATCCACCCCGCCCTCGGTGTCCTCCCAGATCTCCGGTCCGGTGGTGCGGAAGTGGATCAGCGGATTGGCCGGGTTTTGGAACTGCTGCAGCAGCACGTATTTCGCAGGATCGGACGCCACTATTTGTTCAGCGCGCTCGATGGCTCCTTTCATGCCCAGGGAACCTTCGGTGAGAATCAGGTGCGCCCCGAAGGTTTTCAGGACTTTCCTGCGTTCCAGCGACATGGTTTCGGGCATGGTCAGAGTGATCGGATACCCCCGGGCCGCGGCGACGAATGCCAAGGCAATTCCGGTATTGCCGCTGGTGGGTTCGATCAGCTCTTTGCCGGGTTTCAGAATGCCGCGCTCTTCGGCGTCCCAGATCATGGACGCGCCGATGCGGCATTTTACGGAGTAGGCCGGGTTGCGCCCCTCGATCTTCGCGAGCACGGTCGCTTTGGCCCCGTCCACTACGCGATTCAGCTTGACCAGCGGAGTGCGGCCGATGCTGTAAGAATTATCCGGGTATACCATTCATCCCCTCCATCAATGTTGAATTAAAGATCCCAAGTTGAATTAGATATCCCAATTGGGAATATACTTAGTCTGTTTATCGTGCCAGTTTCGGACCAGGTCGGCAAAGGACGTGCGATCGATGACTGCGGAAACGCCCAAGTCCACTCGCTCCCACATTTCGCCAAACGGATCGGCCAAGTTCGATTTGCGCGAATTCTTCAGGGTCTTGATTCCTTCGATGTAGCGGATCACTTCGCCGACCGTGATGCCCTCCGGCGCGCGCGCGAGCAGGTAGCCGCCTTCGGCGCCGCGGCGCGATTCCACAAAGCCGCCTTGCTTCAGGCCTGAGAGAATCAGTTCGAGGAATTTTTGCGGGATCTTCTGCCTGCGGGCGATATCGGCGATTTTGACCGGTTCGCCGGAGGTCTGAGCGGCGAGATCGAAGACCGCCTGAAGGGCGTATTCCCCTTTCACCGATATGTTCATCTATTCACTGAGGCCAAGTTGCGATTGTACACCCGGAAGAATTATTCGATCACACGAATAAACTCGGCCAGGATGGCGTACTTGTCCTCTTCCGGATCGAGGTCCCAGGACGGGTATTCGGGATTCAGGGACTCGAGGCGGATGCGGGTGTGCGTCCAGGCCTCTCCCGATCTGGCTTTCTCGCTCCGGTACCGTTTCACGGTGTAGCGATTATTGCCGCTGGCGTCGCGGTTCTCGACGAGCACGAGACGGTTCTGTCGCGAACCCGCGACCCCGTGGCGAAAGACGCACAGCGACCCGTCCGGGATCAGCGGCTCCATGGAGTGCCCCTGAATCCGGCACACGAACATATCGGGAGAGAGGCGCAAGTCTTCCGTGGTTTCGAGCCAGGATTCTTCCGACACTTCATCGTTCTCGAGAAATTTGCCGGCGGCGGCACGGAGCGAATACAGCGGCAGGTGGGTGCGGAAGGGAACCACGCTGCTTTGAACATGCTCGCGGTAAAGCCGGTTGAGAGCGCGGTCGTAGTCGTGGACGGCAACAGACTCCCGAGCGGTGATCCTCAACGCATTCGAGAGAGTATCCTCCAGATAGCGAAGCATGCCTTCGGCGCCCAGGTCGCCCGGCTCCGCCTTGCGCTCGAGATCTTCCGCCAAGCTTTCCAGCACTTCGCGGTCGTCTTCGTCAGCCAGACTCTCCCAATCGCGCCGGAGACGCAGCCGCAGAACCGACGCCGCCGGGTCTTCCAGCAAAACGCCGATGGTGGCCGGATCGCGGCCGGGCAGGTCGATTTCGAGCAGGGAGTAATTCGCGGTCGCGGCGCTGGGGAAGGAGAGAAGCATGGGCTACGGCGTGAATGGATAATATCCCTTTCTCGCCCGAACCTTCACATTCGGCAGCTCCACTTTCACGTTGATGCTGCGGAACACCTTGCTCGCGCCCTTCGAATCGGGCGGAACGTCGGGAATGTAGCGCAAGATATATTGCGTGGTGATTTCGCCCGCCACGTTGCTGATCGCCTTGAACATTCCGGTGGCCAGGGCCGAGGCGTACCCGCCGGTCCCCACTTTCAACGCGTAGTTGCCTTCGTCGGAGGGAGTGGACAGAAAACCAGGGACGTCCGAGTAAACGCCCTCGAGCGGGTATTCCACTCTGCCGCCCGTCTCTTCCGCGAGCCGGATGAGGTTCTTTTCGTCTTCATTCTTAAAGCCGAACGCGACCGTGCTGACTCCATAGATGGTGACGAGGTTGCGCTGCGCGAGCTCCAGAACCTCATTCAGCGTGTGTTTGCTGGAGTTGTCGTGCCCGTCGCCCATTACCACCACGACGCGGCGCGGCTCGACCGGCTCCCCTTGGACGAGCTTGCGGCTGGTGCAGGCCATATAGATCGCGTCGTAAAGCGCCGAGCCTCCGCCCGGTTTCAGCTTGCGCAGCTTCTCCACGATGGGCTCGGAATCGCTGGTGGTGTTCACCGCCAGCTCGGCGTCGTTGCCGTAGGAGATGAGATAGCCGCTGTATTTTTTGTCTCCGGGCAGAAGATTCAAGACCAGTTCAATGGCGGAATCCTGATACTTGCTCCAGTGCAGGCGGCTGGCGTTGCTTAGGTCCATCAGGAACCCGACGACTACCGGCTGGCTGTGTTCGCGGGTGAAAAAGCGGATGGTCTGAGGTCGGCCCTCGTCCAGAATGGTGAAGTCTTTCTTTTCAAGATCGGAGACGAAGCGGCCTTTTTCGTCGGTTACCGTTACGGGGACGATGACTTCGTTGACTTGGACTTGAATGTTGGCTTGGCCGGAGGCTTTCGCAGCGGCTGTCGGGACGGAAACGACCGGTGCGGCAGTTTGGGCGACAAGTCCGGACGCGAACAGACATGCTGTGAGAAGCCGCGGATGCATTGGAATCCAGTCCTGATTATAGCCGAATGCAGGCTGAGCTAGCGCGAGCCCCCTGGGGCGAACTATCGTCGGCGCGCATGCTGCTAGGCGAACGGCTCCAGGTGCACAAATCCGACCTCCGCCGACGGGGGAGGAATCGGTTCTCCGACTTCAGCCATGGTTTCGACGTGAAGCTGAATCGCCTCGCCGATATTCCGTTTGGTCTCGTCCAGGGTTCGCCCGGTAGTGACACAGCCGGGCAGATCGGGAACGTACGCCGCCCAGTTGCTTGCGGCTTTCTCGAACACCACTGCGTAACGTGTCATGACTCGTGAATTTCCGCCTTCCTTAGAATTGATTTCAACGTGCCGACTGGAAGATCGTCATTCCAATGACCTGGAACGGTAACCACGCTGGGCTTCACAGGATGCTTAAACGCGCGATGGCTTCCCTTTTGTCGCACTTGACGCCACTGCATCGATTCTAGCAATCTCACCACATCTCGCACCTTCACTGGTTACTCAACAGTTGAGCCAGCTCCACCGCACCATATAGCACGCTGTCGTCTCCGAGCGCGGCGGGAACCACATCGATTCTTGCGCGCGACCAGCCAGCCGGAATCCGCGCTCTCAACTCCTTCCGCAGCGGCCCGAACAGCGCATCGCCGGCCTTCGCGATGCCTCCTCCAATTACGATCCGCGCCGGATTCAGGATCATGATGGCGGCTTTCAATCCTTGGGCAAGATCCACTACGTAGCGGCTTACGAACTCCGGATCGCGCATCAATTCCCTGGCAGAGCGGCCGTGGTCGCGCTCCAGCCAGAGGCCGCAGCACATCCGTTCGAAGCAGCCGTTCGATCCGCACAAGCAGGCCGGACCATCCGGTCGAATCGTCAAGTGTCCCAACTCGCCCGCGTAGGAATCCGCTCCGCGATAGATCAGCGAACCTTCCGTCACGATCCCGCCGCCGATGCCCGTCGAGAGCGTCATGTAGAAGAGAGGACGATAGCCCTTCCCTGCCCCGTGCAACGCCTCCCCTAGCGCGCCGACGTTGGCATCGTTATCTATGACGGGCCGCACTCCCAGGAACGGCTCCAGATAGCCGGGCAGGTCAAACTCGCTCCAGCCTCCGACGTGCGTGGACATCGCGATGCGCTGCTCGTCAAAGTGAACTGGCCCGCCAAAACCGATTCCGCAACGGTCGAAACGGAAAAGCGTCATCCACTCGCCGGCCACTTGAGTGATCTGGGCCAGCATCCATGCGCGCCCGCCGCCGCGATCCGTGGCCCGCGATTCGCGCGCAACCATGCGGCCATCATCGAATACCGCCATGCCGAACTTCGTGCCGCCGATGTCGATGGCCAGCGTGCTCACAGAGCCGCCAAGACTTCTGCGGGACTCGCCGTGCCCGTTCCTTTTTTCGTGATCGTGATCGATGCGATCAGGTTGCCGAAGCGAGCCGCGTCAATCGGCGAGCCAGTGATGGATAACGCCACGCCCGCACCGGCGGAGAAGCTGTCCCCTGCCCCGCAGATGTCGACGGGATGCTCCACCGGGCGTGTCGGCACGAACGTTTCGCCCTCTTCGCCGACCACCAGCACTCCCCTGGAGCCGTGCGTCACGTACAGCAGTTTCGCTTGGGCGGACCGACGGAGCCGCGAATAATCGATGCTTCCGTACAGCCCCAGGCAGGCCGCTTCCGCCTCCTGCTGATTGGGCTTCAACACTGCGTTGCGGAATAGCTCGGATCGCAGGCGCGAATCGACCCACACGATCTTCCGGGGATGCGCCAGCGCGATGTCGGCCAGCAGTTCGCGGACGGCCGGAGTCACCACGCCGCCGCGCTGGGTCTCGGCTTGATCGGCCACGTAGATGACGTCGAATTCGCCGACGGAAGTCAGCAAGTGTTTTAGGATCTGGCGTTCCACCGGCTCGGGGATCTCGCGCACGTGTATAAAATCCAGGCGGGGACGGTCCTCGACTCCGGTCTCTGAATTAATGATCTTGGTATACGTGAAGGTGGGCAGATCGGATGAACGAACCAGGAGTTCTCCGGAGATTCCGCGACGGTTCAGCGCCGCCAGCAGCTCGTAACTGAAGCCATCGTCCCCGATGGCTCCGAGCACGGCTACGCTCCCGATGCCGAGAGCCGAAAGATTGTTCGCGACGGTCCCGCCGCCCCCCGCAGTGATCTCCGTGGAGGTGACCGCGAGCCGATCGATTCCCGTTTCGCGCGAGGGTTCGGTGAATGCGGGATCGTACGCGCACCAGCGATCCAGGCAGATATCGCCCACAACCAGGGCCGTCCTTGAGGGAAAGGCATCGAGGATTTCCTGGGTGGTCATGCTTCGATCAGCTTGCGGCGAAGCGCCGGCAACGTTGCGCGGTGCTCGCCTTGGAAATAATAACTCTCGCCGCCATCGGCGACCGTTCGCACGAGAATCGTCTTGTGCGGGCGGAAATAGTAGCCGGGATCGGACTTGTCCAGTTCCCGATGAATGTCCCCGCGAATGGGGCAAATATCGAAAACGGCGGTGGTGAAATTCGCGATCGCGCGGCCATCCTGCTTGGCCAAGTTCCGAACCATGGCGAGCGCCTTCAGATAAACCTCGGGCGCCATGATGGCCGATCCGAAGCTGAGCATGGTTCCGCCTTCCAGCCGCTCCATGGTTTTCGTAAAGATGAGGAAATCGCGATAGCTGGCCTCTCCCGCCGCCGCTCCGTCGCAGTTAGGATGCTCGTGCAGGATGTCGTAGCCGATGCCTACGTGGACGGTGGCGGGGATGCCGAGCCGGTACGCCGCTGCCAGGACGCTCAAGTCGCGATGCTCGAAATCGCTGTCCAAAATTCGACGGCCGATGTTCTCGCCGTAACCAAGCGAGAGGGCGGCGGCCTCGTTTACCCAATCGTTCAGGTCGCCCGTTTCGCGCCACAGACCGAACTCGCCGGTGCGGATGTAGCGCGGCACGCTTTCGGTGGTGGCCCCGATGCGGGCGAGTTCGTAGTCATGGATGGCGACGGCGCCGTTCATGGCCAGATGGTCGATGCAGCCTCGCTCCAGCAGATCGATGAGATGGCGATTCACTCCAGCCCTGAGCAGATGGCCTCCCGCCATGAGGATGCGCGCTTTGCCCGCCTCGCGCGCTTTTTTGATG
Source organism: Bryobacterales bacterium (assembly GCA_038225555.1). Taxonomy (GTDB): domain Bacteria; phylum Acidobacteriota; class Terriglobia; order Bryobacterales; family Bryobacteraceae; genus JANXQZ01. The sequence continues at coordinate 20,231 of JBBRRB010000038.1, forward strand.
CGCGAGGCAACCGTGGAAAGATCGGGATGCTGAAAGGCGGGTGCGTCGTCGTCAAGCCCGATCCAGCGGCTGAGGGGCAGGTCATTTTGGCGCTCGGCGAGCGGCTGAATCAGCAGCCGGGACCGGTCGAAGAGTTCATACTTCGACGTCATGCTGCAAAGAGCGTGGCCAGCAAGCGCTCATGGGCTTGGAAGTTCGGAACGATGTAGTCCGCGCCAACTCCGATGAGGCGTTTCCGTTTCCATTCGTCCACTTCGAGGCACTCGGGCTCTTTGCTGGCGACTCCCACGGTCACTCCGCCCACGTTGTTCACTTCTTCGATCTCCACGTACCCGTCGCCGAAGCCCAGGAACTCGTCTCCGCGAAACTCGGCGCTGGCCAGAATGCGCTGGATCAGGATCGCTTTGGAGAAGCTCTTGTAATCGTCGAGCGCTCCGTACACGCCGCCGTCGAAGTAGCGGGCTACATCGAGAAGACGCGCCTCTTCCTGCATGTAAATTTCATCGGTGCCGCTGGCGAGATAGAGCTTCAGGCCGCGCTCCTTCAGGCTTTCCAGCAACGCTCGCGATCCGGGGACCAGATATTTTTCCGGCGATGCGTGCCCCTGGCGCAGTTCCTCAACGCGGCCCTCGATACGCTGCCAGAGGAGGTCGAGGTACATCTTCTTGTAGGCTAGCGGCTCCAAGGCCTTCCCGCCTCGGGCTTCCACTGCTTCCACCAGCGCGATCATTTGGTAGATCGTTTCTTTCCCGGTTAAGCGCCAGACAAATTCCTCGATGACGTCGCGCAGTTGTTGTTCGGTCTCTCCAGTTTTCAGGTCCGCGAGGATTTCGATCATCATGGGGACCATCACGTCCATCCAGCCGGAGCGGACCAGGGAGAGAGTGCCATCGAAGTCGAATAAGGCTACGCGCGCGCCTTTGGCGGTGACGCCGGCGGAGATGCTTTCAATCATTTTGTTTTATTGTATGGGAAGGGCCGCGCTACAGTCAGCGTTTGTATCCTATCGTGCGCAGGAAATCGTGCCGCCACTGCGCATCGGCGGCCGTCTCCACGCCTTTCGGCGAACTCCCGTCCACCACACCGAGGACCGCGCGGCCCTGCTCCGTTTCCGCCACGATCACTTCCACCGGATTCGCCGTCGCGCAGAAGATCCTGCACACTTCCGGCACTTGATTAATGCGCGCAGTGAGATTGATCGGATACCCTTCGCGCACCGCAATCACGAACAAGTGCCCCGCCCCGACCGCAGCCGCATTGCGCGTTGCATTGGACTTCAAATCCTCGTCGTTCCCATCCACGCGGATCAGGCACGCGCCCGAAGCCTCGTTGAAGGCGATGCCGAACTTCATGCCGGGTACCGTGTTCACAATCGCTTCGTACAGATCCTCCACCGTCTTGATGAAATGGCTATGACCTAAAATGAGATTACCCTCGCTGGGGATTTCGAGTCGAATGACTTTGAGGTCCATGGCTCCATTATGCCCGCGCCCTTCCTTGACCCCAACAAGATCCTCGATCATATCGTCAGCCTGCCTCACTCCCGAGCGACTTACAAGCAGCTGGTAAAGGAATTGCGGATGCAGGGCGACTCGCGCGAAGAGCTCGACCGGGCGCTGGACCGTCTCGTCGATCGCGGCGAGCTGTTCGAACTGCGCTCGGGCCATTTCATCGCGACGCGCACCAGCCGGGAGTTTAGCGTCGGTCGGCTCAACATGCATCGCGACGGTTACGGCTTTGTGATTCCCGAGCATCCAATCGCGGGCCTGCGCGGCGACATTTACATTCCGCATGAATCGGCGACGAAGGCCATGCACGGCGATCGCGTGGTGGTGCGGGTGGCGCGCATCGAAAACGACGGCAAGGCCGACGGCGAAATTCTGAAGGTCCTGCGGCGCGCGCATCAGACCGTCGTGGGCGAATTTCGCGTGCGCACGCGCGGCAATTTCGTGGTTCCGCAGGATGATCGGATTCAGCAGTGGATTCAAATTCCGGATGGCCTGGAAATCCCGCCTGCCGTCGTCAACCGGGATCGCGTGGGCGTTGCGCAGGTGACCGCGAGCACTGCGGCCGATCTCGACGGGCTGATCGTGAACGTCGAGGTATTGGAGTTTCCTGAGGACGGCGAGAGAGCCGTGGGTAAAGTGATCGAGATCCTCGGCCACCCCGACGATTTCGGAGTGGATGTGGAGATTGTGATCCGCAAACACCACATCCCGCACCATTTTTCCGCGGAAGTGTTGGATCAGGCTCAGAACATTTTGCCCACGATCCGTGCGGAGGAGATCGAGGGGCGGCGCGACTTCCGGGGGATGGACATCGTCACCATCGATGGCGAAACGGCGCGGGATTTCGACGACGCCGTGTGGGTGGATAAGCTGGCGAATGGGAACTACGCCCTCCAGGTTCACATCGCCGATGTCAGCCATTATGTAAAACCCGGTTCGCCCATCGACTCGGAAGCGCTCCTGCGCGGAACCAGCGTTTACTTTCCGGATCGGGCCGTGCCGATGCTTCCCCTGGAGCTTTCCACTGAGATTTGCTCGCTGAAGCCCGCAGTGGACCGGCTGGTGCTCTCGGTGCTGCTCGAAATCGATCATCGAGGCGACATCGTTTCGCAGGAATTTATGCGGGGAATCATTCGCAGCGTAGAGCGGATGACCTACACCAGCGTGCATCTCGTGCTCGAAGGCGACGCCGGATTGAGGGAACGCTACGCGCCGCTGATTCCGCGGTTCGAGCTGATGCGGGATTTGGCATTAATCCTGAACCGGAAGCGGGCCAAGCGCGGATCCATCGATTTCGACATGCCGGAACCGCTGGTGGAGTTCAACGAATTCGGCGAGATGACGGGTGTCACCCGCAGCGCGCGCAACATCGCCCACAGGCTGATCGAGGAGTTCATGCTAGCGGCTAACGAAGCTGTGGCTGGGCATATCGAGCAGGCCGCGCTTGCGTCCCTCTACCGGATCCACGAGAAGCCCGATGCGAAGCGCGTGCTGGAATTCGAGGAAGTAGCGGCCCATTTTGGATACTCGTTGGGGATTGGCGCGGTGCCGGCCAAGCGCTTCGGATTTACCGAGAAGCGCGGCAAGGACGGAAGAAAGGTCCGGAAAGAAATTGTGCTGGCCGACGACAGCGTGATGGTCACGTCGCGCAACTATCAAAAGCTGATCGCCAAGATCGAAGGCACGCCGGAGGAACGGATCTTAAGCTACCTGATGCTGCGTTCGCTCAAGCAGGCGCGCTACAGCAAAAATAATCGCGGCCACTTCGCGCTGGCGGCGGCCAGCTACACGCACTTCACTTCGCCCATCCGGCGCTATCCGGACCTCATGGTTCACCGAATCTTAAGCGCGCTGCTGGACGGCCAGCGCGATCAGTTTGCTCTCCCGCAATTGCACGCCATCGCGGAATCGTGCTCGGATACGGAGCGCCGGGCGGCTGAGGCCGAACGGGAACTTGTCGAGTGGAAGAAAGTGAAGTTCATGATCGATCGGGTCGGCGAGGAGTTCGGCGGATTAATCATCAGCACCACCAGGTTTGGATTCTTCGTCGAACTGGAGAATCTGTTCGTGGAAGGGCTGGTGCCGATCGATACCTTGCCCGGGGACCACTTCAAGTATCACGAGAATGTCCGCAAGCTGATCGGCGAACGATCGCGCCGCCAGTTCTCAATTGGGGATCAAGTGAATGTGAGGCTGGACCGGATCGATCCCGTGGAACGCAAGCTCCAGTTCTCGCTGGTAGAGCCCGAGGGCGGACGGGGTCATAGGCGCAAGCGGATAAGATAGAAGTTCAACATGCAACAGCTTCGCAGCTATACCATCACGCAGGGCCGGGATCGCGCCGCCGCCCGATCGCAACTGAAGGCCATCGGATTCACCGACGAGGATTTGAAGAAGCCGATTATCGGAATCGCCAACACCTGGATCGGCACCATGCCGTGCAACTTTAAGCTGCGGGATCTCGCGGTGCATGTCGCCGAGGGCATTCGAGCGGCCGGCGGGACTCCCATGGAGTACAACACAATTGCGATCAGCGATGGAATCACGATGGGCACGGAGGGCATGAAAGCGTCGCTGGTAAGCCGGGAGGTGATCGCCGATTCCATCGAACTGGTTGCTCGCGGCCACATGTTCGACGGGATTGTGGCGCTTGTGGCTTGCGATAAGACGATCCCGGGCGCGGCGATGGCGCTGCTGCGGCTCAATATTCCAGGCTTGGTTTTATACGGCGGGTCAATCATGCCGGGCCGCTATCAGGGCCGCGATCTGACCGTGCAAGATGTCTTCGAGGCGGTTGGCTCCAATGCAGCGGGCCGCATGTCGGATCAGGAATTGCTGGAGATTGAGAACGCGGCGTGCCCCGGAGCTGGCGCATGCGGCGGCCAATTCACGGCGAACACGATGGCCACGGTGATGGAATTGATCGGACTTTCGCCCATGGGCACTGCGTCGGTACCCCAGGTGGATCCGCGCAAGAACGACGTCGCCAAGCGCTGCGGGGAATTGATACTAAACGCGGTCCGCAAGGACATCAAGCCGCGGGACATCGTGACGCGCGCCTCTTTCGACAACGCGATCGCAGCCGTGGCGTGCTCGGGCGGCTCCACCAATGCAGTGCTGCATCTGCTCGCGATGGCGCGGGAAGCGGGCGTGCCGCTCGAGATTGACGACTTTCAGGCGGTGAGCGAACGCACGCCTCTGCTGGTGGATTTAAAACCGGCGGGCAAGTACGTGGCGGTGGATGTGGACAAGGCCGGTGGCATTCCGGTGATCGCGCAGCGCCTGGTTCAGGGCGGCTACGTCGATGCCTCGGCGGGCACGATAACTGGCCGGACCTTTGGCGAAGAGGCCGCCGACGCGAAGGAAACTCCGGGCCAGCAGGTGATTCGGGCGCTCGACAACCCGATCAAGAAGAGCGGCGGATTGGTGATTCTGCGCGGATCGATCGCCCCGGAAGGGTGCGTGATTAAGGTGACCGGGATCGACCGCAAGCAGCAGAGAGGACCGGCTCGCGTGTTCAACTGCGAAGAGGACGCCATGCACGCCGTGCTCGAAGGCCGCATTAAAGCGGACGATGTGCTGGTGATTCGATATGAGGGTCCGCGCGGGGGTCCGGGGATGAGGGAGATGCTGGGCGTGACGAGCGCGATCGTGGGAAGTGGATTATCGGAGAGCGTCGCGCTGCTCACCGATGGCCGTTTTAGCGGGGCCACTCGAGGATTCATGGTGGGGCATGTGGCTCCCGAGGCTGCGGTGGGAGGGCCGATCGCCGCGATTGAGGAGGGCGATATCATCCTGATCGATATTCAAAACCGGACTATCGATGTGGAAGTGCCGGCCGAAGTGCTCAAGGCGCGGCTGGCAAAATGGAAAGCGCCGGAGCCCCGCTACAAGATGGGAGTATTCGCAAAGTACGCCGCGCAGGTCGGCTCGGCCGCGCATGGGGCGATGACCACCGCCCAACTCTAACGGAACGGGTCCCCTGAAAATTCGGGGAAACCAATGCCTTGCCTCGACTGTCCTATGTTCGTAACTTGTTAGGAGAATGAACATGCAAGCCAGCAAAGTAGCCGACGTCGCCCGAATCTCTCTGAAAGAGGTTAAGGAAATGGGAGCCGCTACCGGGCCTTGCATTTCCATCCTGATTCCGGTGGACAGTTCGCACGGGCAGACCGCCCAGAATTCAATCCGGCTGAAGAACGGAATTGAGAGCGCTAAGAAGCTTCTGGCCGATAAAGGCGTCGACCCACGGCCGCTTATCGAGAGCATCCATACGCTCACAGACGAGGTAAAGTGGGCTGGACAAGGATTGGCTGTTTACTGTTCGCCCGATCTGTGCCGAGCCTTCGAGCTTGCCGCCACGGTCACCGAGTCGGTAATGGTGGGAGATCATTTTTACGTGAAGCCGCTGATCCCCCTGTTAGACTCCGAGCGGCCGTTCTATATTCTCGCCCTTAGCCAAAAGCATCCTCGCCTTCTGCGCTGTACGGACCACTCCTCTGAAGAGGTGGAACTCCCCGAATCCACGCCGACGTCGCTGTGGAATGACAAGCAATCGGATCAGCCGGATCATGATCAGGATAACCACTCCAGCGGCGGACCCGATCAGGGCGGAATGAAGGGCGTGTCATTCTCCACCAACACGGACAGTGAAGATCGGCCTGCATACCTGAGCCACTTCTATAAACACGTCAGCGAAGGCGTTACGGCGTTGCTCAAGGAAGAGGGCGCTCCCGTGGTGATCGCCGGGGTGGACTACGAAACCGCATCGTTTAGAAAGGTGAATGTCTATCCGAATCTTGTGGAGGATTGCGTGCATGGCTCGGCTGACGGCTTGAAAGGCGGAGAACTGCACAAGCGCGCGCTTGAGGCCATGAAGACCCATTGGGAGGCACCGCTGAAAGCCGCGCTGGCCCGTTACGATCAATTGGCCGGAGGCGAACGCGGCTCCTCGACGATCAAGGATATCGTGGCAGCGGCGTTCGATGGCCGAGTGCTGGACTTAATACTCGCCGAAAGCGCGCAATATATGGGGAATTTCGATGAGGCCACGCACAACGTGAAGGGTCACAAGCAGCCCGTGGATGGGGACGAAGACTTGCTCAACGCAGCCGCTCTTCAGACTTTGACGCACGCCGGACAAGTCTATGTCGTGCCCCCCAATCAGGTGCCGCATGGAGCACCCGCGATCGCCGTTTTTCGCTGGTAGTGTGTCAACCGTGCAGGGCGTAGCGTCGAATGCCCGTCGCGCGCCCGCTTGCAGGATCCACTTCAACGATGGTTGCGTGCAGTTCGACCCCATGCTTCGCCGCATCCAACCGGACCGGAAGCGCGGTCAGGAAGCGGCGCAAGGCCAAGCCCTTTTCCGAGCCGATCACTGAATCGTAAGGACCCGTCATCCCAACATCGGTCTGATAGGCTGTGCCTTCGGAAAGAATGCGCTCGTCGGCGGTAGGAATATGCGTGTGCGTGCCCAGCATGGCGGATACGCGTCCGTTCAGATGCCAGCCCATGGCCATCTTCTCGCTGGTCAATTCAGCGTGAAAATCAACGAAGCGAACCTTGACGTCGGGACTCAACCCCTTCAAGAGCAGATCGATCTTGCGGAAGGGACAATCGGTTCCGGGCATGTAAACCCGTCCCTGAATATTCAGGACGGCGACCTGCACGCCGTTGCGCGCCTTCACGACGATGCAGCCCGCTCCCGGCAGTTCATCCGCATAGTTTGCCGGCCGCAGCAGGCGGGGTTCGCGGGGGAAATAATCGTAAATCTCTTTTTTATCGAAAACGTGATTGCCGGTAGTCAGAACGTCCAAGCCAATACTGAATAATTCCTGGGCAATTAACGGCGTAATGCCGAAACCCCCGGCGGAATTCTCGGCGTTGGCGATGGCGAGATCGATTTTCTCCTCAGAGATGATTTCTTGCAAATGGTGAGCGACGATGCTTCGTCCCGGTGAAGCAAAAATATCGCCGATAAATAAAAGGTTCATCTAAATTGGGATTGAGGGGAGAGGAATTGGAGCGCCCCTGTGCAACATCGACTTCCGTCATTGACCCCAAGCTAAACAGGGAAGGAGCCCCCCGAGCGTTTTTAGGCTTCTCCAGAGCGGTTTGACCCGCCGGAGCATGCACACCAACGCTAAATCCGAGTCGGACCCCAATGACATTGATTGTTGGATCAATATATTGAAAGCCGAAGTACAGCTTGACAGAACCGCTCCGTAATCATAATAACAGGTTAACGGCGATTCACAAGCTCAATTTTGGGCCTAACTGAAAACCGTTTCCCGCCCCCGCGCATCCAACAGAAACATGGCGACAAACGAAACGGCGACGCTGGGCGGCGGGTGCTTCTGGTGCCTGGAAGCGGTTTATGACGAGATGGAGGGTGTAGTCTCCGTGGAATCGGGCTACATGGGCGGGGTGCGACCCAATCCGACCTACCACGACGTGTGCACAGGGAAGACGGGACATATTGAAGTGGTGCAAGTCACCTTCGATCCCGATGTGGCATCTTACCGCGATATTCTCGAAGTGTTTTTTGCCATACACGATCCAACCACGCGCGACCGTCAGGGGAATGACTCCGGATCGCAATACCGGTCGGTAATTTTCTATCACTCTGAGGAGCAGCATGCTTGCGCCGAACAGGTTTGTCAGGAACTGAACGCGGCGAAGACCTTTGGCGCGAAGATCGTAACGGAGATTCGGCCGGCCCAGGACTTTTTCGTCGCCGAAGATTATCATCAGGAATATTTCCAGAACAATCCCCAGCAGCCTTATTGCACCTACGTGGTTTCTCCCAAGGTGCGGAAATTCCGCGAGAAGTTCGCGCAAAAACGAAAAGCTATCGCGTAGCGGAAAGAACGCGTGCGATAGCTTCGCTGTAAATGCGGTGTTCTTCGCGGAGGATGCGCCGCGAAAGTGTTTCCACAGTGTCATCCTCATTTACCGGCACGGCTGCCTGCGCGACAATCGGACCCGCGTCGAGATGTTCGTTGACCAAGTGCACGGTGCATCCGCTGATCTTCACGCCGTGCGCAAGCGCCTGCCCCTGGGCTTCCAATCCCGGGAAAGAGGGCAGCAGCGACGGATGAATATTCAAAATTCGACTCGGGAATTCCTGAATGAAACGGGGGCTCAGCAACCTCATGAAACCGGCCAGGCAAACCAAATCGACGTTGTGATCCTTCAAGACGCTGACGAGTTTGGCATCGAACTCTTCTCGCGGCACGCCTTTCGACGGCACGCATAGCGAGGGAATGTGGCGGTCCCAGGCGATATCCAAACCGGGCGCATCCGGTCGATTAGAAATTACGATCGCGATGGCGGCATCCAGATCGCCTGCGGCAATTTGGTCGGCGATAGCCTGAAAATTGGACCCGCGCCCTGAGATTAGAATCCCGAGGCGAGGCTTATCCATACTCGACCAGCTCGTCACCGGCTTCGATCACCGATCCAATCTCGTACCATTTTTCGCCAAGCCGCTCAAGCACCGACTTGGCTGCGTCGGCCTTTCGCCGGCCTACGGCCAGAATCATTCCGATGCCCAAGTTGAAGGTGCGGCGATAATCATCGAGTGGAATCTTCCCGATCCCGCGCAACTCCTCGAAGATCGGCAAGACCGGCCAGGATCCAGGCAGGATATGCGCGCCCAGTCCCTTAGGCAGAATGCGCGGCAGATTATCGGTGATCCCACCGCCGGTTATATGGGCAGCACCTTTGAGCAGGTCGGCTTTGATCAGCTTTCGAATCGCTTTCAGATAGCTGCGATGCACGGCGAGCAGTTGCGAGGTTAGCTCCGTCGTGAGGGGTCGTTTGGCGATCTCAAACAACAGCTTGCGAGCCAGCGAGAATCCGTTCGTGTGGAGGCCCGTCGAGGGCAACCCCAGCAGGACGTCTCCCGCCCGAATCCGGCTGCCCGTGAGCATGGCCTTTTTCTCAACCGCCCCCACGATGAAACCCGCCAAGTCGTATTCTCCAGGCTGGTACATGCCCGGCATCTCGGCCGTCTCGCCGCCAATGAGGGCGCAGCGATTTTCGCTGCAAGCGCGCGCGATTCCGGACACTACCTCACCAGCCACCTGGGCGTCCAGCGTTCCCACTGAGAAATAGTCCAGAAAAAAGAGCGGCAACGCGCCTTGCACCGCGATATCGTTCACGCAGTGATTGACCAGGTCTTGGCCGATTGTGTCATGCTTCCCGCTCATGAAAGCGATCTTCAGCTTGGTCCCGACGCCGTCTGCAGAGCTGATCAGAACCGGCTTTTTGTAACCCGAAAGCTGAAAACCAGCGCCGAAAGTGCCAATATCGGTGAGAACCCCCGGCGTGAAAGTATTCCGCGCATGGCCTTTAATCAAGGAAACCGCGCGCTCCGCCTCGTCGATATCCACGCCTGCCTGCTTGTAACTTATTCGCTTTTTCGACGCCATCTCTATTCTGAACCCTTATAATAAACGATCAAACACTATGAAGCGACTTCTGTGTCTCCTGGCCGCCGTGGCTGGTTTCGCTGCTGCCCAACCGCCCACCGCCATCGCCATCCAGAACGCGCGCATCATTCCGGTCAGCGGACCGGCTATCTCGCGCGGAACCGTGATTTTGAGAAACGGCTTGATCGAATCCGTGGGAGCGAACGCGGCAATTCCCGCTGATGCTTGGATCATCGAAGGCGAGGGCTTAACGGTCTATCCTGGACTGATTGACGCGCTGAGCACTGTAGGCATTCCCGAGCCTCCGCCTCCAATTGTGGCTCCAGGCGGCGGTGGCGGGCAGCGTGCTGCGGCGCTGGCAGCCCCCCCGTCGGCTACCCCTCCGGCGCGGGGTCCTGAAGACCGGCCCAATACTACAAGCTGGCAGAAGGCAGCCGACCTGATTCGGCTGACCGATCCTCGCATCGAAACATTCCGCTCCGCTGGCTTTACCACGGCTGTCACGTTTCCCACCCAGGGGATCTTCGCGGGCCAGGGTACCGCCATCGATCTTTCCGGAACCAAGCCAGGGCAAATGGTAGTGGCCAATTCTGTGGGGCAATATTTGACGATGTTGAACAGCGGCTTCGGCGGCGGCTTCCCCGGATCGCTGATGGGGACCATCTCCTACATTCGCCAGATCTATCTGGATGCAGATCACTATAAAAAGGCCAAAGAGTTTTACGCCGCCCATCCGCGGGGCACGCCTCGGCCTGAATATGATCGCGCTCTCGAGGGCGTGCTGGAATCACCGCGCATTTTGCTGCCAGCCGGGCGTCGCGTAGATGTGGACCGGATGATTCGCTTTGCTCGCGAGCTGAATCAGCCTGCCTTGCTTTACGGGCTACCGGAAGGCTACCGCTCGGCGGATTTGCTGAAGAAGGCGAACGCCACCGCGCTGATTAACTTGAGATGGCCGGAAAAGCCACTCGAGACCGATCCCGACGAGATCGATGGCCTAAACGTGCTTGAAATTCGAGATCAAGCGCCCAGCACTCCCGCCGTGCTCGTAAAGAACGGAGTCCGGTTTGCGTTTTATTCGGGCGGGCTCACGCGTCGAAGCGATCTGCTGAAAGCCGTCAAAAAAGCCACCGATGCCGGACTCACATCCGACGAAGCAATCAAGGCATTGACGCTGACGCCTGCACAAATCTACGGCCTCGCGGACCGGATGGGCAGCATCGAGCCCGGTAAGATCGCGAACCTGGTGGTGACCAAGGGTGATCTGTTTGACGAAAGGACCCAAATTCAGTATGTGTTTGTCGATGGCCTGAAATATGAGCCGGTGCCGGAACCGCCTGCCGGTCCCGGCGGTCCCAATCGCGGCGCGAGGACACCCGCTCCAGGAGACCAGCAATGAACAATTTATTTCTCACCTTCGCGTTGGGTGTGTCGCTCACGGTAGCGATGGCTGCCCCCGCTACGGTGATTCAAAACGCGACCATCCTGACAGTCACAAAAGGCGCTTTCACGGGCTCGGTTGTCATGCAGGACGGCAAGATTCTGGAAGTGGGTGAAAAGGTGAAAGTTCCGCAGGGCGCGCACGTGATTGACGGAACGGGCAAGTACGTGATGCCGGGTATTATCGACTGTCATTCGCATATTGCAGCCGACAGCATCAATGAGGGAGCGGTCTCAGTCTCGTCAATGGTTGGCATCGAGGATGTGCTCAATCCAACCGATATCGCGATCTACCACGCCCTTGCTGGAGGCGTGACCACAGCCAATATCCTGCATGGCAGCGCGAACTCGATCGGTGGCAAATGCACTGTCATCAAGACGCGCTGGGGCAAAGACGCTCATGACATCATCTTCGAAGGTTCGAAGCCTGGAATCAAGTTCGCGCTCGGAGAAAATCCGAAGCGGCAAGGCAATGCGAATCCCTTCAATTCCACCGCGCCTCGCCGCTATCCGGCCACGCGCATGGGGGTGGAGGATGTGATCCGGGAAGCCTTCGTTGAGGCCCAGATCTATCGCCAGACCTGGAAAGATTACAACGCGAAAGTCGCGAAGGACGAAGCGGCGCTGGCACCGCGGCGGGACTTGAAACTGGAGCCTCTGGTGGAGGTTTTGGAAGGCACGCGGCTGGTCCATGCTCATTGCTATCGGCAGGACGAGATCTTGATGCTGCTGCGCGTGGCCGACGAGTTTCACTTCAAGATTCGAACGCTGCAACACGTTCTGGAAGGCTACAAGGTCGCGAAAGAAATCGCGGCCCATGGGGCTGGCGCGTCTACGTTTAGCGACTGGTGGGACTACAAGGTGGAAGCCGCCGACGCAATCCCCTACAACGCGGCTATCATGATGAAGAAGGGCGTGCTCGTTTCGCTCAACAGCGATGATCCCGAACTCATGCGCCACCTCAACGACGAGGCTGCCAAGACGCAGAAGTACGGCGGACTTACGGAAACCGAAGCGCTCTCGCTGATCACGATCAATCCAGCCAAGCAGCTGATGATCGATAAACGGGTAGGGTCCATCGAAGCTGGCAAGGATGCGGATTTAGTGATCTACGACAAGCATCCGCTTTCCAACTACGCCAAGGTGGAGAAGGTTTTCATCGACGGCACATTGTACTTTGACCGAGACAAGGATCTGACGGATCGTCCCGTGAAAGCGCAGGAGAAACAGACATTGCTCGATAAAGAAAAGAAAAACGCTCCGGCCGGCATGCGGAGGCCTTCGTGAAGGTTCTGGCGTGTCTGCTGCTTGCCTCATGGCAGGTGCTCGCCGCCAGCGACGACAGCTTCATGATCCGGGGAGCCACCGTTCATCCGGTTTCCAGTCCCGAGATTCAAAACGGCTCGGTGCTGGTGCGCGACGGGAAGATCGTGGGAGTAGGTCGGAATTTGGCAGTTCCCAAGGGAATTAAGTTGATCGAAGGCAAGGGGATGCATGTCTACCCGGGCATGATCGATTCCGCCACGGAACTTGGCCTATCGGAGGTTAGCTCGGTCCGCGAGTCGGTGGATACGGGCGAGATTGGAAAATTCAATCCGCAGTTGCGCGCCGAGATCGCGATCAATCCTTCCAGCGAGCATATCCCGGTGGTTCGCGCCAACGGCATCACGACGGCAATTACTTTGCCGATGACGGTGGGGCGTGGCGAGGGCGGCGGGATGCGGGGCGGCGGAGTCCAGCAAAGCATCATCGGCGGCCAAGCGGCTTTGGTGCATCTCGATGGTTGGACTTGGGAAGAGATGGACGTTAAGAAGAGCGCCGGCATGGCCATGAATTTTCCTACGATGCCATCCGCGCCCGGGCGATTCGCCGACATGATGCCTGCGGCGATGCGACCCGGATCCTCGTTCACCGAAGCGAAGAAGGCGTACGATATGCAGCTCCGAGAGATGAAGGAATTCTTCGAGGAAGCGCGCCGCTATCAGAAAGCCAAGGCGAGCGGCATGCCGATCAATACGGACCTGAAATTCGAGGCGATGTTGCCCGTGCTCGAAGGGAAGATGCCTTTGGTGGCCGTAACGGGACGGGAGCGCGCGATTCGAGATGCAGTCAAGTTTGCCGAAGAGCAGAAAGTGAAGCTGGTGCTTGCGGACCCGAAGGAACTGGGCGGCATGGGTCCGGAGTTAAAGGCGAAAGGAATCGCGGTGATCCTGGGGCCTACCCTGGCGCTTCCCCTGCACGAAGATGACCCCTATGACGCAGCCTTCACGTTGCCTGGCGAGTTCTATAAAGCGGGGATCAAGTTTGCATTCGGAACCTTCAATAATCAGTTCGCCCGCAATTTGCCCTATCAAGCGGCTACTGCGGTTGCCTTCGGATTGCCGTATGACGAAGCGTTGAAAGCGGTGACTTTAAACGCGGCGGAGATCTGGGGCGTGTCCGACCGCATTGGTTCGATTGAGGAAGGCAAATGGGCCGACCTGATGATGACCGATGGCGACCCCCTGGAGACGAAGACTCAAGTGACGCAGTTGTTCATCAAAGGCAAAAGCGTAGACCTGGACAATAAGCATCGCAAGCTGTACGAAAAGTATCTGAACCGCCCCTAGCCTGTAGTACGATGGTGCGAATGATCGTCACCTTCGACAATCAGGACGGCGTGTGCATTTTGCGCTTGCAGGGCCGTTTTGCCACGGGTCAGGACACCGACTATCTACGCGAGAAAACAGAGGAGCTGAAAAAGCAGGGCTGCACTCGAATCATCGCGGATTTTTCGGACGTGTCGTATATCGACTCGACAGGCATAGGGTTTCTCATTGCGATTTACGCGAGCATATCCAGGGACGGGCATGGCAAGTTCGCCCTGGCAGGCGCGAACCGCCGAGTGCGCGAGGTGCTGACGCTTACAAAGTTGAACACCATCTTTTCCACGTATGAGACTTTGGCGGATGCCGTCACCGCTCTGAAGTAAATGTGGGACTCCCGGCAGCCGAATGGGATACTTGAAAAGTTAGCCAGATTACCATCAGTGCCCTGCAGGAGTTTCCATTGTCAATCCCAAAGCTACTATTGCCCGCTCTAATGCTCCTCGAAGTGGGGGTCTCGAAGGCCGCCCAAGCACCTGCAATTCCGGGCAAGATTGAAGTCCCGCTGATCGTAAACTCGGGAGCCCCGCTACGCGTCTACATCACGCGGCGGCTTCACATGCGCGATGGCGAAGAGGTACGCGCCAAACTAATCGAACCAATTTACGCCTTTGACCGGATCGTGATTCCGGCCGGCGTTGAGCTGCAAGGACACGTGACGAAGCTCGATCCAGTGTCTAAGTTTGTTCGCTATCAGTCCATCGTGCAGGGCGATCTCACCCCGCTGCATTGGGCTCGCGTTCAGTTTACGGAAGTGGTCATGCCGGACGGACATGCAGTCCCCATCAAGACCATTGACTCGATCGGCCTGCCAACCCTCTATGCCGCGCCTCGGCCATCCAAGGGCAAGATGCGCGGCAATTCGGGGATCCTGGGGACGGCTCGAAAGCAGGCCAGCGATCAAATAAAAGCCAAGACGCAAGACGTTGTGGATCTGGTCCGAGGACCGAACAAGAAAGAGTGGCTGGAAGATTTTCTTGTTAAGAAGCTGCCTTACCATCCTCAATGGTATCGCCGGAATACCCGGTTTGACGCCGTACTTAGCGATCCGCTCGCCTTCGGGCAAGCCGAATTTGGGTCGGATGCGCTGCGAGCGGTCGGGCTGCCGACGCTGGAGTCTCTTGCCCAAGTGCGATTGCTGACCGCTGTCAGTTCGGCGAGCGCCAAGGCCGAAATGAAGGTGGAAGGCGTGTTGTCTCAACCAGTGTTTTCAGCCGACCATAAGCTGCTTCTGCCCGAGGGTACGCTGCTAACTGGCCGCGTTCGACGCGCACAGCGAGCGCGCTGGTTCCATCGAGGCGGACAGTTGCGATTCACCTTCGATCACGTCGAGCCGCCCACGATCACTTCCGCCGCGCCGCTTGAACTGCAGCGGATGGAGGCGCAACTGGCGGGAGTGGAGTCAGATCCCCGAGCCAAAGTAACAGTGGACTCGGAAGGAGACGCAAAAGCGACCGAATCGAAAGCACGGCTGCTCGGTCCACTGCTCGCACTGGTTGTGGCCACCCGTTCGCTAGACAACGATGTCGATAGGAATCGACTGGGAGTGCCCACTTCCAGCGGCAATGGGGGCGGACGAGCGACAGCGGGCATCTCCGGTTTCGGCCTGTTAGGAGCCGTCGCGGCGCGAGCTTCGCGGACAGCGGGAACAGCGCTGGGGTTCTATGGGCTCGCCTGGTCAGTATATTCGACCATCATTTCACGCGGCAAGGAAGTGGAATTCGAGAAGAATACCGCGATGGAGATCCGATTTGGCGCGCCTGCTACATCGCCTGCGAAAACGCCTGGGCATCACTTGGCGCGGCGCTAGAAATTCACCCACCCTTAATACTGATTGCCACTAGCGCGAGAGTGAGCCCAATCATGATGGCCACCGACGCCCACGAAATCGCATTATAGAAGCCGGAGTTCGTCCACTCTTTCATCAGGCCTTTGCGGTTGATCAATAAGATCATGTAGATCAAGACGAACGGCAGCAGGACCCCGTTAATCACTTGCGAGAACAACACCATCTGCACGAGGTCGACGTGAGGTATCAGGATGACAGCCGCGCCTAAGACCACCAACAGCGTATACAGCCAGTAGAAGATAGGCGCTTCGCTGAATTTCCGGTCCACGCCCGACTCGAACCCGAGTCCCTCGCACACTGTGTATGCGGTGGAGAGAGGCAGGATGCAAGCCGCGAAAAAAGACGCGTTGAACAGGCCGATGCTAAACAGCAGAAATGCGTACTCGCCAAATGGCTTGAGGGCGACGGCCGCGTCGGCGGCGTTCTGAATGTCCTTGGGGCCATGCGACCAAATAGCGCCGGCGCACGCCACAATAATGAAAAACGCAACCACGTCGGTGAGGATGCAGCCGATAATCACTTCCAGCCGCGACTGCACGTACTCCTTTGCAGAAATGCCTTTCTCCACGATCGCCGCTTGCAAATAGAACTGCATCCAAGGCGCGATGGAAGTGCCCACCATGCCGATGAGCATGTAGATGTAGCCGCTATCGAAAATCAGAATCGGCTTAAAGCTATAGATGGCGGCCTCTTTCCAGTCGGGCTTTACGAGGATGCCGGAAATAATGTACGTGACGTAAACCGAGCAGGCGATTAGAAAGATGCGCTCCACATTTCGGTAGCTGCCTTTGACCACGAGATACCAGACCGCCGCCGCCGTTAACGGCACCGAGAAGTAGCGGCTGATGTGGAACAATTCGAGCGATGTTGCAATACCCGCGAACTCAGCCACTACGTTCGTGAAGTTGGCGATCACCAGGGCAGCCATCATGAAAAAGGTGGTGCGCAGCCCAAATTCTTCCCGGATCAGATCGGACAGGCCTTTGCCCGTCACGGCTCCCATCCGCGAGGACATTTCCTGCGTGATGATCAGCAGGATGGTGATCGGGATCAGCGTCCACAAGGGAAGGTAGCCGTATTTCGCTCCGGCCGCCGAATAGGTGTAAATGCCACCGGCGTCGTTGTCCACGTTCGCGGTAATCAGCCCTGGGCCGAGCACGGACACGAACAACACGATCTGATAGCGAAAACGCTTCAGCGCGGAAGGCGGGGCACTCATGCTAGGGTCACCGCGAATTCCTCAGGACCGAGATGATGTCGTCTGCGGTAATCGTCCCGGATAGCTTGCCATCCTCGTCCACCACCGGCAGAGTCAGCAAACTATATTTATCGAAGATTTCAGTTACCCGGCTTTGGCTTTCGTCTACATCCACCTGAATCAGGTTCTCCGAAGCCAAGTGCTTCAGCAGCACGCCTCCCGAGGCGATGAAAAGCTTGGCCAGCGGCACCACCCCTTTCAGGCGTTCGTTCGAATCGATCAGAAATATCGCATTGAGCGTATCCAGCCGGCCCTCGCTCGCTTTGATCGCTTCCATTGCGTCGGCAACCGTAGCCGATAACGGCAAAGCGACGTATTCCGTGTTCATCAGACCGCCAGCCGAATCCTCTGAGAACTCCAGCAATTCGCGGATTTCGGTCTTGGGCTCGGGCTCCATTTCCCCGAGAATTTCTTCCGACGTCTCTTCTTCGAGCTCATTGAGAATATCGGCGGCTTGATCGGGCGACATCTCCTCCACGATGTCAGCCGCGATCCCGGTTTCGAGCGATTCGAGAATGCTCGCCTGAATCTCCGGATCGACTTCCGAGAGGGTCTCGGCTGCTACTTCGCTATCAATGGTTTCGAAAATCGCCTCGCGGTCGTCCGGGCTCAAATCCTCAACTATGTCGGCGAGATCGGCCGGGTGCATTTCTTCCAGCAGCTTGTTGTTTATATTTAGGCGAAGCCGGCGCCGCGGATCGGACTCGAGGATACTGCAAAATTCCCAGCCGATGGAATGCGGGTCGATCGGGCTCTGCACGCGCCTGATCCACGCGGGCGGCAATACGCCCTGAAACAGCCTGCGGAATATGCTGCGCAGGCCGATATCGACTTCCATGATGTATAGCGCGCCATTGCCGTTGTCCTGGCGCCATTCGAAAGTCACATCCGTTACCCGGACCACCTTGCGGCCTTGCGCGTCGATAATTTGCTGGTCAGACAAGTCGCGCACCATGCGGAGCATGTACTCGTCAGAGTGGTAGGGAGTTAGCTGCTCGTCTTTCAGGTAGATCCCGTCGAAGCCGACAGAGCGGACCTGATCGTACCGGATGGTCAGCCAAGAATAGCCGCCCCCAAGCAGATAGCGGTCGATGCGGGAAGGGTGAACGAGGGGAACAATGGCGGCGTCCTTGATAACGCCCAGTTTGCGCCCCTTTAGGTCATAGACCTTGAGGCCCAGCAGCTCTGAGAGATAGAGGATCGAATCCGCCATTGACTATTGCCTGAGCCCATAAAAAGGAAGTTCGAGCGCGCCGATGTCGCTTGCTGCTCTTTCCTACTATGCCGCAAAGTTTGCAACTCTCGCAACAGAAAATTCGCGGAACCTACTTGTATTTTCGAAGCACCGCGAGCACGCGGCCCTGAATCTGCAAATTCTCCGGAGCGACGTAGATCGGCTCCATGTTCCGGTTCGAAGGCTGCAGACGAATGGACCCGTCCGGCTCGCGGTAGAAGCGCTTCAGCGTGCTTTCCGACCCGCCCACCAGAGCCACCACGATCTCGCCGTCTGAGGCCTGTTGCGCCCGCTCCACCAGAACGTAGTCTCCATTGCAGATATGATCTTCGATCATCGATTCGCCAGTCACCTGCAGGCCGTAGGTGTCGCCCTTCCCGATGAAATCGGCGAACTGCAGCACGTCTTGCCCTTCTACCGTTTCGATGGGTTTGCCAGCGGCGATTCGCCCAGCGAGCGGCACTTGAATCGATTGAGCTGCGGCGCGGCCAAGGCGCCGGTCCTGAAGATATTTCTCCGAGACTTCCAGGGACCGGCTCTGATTAAATCCGCGTTTGAGATAGTTTCTGGATTCAAGTGCCTGAATGTGTTTGTGAACTGTGGCCAGAGAGGCCAGGTTTAGCGCTTGCGCGAGTTCGTCGTAGCTCGGGCTGTAGCCGCGCTCGCCCACGAAGTCCGCGATAAAGTCTAGAACCTGCTTCTGCCGCTTAGTGAGCGCCATAGCTCATTATTGGCGAACAAAAGGAGAAATAGCAAGCGAATTCGAAGAGTCGCCGCCGCAAGGCAAGCGGCCGCGCTACCAAACTCTGCAAGGATCCTTCGCAATCATCGGATCACCCACCTTGCACCCATACGCCTGCCCAAATTCCGGAACATTCTGAAGCACCCCGTTCACGCGAAATTGCCCAGGCGAATGCGGGTCCGTGTTCGCCAGCAGCCGGGATTGCTGTTCGGTCGCGTTCTCGCACCAGATCTGCGCGTAGCCCACAAAGAAGCGTTGTTGCGGAGTGAATCCATCCATCTTCGGGAGAACATGGGTGGCCAAGCTGTCCATCAGCGCTGCGTAAGCCAGCCGAATCCCTCCGTTATCGGCGGCATTTTCTCCTAGAGTCAACTTGCCGTTCAAGCTCACTCCCGACACAGGACTAAAACCGCCATACTCCTGGACGACGCAATCCGCCCTGGTCTCAAACGCTTTGGCATCTGCCGCGCTCCACCAATCGCGCAGGTTCCCCGCGCCGTCGAAGCGGCGGCCCTGGTCGTCGAATCCATGCGTCAATTCGTGTCCGATTACCACTCCGATCGCCCCATAATTCACGGCGTCGTCCGCCTTCGCGTTATAGAAAGGCGGCTGCAGGATACCGGCCGGAAAATTGATATTGTTCTGCTGAGGTGAATAATAAGCGTTCACCGTGGGCGGTGTCATGCCCCATTCCGATTTATCCACCGGCTTGCCCAGTTTCGCCTGATTGCGCTTAATCTCGAATTGACGGGCGCGCAAGCTATCGCCGAAGTAATCGCTCCGCTCCACCTGAACGCTGGTGTAATCCTTCCACTTCTCCGGGTAGCCAATTTTATTGCTGACCTCGTTCAGTTTGGTCAACGCCTGGTCCTTGGTGGCGGCTGACATCCATGCGGCATCGTGGATGTCCTTCGACATTTCCTTCTCGATTTCTCCGACGAGTTGCAAGGCCTTCGCTTTGCTTGGACCGCTGAACGCCACCTCGACGAATTTCTGCCCTAGGGCTTCGCCCAGAGCGCGATCGCTGCTGGTGACGCAGCTCTTCCAGCGCGCTTGCATTTCTTTCACTCCCGACATGATCTGCTCGTCGAAGTGGAATCTTTCCTGTTCGAAAGCGTGGGGTAGAAGCCGCGCATTAGTGTCCAGCACATGCCAAATCAGATACTCTTTCCAATCCTCCAAGCTGGTTTGCTGTATCGTGTCGTCCAGGGCTTTGAAGAAATCAGGTACGCCGACATTAAGACTCTGAACAGGCGGCAGGTTGATCGCGGCGAAGTACTGCTTCCAATCGAAGTCCGGCGTGAGCGTGACGAGTTCGGCCATGGTCAGCTTGTGATAGGTGAGGTCCGGATTGCGCCGCTTCACGCGATCGAGCGAAGCCTTCGCGAGAGCCGTTTCGATCCGCAGCACAGCTTGAGCCTGAGGTCCGGCATCCGAGGCCGGGCGTCCCTCTGACTTCGCCAGCAGTTCCAGCATGGCGCGGACATGCTGCTCGTACTGGCCGCGCAGTTCGACTGACTTCGCGTCGGTTTTCAAGTAGTAATCGCGGTCAGGCAGGCCGAGCCCGCCCTGATCGATATTTGCAATGTTCTCCTTGGAGTTTTTCCGGTCCGGCCCCACCCCGAAGCCGAAGAGCACGCGAACTCCATTCTGATGCAGCTCAGCGGTGGCCTTCACAAGGTCCGCTTTCGAAGAGAGACCGCGAATGGTTTTCAACACAGGCTCGATGGGTTGCGTCCCCTTGGCCTCGATGGTTTTTTCATCCATGCAAGCGGAATAGTAATCGCCGATTTTCTGTTCCAAGGCCGTTCTCTTCGCGCCCGGCACGGCGGCCTTCTCGAGAATTCCGCGCTCGATGCTCAGATTGCGATCGCTCAATTCGTTGAATCGGCTCCAGCGTGATCGGTCCGGCGGAATCGGGTTCGCCTGACGCCAGGCGCCACACGCATATTGGTAAAAGTTAGTACAAGGGTTAGCACTCGTGTCCATAGCTTTCAGGTCGATTCCTGAAGCTGAAGCGGACTCGGCGGCATTCGAGGAGAGAGAAATAAATACGAGGGCTGTCACTGCGGCGAGGCCCCGGGAAAACAAGTTCATACTCTGATTCTAGCGGCATCCCGCGTACACAGGTGTGTCTGAAATGGCTCATGGCTCGCGCTGTAAGAGCCGCGAAACCCAGCACAGGCGATCTGGCGCGAAGCTTGCACCTAACTGTTGCGTGACCACGCCCAAATCACAATCACTCACTCTGTCCGTCGTTGTCCACGCTGTTGGATTGATACTGTTGTTGGCCTTGAACTCGCGCGTGTTCTTGCCGCCCGTGACGCCAGCCAACCCTAGCAGGCGTTTGAAGCTGATCTTCATCCCTCCTGTTGAGTACAGAGTCGCCGTTGGGCATGCCGGCGGGGCCAACTCGGCTCAGACGCCACCACGAATGGGGGTGCCGCCTGCGCCGGCGCAACGACTTTTCATCCCCCCTGAAACCCGACCCGAGCCGAAGCTTCCCATGCAATTCGGCATCAATTTCGAACCGCCCGCAATCATACAGGTTTCGAGCATCGTGGGCGATCCCTATGGCAAGCTCGGCGGCACCTCGCTCGGCACCGGAGGGGTCGGCAGTATCGGCAAGTCAGGCTGTTGCGGCGGGATTGGCGACCAGCAGGGCGGACGCGACATAAGCGGTTCCGGGGGTCATCCTGTGATTCCGCCCAAGCTCATCTACAAGGTTGAGCCGGAGTTCTCAGAGGAAGCCCGCAAGGCCAAGTTTCAAGGAACCGTTATCATCAACGCGGAAGTGGACGCTTCTGGCAGAGCGACACATTTAACTGTAATTTCAAGCCCCGGCCTTGGCCTGGATCTGAAGGCGTTGGAAGCGGTGGCTCAGTGGAGGTTCCGGCCAGCATACCGCGATGGCAAGCCATTCACGACCACAGCGCGGATTGAGGTCGCCTTTCATCTGCTGTAGCGAGGTGATGGAGGGCCGCGAGCATGCCCTACACTGATGCTAGTGCTCCGCCTCGCTGTTACACTACTTCTCCTGTGTCGTACTGCGTTGGCCGTCACATCTGCGGCCGACATCGCCCGCCAAATCCAGGAAAACGGGCTGGACGCGGCGGAGTGCTATCGCGTCGTCGATCTCAATTTTTCAAAGGAAGACATCCGCGTATACTTCACCTCGGGCTACCTGATTTTCGCGAAGCCCGTAAACGGAGTGAGAACGAGCGCTCTTTTCACCGCCGACGTGGAAGGCGGAGACGCCGAGTTGCTGCTGCTCCCACCCATTCGCAGCGAGCGTCTCTCTTTAGCGAATTTCACCGAATCACCGAACCTCAACCAGCATTTCAAATCAGCCCTGCTGATCTTCAGTGACAATACCGGCGATGAGTTGCTGGGCAAGCTGACGTCAAGCGCCGCCAAGCGGGCACCCGAAATGGGTGCGATGCTGGCGGACAAATGGACGCCGGTCGCGAGAAATTTGACGGCCAGCTTTCAAGTAAGGCTGGTGGCGGATACCCTCAACTCCCAAAGGGCCAGCGGGTTTTTCTACATGACAGTGGGCGGCACCCAGCTCGGCAACTTTGACGTGTTTTATGATCCAAATGCCGAAGAGAATATCTTGGTTGGACAGATTGCGCAGCGCAAGAACGTCAGCTTCTTCGACGTGTGGACCAGCTTTCCTTCCCGCTCGCGATTGAAGAGCGAAACCGCTCCCTCTCCGGACATGAAGCTGGAGAATTTCCGTATCGAAGCAACGCTGGACGCAGATCTGAAGATGACCGCCGTCACTCGCGTCACCGGTACGCCTCTGCGGCCTCTCGGTCGAGCGGTAAGCTTCCTCATCTCGCAAAAAATGCAAGTGTTGGAAGCAAAGGTAGACGGTCAGCCGGCCGAGGTCTTTCAAAAAGATTCATTCCGATCAAACCTGATCAATGCAAACGGGAACGAGCAGTTTCTGGTGGTAACGCCCGCCGATCTCGAGCCAGGCAAACCGCATGAGTTCGAGATCAGGCATGCAGGAACGGTGATCACGAAGGCTGGCGACCAGGTATTCTTTGTGGGCTCGCGAGGGAATTGGTATCCGAGACGCTCGCTCGACTTCGCCCGCTATGACCTAACCTTCCGATATCCCAAAGAACTGAGCCTCGTAGCCAATGGCGAGGTGGTGGAGGACCACACCGAGGGCAACCTGCAGATCACGCGACGGAATACGACCACGCCGATTCGATTCGCCGGCTTCAATCTGGGCGTTTATAAATCCGTTAGCGTCGCCCACGATCCTTACCGCGTGACGGTGTATGCCAACCGCCGTCTCGAGAGCGCCTTGTTGCCGAAGCCGATGCCGAGCGCTCCCGACCAGATCGCCTTGTCGCGAAGCCGCGTCCCGAACCCGAGTGCGAGCATGGTCCAACCCCCGCCGGTGCCGAATCCGCTCGCGAGATTGCAGGATCTGGCAACGAACATCGCCGCCGCCCTGGATTTCATGGCCGCGCAGTTTGGGCCGCCCCCAATCAAGAGCCTACTGGTAGCGCCGATTCCCGGCGGGTTCGGCCAGGGGTTTCCGGGGCTGCTATATCTTTCGACGCTGGCTTATTTGGATCCGTCCCAACGGCCCGCCGGAGCGCGCGACCGCATCCAGGAAACGTTCTTCTCGGAGATGCTGGATGCCCACGAAGTGGCGCATCAGTGGTGGGGCAACCTCGTGGTGGCGCGAAGTTATCAGGACGCGTGGCTGATGGAAGCGCTGGCGAACTACTCCGCTCTGCTGTACATCGAGAAGAAAAAGGGGCCGCGCGCCGTGGAGACCCTGCTTGACGACTACCGCAACCACCTTCTTATCAAGGAGCAGAACGGAAAAACGCTCGAGTCCGCTGGCCCCATCACTTGGGGATACCGCTTGCAGTCCTCTGCGGCTCCCGACGCCTGGCATTACATAACCTACGAAAAAGGCGCATGGGTGATGCACATGTTGCGGCGCAAACTTGGGGACGACCGCTTTATGGCCATGCTCCGGGCTTTGTGCGAGAGGTATCGATATAAGCCGGTCACCACCGATCAGTTTCAGAAGCTTGCCGCGGAATTCCTTCCTCCGCATTCCAGCGACCCCGATCTTGCCAGCTTCTTCGAGAACTGGGTGTATGGAACGGGCATTCCACAAATTAGCATGACCTATGCGGTTCGCGGACTAAAAGTGACTGGCAGCGTAGTGCAGAGCGGCGTGAGCGAGGACTTCACCGCGCGGGTTCCGATCGAGGTGCAGGTGGGCCGCCAGCGCACGTTGTACTGGGTGGTGACAAGTAGCGAGCCGGTTCCGTTCACGATCGCGGTAAAAGCGCCGCCTTCGAAAGTGGCGCTCGCCGTGAAGGATGCTTTGATTACTTCGAAGAAGTAGCGGGCGATCAGGTACAGTAACTCGAGATGCCTTCGTTCGCCGCCAGTCCGCGCAATCGCGCTTGCCTCTATAGCGCTTTGCTGCTCGGCCTGAACTTCTACTTCATTCACAAGCTGTTCTTCGTGGATTTCACGAACAACATGCAGACCAATGCCGGGTCGTTCATGGCGATTAGCCGATTCATTCTCCAGCAGTGGCCGCATCTGGACTGGTATCCCTGGTGGTTCGCGGGAGAGCCGTTCGAGAACAGCTATACTCCGCTGCTCCATATTATTGATGCGGCTTTCGCCTGGGTTACTGGATGCTCCACTGCGCGCGCCTTCAACTTCGTTACGGGCTTCTTCTACCTCACTGGCCCGGTATTTCTCTTGCTGTTCGCTTGGCGAGTATCGAAATCTCTGGAAACGAGCTTCTTCGCCGCTCTTCTCTATACGCTGTTTTCTCCGGCCAACCTGTTCTCGATGTTTCGACACGATGTGGGGGGCCTCTGGAACCCGTGGCGGATCAGGGTTTTGGTTTATTACGGAGAGGGACCTCACACGACTGTTCTTAGCGTTTTGCCGATCGCGCTGCTATTCACTTACCTCGCCATCACGACTCGCAAGTATCTCTGGTGCGTTGCGGCGGCCTTCTCCTTTGCGTTTCTCGTTCTGGTGAACGCATTCGGCGCGGTGGATTTGGGGGTAGGATGCGCGTGCCTCATACTCGCGTTGGGCATCAAACAAATTCCGAGAGCGGCCATATTGACCGCGGCGATCGGGACCGCAGCGTATGTGTGGATCAGCCCGTTCCTGACCCCGTCTCTTATCCACACCATTTCAACGAACTCTCAAAACGTGGGCGGAGACTTCACCTCGAAAGCGATGTTATCGACACAGTGTCTGATCCTTGCGGGGTTCGTATGCGTGTGGATCGCGACTAGATGGGTCGCCGACTATTTCACTCGTTTCAGCCTGCTCTGCGGTTATGTCTTCTTGGCGATCGTCGCCTTTGCCGCAGTCTGGAATCGCGCCGCGCTTCCACAACCTCATCGCTATTCGCTCGAAATGGATCTGGCCCTTTCACTGGCTGTTGCGTTCTCCCTGCGTCCGCTTGTTGTGCGGCTCCCGCGAAGTGCGTGGGCCCTCGGCTTGGTGCTGATCTTAATCGCCGCGGTCCATCAGACCCTCCACTTCCGGCGTTACGCCCGGGCAATCACTCCAGAACTCGATGTCACCACCTCGATCGAGTACAAGGTCGCAATGGCGATCGACCGCCAGGTCGGTCCGTTGCGCGCCTTTGTCACCGGTGACGCCGGAACATGGCTCAATGTATTTTCCAACACGCCGCAATTGAATTCCGGGCACGATCCCTTCAACCCAAACTGGATGGAAGCCATCGCCACGTACGCGATTTACTCCGGGCAGAACGCCGGCGCGCGAGATGCGGAGATGAGCGTCCTGTGGCTCAAAGCGTTCGGGTGTCATGCGATCTACGTTCCTGGCCCTAAGAGTCGACTGGACGTGAGGCCCTTCAACCATCCTGAGAAATTTTATGGCGTTTTACCTGTGTTGTGGCACGAAGAGGACGACACCATCTACTCGGTTCCGCAGAGAACGAAGTCATTGGCCCATGTTGTGCCCGAAGCTGCCACCGTGAAAAAGAGGCCCATCAACGGTCTGGATACCGACGAAACCAGTCGCTACGTTGCTGCACTCGACGACGCCGCATTTCCCGTTGCCGATATCGCCTGGAGCGGCCCTTCGAAAGGGCATATCGATACGAAGGTGCGCCCTGGACAGGTTGTCTCGCTGCAGGTGACGTACGACCAGGGATGGATCGCCGCCGCGAACGGGAGTCCAGCCGAAATCACGCGTGACGGGATTGGGCTGATGTCGATTCACACCCGCTGTGATGGGACTTGTGCAATCGACTTTGTCTTCGATGGCGGTTTTGAACGGAAGATCTGCCGTATTTTGAGTTGGAGTGTTTCGGCAGGAATGCTGCTGGGAGGATTCGTAGCGCTCCGGAAGCGGCCCCGCTAGACTGATTGATTGTTTCACTTCTCATCTTAAAATGAGAATCTTCGCAGCTCTCAGACACTAACCCGTTTGGGCGTCGACCAAATAACATTGGAAGAAATCTAAACATGGGAAGAGGTGCGCTGCAAGTTATGGATTCAACGGACGACAGTCACTTTCGCCACTACTCACTGAAGCACCGGGCGATTTCCTGGTTGAGTCGAAACGCATTCGATAGGTGCACGTATACTTCCGGGCACGGATTAACTCATGGCCTAAAGCGCAAGGGTGGGCTGGGCTGGTTGCCGGCCAGCTTTGTCGGACCGCAGAGCGCTGAAGAGAAGTTCTGGAGAACGATGGATCTGTCAGGAGCCACGATCTACGACGTGGGCGCATTCGAGGGACTTCTGACGATGTTCTTTGCGCAAACCGCGAAGCAAGTGGTGTCCTATGAACCCAACGTCCGAAACCTCTCCCGTCTAAATTGCAATCTGGGCCTAAACCAGATCGAGAACGTAACGGTAAGACCGGTTGGGGTGGGAGAAAAGTCCACTGAACTGAAGATGGTTTGGGATCCCGCAATGCCGGGTGGCGCTTCGGTAGAGCCTGCCACGGTCAATAATCTTCGGCGGACAGTCGCGAATTCAAAGCTCCAGACTGTACCCATCACCACGCTGGATTTGGATCGGGCTCAACGGAATTTGCCGTCGCCGGATCTTATCAAGATTGACATTGAAGGATGGGAGCTGCAGGCTTTGCGCGGCGCGATAAGAACTATCTCGGATCACAAACCCATGTTGTATTTAGAAATGCACGGGGAAACACTCCGCGAGAAGAAGCGCAAGGTAGCGGAAATTGTCGATTTGCTGCAGGAACTCGGCGATGCCAGAATACTCCATGTGGAAAGTGGCGAGTCGATCACTGCTGACAATTCGACGGTCGCCATTGAAGGTCATCTGCACTGCGTATACGGAAATAATGACCGGGTTCGAGCAAAGAAATACAGCCAAATGGCAGCGACTGCAGGCAGCGGCGCGGGTCGGTAGGTCGGAAGCTATACTGAGGCAGTGCGACGCAGCTTCCTGCAATCCTATCTAACGGCTTTTAACCGCATCGAAGGCTGGTTCTCTTACGATGCTGCTCTGATGTTCATGGCTTACAACCAGTTGATTCGAGCTGGTGGAATCTCTGGCGATGTGCTTGAGATTGGCGTGTACCATGGGCTTTCCTCCATCGCCGTAGCTTCTTTGCGGGGACCGGGCCGCAAGCTCTACGCCATCGATTTGTTCGAGGAGTTGCAGGCCAATCAAGGTTATGGCGCAGGCGCGAGTTATCGCAAGTACTTTGAAGAAAACATAAGGACTTTCTATGAAGCGCCCGACTTCCTGGTTACCATCGCGCAAGCTTCGGGACAGTTGAAGGCCGAGGAATTTTCGACGACATTTTCGTTTTGTCACGTGGATGGGGGACACTCTCCTCAGGAAACCTACGATGATTTGAAGTTCGCGAGCGATATTCTGCTGCCGGGGGGGCTGCTGGCTCTGGATGATTATTTCAATCCCCAGCATCCGGGCGTTTGCGAAGGTGCGATCGCGTTTCTGCGGCGTCATGAGGGGGTATTGAAGCCGATTGCGATCGGTTTCAATAAGGTTCTGCTTCAGCGGCTTCCGTCATCGGTGGAGTTGAATGAGGAGTTTTCAAAGTGTTTCCCCGCTGTGAGTCACTCGGAAAGCACTATGTGGAATACTCGCACTGTCCTGTTCCAGACGCCGTTGCGATCCTACTTCGACTTGTATGCTTCCACTCCTGAACTACTTGTGCCCTTGGGTGCCAGCGGAACTCGTGCCACCTTTACCCCGGAGAAAACAAAGCTCCGCTCTCGCCGCGGCAAGAGGTTCACCTTGCCGGTAGCTGTAAGGAATACGTCTTCCGAGAGTTTTCCCGGAGGCGAGCGGGTGATCGGGCTGTCGTACCATTTACGTTCCGAACACGCGCCACCATTGCAACAAGACAATGAGCGGACCTATCTGAAGGCGGGATTGGATCCCGGAGCTGAGACGAAGCTAAAGCTGAGCGTCGCAGCGCCTGCCAGCAAAGGCATCTACCAGTTGGAGATCGATCTCGTTTGGGAAGATGTGATGTGGTTCCAGGACGTCGGGAATCCGACTTGTATTGTAGAGTTGGAGGTCCGCTAGCAGTCCATAAATCGATACGCGATCATATGGCAAATAATCATATGCGCGTCTTCGATCCGGCCCATGTGCGGCACCGGCACTTGCAGGTTCAAGTGCGCCAGGGGACCCAGTTTCCCCCCATCCCGGCCAGTAAGTGCAATCGTCTTGCACCCAATCGAATTGGCGTACTCCACCGCGCGCAGCACGTTGGGCGAATTCCCCGATCCGCTGATCGCCATCACCAAGTCGCCAGGCTCGGCGAAATTCTTCAACTGCTCGGCGAACACGCATTCATAACTAACGTCGTTCGAGTAAGCCGTCAGCGTAGGCAGCGAGTCCGTCAAAGCCATGATGCGGAACCGCACAGGCCGATTAAAGCTCGCTCCTTTCACGATGTCGCAGGCGAAGTGTGAAGCGGTGGACGCGCTTCCTCCATTTCCACACACGAAGATATGCTTGGAAGCGGAGCGCGCTTCATCGAACCATTGAATCGCCTGATCCACTCGTGCGGTGTCGATGCGGGCGATGGTATCCAGTAAATCTGTTCTATATTGTTCGGCGAAGTTCATGCTAGAAAAAAGGTTAAGGCTTGGGATAGGTAAGTTTTGAGTTCCGAGCGGGGCACCACCGCGTCCAGGAACCCATGTTGCAGCAGAAATTCCGAGGTCTGAAATCCCTCGGGAAGCTTCTGGCGAATCGTCTGTTCGATCACGCGAGGTCCGGCAAACCCAATCAGCGCGCCGGGTTCGCCTATGTTCAAGTCGCCGAGCATGGCGAAGCTGGCCGTAACACCGCCGGTTGTCGGGTCAGTCAACACGCTGATGAAGGGAACCTTGGCTTCATCGAGTCGCATGAGCGCAGCGGAAATCTTGCCGAGTTGCATCAAGCTCACCGCCCCTTCCTGCATGCGAGCACCGCCAGACGCCGACACGATAATCAGCGGAGCCCTTTGGGCGAGAGACTTTTCAATGGCCCGGGTAATCTTCTCCCCAACCACCGCGCCCATGCTGCCGCCGATAAATTTCAGTTCCAAAGCGCAGATAACCACGGGACGAGCCAGCATGGTCCCGCTTCCGCAAATTACCGCATCGGGTAGCGACGTCGACTCCTGCATTCCCTTGAGGCGGTCCTTGTACGTTTTGGAATCGACAAACGAAAGCGGATCAGTGGAGACCAGGTTTTTATCGAGCTCTTCGTATGCGCCCTCGTCGAAAAGCATGTCCAGGCGGCCGCGCGCATCAATGCGAAAGTGATGCCCGCACTTGGGACAGACCTGAAGATTTTCGTCGAGCGTTTTTCTCCAGATAATCTGAGTGCAGTGCTCGCATTTGAGCCATAAGCCCTCAGTGCGAACGCGCCGCTCGCCTTCGTCGGGTGCGCCAACCGCGGGCGTCTTGCGTGTAAACCAAGCCACGAATTTCAGTGTCCCGCGGGCGCTTGAGTTTCGTCAGCCTTGAGCGGGAAATGAGCCCCGGCCGGGATTGGCGCGAGCATCTGTTCCTTGCGATAAACAAGCGTGGACGTGTTGTAGCTGGCGATCTCGAAGCCATGGCCGTGCGTGATTGCGTCCGTGGGGCAAGCCTCCACGCAGTAACCGCAAAAGATGCAGCGGTTGTAATCGATGTTGTAGACCTTGGCGTAGCGCTCTCCGCCGCTCATTCGAAGCGTGTCGGTATTCTCGGCCGCTTCGATATATATGCAGTCGGCTGGGCAAGCAGCAGCGCAAAGGAAACAGGCGCCGCATTTTTCCAAGCCGTTTTCATCGCGCTGCAAAACGTGAACGCCGCGATAACGCTCTTGAAACTTGGGTGGAAGGTCCGGGTAGTCTTCGGTGACCGTGGGACTCATCATCTCCTTGAGAGTGACGCTCATCCCCTTCATGATCGCGGCGGCGGATCCGAAAACCCCGTTGTTGTTGGCCATCTATTCCTTTTATTATTGCAGGTCCCGACCGGGACCTAATTCTTGGAGCTTCAGCCGGCGCGAAAGGCAGGCACTTTCTCGTCAGGCAGGAAGGGAGGGGATCCCATGCGCTCCCCCAGAGCTTCCAGATCCCGCTTGGAAAACCCGCTGAATGCCCTGGAGACGATGCCGTCGGGTTCAACCAGGAACAAGGAAGGCACGGTGCTGATTCCAAAATTATTGCTGACCGGGTAGCCAGCGCGGGACTCGTCCAAGAGAACCGGGAAGGTCACTCGAAAACGCCGGTTAAACTCTAATGTTGCCTTGCCGTCGTCCTGCGAGATTCCGACTACTTGCACGCCGCCGCTTGCTGCCAAGCGTTCAATGTAAGGCGCGGTCATCTGACAGACCGGGCACCCAACCTTGAAGAAAAATAGCAAGGACGGGCCTTTTTCTAGGATTGCGCTGGACGACTCGGTTGCGCCGCTGGTGCTCTTCAACTGGAACGAGGAACACGCACTGCCCACGCCGAGCATCGTCCTCAACTTTTGTTTTCCTGCTGAACGAAGCTCAGGATGTCGAAACGTTTGATCTCGCGCTCCGGGAAAAAGCTGTTTACGGCGTCCTGTTCCTCGCCAAACACTTCGAAAACAGTGGAAAGCTTTGTGAGCACCAGGAGTTCCACGTTCCGACGATTCAGTTTCATCAGCTTCATCGCACCGCCGGCTTTCTGCATGCCCGTGAAACAAATCACCATGCTTCCAAGACCGGTGCTGTCGACGTACTCGACCCCTTCCAGGTTCAGGATTACCTTCCGCACGCCCTGAGCCATCTCTTCGGTTAACTTCTCGCGCAAACGGACCGAAGGCTCGCCCACGACTAAGCGGCCTTTCAGATCGAGAATGAGGATTCCTTCTTTCTCCCGCTTGTGAATCTCCAGAGTGGTCGCCACAACTTTAGTGTACCTGACGATAACTTCTCACGGCCCTCGTAGCGCGGCCGCTCCTTTCCTGGTGGCTGCTGGTGATTAGGTGTCTTGACGCCCCGATCCTAAGCGCTTAACCCGATACCAGGCGATCCGATACTAGCCGATAAAATACCGTGATTTACCGCAACAAACGCCAGCAGACCAAAGACCCGGGTGGGTTCTTTACGTTCGAGGACAAGGTCGGCAATATCCGACTAACGGGCTTCGGCCACGGCGAGTATATTCTGCTGCGAGATCAACTTGGCAACGTTTGGAAAGGCTCCGCCGAGAGAGGCGATGACGACTTGGTCCGATACACCTTTCGGGATCATAAGGGGCAGACGGTTACCGGAGTTGCGGACGGCTATGGCTTGGTGCTGCGCGACGACAAAGGAAAGATCTGGCGAGGGTTTATTGATTAGCCTCTTCCATGGTTGCCTGGGCCGATTCGAGTACGGCTTGCGCCATCGCGAACTTCAAAGCGTCCACGCCTTGGCCAGTCACGCTTGATATTTCGAAAAAGGGAAGATTCGCAGATTCGGCAAGAGCCTGCAACTGATCGATTCTTTCCGTATCCTGCGCAACGTCGATCTTCGAGGCCACCAGGAACATCGGCTTTGAGGCCATGTCTTCGCTGAAATTGGTCAGCTCGTTCATGATGACGTGAAAATCGTTGACGGGATCGCGCCCCGTGTGCTCAGAAACATCCACCAGATGAATCAGGAGCCGCGTGCGCTCCACATGCCGCAGAAACTGAATGCCCAGACCATGTCCCAGGTGCGCTCCTTCGATGAGACCCGGAATGTCGGCAACTACGAACGTTTGATCCCCCGCGCTAACAACGCCCAAGTTGGGAACCAGCGTCGTGAAGGGATAATCGGCGATCTTCGGCCGAGCCGCCGAAATTCGCGAGATGAGGGTGGACTTGCCGGCATTGGGAAAACCGAGCAGTCCGACATCGGCCAGGAGCTTCAGCTCGAGCCGCAGGTTCAATTCCTCGCCTGCAAAGCCTGGCTCGTGTTCCGTCGGAGCCTGATGCGTGGAGGTGGCAAAATGCTGGTTGCCGCGTCCGCCGCGCCCGCCTTTGGCAACTACGAATCGTTCGCCCCGAGTTGTAAAGTCGTGCAGAAGTTCGCCGGTTTCGAAGTTGTAGACGACGGTTCCGACCGGCACCTGCAACTCCACTGACTTGCCGTCGCGCCCGGTTCGCTGGCTGCCTTCGCCGTGGCGGCCGCGTTCGCCATTGTGCTCTGGATTGAAGCGGAAATGGAGGAGGGTGTTGTGATGCGTGCTGGCGATCATGAGAACATCGCCGCCGCGCCCGCCGTCTCCGCCGCTGGGACCCCCGCGAGGAACGAACTTTTCTCGCCGGAAGGCCATGCAGCCGTTTCCGCCATCGCCGGCCTTAACGTGAATTTTTACTTCGTCGATAAACATCGATAAACCGCTCCCTCACGGTCACGGCTCTGGAATCCGACGAATCTAAGCGGAGTGCTCTTCGGTTCGAATACTGATGAACTTGCCCATGCGGCCGCGATCGCGAAACTCGACGATGCCCGGGATCTTCGCAAACAGCGTGTCATCCTTGCCCACGCCCACGTTTTCGCCTGGCTTGTAGCGTGTGCCGCGCTGGCGGACGATGATGGATCCACCCGTCACCATTTCGCCTCCAAACCGCTTCACACCGAGCCTCTGCGCGTTCGAATCGCGCCCGTTTTTGGAACTGCCTAGACCTTTTTTATGTGCCATGGAAACCTAAACCAAAATCTCGCCCACTCGCACTTGAGTGTAATTCTGCCTATGCCCGATCGTGCGCTTGTACTGTTTCTTCCGCTTAAATTTGAAGACCAGCACTTTGTCGCCTCGATCGTGTGCCTGAATCGTAGCTTTCACCCGAGCCCCGCCTAGAGCGGACCCTAGCACCAGCTCATTGGAATCATGGACCACGGCGAGCACACGATCGAATTCCATCTCGGAACCGACGTCGCCCGCAAGCGTATCGACCCTGATCGTATCGCCAGGAGCCACGCGATACTGCTTACCGCCAGCTTCTATGACTGCGTACATACCTATCCTTCGTTGCGCTTCAATGTTTTAAGCATCTGTTGATTGGACCAACCGGACAGACACACAAGGGGAGTCCCGCGAGCTACAACCTTCCTATCATACTGCAAAGCGAAGCGGGTTGTACAACTGGGGTAGTGGGTCAGTTTGAAACCTAATGGAATCAAAGCGGGCCCGTCCAGCACGGCCCGAGTGTCATTCCCGCCGAGCGGCCACCATCGAGTTCGCCGTTTCCACCAGGACCTTCTCCTGGCCTTTTTCCGGCGAACCGCTTCCCAGCTTTATTTGGATTTGGTACATCACGCCGTTCTGCTCCCACCAGAGGTTTGCAGGTGCACAGGAGCCCCCACACGAAACAGGCATGAGCATCCCAGTGCGACCGCCCGACAGTGCAACGCGGCGTGTATTCGGCAAATCTTGAAGGCCGAAAATACGTGTGGAACCACCAAAACCGGCGGCATAAACCGCATTGCTTGCATCTTCAGAGAAGTACAAGATGAAGTATCCGTCCTCCCTCACCTCGCCCGACGCCAGCTTGATGTATCTCTCGGAAATGGCAGATGGCAACCGGGAGGGCAGCAAGATTGGAATCCGCGTTTTGGATTGGATCGGTTCATGCGTAGCGGCTCTTACAGAATCTGATCGGGAACAGCCATCAAGTACAGAGGCGACCGAAGTCCCCAGGTACACGTTGGCGCAAAGGATTCTGGCAGCGAGTGGAAAATTTCGGTTCGGGACAATGGAATTGGTTTCGACAGCGCCTATGCCCAAAGGATTTTCGGTGTCTTCAAGAGACTACACGGTGCCGACCATCCCGGAACTGGCATCGGCCTTTCCATCGCGCGCAAGATTGCGGATCGGCATGGCGGCCGCATTTGGTGCGAGTCAAAGGAGGGGGTCGGCTCCACCTTCTATTTCACTCTTCCCAAGCTCCCTTCTACCGCAGCTTCGCCTGGACTCGCGAAGCAAATCGGCTGACGTTCACGATGGATCGTTCGTGCGTTCCTTCAGCAATCTTTTCGCGCTCATCGAACGCCTCGACTTTGAAACGGATCGTCCGGTCCTCCACCGCAATCACTTCCGCGTGAAAGGTAGCTTTCATGCCCAAAGGCGTGGCTGCTAAATGGCGCACGTTGACCAGCGTCCCCACGGTGTCAAACCCGGCATCCAGTAATGGAAGGACGGCGTTTCGAGCCGTTATCTCGAGCAGGTAGATCAGGAAAGGCGTTCCAAGTACCCGAGCCTCGGATCCCATAAATTGGACCGCGATGTCGGGCGTGACCGTTGCGGAGCGCTCGCCCTTCGTGCCAATTTCGATCGACATGCCCTGGATCATAACATCGCTACGCTATATTGAACGGTATGCTCCGAAAAGCTGTGTTGGCTGGCTTGATAGCCGCCGCGATTGCTCTCGCCGAATCCGCTGCGGGAGTGAGTTGGACTCCGCCCTCTTCCTGGAAACCCGGTCCCGAAAAGCCGATGCGTGTGGTGACCTATGCCGTGCCCGCCGCTGCTGGCGACCAGGAACCTGGGGAGTGCGCCGTTTATTACTTTGGCCAAGGCCAGGGCGGAAGCGTTCAAGCCAACATCGACCGCTGGATCGGGCAGTTCCAACAGCCCAGCGGCAAATCTTCGAAAGACGTTGCTCAAACCAAGAAGCGCATGATTCATGGTCTTAGCGTTACCACTGTGGATGTTAGCGGAAGCTACGGAGGCATGGGCGGACCCATGGCCGCAACGCATTCCTCCAAGCCTGGCTACCGCATGACTGCAGCGATCGTGGAGGCGCCTCAGGGGGCGGTCTTTTTCAAATTTACGGGACCCGCCAAAACGGTGGCGGGGAGTCAGGCAACCTTCGAGAAGATGCTGGACTCGCTGAAGAAATAGATTTATCGAACCTAGCGATCCTGGAATACCCGCCCTTGCCTCGAAAAGCTCCGACGCGTCGAAAAAGCCCGAAGATTGAGACGCTTCCGAAAATTGCGAATGTTCCCAAGGTAGAGATCGGGTTCCATCGAAACGATCTCGTCCGCCAAACGCAATGGATGCTGGCGACTGCTTGCGGCCTTGCGTTCATTCCGGTGCTTCATAACCTCCTAAGACCGCTGGTTGCCGAACCGGTGATCGATCAAGCGTTTCTGGCCCAGACCTTCCTGCTACCAGCGGGTTATTTCCTTCCCGAGCCACTAGAGCGGCTTACCTACTTACTTGCAACTCTACTAGTGCCATTGGTCATGCTGGCTGTGCTTCGGGCGCTGAAATGGATAGCGCCGTACCTCACCGACGGCGCTGTCAAGCTGGTCTGGATGGGGGTGGTGGCCGGATTTATTGCCGCGACAATAGCGTTTGCCGTTCGCGTTCAAACCGATACGCCCATATTTCGCGAATTTTTCCCGTTCACTCCACATCCCTCGCTGCGCATTTGCCTGGGTTTGATTCTTGCCGCATGTGCGCTTCTGTTTGCCAATCGCATCTCCAAAGCCTGGGCTGCCGCCGCATTCGTGGTCGTCGCCTTGGCCATCCCGCTGGCCGCCGGGTTGTTCTCCGTTACCACTACAAGCGAAGGGCCGCGGGATTACCTCGAGGGGCCCAATCTGGACGCGGTCATCTACTCCCTTGCCCAAGTGATGCACGGACGAGGGCTGCTGATCGATACCCCCAATCAGTATGGTCTTTATCCCCAGTTTTTGGAGCCGCTATTTCGAGTCATCGGGTTGAGCGTGCTGTCGTTCACTCTCACGATGTGGGTCCTGCTCAGCGCGAGCTTTGTTTGCCTATCTTTGTTTCTGTGGAAAAATACGGGGAATAAGTGGGTGGCCCCGCTGGCGCTTCTCAGTGTCGCTCATTACGGTTACTTCAGCTCCAGAACTTGGTTGACCATTGACCCGTATCCGCAGTATCATCCGCTACGTTTCCTGTTTCCTTGTTTAGGCCTGTATCTCTTCAGCAGATATATAAGACGCCCCTCGGCCACTTTGTACTATGGGTCTCTAGTCACCGCCTCGCTGGCCCTTTTCTGGAATCCGGACAGCGGCGTAGCAGTGTTCGGCGCCTGGATCGCCCTGCTTGCCTATCGCGAGTTTTCTTCCCAGTCTGCGACTTCCGCCCTCCGCGCAATGGCGCTACACATCGGTCGCGCGTTGACCTTGCTCCTTTCGTTGACGCTGGCCTATTCTGGATATGCCCTGCTACGCTATCATGCGTTCCCGCAGTGGGGGATGTTAACGGTGAACGTGCCGGTGTTCTACAAGTACGGCGGCATGATGCTCCCTATGCCTTCGCATCATCCGTGGCTCTTAGTAATAGCGATATATGTTCTGACGTTCGCCAGGGCCGGATATTCGCTGCTTCGACAGGACAACGATCCGCGCCGGCAACTTCAACTTGTCACTGCTGTGCTGGGAGTCGGCCTGTTTACCTATTATCAAGGCCGCAGTCACGACAACAATTTAACAATGGTAATCTGGCCGGCGATCGTTCTTCTCGCTCTTTACGCCGATGAACTCATGGCGTGGCGCAAGCGCGCACAGGGCCCGACGATGTTGGTTCCAGCCTCGGTAGCCGCCTATGGCGCGCTCTTCTTGCTGTGCTTCCCGATCATTCTGATCCCTGACGTAGTCCGCGCCGCGAGCTTTCCCATATCGGTCAAATTCCGCGCCATCCGCGCTGGCGAATCGGGTCCCATCCGCAAGAACGTCCAGATGCTTCAGCGATACTTCAAACCTGGACAAGCGGCAGCTATTCTGTCATTTCGTTCGGGTGTCTACCACGCCGAGACGGGAACAGCGAGCGCCTTCACCGGGCCTGGCTTTACCGAGATGCTATGGCGGTCCCAGCTTGCTTCCCTTGAGAAGCAGATCGCGGGTCTACCCAAACTTCCGCTATTTATCGACTTCCAAGATGTCCTCCACGGACCCCCAGAATCGTTCTTTCCCGAGTGGGCCACGTCTCTGGCTCGTACATTGACCCTTACTGACCAGAACCTCTCGAATGGAGGTACGCTCGCGGTTTTCCGGCAAGCCGCGAACAGTCAAGCTCCCGTAACATGTCTTTTTCCCGGGGGCCGCGCCCAATCCGAGATCGCTCATGTTCACGGCGGTGCAGGGGGAGTCCTCATGGATGAGAAAGGACACTTTGAGGGATTTCAAAAGGTTCCAGGACCTCCGCTTTCAGCTCGCAAATTCACAATCGAAGTGCTGGTAAGGCCGGAAGGGGAACAAGTTCCCTGGGCCACCATCGTAAGCACTCACCCGGGTTCCGCGAATAATCGCGGATTCGTGTTGCACCATTTCGCTGGCCGCGCTAATTCCTATTCCGCCGTGTTCGGAAACGATCGGGAGTGGCGCACCGGGCCGGAGTTCACTCTCCCGCCAAAGGTCACCAGCTATCTATGCGTCGTGCTCCGGAATGAGGAGGCTCACGTTTATGTGAACGGCGACGAGGTCTCCGAATTCAAGGTTCCTGGCGGCATTGCGAACAGCGAGTTCCCAATCTCGGTGGGAGACTGGGAAACCATGGGTCGCCCGTTCAACGGCAAGATCATCGAACTTCGCCTGAGCCGGGACGAGATGACTGCTTCCGAAATAGCCGACCGGTGGAAGATGCTGCGCCCAAAGATCAAGTGACCTGTAGCCCGGCCGCTCGGTTTTTGGCGGCTGCTCCCCTTTATCGCGAAAGCGCTACTTGGGCGCATCCGGCAAGCCTAATTTTGAACGGAGCCACTTTTGCCGATCGTCGATGGCAGCCGCATCCAACCCATGGCCTGCGTCGTAGAACCGAATCTCTTTCGGCTCCTTGGCGGCATCGAAGAACTGACGCGCTTTTGCCTCGGGCACGTAATCGTCGGACCTGCCGAACTGGAAAAGCACTGGCGCTGGCGCCGCGGAGC
>JBBRRB010000039.1:0-55528 GCA_038225555.1 Bryobacterales bacterium
AAACTCCGGGAGCAGGCGGCGAATGACACCGAGAAATGGCTTGCGGTACATGTGGATGAAACAGACGTTCGCACGCAGTATTTGGCCTTCATTCAGCAACTCCCAAAGGAAAAGCACTTTGACAAACTCCGGGAGCAGGCGGCGAATGACACCGAGAAATGGCTTGCGGTACATGTGGATGAAACAGACGTTCGCACGCAGTATTTGGCCTTCATTCAGCAACTCCCAAAGGAGTTGCACTTTGACAAACTCCGGGAGCGGGCGGCGAATGACACCGAGAACTGGCTTGCGGTACATGTGGATGAAACAGACGTTCGCACGCAGTATTTGGCCTTCATTCAGCAACTCCCAAAGGAATTGGATGAACTCCGTAAGCGAGCTGCATTTGATACGGCGGATTGGTTGCAGAAACACACTGGGAGCAACGACGTTTGCGGGGCGTATGTGAGCTTTCTACTGGCCCTCTGCCATCCGGATTTAGCTGAGTTGGAAGCAGATAGTGTCATTTATCATCGATGGATTGTCGCAGAACATCCCGGGAGAATTGGCCACCGCTTTATCTTTGGCGAACAGTTGCTCCGACTACAGAAATTCGAGGAGGCCAAGACTGAGTACGAGCAAGTGCTCGCGCGAGAACCACGACATCAACTGGCCCATCGGGGTCTGGCCACCGCATTACAGAATCTGGGTCACTCGAAAGAGGCAGAAGAATCGTTCAAGCGGGCGCTGCGTTTCGCGAAGGCGAAGGGCGGAAATCTCGCACTGTTTCACACTTCTCTCGGCTGGTTCTACCTGAGCCAGAGTCGTTGGCCGGAAGCGGTCAACTCGTTTGAAGAAGCCATGAGTGAACAACCCGATTATTTCGGTAATCATTGGGGAATTGCTAAAGCACAAAGCGGGTTGGGCAAGTTGGTTGAAGCCAAGCGATCAATGAAGCGCGCACTGAAGGCACCAGGACTTCGTTCGCCCGCCAAAGAAGAAATGGAGGATTTGCTCGCTGAAATCTCGAAGCGAAGTGCTACTGCGAGTTGACAGGCGACTCACGAGTACAGGCAGGCCAGCATGGACCCGCCGGTGGCACGAATCAATCGAGTGGGTCTCGTCCGTCCCATGGGTTCGCCAGAAGCGGGCTTGAGAAAATTGCGAGGCAACTCCGAGCGTGTCACGCGCTAACCGGAAATTATCCGCCCTCTAACTTGCCATGGCGGTCCCGCCTGAGGAGCAACTCAGCGGTGATTGGTCATGGTATTCACAAGACCCTGGGGTTTGAGTCACCGGAAGCGATTGAAAACAGATGCCAGTTTCTACGGGTTTAGGCTGTTCACAATTATGAACACACCTCGCCTGTGAAGACTGGACCCGTTGGTGTGACTAAGACGACCCTGGTTGCGATCTACGGGCGCGTCTCCACTGGCGAACAGAACCCCGAGGCGCAGTTGCTCGCCTTGCGCGAATAATACGCTGCCCGGCGGGGCTTCTCAATATATATAAGGAAACCCAAGGTATAGGTCTCGGAACATCCATACTGCACCGCATAAGAGTATCGCGCCAATTACAACGAACCAGACATTCCTCTGTGGCTTTGTCATGCAGCTTTTCAGCATAACTCTTCCAAAGCCTAAATGCCGTTAGCAATTAAATTAATTTCTATCTCTCCCCATCCCAACAACTTACAAAATCAACCCCTATTTTCCTGAAATTCCCCTGCTACCCTCAATCGGGTACACACACCCCAGGAGAGACACCATGCACGCAGCAAATCAAGCCAACGCTCAACACAGCACAGGACCCCGCACCCCCGAAGGCAAAGCCCGCGCCGCCGCCAACTCGCGCACCCACGGACTCTGCGCCAAGGACGTCATCATCTCCTCTCCCGAAGAGCAAACCGAATTCAGCGAACTCCTCACTCTCCACCTCGCTGAAATCAAACCTCACGGCAGCGTCGAGCAAGTGATCTTCGATCAGATGATTGCCGACACCTGGAACCTCCGCCGCATCCGTCGCCTCGAAACCGCGCTCAACCAGGGCATTGACCCGCTCGCCGCGCTCGATGACGACGCACTCCAATCCAAACTCGACCGCATCGCCCGTCACCGCACTCGCATCGAACGCTCCTATTTCAAATCGCTCAAGGAACTCTCAAGTCTCCAAAGCCAGCGCGTCCTCAACCGTTGCAACGAGGAAACCACGGATCTGGCCGACATCTCGCCTCTTCTAAACATGGCCGAATTCCGCCGAAAATGTCGCACATCGCAAAATTTCAAAACGAACCCAATTTCACCCAACCCCGCTAACCCCTTCGGACGTTCGTAGCGCGGCCGCTCGGTTTTTGGCGGCTGCTCTTCCCAATCAGCTAAAATCATATAGGCGAACAAAAGGCGAATGACTACCGGCTACGTCGAACTCCACGCCCGCTCCGCCTTCAGTTTCCTCGAAGGTTCCGCGCTCCC
Organism: Bryobacterales bacterium; assembly: GCA_038225555.1. Lineage (GTDB taxonomy): Bacteria > Acidobacteriota > Terriglobia > Bryobacterales > Bryobacteraceae > JANXQZ01. The sequence continues at coordinate 2,451 of JBBRRB010000039.1, forward strand.
CGAGCAACTCGCCTCCCGCTGCGCCGAACTCGACATGCCCGGCTTGGCTTTGCTCGACCGCGACTGCGTCTCCGGCCTCGCCCGCTTCCACCTGGCCGCCAAAAAACTAGGCATCCGCGCCCACATTGGCGCCGAAATCACCTGCACCGACGGATTCCGCATCCCTCTCCTCGCCGAAAACCGGACCGGCTACCAAAACCTCTGCCGCCTCATCACCCGCATGAAACTCCGCGCCAAAAAAGGCGAAGGCGCAGCCGCTCCCGAAGAGTTCGCCGAGTTCTCGAATGGCCTGGTCTGTCTCACCGGCAATGTCCCGCTCGACCAACTCCCGCTGCTCGCCGCCACCTATGGACCCCGTCATCTCTACGTCGAACTGCAGCGCCACCACCTCCGCAACGAAGAAGCGCGCAATCAAGCGCTGACCGCCTTCGCCGCATCCAACGGACTTCCCCTGCTCGCATCCAATGGCGTCTCCCACACCGCCCCGCCAGCGCGCGAAGCCCTCGACGTGCTCACCTGCGTCCGCAATAAAGTCAAAATCCGAGACGCCGGCCGACTGCTCTGCCAAAACTCCGAGCGCCACTTCAAGAGTTCCAAGCAAATGGCGCGCCTCTTCGCGGACTTCCCCGAAGCCATCGCCAACACCGCCGAACTTTCCGATCGCCTGCAGTTCACGCTTGCCGACCTGGGCTACGAATTCCCCCGCTATTCCGTCCCTCCCGGCGAAACCATGCACTCCTTCCTGCACCAGCGGACCGATGAAGGCGCGCGCAACCGCTATCGTCCTTATCACGATCAAGCCCGCAAACAGATCGAGCGAGAACTGGCGCTCATCGAAAAACTCCAGCTCAGCGGCTACTTCCTGATCGTCTGGGACATCGTGCAGTTCTGCAAATCGCAAAACATTTTAGTGCAAGGGCGCGGATCGGCCGCCAACAGCGCCGTATGTTATTCGCTCGGAATCACTGCCGTGGACCCGGTCGCCATGGACCTCCTCTTCGAGCGTTTTCTATCTGAGGAGCGCGGCGAATGGCCCGACATCGACCTTGACCTTCCCAGCGGCGACCAGCGCGAGAAGGCCATCCAGTACGTCTATCAGCGCTACGGTGAACTCGGCGCAGCGATGACCGCCAACGTCATCACGTATCGGGGACGCTCGGCCGCCCGCGACATCGGCAAGACGCTCGGCTTCACTGACGATGAGCTCGGCAGGCTCTCGGCGCTCGTTCCCATGTGGGGTTGGAAGGACCCCAAAGACACGGCGGCGAAGCACTTCAAGGAGGCAGGCTTTTCGCTCGACAACCCGCTCGTATCGAAATTCCTGGACCTGTATATGACCATCCAGGATCTCCCGCGCCACCTCGGCCAGCATTCGGGCGGCATGGTGATCTGCCAAGGTCAACTCGATTCCATCGTTCCTCTCGAACCCGCCACCATGCCGGGTCGCGTTGTTGTGCAGTGGGACAAGGAAGATTGCGCCGACATGGGCATCGTCAAAGTCGACCTGCTCGGCCTGGGCATGATGGCGGTCCTGGAAGATTCCATTCAATTGATTCGCGACGCTTACGGAGAAGAGGTGGATTTGGCGCATCTGCCTGCGGACGACCCCGCAGTATACGATGCGCTTTGCCGGGCCGACACCATCGGCATGTTCCAGGTGGAGAGTCGCGCGCAAATGTCCTGCCTGCCGCGCCTGCGTCCGAAACGTTTTTACGACATCGTGGTGCAGGTAGCCATCATTCGCCCCGGTCCCATCGTCGGCCAAATGCTGAACCCCTATCTCCGCCGTCGTCAAGGCAGGGAGAAGCCGGAGTGCCTGCATCCTTTACTGGAACCGGTGCTGACCCGAACGCTGGGCGTGCCCCTCTTTCAAGAGCAACTGTTGCGCATGGCGATGATCGTCGCCGGCTTCACCGGAGGCGAGGCGGAGGAACTGCGGCGAGCCATGGGATTCAAGCGCTCTGAAGCCCGCATGCAGGATATCGAAGTCAGGCTGCGAGCTGGGATGGATCGAAATCAAATTGCGGGCAAACTGCAGGATGTGATCGTGCAATCGATCATCTCGTTCGCGCTCTACGGGTTTCCCGAATCGCACGCAGCCAGCTTCGCGCTCATCGCCTATGCCAGCGCGTATTTGAAATGCCGCTACCTGGCCGCCTTCACCGCCGCGATCCTCAACAATCAGCCCATGGGATTCTACGCCCCCGCCACGCTGGTAAAAGACGCGCAGCGTCACGGGCAGCATTTCAAACCCGTCGACGTGCTGCACTCCGATTGGCTCTGCACCATTGAGCAGCACGCTGGACAGAGATGCGTGCGACTGGGGCTGAACTACGCCAAGGGCCTGCGCGAGCAAACCGCGCGAGCAATCCTGTTGGCGCGGGGCAAAGCCCAATTCACCAGCATTCAGGATCTGGTTCGCCGAGTTCCCGAATTGCGCAAAGACGAATTGCGGCGCTTGGGCGACATCGGCGCACTGAACTACATCCAAAACATTCATCGCAGAGATGCTTTATGGGATTCCGAACTGGCCATGCGCCCCGAGGGTCCTCTGTTCCAAACGATGGAGCCGGAAGCACAGCCCAAGTCCCCCCTGCTCCCGATGACGGACAGCGAGCGGCTCAATGCTGATTTTCGAGGCACGCATCTCACCATCGGCAAGCATCCGATGGCCCTGCACCGCGAAGCGCTGAACGCATTGGACGTAGTCCCCGCGATTCAATTGAAAGACGTCCCCAATGGCTGGACAGTCCGTATGGCTGGCTGCGTCATCTGCCGTCAGCGGCCCGGCACCGCCAAGGGATTATTATTCCTGAGCATCGAAGATGAAACCGGCGTAGGAAATGCCGTCGTGATGCCGGATGTCTTCGAGCGCGAGCGCAGAACGCTGCTGGAAAATTCCTATCTGGTGATTGAAGGCGAAATGCAGAACATCGACAACGTGACCTCTATCAAGGCGGCCCGGATCGTGCCCCTGCACGTAGCCGAAGCAGGAGTGCCATCCCATGACTTCCGCTAATTTACTACCCCAAACTCTGCAACTTCGCCTAGCTCCGCTTGACAACCATAGTGCCGGCCATCTGATCGCCGATGCGCTCACCTGTAACCAGCAGAACGAACAACTCCAGGCAGGCCACCGTCCCGAACCCAATGGGGCCAAGAAAAATTCCTAAGAAGGGGATGAGCGCCGCGAGTTCTGGCAGCAGGAATATGACGTTGCGCAGCATCTTTTGCTTCATCGTTGCAGGGTTGCCGTCCTTGCTGACGACCACGCACCCGAGCATCGATTTTCCAAAGCTGGCCCCATTCGCATCGCGCAGCAAAACGAAAACCGCGGAAATCAGCGCAAAGAGATACTGGCCTAGCAACGGAACGAAATCGAACATGCCGATCACCACCAGAATCGCGAGATCAATCGAGAAGGCGGCGATCCGGGTGCCGCGGCTGGCGGGAACGCCTATCGTTTGAAGCGCCTCGACCGGTGACAGAGCCGGTTGGACCGCCGCGCCGCCAGCGATGGCAACCGGCGAATCTACAGGCAGCCGCGTCCCGCAATCGGCGCAAAACTGCTCTGTGTCATTCGAATAGGATCGCGAGCAGGTTGGACACTGAACTTCCATTCCAGGCACCTCGTGAGTACTCGGTATACTAACACGCTTTCACGGCGTTTTATTCGTAGCGCAGAGCTTCCACGGGATCCAGTTGAGAAGCCTTGATCGCCGGCCACACTCCAAAAAATACGCCGATCGCCACCGATACGCTGAAGCCCGTCACGACAGCCCAAGTGGGCACTTCCGCATGCAGCCTCGGCAGCACCAGCCCTACCAGTAACGTGACCAGTACGGAAAACACAACGCCAATCACTCCGCCAGCGCCAGTCAGCGTGACTGCTTCGGTTAAGAACTGCAGCACGATGTCGGTCCGCCGCGCACCGAGAGCCTTGCGCACGCCGATTTCGCGCGTCCGCTCCGTCACGCTGACCAGCATGATGTTCATCACGCCGATTCCCCCCACCAACAGCCCCAGTCCCGAGATGGCGATCGACATGAGCACGATCATTCCGGTGATTTTGTCGAAATTCTCGATGATGGAATCAGCCGTGGAGAGCGTGAAATCGTCATCGGCCTTGGCTGGCGTATGGCGCAGTCTCCGGAGCGCGGCACGGATCTCCTCAATCGCATCCGCCCGTTGTCCCGTCCGGGCTTTCGCGGTCAAGAAGAAATTCTCCGCCTGCGGGTACCGCAAACGAGCAGTCTCCAGAGGAACGTCGATCTGCTTATCAAGCCCGTTCTCGCCGAAAAAGCCGCCCTTGGCTGGAGCGAACACGCCGACCACGGTGTACTCCGCGCCATCCAAATCAATCGATTGGCCGGTCGCGTTGCCACCAGGGAACAACGCGTCGGCCAAGCTCGCCCCCAAGACAGCCACCCTCTGTGCTCGCTGCGCCTCTTCCTGCGTGAAGACGCGACCTTCTCTTAATTCCCGAGGCGAAATCGCGTACCCGGAAGGAGTCACGCCGACCAATGTCAAATTGTCCGACTCGAATCCGGCGACTTTGACGTTGAAGAACTTCCCTGGCGTGGGGTTGATAAAGAGCGTCACTGCGGTTGCCTCAATCGCGGGAACCACTGTCTTCAGATACTCGGCATCTTCAGGGTGCAGCGACTTGCGCTTCAACTCCTTGGGGCGTGCACCCTGGCCGCTCGGATCGCCGCTCACTCTTGCCACGAAGATATTGTCCGGTCCGAACTCCTGAAAGAAGTCGACGATGCCTTTCCGTAGACCGGTGAGCAGGGAAGCCACCGTCACCACCGTGGTGATCCCGATCACGATACCGAGAATGGTAAGACCCGAACGGAAACGGTGAGTCCATACCGAGTCGAGCGCCATCGCCAGCGTTTCTCTCGGACTGATGCGCACAGCCCCGATCATTCCGCTCTCAACGCCACCACGGGATCCATCCGTGCGGCCCTTCTCGCCGGATACCATCCCGAGACCATGCCCACCGCGCTCGAAACGAAAACCGAGAGCAGCACGTAAGGCAGAGTGACTTTCAGCGTAGCGCCGAACAGCGCCGACAAGCCGGCTGAAACGAGCGCTCCTAGCGCAACGCCCATCAAGCCGCCCGCGATCGAAAGCATCACCGATTCGGTGAGGAACTGGAGCATGATATCGCTTTGCCGAGCACCTAGGCTCTTTCTGATTCCGATCTCGCGCGTGCGCTCCGTCACGCTTACCAGCATAATGTTCATGATCACGATGCCGCCCACCAGCAGCGAGATGCTCGTTACGGGAACGACGATCGCGGCAATCACGCCGAGAATGGAATCGACAAACGACCGCACGGAGTCGGGGGTGAGAAAGTCGAAGTTATCGTCCTTGCCGGGGCTGGTGTGGAAATGGCTGCGCAGGGCGGCTCGGGTGACATCGAGCGATTCGTCCATGCTCAGCCCGGCACCTGGCCGTCCCTTGCCAAACACGGGCGAGCCATTCTTCCCGCCGAACAAAGCCTGATAAACCGTGATCGGCATGTAGACCGGGTTGTCCATGCTTCTACCGAAGTTCGAGCCCTGCCGCTCCAGCAAGCCGATCACGGTGAACTCAATTCCAGAGACTCGGATGTGCCGTCCGATGCCGGAGTTCTCTTGAAAAAGCGCCGATCGAATATCTTCGCCAATGACGGCTACGGGCTGCTTCATGCGCTCTTCCGTTTCGGTGAAAAAACGACCGTCGATGATCGGCACGTCCCGAATATCGGGCAGGGTGGCCGAGGATCCAATGATGCTCGCGGCCTCGTAGACTTGATTGTCGCCCTTTACATCTTCGGTGCGCTGTTGATACGGGCTGTAGAGAATGCGATCTCCAGTCACGGCCCGCAGATATGCCACATCGTCAGGCCGAATGCGCTTGTTGTATTTCTGCTTGGCAACGATCTGCTTACGTGTCAAACGTCCCACCGCTGCTACTTGGGCGAACATATAGCTGTCGGTGCCAAATGCCTTAGCGGTTATACCCTCGGCGTAAGCGCCCAATCCGTCGATAGCCGCGCCCACCAGGATCACGCTCGCCACGCCAATGATTACCCCCAGCAACGTGAGAAAGCTGCGCAGCTTGTGAGCGCGAATCGAATCGAGCGCGAGCGATGCCGCAGTGGCCAGGTTGCGGTAGAGACTCATGTGCGCTTCGCCAGCGGGTATTGAACCGATTGCAGCAGCCATTCTCGATTGTCGCGCACATCCGCCGTTAGGAGTTCGCAAAGCCGATCGCGCTGTTCGAAGAGGCGGTACCCCTCTGTGGGCCGCAGATATCCAGCCACTCCCGGATGCTCAAGTTCGAACTCTTCAGCGCTCATGCAGCGAGACAGTTTCAGATACCGCCTGCGGTTCTCAAGCAATGCGCCAACCAGGAACGGCATCACCATGGAGTAATCGGCTTGCATGCTTTCAGTGGCTTGCAGGTAGGTGTCCTTATCCACCTTTCCCCAAGTGACAGCCTCGGCTGGAGGACACGAAGAGAGGGACCCATCGGTAACAGGTGCGCTCACGATCTGAACATCGAAATTGTAGCCGCGCACGTTGGGCAACCCGAGCACTTGACCGAGGGCCGGCTCGGGCTGCAGATTGTAGTTCTTGGGAACTCCGCCTCCTAGAATCAGCGTTGCCAGCGCGTGAACCGGGTTCTCGAAAAGGCCCCAGCGATGATAAGCGCAGGCTTCGAAGACCTCGGCATGCAGATCGAGATCGAAGCCGTACTCCGGGATCAGCCCGGCCTTGCGCATGGCCCAGAGCTTCATAGAATTGAGAAAGACGCTGCCGTCGCCGGGTGCGCCGACAAATACGGGAATGGCCAACCGGGAGCAAGTGGCGAGCAGGCCCGGTCGCACTCCGTTTTGCACCTCCTGGCTGGCGTAAAACTCACCGAGCCGCCAGCGCAGTTCGGTGCCGGTCATCTTGCGCTGAAATTCGGGGCGCGTTAAGACTGACGTGAGGAACCGGTCCTGGTCCAGCAGGACGTCTTCATCGAACGCCATGTCAGTTACGCGTATGGTGCGCTCATCTCGCAGCGCTCCGTCATCGCCCCAGATTGGCACCTCGTGAATAGGATCAATCCGGTTATCGAGCGAGCGGTGGCCGTCGTGATAGCAGACGGCGTCCGTAGTGGAGAGGTAGGCGATCCATCCAGTTTCAAGAAGCGGTATCAGCCAGGCTTGATGCTGTCCCGAAACGGTGACAGGACCGGCGATGGAGAGGGTGAGCGGGCAGCCCCTGCCGATGGCGTGATCGAGGATTGTATAGATCCGCCGCAGGTAAGCACCGCCGAATGCGGGGAGGCAGTGGCGGAAAATCTCGTCCAGCGAATTACATTCATCCACGGGGCGGACGCGCACCGGGCGTTTGGGGGTTTCGGACATGTTCTTTCATTGTTGCCCACGTTCACCAATTGCGTTGGATCGGGACGGTTGTAATAATGCTGTGACATTTCATTTTTATTGGGATTTAACACGATAAATTAATTAAATAAAAATCGCATTTATTCCTTGACTCGCGACATGTTTGGATGATAATTTCAGTCAATCATTAATTCCGATTTTCAGTTCTGATGACCCCGCCGCCCATCGGACCTAACGCATATGCGGACGGCGACATCAGGCTGCATCTCGCGGCGGCGACCTGTCGCGTGTGCTTGGAATTTGTAGCTTCGTTTAGATTTAATCGGCGTGACAACGCTACTTGAATCAAGTTTGTATCCGGGTTTGCGCTAACCACACATTCTCGATTTATTCCCTTCGCTCGCGCCCAATCAGCCCGGGCACTAACCTGCGGAAGTACGAGGAGATCCGACTTGTCTAACTTCAGACTCAACCGAAATCTTGGAGCGGCAATTACAAATTCGCTTCTAGCCATATCGCTCTCGCTGTTTGGAATCGCTGTCGCACAAGCCCAAACCGATCCCGGTATTCGCACCGGCAACTGTCCCGGCAACGTGCCGTGCTCCGGCGGTCCAATCGCTAACATCAGCCCGGGCGAATTGGCCTTCTGGCAGGCGGGTGCCACCGCGCAGTTTACACAGGTGGAAGCGCCTTCGCCGGACGGCCTGGGTCCGAGATTCAACCTCGATTCCTGCTCTGGATGTCACGTCGCTCCCACGGTCGGCGGCTCCAGTCCGCTGACCGGCAACCCGCAGGTGACGCGCCTCCACATTATGGCACCGGGCAACGTCGATCCACCGTTCATCACCCTTGACGGCCCCATTCGCGAAGTACGTTTTAAGAATAATCCGGATGGCACTGCGGACGGGGGCGTTCACAGTATCTTCACCATCGCCGGCCGCGTTCCGAACTGCAACATAGCGCAGCCCGATTTTTCCAACACGGCGAACCTGAGTTTTCGCGTCCCAACGCCGGTTTTTGGCACAGGTTTGATCGAGTCCATCACGGACAGTGCCATCCGTGCCAACCTTGCTTCGGAGCTTAGCCGCAAGCAGGCCGCCGGGATTACGGGTCACGTTAACACCAACGGGAATGACGGGACGGTCACTCGCTTCGGTTGGAAGGCGCAAAATAAATCTTTGCTGCTCTTCGCGGGGGAAGCCTACAACGTTGAAATGGGAGTAACAAATGAACTCTTTCAGACCGAGCGCGAGGAGGCCGCCAATTGCAATCCAGTCGGCAGTCCGAACAGCCATACCGACTTCACAACCACAATCCCCGGGCTCGCCGACATCGTGAGCTTTATGGCGTTCATGAAGTTTCTCGCTCCGCCCACGCCGAACCCTGGGCCCACCACCATAACGCCCTCCTCGTCAGTCAGTAACGGCCGTTCACTGTTCAGCAGCATCGGCTGCTCGTTGTGCCATACATTCAGCCTTCGAACCGGGAGTTCGACTTCAGCCGCCTTCAACAACGTGACGGCGAACCTCTTCTCCGATCTGGCCGTCCATCACATGGGCAGCGGGTTGGCGGATGGCGTGAGCCAAGGCAATGCCGGACCCGACGAGTTCCGCACGGCTCCGCTTTGGGGAGTAGGCCAGCGCGCGTTCTTTCTTCACGATGGAAGGACCAGCGATTTGCTGAGCGCCATCCTGATGCATGATAGTCCGGGCTCGGAAGCCGACATCGTGACGGATACTTTCATAAACACATTGAGCGTTGGGCAAAAGCAGGATGTCTTGAACTTCTTACGTTCCTTGTAGGCGTTCTCCAGGGGCAGGCTCGGCTTGCCCCTTGGAGCCGAGTGGCAGGTGAGCAGGACAGTGTAGTAGCACGAACTAAATAGCTACACCGATGTCCACAACTGAAAAGCCTCGCCCGATCAATGCGCTGAACGTACTGAATGAAATCGTTTCTCGCTATTGCGAGTCGCAGATGCTCATGACCGCGTGCCAGCTAGGAATCTTCGAGCAACTGTCCTCTGGACCTGCCTCCGCCGCGGAATTGGCGGCGAGACTGAACCTCATCGCCCACTGGTCGGCTTGGAACAACTAGGCTTGCTTCAAAGGGAAAATGAGCTATTCAAGAACTCTGCTGTCGCCGACTATCTCTCTTCCAGCTCTTCCGCTTATTTGGGAGGACTGGCGGGTTGGAACCTCTTCTACCCAATGTGGGGCGTGCTCCCCGATGCGATTCGGGAATTCGGCCCCCGCTGGCAACAAGCGCATGGCGCCACTGCCGAACAGGCCTTCGCAAATTTATACTAAGACCCTCAGGCTGTGCGACGGTTCACCGCGTTGATGACCGCCTACAGCCTGCCGCAAGGGCAGGTGCTCGCGGAGACTTTCGACTTCTCGCGCTGTCATTGCATTCTGGACGTCGCGGGCGGCCCAGGCGAACTGATTATCCAGATCGGAAAGCGGTATCCCCACCTGAAGGGCATCGTAATGGATCTTCCGCCGGTCTGCCAGGTGGCCGATGAGCACATTGCTTCGGCTGGCTTGTCGGATAGATATCGCTCTCAGTATGCGGCTTGCTGACGGGACCCTATCCAACCGGGGCAGACGTGATTGCCCTGGGCTGGGTCTTGCACGATTGGGGCGACGAGAACTGCCGCAAGATCCTGAGCAATTGCTACGATGCGCTTCCTTCCGGCGGGGCGCTGCTGATTACGGAAAGCGTTCTGAATGACGATCTGTCAGGCACGTCCTTCGGAGTGCTGATGTCGCTGCATATGTTGGTTGTCTGCGAACCAGGCGCGAGGGAGCGGTCGGAGAGCAAGTACCGATCGTTGCTGCAGGAAACGGGATATCAATTCGAATCGCTGGTTCGTCTGGCAGCTCCGCGCGATCTTCTGGTCGCGAGGAAACCGTAACATTGCGCAGGCTTCGGCGCGTTAGGCAGGATGTGCAATCAACTGTGCTCCCATAGTAATGAATGTCCGCCGAACGCACGCGCCTGGAAGAAGCAGACCGAAAAGAGAAGCACTGGAAGCGCTGGGGACCCTACTTGGCCGAGCGCTCCTGGGGGAATCCGCGCGAAGATTATAGCGCCGATGGACACGCCTGGGAATATTTCACGCACGACCAATCCCGCTCCCGCGCCTATCGCTGGACCGAGGACGGCATTGCCGGAATCTGCGACAACCATCAGCGCCTGTGTTTCGCCCTGACGCTGTGGAACGGCCGCGACAAGATTCTTAAAGAACGCCTTTTTGGACTAACTGGTCCCGAAGGCAATCACGGCGAAGACGTCAAAGAGTATTATTATTACCTCGACTCAACGCCCACCCACTCGTACATGAAGTATCTTTACAAGTATCCGCAGACTGAGTTCCCGTACGAGAGTCTCTTGCGCAACAGCCTGGAGCGCACGCGGCGAGTGGGGGAATTCGAGCTGGCGGATACCGGCATCTTTCAAGAGAACCGCTACTTCGATGTATTTGTCGAGTACGCCAAGGCAGACGTGAACGACATCCTGGTCCGCATCACCGCAATCAATCGCGGACCCTCTCCTGCCCCGCTCCATCTGCTGCCCACTGTCTGGTTCCGCAACACCTGGTCGCTCGGTTACGAGGTGCCGAAGCCCGAATTGAAGCGCATCGATGAATCCAATATAGAGATCCGTGAAGAGTCCCTTGGATGCGTCCGCCTATGGCTGGATGAAGCTCCGCCTCTATTATTCACCGACAACCAAACCAACACGGAACGCTTTTTCAACGCTCCAAGTCCAACTCGCTTCTATAAAGACGCATTCCACGAGTACGTGATCGGCGGCCGCCAAGAGGCCATTAATCCCGAGGAGGCCGGCACGAAAGCATGCGGCTGGTATTTCGCCACGCTCGCGCCCGGCGAATCCCGAGTGATCAAGCTGCGGCTGCATCCCGGAGGGGAAACGGCGCTGGACGATTTTGATACAGTCTTCGCCACCCGGATCGCCGAAGCAGACGATTTTTATTCTTTCGCCCCGCATCTTAGCGCAGATGGCCGCAACGTGCAGCGGCAAGCTTTCGCTGGATTGCTCTGGAGCAAGCAGTTTTATCATTTCGTTGTTCATCAATGGCTGAATGGAGACCCCGCGTTCCCCGCGCCGCCGCCCCAGCGAAAGCAGGGGCGCGACCACGCCTGGGTGCACCTCTACAACGACGACGTGCTCTCGATTCCGGACAAGTGGGAATATCCATGGTTCGCGGCGTGGGACTTGGCGTTCCACATGATTCCGTTCGCTTTGGTGGACCCGGATTACGCAAAGGGCCAGCTCGGACTGTTCCTGCGCGAATGGTACATGGCACCGAACGGTCAAATTCCCGCCTACGAATGGGAGTTCAGCGACGTCAATCCGCCGGTGCATGCGTGGGCCTGCTGGCGGGTTTTCAAGATCGATTGGAGACTGCGCGGCACGCCCGATTACGAGTTTCTCGAAGCCGCATTTCATAAGCTGCTGATGAATTTCACATGGTGGGTGAACCGCAAGGATTCCCAGGGCAACAACATCTTCGAAGGCGGATTTCTCGGGCTGGACAATATCGGCGTATTCGATCGCAGCAAGCCCCTGCCGACGGGCGGCTATATCGAACAGGCCGACGGGACGGCTTGGATGGCCAGTTACAGCCTGATCATGATGAAAATCGCGATGGAGCTGGCGCCGCATGACTCCGCGTACGAAGATATCGCGAGCAAGTTCTTCGAACACTTTCTCTACATAGCGAACGCCATAAACAACGTGGGAACCGGAGGGTTATGGGACGACCAGGACCGGTTCTATTATGATCAGCTGCTGCTGCCGGACGGCTCCAAATTTCCTCTGCGCGTCAGATCGATCGTGGGACTGATCCCGATTTTCGCGGTAACCACGCTCGAGCAGGCTGATATCGACCGGCTTCCCGGATTTAAGAAACGCATGCAGTGGTTCGTGGAGCACCGGCCGGATTTGTGCGGCAACATCGAATCCATCACTAGGCAAGGCGTGGACCAGCGGCGTCTGCTCTCCATCGTGCACCGGGATAAGCTCAGGAAGCTCCTGGAAATTATGCTTGACGAAGACGAATTTTTGTCGCCCCACGGGATCCGGTCCGTGTCCAAGTATCACGCCGAGCATCCTCTTATCTTGCCCGTGAATGGCGAAGAGTACCGAGTGGATTACGATCCGGCCGAATCTACCTCTGGGCTCTTCGGAGGCAATTCGAATTGGCGCGGTCCGGTTTGGTTCCCGATCAACTACCTGATGATCGAATCTCTGCAACGTTACCACCACTATTTTGGCGATGACTTCAAGGTCGATTTTCCTACCCGATCGGGAAATCGGATGAATCTGAGCGAGGTGGCGACAGCGATCTCCCGGCGGCTATCGGGAATTTTCCTAAGAGACGAGCACGGACGCAGGCCGGTATTCGGTGAGACCGAGAAGTTCCAGACCGATCCCCATTTCAAGGATCACGTTCCGTTCTACGAATACTTCCACGGCGACACAGGCAAAGGGCTGGGAGCAAGCCACCAGACAGGTTGGACCGCGCTGGTAGCTAAGCTCCTGCAGCAGAGTGGCGAACCGGGCTACTTCCCGAGGCTTCGAGAGGATTGAAATCCGCTGACAAACCCCACACTCTTTGCCGCGCCCGGATCCGTCACCTCTAAGTGCTTTGCCACGTAGTACTTATTGCCTTCGCTTGCATGATCGTACTAGCCAACGTCCGCTTACCATGCGAGAATAGCTTTTACCTGTCGGATAGATTATAGTTGGCCGGTTTTGGGCCTCGGTAGCCCTCCGGATGAAGGAATAATTCGAATGCACCACACTGCCTCAATCGAGGGGCTCGGCACCGGTTCTGTAAACAGCAGATTATTCATCGTTTATGCGGCTTTGCTGTCGGCGCTAGCCGGTCCCGGAAGTGTTTTCGCCAGCACGACGGTCCAGATTTCTTCTGTGACCGCTACCCAGGCCGTCATGCAAGTGAACACGACCAATCTTCAGAACGCATGCACTTATGAGGTAAGTGAATCTGCCACTTACTTCCCGCTGGTTCATGACCTGGATCCGGCTCTATTCGTAAATTCCAACATCGATCTGCCAAACAATTCCGGCATTCGGGGACACCGCGTATTTGTAGTAGGTAAGCGCAGGGCTGAGTTAGCGCAAGATGGCAAGAAACGCTACTCCCGGGCGCTCCAATCCAACACGGCTCATTACTACCGTGTAACTTGCGGTCAGGACATAGTTACTGGGCTGTTTTCGACGGTAGATCCGCCGCTGGGCCATTCTTATCCGGAACTGCCTGCCTTCGATCCCGCCGCGTTCGGCAATCTGTCCGATCCCACCATCGACTGGCTGGATCGATCGCAGACCTACATCGATCCGCTCACGGGCATTCAACTGAGGCGTGTAACTGGTCCGGGGGAAGCAGGGAGCATCGTCCCGAACGTCGGATTCGACATCGCGCTGGATTTAAACGGTGGCTGGTCGAATCCAACCGCTGCCCTCGGAAAGCAGCCCGGCGTGTCAGCGACTACCTCCAGCCAAAGCGCTCCGCTGTTCCTGTCGTGGAACGAGATCCACGACTTCCAACTTACTTGGGGGGGAGCGAACTTCAATCCGCTGCAAGGCTCGATTGACGATCTGCTGCTGCGCCTCTCTGGAACCGGGGGCGCGACGCTCTCCGCGTGCATCTCAATCGACAGCGGCCAGACCTGCGCCGGCACCTCTGTTCCGGTGAACCTGCCTGGGGGACCCGGCACGGCAAGTCCAGTCCCTTCGAATTTTCCGTCTCCCATGTTCGCGGGCTGGGGCCGGGCGTTCTCCGATTGGGATATAGCGAACAAAGGCGCGCAGAATGGCGGCAACGCAAACGCCGGTTCGCGGATCTTCACGGCCCCGGTCAGCAGTTTCAATATCGATTGGGCAGCAGGGGTAAAGATCAAGATCGCGGGAAGCGGCTGCAACGGAAACGACGTTTGCACGATCGCGTCCATCCAAAACTCGGGACAGCTCACGACGGTTGAGACGATTTCCTTTCAGGTGGCCAATCAGCCGTGGCAGGTTTATGCGGCGGGCATCCGGCTTTCTCTTGCCTCCAGCGGCATGGCCTCGATAGGCGGCGCTTCTTTCGACTACGCGGAGTCGTATCAAACGCTCATGAGCGATTCCACCGACCAGCTGTATTGCTCATCTATGACAGTTTCGGATATCTATAAGGACAAGAACGGCAATTTGTTGGGATCCCCGCTGACGGGCAGGCTTTGCAGTTTCCCGCACGGACTGTATCTCCTGGTTGACGGAACCGGTGAATTCAGGCTCTTATCGAACTATTTCATGAATTCGCATTCGCCTTCTCCGGGCTCCCCCGTCAATGTGTCCACAACCGGCGCTTTCAGCCCCACCGACGCGAAAACCATCTACGGAACGATCAATTATCAGAATGGCCTGTTTCGCGGCACATACACCGGCGACTATACGCCCTATAAGATCGGCGGAACCAGCGGGTATGTGAGAAATACAATCGCGGACGACGGAATCACCTGGACGAATATCATGCCGGCCGGCTCGGCGGTGGATGTCGCTGTCGAATTTCCGCAATACCCGGGCACGTCGTCCTACTATATGCCCTCCCTTTTCACCGCACCGGTTTTTGAGGGCTTGCTCGGGGGCTATGGAGAATTTTTCGTTTTAGCGGGTTCTGGAACTGACCGGATTTGCTCCGTTGTCCGATACAATCTGGCTACGCAGGCCATCCAACAAGTGCTGACAAGCTGGACCACTTGGCCGCTTCGATGGGGAGGCTGCCACTTTGCTCCGAACGGCGGCGGCACCTACCAGCTTGGCGCTTTTAATCCGATTCAGAACAAGAGCTCCAACGCCCCGCTGGGAGGACCCTTTCAACTGAAGCTTACGCAGGTGATGAAGGGCGGGATCTGGCAGAACAATACAGCGATGACCGACAGCAACATTGCGCTCGCTTCCAATAGCACGCCGGTGGTGGTAAGCACGGTAAGTTCATCAACCGACCTGGGTCATGAAGGCCCGAACAATCATGGATTCATTGACGGGGAACCGCTCTATATTTTCGGTGCCACCAGCAACGCGGTCATAAATACGTCGGCCAGCGGATATTACTACGCCAAAGCTTCCTGGAGCGACACAACCCTCGCGCTTCCGATTGGGGCGGGCGATAGCAGCTTCAGCGTGGCAGATGCGTCGCGCATCACGGCCATGGCGATTTTCAAGATCGACTCAGAACTGATTCGATGTACCGGCGGCTCGGGGAACACCTTCACCGGATGTACTCGAGGTTCGGAAGGCACGGCTGCGGCGCCCCATCTGTCCGGCGCGCAGGCGCATCAAGCCAATTCATTCGCTCTTTATCAGGATGCCGCGCTCACCACGCCTCTTAGCGGCAGCGGAACCTATCAGGACAATCGCTCCACGTACGTTATGGATGTGGACGTGTGTCCGCCCCTGCAGGACACTCGCTGGACCAGCAACATGATTTACGACAGCACGGGAGCAGTAGGGCGGCGATGCAACACCATTCGCGTGGCGGGAGAACCGGTCAGCAACTACGCTTATTGGACGCCTTTTCAGATCGGGAATGGTTTGGCGAACGTGACTGTCAACAATGGCGTTTCAACGGTAAAGCTCAGCAGCGCATTCACGGCTTGGCAAACGGGTCAGCAAATTACGATTACGGGCGCGAACCTGTCTTCTCTGAATGGAACATTCCCGATCCAAAGCATCGTCGATTCCACAACCATTCTAGTGTCGACTCCAGGAGCATCGAGCGGGGTTCATACGGAATCGACGCTGGTTGTGAGCCATCCGACTGAACACTATGCGTTTCCCTTCAAGGGCGACCCGACGAATCTGAACACTTCCTCGCTGCAGGATCTCCAGGAGGGAGACTTCCTCAACGATCTTGAAGGAATTGCGTACAGCGAGCAGTTGGTGGTGGTGAAGAAACAGAAGAACAGCGACACGGATATCGTCCTGACCGTGTTGCGCTTCTGGGGCGATACGATCGGGTGCGACCTTCACGCGAGGTTTAGCGGGACCATGGTCCATAAAGACGGATGGTCGCCAGTCATGTTCCCCAGTTACGGGTGCGTCGCGCCGCTGGCTTATGCCGACATTACGGACACTACCTGGCGAATTGGCGACAGCCGCATAGTTGGCACGCATTACGACATCGCACCGGGAAGCTCACCTGGCTTGTTCAATTACGTTTCGGCGAGCGGCTATACGCCGGTGCTGAACGCGCCCTTCAACCAAATCGTCACTTCCGCTCCTCAGACCGGCGTTGTTCAGGAGTTTCCGCTATTTGCAGGCAGCAACGCGGCCCTCACCTACGGCACTGTTCAGTCGTACCCCGCGATTCGCCAAATCACCGCTCCGCCGTCGGAACGGGTGTGGAAGGCTGATTTTCATGCGCTGAACGGTGCCTATGGCGCAGGTCAGGATAGTCCGGTCGGACTGATTTCCGGGATGAATCTGTCCCTTTTGCCCGGCACCTCTTCGGTGTACAAAGTGGTTGGCATGCCGTCGGGACTCGATCGCAAGCGACTGCCGGTGACTGGATTCTCTGGTTATCACTACCTTGCAGACATGAGCGGCCCGGGTTCGTTGATCACGGATGCAAACAGGTTCCGCATTTGTGTTGCGGATTTCGCGGGCGAGTGCCGGCCCGGATCGAACGCCCAGGACGTCTTCGCCAATCTTCCGGGCGCGGACACGAATGCTAACGGATATTGTTACACCAATAGTTATGAATACAACGTTCCTTGCATTTTCAGCGCGAACTCGCTGGCGGGCTGGGCGGTGCAAGAGCAGGTTTCTCCTCCCGACACAAATGCGACCAAGGGGCGCAAGCTGTCTATGGGATTCGTGAACCCAGGCCGGCATTTCTCGTTTGCGAATTGGGTGCCAACGCCAGACGGCCAATGGGGATTTATTTCGCCACCATGGGTCAACGGGATTCGGAACGATATCTTCGCGATGAAGTTGCCGCCCTGGCCCGCTCCCGACAACGTGAGCAGGACTAATTTCGTCTCGTTGGCGGTTCCCGTGACACCACTGCCGGGTGCCTTAACAGCGCGCGCTGTATTTGGCTATGCGGAGAATGGTCCGCCCCAGAATTTCTATTGCACCAGCCGCCAGGAAACCTGCACGACGTCAGGCAATCCCTTCGCGTGGTTAAGCGACACTCAGCAGTTGAAACAATGTCGGGCTGGATGCACGATTAACATTCCGGTAATACCGGGGAGAGTGGTTTATTATCGGATCGATTGGATGGACGGCGCGGGTCGCGTGCTTGAGTCAAGCCCGGTCAACGCTACTGCAGCCACTCCATAGAACGCGACGTCGTTTATTTTTGGAAGTTCAACTTCAGCATCTCGAGAGCCAGGCGTCGCACATTTGGATCGTCGCCCTTTGAGGCAAGAGTCAGGTGCGGCAACGCTGCTGCCTTATCCCCTGTCTGCAGTAAGACCGCTCCGAGGTCAAGTTGCGCGCGGCTTGCCTCGGGCCGCAGGATCACAGCTTTGCTATATTCCTCCAGCGATTCAGATAGTCGTCCGGATTGCTCCAAAATGTTCTCCCGGATATGGTGTGCCTCCGCCGAATCAGGTTCTATCGACAGCGCCGCCTCTACCTGCTCTCTAGCAGCGTCGCTCCGTTGCAGCGTGTAGAGCAGTGTCGCATAGCCCAGCCGAGTTGGGATCCGCGGGATTCGCCTGGACCCCACGCTCGAATTCCCACACGGCTTGTTCGGGATCACGCTTAAAAAAAAGCAGATTCGCCAATGCCGCGTGCGCTTCGGCGGAATGCGGCTGAATTCGAATCGCCTCGCAAAAACTGCCCTCGGCATCCTTCAGTTCTCCGCGCTGCGTCTGAAGAATGCCGAGGCCCACGTAGGGAGATGGAACCTTGGGGTTGAGTGCAATAGCCCTGTCGAGCGCAGGCTTCGCTTCCTTCGCGTCCCCGATCTCTACGTTCAACCGGCCCCATGCATTCCACAATGACGAATTGTCAGGGATCTTTTCTTTCGCGCGTTTCAGAGTCGCGGCGGCATCCTGAATTTTACCTGACTCGAACAACGCTGTACTGAGCCGCAGTATTGCGGGCACGTACTCGGAGTCCCTTCGGAGCGCTTCCCGGTAGAGTTGGACCGCAGCGCTGAGTTGACCGGCCGTGCGCTCGGCCTCGGCGGCCTCAAAGTACGGATCCGCCGATTGCGCCGGTACGATCCTAAGTGACTGTGTGAGTTGCCAAGAGCTTGTCTGGAAGTTTTTCTTCCTCGTGTCTGGACAACGGCCAAGGCCAACGGATTCTCGAACGTCGATGTGAGTTTCTCTGGATAATAGGGATTCGCTCGGTCTGTCGTAGCGATCGCATTACTATGGTTCTCGGCCAGTTCCGCCAGAAGGTCGCCAACGGGCGGTCTGCGCTGGATATAGTGATCGGTCATTACTACGTGAGTGACATCTTGCGTCCACCTCGCCGGCATGTGACAGTCCACGCAGTTTGCCGCCGAGGAATGCTGTCCCGCCGCGACGAGCGCGCGAAAGGCTTTGGCGTGACAGGCTGGCAGACGCGATCGTAGGTTTGCCTCTGTTCAACACCGTGGCGCGTATCATGCGGATTGTGACAGGTAGTACACTGAAGCGCTCCCGCGGACTTGAGATAGCACGCCGACTGACGCAGCCGATACGCTGACCCTGCTATTTGAAGGCGGTCACCTCCGCATTCCTGCGTCGTATCGAAGAACAGCATGAAAGATGAGAGTGGCTGGCGAGGATCATAAGAGAAATAGCCGCGCCCGTAGCGCTTAAATTCGTCCGAGGGGCGGAAACTATCCGGCTGTAGGTGACATTGGAGGCACACCTCCATCTGGCGTGTCAGGCTGAGGCGGGAAGGGTTCATGATCGCTTGCCGAATCTTGTCCCTTGAGGCGCCCGGAGTCTGCGCTTCGTCAAGTGCTGCTGTCCGGGTCCGTGACACCTCTCGCAATTGATTCCTTCAGGCAAGTCTCCTGTGAACGCAGGCATGTCGCCGACTCTATCTCTCGCCGCGGTCTCATACCCGATTGGACGTTGAGCATCGGGATGTTGCGGCGTATCATAGCCGGGGCTCATAGCCCAGTAACCGCCCTTCTCGCTGTACCAAGCCAGCGGAAGTTGAACGAGGGCGCCTTCGCGTGTTCGATGCAGATAGGTTCGAGCATGGTTGCCGGAACCTAGGATGAAGTCGATTTGCTTCTCGTCGATATTAATTTCCTTGCCGTCGTACCCGATCTGATATCGACGCTGAAAGAAATTATCGCCGCGTCGAAGCATAACGTAATGCGTGTCGGAAGCTGGGTGGTAATAGTGATTGCGGTCGACGTAATCTTCGAGTGTGTTTCCGGGGGCGGGGCGAAAAAAGGAGCGGCCCATTCCTGTTTGACGATATATCTGAAATACGTCCCTATGACAAGGTGCGCACCGTTGGGAGTCTGGCGAGGTCGACTGACCTTCCATCGTGCAACACAAACTGATTGCGAGAAGAGGAATGACGGCGTACTTGGGCTTTCCAATCACCGCGATTCCCATGAGTACGCTGCAATTGATGGTCGGGGCGCGGAGATTCGAACTCCGGACCTCCTGGTCCCGAACCAGGCGCTCTACCAGGCTGAGCCACGCCCCGAACCGCGGAAGGAAACAATCACATGATAGCATCCTGCGAGCCTCGCTTAGAAGCCGACGTATTGAACCTCTTCTTCCAGATCGAACCCGAACTGCTCTCGCACTCGAGCCTTGAGAGTCTGGATCGTCTCCAGAAGCTCCGATGCCGTTCCCTGCCCCGCATTGTAGATCAAATTTGCGTGGTAGTCGGCGACATGGATGTCCCCATTCCTCATTCCCTTCGCGCCAGCTTGCTCCAGAAACCAAGCCGATGGGACCTTGCCTTCCCTGACCACTTTCGCCGGAACCAGCTCGCGCACCGGGAGCGGCAGCTCATTGAAAATCAAGTTCTTAAAAATGCTGCCCGCGCATTTCATCGTTGGCGGATATTTTTCGTTTCGAATTCTTAAGATGTCGCCCGCCGTATGCTGCAGTTCAGCGGAGGAGCCCAAACCCATCCGCAGTTCCGCGGAGAAAATAGTCCACTCTTTGCGGCGCTTAAAGACGCTCTCCCGATACCGAAACTCGCATCCGGCGTTGTCGATCACTCTAACCTGCGTGCCGTTCGAAAAACGCACGCTGCCGACGCGCTCCATGAGCGAGTGGCCATATGCTCCAGCGTTTCCGTACACGGCCGCGCCCACCGATCCCGGAATACCCGTCATCGTTTCAAGTCCCGCAAGACCTCGGGAGGTCGTGTAATCTACTAAATCCTGCAACTCCGTGCCCGCATCGACTCGAACGCAAGCACCTTCACGTTCGATTCGGGATGCCGTGAAGCGCAATACGATTCCCGGGAAGCCATCATCGGAAACGATGAGGTTCGTGCCCCCGCCGATCACGACGAAGGGGGTCTCACCGCTCCGAGCCGCGCTAAGCGCCCGCATGAAACTGGCCTCGTCGGCGGTTTCAACATAGAGGTCGGCGAGCCCGCCAATCCCGAATCGAGTGTAGCGGCTGAGCGGCGCGCGTTCGATCAAAGATAAATTAGGAATCTGGGCGAGACGCAGCATCGTCTCTTCCTTAACTGACATTCTTTCAAAGTATAGAGGAGCTTATAGTGCCATCCAGTTTTGCGGGCTTTCCGCCCGAGGCGCTGCAATTTTTCGAAGATCTTGAGCAAAACAACAACAGGGAATGGTTCCAGCCCCGCAAGGAGCAATTTGAGCATTTAGTTCGCACGCCGATGCTCGAATTGGTGAGTGCCGTGAATGACGGACTGGCCAAGTTCGCGCCGGAGCACATCACGGATCCCAAGAAGGCCGTGTTCCGGATTTATCGCGATACCCGTTTCAGCCCCAACAAGACACCTTATAAGAATCACATTGCAGCTTCGTTCCATCGACGCGGGCTTGAAAAGGTGGGAGCAGCGGGCTTCTACTTCAGCGTAAATCACAAAGTGGTGGAACTCGGCGGCGGCATTTATCATCCGCCGCCGGACACTCTCTTTGCCGTTCGCACCCACATCGCCGCGACGTATCCCGAATTGCGAGAATTAGCCGCCAGCCGCAGATTGAAGAAGCTGATGGGTGAGTTGAAAGGGGAGGAACTGGCAAGGGCGCCCAAGGGATTCGACTCGGATCATCCAGCTCTTGACTTGGTGAAGAAAAAGGATTGGGTGTTTTTTTCGGAATTGGAGCCTACGCTGGCGATCAGTCCAAAACTCCTGGAGAACATCCTGACGCGCTTCGAACTGTTAGCTCCGGTACTGGCTTACTTGAATCGTCCTCTTCTGGGAAAGAAAGCGGCGCGGACGATGACCTCGACAGGTTTGTTCAATTAAATGTCTCCGTGCGGGGATGGTTTGTTGGGGAAAGGTCGCCGCACGGAGACCAGCTGCTTGGTTATAAAGACGAACGTGTCCTAGGTTCCGTTAGTTCCATAAACAAATAAAAAATTACTTGAGAACCAAAACTTCTTGCTTGGATTTCTTAACGATGGAAGGCACCATTGCAGTCTCGCTCGGATACCCTACCGGAATGAGAACAAAGGGTCGTTCATTGTTTGGCCGGTTCAAAATGCTGCCTAGAAACCGCATCGGACTGGGAGTGTGAGTGAGTGTTGCAAGCCCGCTTGCGTGCAAAGCCGCGAGTAAAAATCCTACTGCAATTCCAACGGATTCTTGCACGTAATAATGTTTGATCCGCTTCGCCTCCTCTCCAACGCCTTCCACCCCAAAATCGATGCGGAACACCACGATCAGGTACGGCGCTGTCTCAAGAAACGGCTTCCGCCAACCGGTCCCGAGCGGTGCCAAAGCTTTGAGCCACTCCGGCGGACAGCGATGCTGGTAAAAAAGCCGTTCCTCCGCCTCTGCCGCCTCCCTGATCTGGCGCTTGATCTCCTGGTCGCGCACCACCACGAAGCGCCACGGCTGTTGATTCGCTCCGCTAGGCGCGAGTGCGGCAGCTTGGACGGCGTTCTCAATCAGTTCGAACTCTACTGGCTCCGGCGAAAAATCGCGCACTGTCCGGCGGCTCGACATGGTGGAAAGGAAGGCCCGCGAGGCGGACAACTGCTTGTCCGGAGAGAGCCGGTCGAACTGCAGCGGAACGGGCAGGAACGCAGGGATTATAGGACTCAAGAGCTATTTTGACATGACCGTCTATCCGGACCTTAGTCCTCGATCTGAATCGTAGGTCCCTTCTTCCCCGCAGCCTCCCGCGCCCGAACCTGCACCTCTTTCGCCAGCGCAACAAACGGACCGCCGCCCCCGCCCACCGTGACAGGCTTCCCCGAATCGCCCCCAATCCGCACAGCCGGATCGAGCGCGAGTTCGCCCAGAAAATGAATCGCCATCTGTTCCGCAGTCCGCTTTCCTCCGCCGGTGCTGAACACATCAATGCGCTCGTTGCAATGCGGACAAAGCAGATAACTCATGTTCTCCACCAGCCCAAGGATCGGCACCCTGACCTGCTGGAACATATGCACGGCTTTCCGCGCGTCCTCCAGCGACACATCCGAAGGCGTGGTCACAATCACGGCCCCGGTCAGCGGCGCTGTTTGAATCAGCGTGAGCTGCACGTCCCCCGTTCCGGGCGGCAGATCGATCACAAGGTAGTCAAGTTCGCCCCATTCGACGCTCCGGAGAAACTGCTGAATCACGCTGTGCAGCATCGGCCCGCGCCATACCAGAGGCTTGTCGCCAGGGTTTAAAAACCCCATAGACATCACCTTCACGCCATACTTCTCGATGGGCTGAATCCGCTCGCCAACCGCGTGGGGAGTGGCTCGCACCCCCATCATCAGCGGAACGTTCGGACCATATACGTCGGCGTCCATCAAGCCGACCTGATAACCCATTTGGGCCAGCGCGATCGCCAAGTTGACCGATACCGTCGTCTTACCGACCCCGCCTTTACCCGACCCGACTGCGATCAAATTCTTTACGCCGGGAATTGGAACCTTCGGCTGCTCTTGCGATTGTGGACCCATTAATTCAATGTTAGGGCATAGTCCCACTCCGCCGCCGCCCGATCGCGTATCTTGGGCACGTCCGACGCGAGCAGAAAGCCGTCCTTCACAAGGTCCTGAGCCGCTTCCGTGATCTTTTCCAGGTACACGCGCTTGCTTGGATAACGCTCCTCAATGGATTGGCGCGGGTCTTTGCGATTCTCCCGCTCCACTCTCGTCCGGGAAAATGGAATCCACGACCCCACCATGCTGTATAGTTCCTCAGGCGCGCCGATCGCTCTGTTCCGCAAATTCCAGCCTGTGTAGGTCGCCAGCGGGACGCTCACCTCGGGCATGCGGATTCCGGTGGTTTCGTTCCCGTCCATATTCACTTGTGGCAGCAGCGTCGGAAAGGGCTCGCCAATTTTCGGCGGCATTGAGCCGAAGTCGAGGCGGTAAGCTTCCCTCTTGATGCGGGGCACACGCACTCCTTCCATCTTGGGAAATGCCCAAGCCCCTAGCGACACGAGTTGATCCTTATCGATGCGCGGAAACTGCGAGGCGGGCGGTTCGGCGCCGTCCTTCAGCCACGCTTGCATATCGAGCAGCAGCGCCCTTTGCGAATAGCGGTAATCATTGGTGTCCGCGAGATTACCCGCTTCTACCTTGCGCGCCGGTATAGATCCAGGACCGTGCTGGCTGCCGGCGAAGAAGTACACGCGCGCATTCTGGTCGGGCGGCGCGTCCTTCTTTCCATCGGGCGTGGTATGAATCAGCGACGCCGCGCGTCCCCAGTATTCATACGACCCGTTGGTGAAAAACATCTTCGGAACAACTCCATCCTTCGCGGCCCGGGCGATCAGCTCCTGCTCCGTGAAAGGCGGAACGTCTGTCGGGTACAGCATATTTAGAAACGGGTGGCCATCGCGCGAGGGTTGCGCGAAACGGAAGTTGAAGCTGCCTCGGCCCGCTCCGGCAACATGCGCCCAAACGCCATCGAAAACGCGGCGCGATTTCTCGTCCTGGTTAAAGCCGTCGTATAAGAACTCGCGCAGAAATCGACCGCTCTGGGAAACGCCGAATCCGAGCACTCGCTTTGTGTAGTTGCGCTGATCGGCGAGTAGCGTTTCTGCACCGCCGTGTTTGAGGAATGATACGAAATCGCGAATCGCAGCCGGACCCAGTCCAACCACCACGGGATCCTTCGCTTGATAAATCACCTCATAGACTCTGCCTGGTTCGAAACCAGAGTCCATTGTGACGTGGGTGCCGTCAGAAAACTTCCACTGGCTGCGCGGAATCATCTTGCGTTCCCCGCGGACCCGATCGCGCACGGTCAGTTGCGTTCCGGCCGCATCTGGATTCGCTACTGGGTAGGCGACTTGGTTTCGATCCCCGAGGGAGATGGTCTTCACGGGTTGATCGCCGGTCCATTCCGAAAGAACCATGCCATAGATCGGCTTGCCGTGATAGGTGGCGATCGGCGCGTACAAACGCAAGGCCTCGGGTAGAGGAGCGACGTCAAACTCCCATCCGATCCACACGAGAGTGAATCCCTGCTTCAGCAGGAAGCGGTCGCCGAAATCTGTGGGGGACTTGGGATCGCGCGAACCTCCGGTGGCGAAATCGAAGGTGCTGAGCAGTCCTTTCCCGCCGCGATTGGAGATCTCTACTAGCGAGGTGCCGTTGCCCAGGGCCGGATCGCGAGGCTTCAGGATAAATAGGTCGGACGAGAACTCAACGAGTCCTTGCGCATTGCGCGGAGCGAGGGCGACATCGGCGATGATGCGATTTTGGGGCAGATTTGGGTCTACAGCGAAGTAGGCTTCAGCGACGATTCGCTCATAAGCGCCAGCGGATCCCTGCGCTTCGCCGCCGAGGACGTCGGTTCGTTCGATCAATTCAACGCGAGTGACAGCGGCTTGCGTAAGGCTGGCGGCGAGCAGCAGAAGGCTGACGGCTTTCAAGTTCATTGGCCATATTGTAATTGATTGTTCATGGCTTCCTCAGTTGAGGTAAGCGGGGAGGGATCGCTAAATCTTCCCGAAACCGAGAGAGGAATTTGCGAATGGGGATACTCACAGGCATGGGCATGCCGATCTATAAGCCGGTTTCTGTGCCCCGGAATCGGAGCGGCAGTCATTCTTCTAGACCAGACATTACTGCCTGGCTCAAGCAACCTACCCGGAAGTCGAACGGAGCGGACCGCCCCTCCTCCCCTATTTGGTCTTGCTCCGCATGGGGTTTGCCCTGCCAGACGAATTGCTCCGTCCGCGGTGCGCTCTTACCGCACCTTTTCACCCTTACCATCCGTTTCCAGATGGCGGTACGTTTTCTGTGGCACTTTCCGTAAAATCCGCTTTGAGCGGACCCCCCCGGCCGTTAGCCGGCATGCTGCCCTGTGGAGACCGGACTTTCCTCCCGCCCTTTCCGGTTCCCCGGAGCAGGCCGGCGACTGCCCGACCGGCACGCCCATATCTTTATTGTTGCAAAGCGTGTAAAGAATACGAAATCTAAGAACAAAAATTACGTCATATGTGCGAGTTAGTGTAAAATGCTCTTGGGCGTCCACCCGTTTTTGGGCCGAGGTTGAGATCTGTTTTGAGAAAAATATATAAGGTAGTTTACAGAGGAGGGAGTACAATTATGCCACGCAAGTTCGCGATGTTATTAGCTCTTTCCTGCGTCTTCACTGCGTCGTTGCTCGCGCAAGGACTGACCACGCAGGCGTCAAAAGATGACTGGGAAGAGGTTAACTTCGAATTCAACTCTGCTGTGCTTTCCGATGGTTATCCCAGCTTGCTGCGTTTGGCCGATGCGCTCCACAAGAACACCGGCTATCGAGTAAAAGTTGAGGGCAACACCGATAATATCGGGTCTGAGAGGTCCAATGAAAAGCTCGGACTGGCTCGCGCAAATACCGTTCGCGATTTCCTCGTGAAATATGGTGCCGCGGCCAGCCAAATCGATGTTTCCACTCGCGGCAAGCGAGACCCGAAATATCCAGGCTTTAAAGGTAGATATTCAAAGACGGACGTCCCGCGCTGGATGAATCGCCGCGTCGTTCTCACCGTTACCGACCAAAATGGCAAGATGGTCAGCGATGGCAGCGTCGGTCAAGCAATTCAGGCAATGACGCCGGCCGTTGCCGCAGGCGGTCCGAATTGCTGCGATGACATCTTAAAGCGTTTAGATCAGATCACCGCGCTGTTGAACGACATGAAGGGCCAAAACCAGGACCTCAAGCGCGAACTCGACGCTTTGAAGAACCAGGAGACCGCTCTCGAAAACAAGGTCGCCAATTTGCCCAAGCCGCTGAGCGAGGAAAAGACCGCCCAAGTGGTCGACGCCCGGCTTGAGAAAGCGCGCGATCCGCGGTTCTCGCTGCTCGGCCTGAACGTAGGTGCCGACAACAACCGCGACATTACCTTCAGCGGCAGCGGCCGCTTCTTCGCGCCCTTCAAAGATCACTTCGCTCTGCAAATTCAGGGCGAGTATCTGTACTTCCGGAGCCAGAAAGAAGGCCAAGCCGACATCGGTCTCGTCAATCGCTACGGGGCTTTCCAGGGCGGACTTTTCGCTAGCTTCAAAAACGTGAGCTTGCGCGGGGCGGGCAACTCCGGCAATCTCGGGCAGGCCGCAGCCGTATTCGACTACATCTTCGCCCGGGGCAAAGTCGGGGTGTTCGGCACCAAGGCTTTCATGAACAACTCCGTGCTTGATCGACGCAACGCCACCTTTACCGATTCCGCTGGCAACACGCTGATCGCTCCCAATGTATTCCTCGAGCGCTATCTCCACGTAGTCGACCAAATCGGGGTGCAGGGCACGGTTGGATTGTTTGGAAATACGTACGTGGAAGCCAACATCGGCTATCTGAAATCGATCGCTCATGCCGACAGGCCGGGCGGTACGGTTCGCTTCGTGTTCCCCTTCAACTCGCATCTCGCGTTCACCGTCGAAGGCGGCGTGAACGAGACTCTGCTTGGCGCGAACAACAACGGTCGCGCCGTAGTCGGCATCCAGTTCGGAAACCTGATGCATCCCAAGGAGTTCGCCAATGTCGACCACGCTGTTCCTATGCAGGTTCCGCGCGTTCGATACGAACTCGTCGAGCGTCGTCTGCAGGTGGGAGTTTCGCAGCCTATCGCCGACGCTGGTCCGGATCAGATCGGCGTTGCTGCTGGAACCATCACTCTCAACGGCTCCAATTCGCGTGATCCGAACGGCGAAGCCCTCACCTACCAATGGGTGCAGGAAGGCGGACCCGCTGTTGCGCTCACTGGCGCCAATCAGCCGGTTGCGACCTTCACAGCCGCCGCCGGACAGGGTTACAGCTTCCGTCTGACTGTGCGCAATACCGACGGTCAACAGGCTTCCGCGCGGACACGGGTCACCACGACCGCAGCTCAGCAGGTCGAGATTCTGTTCTTCACGGCTAACCCGACCTCGATCAATGCAGGCCAGTCTTCTACGCTGACCTGGAGAGTGACCGGTGCGACTACCGTTACCATCTCGCCCGGAATTGGCAGCGTCAACCCGACCAACGGGTCCGTGACGGTCAGTCCGACCAGCACAACTACGTACACGCTGATCGCAACTAACCCGCAGGGCTCGCAAAACGCTACGGCAACTGTGGTCGTCAACCAGCCTCAGCCGCAGTTGACAGTTTGCACGGCCGTCCCGATGACCATCAATCAGGGCGAATCGTCGACTCTGTATTTCCAGAGCCTCAACGCAACCAGCGTGACGATCACCCCCGGCGTGGGAACAGTCGGCAACAACGGCAACGTAGTCGTAACTCCGACTGCCAACACCACCTACACGATCACCGCAAACAACACGTTTGGCACCACCACTTGCAGCGTTTCCGTGCAAGTGACGCCGGGCACCGGTCCGCGCATCGTGAAGTTCAGCGCCGCTCCGCTGAACATCGCTCAAGGCGCTACGTCTACCCTGCTCTGGGTGGTTGACAACGCCGACACCGTATCGATTGATCAAGGTGTTGGAACTGTCGACAACCGCGCCGGCACGCGCGACGTTACTCCGCAGCAGACCACCGTTTACACGCTGACCGCAACCAACAAGTTTGGGACGGTGACAGCGCAAGTGACGGTGAATGTGGCGATTCCGATTCCGCCACCGCAGGCTCCGACGATTACATCGTTCACGGCCAATCCCACGACGAGCCCCAACCCGGGCGCTCCCGTAGTTCTGAGTTGCCAGGCGAGCAACGCCGCTCGAGTCGTGATCTCCGGCGTCGGGCCGGTTGACAAGAACGGCAACATCACGGTGAATCCCACCGTGCAGACCACCTATGTTTGCGTGGCTATCGGCAACGATCCATCGAAACAAGCCTCGTCTAATTTGACGGTTCCCATCGGTGGTCCTGTCGGCCCCGTTGGCGGCGGACCGGTGATCGTAGTTACCAGCCCGAACGCGAACTGCTCCGCCCAGGGTGGCACTACCACCGTGTGCGAAACGATCTACCGTCAGCTAAACCTGGATCTATCGGGAACGACCAGCATGAATGGGCCGATCACCTATACGATCACATCACGGCAGACCACGTCCGTGGTTCTCAACCCAACGTCGGTGACTCCCACTGTTCAGTTGTCGGAATTGTTCGGGGATTATTTCTTCGACGTTACCGCGACTGACAGCAAGGGCATCACATCTACCGCCACGGTGGATGTGCGGCTCGTAGTCACTCGCGTCCGCTAAACCTAGTCAGTTAATCGGCATAGGGGGAGACCTTGCGGCCTCTCCCCTGCCGAACCACCGGACATGCGAGTCCGCATCCCGCGGTTCGGTGACCGTCAATCTTATCCCAAGCAAGTCGAAATAGGCGTTGGGCACTGCGATATGAAGCCCCGGTGAATCAGCCAGCCACCACGGGCCATGAGCGCTTCCGGCTGTTTGCGCAGCCAATCTTTACCCACAATCGTTTGCGCAACTCGGCAAACCGCCCCGTCCCTCTCTGCCACTGCTTCCAGATCGCCGACCGCAGCCGAAGCCTGGTCCACTCCTCAATTTGGCGCAATCCGCCGCTTCGGCGGTTCCCGTTCGTAAAGCTTAATCCTAAAAACTTCCGCTCCCATGGCCGTGCCACTGCACTCTTCTGCTGGTTCACCTTGAGCTTGAGCTACTGAGAGGAACCGCGTAATGCTTGAGGCTATGAACACAGTCTTGCCATCCACTCCAGGCAACCCTACGAAGAGCCGATCGAACAAGGGCGCATTGCCTCAGAATTCCGTCTCAAAGATGTTTGCCTCATTTACGTTGATGCCCCGGATCAGTTTGCTTCCTTTGCTGCGCTGACGGATCGCAACCGCGCCATAAGCGGCTTCGAGTCCAATCTGCGAACGCCATACAGCGCGACCAACTCGCCGATTTTTAGCAACCCGAATACGAACATCAACGATCCAAACTTCGGCCGGATTACGTCGGTGAACGGTACGCAGGGCGGCAACCGGATCGTTGTGATCGGGTTGCGGTTTAATTTTTAATTTTGAATTACGCGAAAGAGTGTAATACAATGCACGCATTCGTCACAAGCATTGTGTATGATCTCTGTACCACGTATGGCAAATCAACGGCGCATTTATGCTCTCACCCTCGCTCTTGCCGCAATCGCTGCGGGCGACTCCCTCGCCCAGGATCGGTTCCCAAGACACGTATTTTCGACAGACGGCGGGGCACTCACGGAGCGCAGCGCAGCGCCAAAGCAAGAGATTGCTGCCCGATACGTGCAGGACCAGGCGCTGGCTGCGGGACTCGCGCTCGAGGACGCCGCCGGGCTTTACCTCGTCAAGACCTACCGCACCGAGCACAATGGCGTCCAGCATTTCCTCTATCGTCAGCAGTTCGATGGCATCGACGTGTGGAGTTCGGACTTTACTGTAAACATCGATGCCGACGGACGCGTGATCAACGCTGGGGGACAATTGTTTCCCCGTCCCGCCCAGGGCCTTGCGGCTCCGGGGATCGACTCGGCAGTGCGGTCGCTTGATCGGGCGTTGGTAAGATTGCACTCCAAGCGGGCGGGCACGTACAAGCCGGCCCGTGAGACGCGCGACCCGCTACTGCGCACGTTTCAATTCCTGGGAGCGGGCGCGTCTAAGGAGGCCATTGATGGCGACCCCATGTGGTATCCAGTCAACGGCGTGCTGCGGCCGGTATGGATGTTTTACATCCAGGACGATAACGGAGTGGATCGCTGGGCCGCGCCGGTCGATAGCGAATCGGGATTCGTTCTGCCGAAGCAGAATCTGACTTGGTTTCAGCAGGCGCGCGTTTTTGAAAAGGGCAATCCTCAACCGAATACCGCGCCGGGCACGGTTTCATCCGCGATTCGTCCCTATATTGATCGGACGCTGCAACCGCTCAAAGGAGATGCCAACGCTTCGCCAAAGGGATGGGTGATCGGCAACGTCACGGCCGGCAATAACGTTGTGGCCGCGCCGAATCCGAATGGCATTACATTCAACCCCGCGTCCCTGCCCATTGCTGCCGACGCCAACGGCATGTTCGACTTCCCGTTGCAACTTGGCCCAGGCCTTCCAAATCCGGCCCTGTTCCCTCAGGCCGAAGTCACCAATCTCTTTTACTGGACGAACCTCGCGCACGATTCCTTCTACTCCATCGGCTTCGACGAGCAAGCAGGCGCCTACCAGGCCGACAACTTCGGCAGGGGCGGAGTTGACGGCGATCCGATGTATGCGTTCAGCCAATTCGGCTCGCAGGCCAATGGGTTCGCAGCGCTGAACAATGCCTTCTACACGACCACTCGATCAAACGAAGATGGCTCGCAGGGATCCATCAATATGTACGTCGGCGGAAGCGGAACGTACCGCGTCTTCGCGGACGGCTCGTATGATGCGGAGGTGATCACGCACGAATACACGCATGGAGTCAGCACCCGGCTGATTCGCGGGTTGGGCACGCAACAAGGCGGGTCCATGGGAGAGGCGTGGAGCGATTTCTACTCGCTCGAATTTACTTTGCCCATGGGCGTGCCCGCGAGTGGCACGTACACCGAAGGCGACTACCTGTTCCAAAACTTCGGCGTTGGCATCCGAACGCGTCCCTATACCACCGACATGAAGCTCAATCCGTTGACCTTCGCCCAGTTCGGCAGCGTGACCTCGTACCCGGAAGTCCACGCCGACGGCGAAATCTGGGTGGAAGCCTTGTGGGACGTCCGCGCCAATCTGATCGAGCAGTTTGGCGAGAAGGAAGGCCGCCGCCGCGTTCGCACCATAGTGCTGGATGGCATGAAGCTCTCACCGCCCTCGCCCACGATGATCGACATGCGCGACGCCATTCTGCTCGCCGATCAAACCGGATTCAAGGGAGCTAGCCAGACGCAGATCTGGAAGGCGTTCGCCAAGCGCGGCATGGGCGCCCTCGCTTACAGCATCGATCCGAATTCGACTTTCATCGCGCCATCGTTCGACATGCCTTCCCCGCACGGCCAGTTGCGCTTCTATCAAGACGAGCAACTCACGGGCGAAACCCTGCGCATCATTTTGCAGGATACGAATCTGACCGGATCGAACGTCATGGTGCAAGTGGCCTCCAGTTCGGGCGACCTGGAAGACGTGCTGCTGCGCAAAGTGGGCGGCATTTATTACGGGACCATTTCCACCACGACAGGCAATACCCGCCAGCGGAACAACATCGTTACCGCCATACCCGGCGACTACATCGATGTCTACTACAACGACGCCGACGCGGGAAATGGATCGGGAACTCAGACTTCTGCATCGATTTACGTCCGCCAGAACTATACCCAGGTGATTTATTCGTCCACTTTTCAGCGCTATACGTTCAACCAGGAGCGAGCCCTGTATGGCTTTCCCTCCGCCGATAACGCGATCTCCGTCGAGCTTCCGTTCGATTTTCCGTTCTATGGAAAGAAGTACCGTCGCGCTTGGATCTCGACCGACGGCATTATTTCGTTTGGAACCCCTCAGCCATTCAGCTCTCCTTGCGCCAGCCACGCCGCGCTCGGTTCTGTGCCGTCCATCGCTCCGGCGTTCACCAATCTGCAGGTCGGATCGGACCCCACTCAAGACGTGTTCATGTCGAACGGCAACGACTTCGTGACGTTCCACTGGGTCGGGCTCACGCAGCCAAATTTGTATTTATTCGATAGCTCGCCGGTCGACTTCAACGCCACCCTCTTTAATGACGGCCACATCTTGTTCCAATACGGCGAGGGCAACAAGACCATCATCGCGGATCATCTCTGGGCTGTTGGCTTCGGTTGCGACAGCGGCGGTCCGGTCTCCGGAATCTCACCCGGACATGGCGGCAACTATTTAACGGCGTTTTACGCGGACGGCTACAGCAATCTCGAGAATGCCAGAACTACTGCCTGGTTCCCGCCGTTCAACAACTCGACCGTGCCGGTGGCCGTGCTGGAAACACCCGCCTCCGGTGCCACGGCGAAAGACGTTCTGACCGTGAGCGGCGTGGCCGGAGACACGAATGGTTTGATCGGCATCGACATCCTCATAGATGGAATGATGCGGGGAACAACCAACGCCTCGTCGCAGCGCCCCGATTTCTGCGCAGCGCAACGCATTCCCGGTTGCCCGTTCGTCGGCTTCAGCACGGACATCAACCTGGCTGGAATTCCGCTGGCGCCAGGCGCTCATTCGATCCAACTTCACGCCCGCAACTATCAAGGGGGCATGACCATATTTCCGGATCAGCCGGTATCGTTCGCCGTGGACGGCTCGCCCAGCCGCTTGCCCGTCGGAAAGATCGAAGCCCCGCTGGACGGTGCCAATGTCTCAGGCACCGTTGTAGTCACCGGCTACGCCTACGCGCCTGACCTTCGGATCTCCTCGGTCACGGTTCTTGTCGATGGCCTCAGTTACACGCCCGCAACTCTCGCCGTAACCCGCACCGACATATGCGGTGCCCTGCCTGCACCCGCGCCGCCGAACTGTCCGCGCATTGGCTTCCAAGTGAACCTGAACACGGCATCCACCGGAGTCTGGCTGACGAACGGCGCGCACAAGATGCAGCTCCGGGTCCAGGATTCGCTGGGCCGCATCACGATTCTTCCTGAATCGCCAGTTAACTTCATCGTGAATAACGCCGACCGCGCCCCATCGCAGGGCGTGCTGGAAACACCCAAGTTGGGCGATACTCTCACGGGAATCATCGATCTAAAGGGCTTCGCATATGCCCCCGGCGGACGCATTACTTCGGTGCAAGTTCTGCTGGACGGCAGTACGGTTGGAACCCTGACCTACGGCGGCGCGAGGCCGGATGCGTGCGTCGGATTATCCGATGTGGCCGCTTGCCCGAGTATTGGGTTCGCGGGAACGCTCGACACACGGCGGTTCGACAATGGTCCGCATGTGTTGGGAATTCGGATCGCCAATGCGACGGGGAGCGCGACGGTGATTCCGGCGTTGGCCCGCAACGGGATGAGCGTTATTATTCAGAACTGAGCTCTCGTTTGCGTTTGGAAATTTGCAAAGAGCAGGCGCCAAAATGCGAGCGCCCGCGTTACGGGGTTGGGGCGTTTTGCGAAACGAACCCATTTTGCGAAGCGGCGGCGATGGGAGTGTCGGGGGACTCGGGCGTGCCGGGATCGAGACCCCTGAAGCTTGAGAGGCGAGCTGCTCGTATAAAACCTAGGGGTAAATCCCATGTCACAACGCCCGTTGGGTGAACCTCAATAAGCCGAACCAGCGATCCCCATCGGCAGTGCGATCGTCAGTGCGAAAACAGGGCTCCTGACAAGAAGCCGCAATTCGAACTGAATATCTCCCCACAAAGATATTAATAATCGTTGAGCAAAGCTCGGGATTTTCCGACGACCCGCTACTCTGCCGTCCAACCAGTGTTCGTGAAAGCATGGAAGCAACACAAGCAGGACCCTATGAACGCAAGTAAACTAAGTTGTTTGATGGCGGCGGGCATTCTATCCGCCAACGTCCAAATGGCGGCGGAGACCGCCACCGCCGCCGCTCGATTTCTGGAACAGGCCAGCTGGGGACCCACTCCTGCGTCGGTGAGCGAAGTTCAGAAAATCGGGTTTGAAAAGTGGATCGCAAATCAGATGGATCCCAA
Organism: Bryobacterales bacterium; assembly: GCA_038225555.1. GTDB lineage: Bacteria > Acidobacteriota > Terriglobia > Bryobacterales > Bryobacteraceae > JANXQZ01. The sequence goes on from JBBRRB010000039.1 coordinate 37,014, forward strand.
CCTCACTCCTTTATCATCTTTCCCTCCCGTCGCCGTGGATGCCAAGGGCAATACCTCTCTGCGTCCAGACCAGGATGCCTTCTTCGCCAACGCAGTGGCCGCACCCGATCAGTTGCGTCAGCGGGTGGCGTTTGCCCTCGCGCAGATTTGGGTAGTATCGGACGTTAAGCTGAAACCCGAAGCGATTCCCCCTTACCTGAGGCTGCTTCAGGCAGATGCATTCACCACGTACGACAAGATCATGTACGACGTGACCCTAAGCCCAGCCATGGGGCACTACCTCGACATGGTGAACAATGACAAGCCCAGCCCCACGCACGGTGCCAACGAAAACTACGCCCGCGAAGTTCTGCAGCTCTTCACGATCGGCTTAAACCAACTGGACGCTTCGGGGAATGTGGTGATCGACCCGACGACGAAGATGCCGATTCCAACTTATGGACAGGCCGAGATCGAAGGCTTTGCCAACACGTTTACTGGATGGACTTACGCACCAATGGCGGGCGCGACATCCAAGTTTACGAATCCCCCGAATTGGAACGCTCCCATGGTGGCCTTTGATGCCCACCACGATACGGCTCCCAAGCTGCTGCTCAATGGCCAGACCATTGCCAATGGCCAAGGCGTGGGAGTGGCTGCGAAGGATCTGCATGACGCCCTGGCCAACATCTTCAATCATCCGAATGTCGCTCCGTTCATCTCCCGGCAACTCATTCAGCACCTGGTCATCAGCAATCCCTCCCCTACATACGTGAGGAACGTCGCCCGTGTTTTCACTCAATCGAGGGGTGACATGAAGGCTGTAGTAAAGGCTATCCTGCTCGACCCCGAAGCGCGGCAAGGCGACGATCCATCCGCGGCCCCGATCTCTGGCCATCTTCGAGAGCCCGTGCTCTTCATTAACGCATTCCTGCGAGGTTTGGGAGCGACAGTAGCCCCAAGCAACAGCCTGACCGCTATCGGCTCGCTTCTGGGTCAGCAGATTTATTATCCTCCGACCGTGTTCAACTACTTCGCCCCTGGCTACAACGTCAACCTTCCCGGTGCAAATAATATGCCGACTCCAATCAACGCTCCGGAATTTCAACTTCTCAGCGAATCGACCGCTATGCAGCGCGCAGACTTCGCAAATTCCGTGGCCTTCGGAAAAATTGGCGGCGTGACGGTGGACTTGACCAGCTATGTGACGCTGCTGGGAACCAAGCCCACCACGTCTTCGATGGGCCAGATGGTGGACGCATTAAACGTCGTGCTATTGGACGGTCGAATGACTTCTGATATGCGCAGTACGATTCTGGATGCAGTGATGAACTGCGCGACCCCCAAGGCTATGGCCCAAACCGCAGTCTATCTGATCGGTTCGTCATGGCCCTACCAAGTTGAGCGGTAAAGGATTCGAAAAAGGACAACAACATGAGTTCCAGACGAAATTTCATTCGCACCGCTATCTCATTAAGCGCGGTCGGGCTAGCGGGCAGTTTCAGCAGGTTCGGTCTTTTAAACGCGCTTACGCCTCCGGGAGTGACGGACTACCGTGCCTTGGTCTGCGTCTTCCTTTACGGCGGCAACGACAGCAATAACCTGGTGGTCCCGCTTGCCAAGTACGACTACTACAAGCAGATTCGCGCTAATCTGGCGCTTGATAGCGCGACGCTGCTCAAGTTCGACGCCGCCAACCAATTCGGACTGCATCCCAGATTTACTGAGGTGCAGGCGATCGCTCCCCAAGTCGCGCTGGTGGCGAACGTCGGGACCCTGGTGAACCCGATTACGAACCGCGATCAATACTTGAACAATCTGGTCGCACTCCCAAGCAACCTGTTCTCTCACGCCGATCAGCAAATGGAGTGGCAGACGTCTATTCCGGGCGGCATGGGCACCACAGGATGGGCCGGTCGCGCCGCGGACCAAGTCGCTCATCTGAACGGGGGCACCTTCCCGCCCTACGTCACTGTGGCGGGCAATGCGATTTTCGGCACAGGCGACAACACGCATCCTGCCTCTGTCATTCCTGGCGCGAAGCTTGGGCTGCAGGGCTACGACAACAGCACTGCTTCAGGCGCTCGCCTGAAGGCGTTGAAGGATTTGTTGAATCAGGAGACGGTTCAACTCAACTCGGGAGCTTCTCTCGTTCGCGAGGCCGCCACTACGATGCAGCAGGGTCTAACCGACTCGGATACTTTAACCGCAGCCCTGAAAAACGCGAGCATCACCACCATGTTTCCGCAGACAAATATCGGCGCGCAGTTGCTGGAAGTTGCGAAGCTGATCCAGGTGCGCGACGCGCTGCAGATGAAGCGTCAGATCTTCTTCTGCTCGCTCGGTGGATTCGATACGCACACCAATCAACTGACCGACCAGGATAAATTGTTTGCCATGCTGAGTCCGGCGTTAGCTGCGTTCTATCAGGCTACATCCGAGCTCAAGGTCGCCGATCAGGTAACTGCTTTCACCGAATCGGATTTCAGCCGAACGCTGCAGCCGAACTCGAATGGTGGAACCGATCACGCTTGGGGCAGCCATCACATAGTTGTCGGCGGGGCGGTGAAGGGCGGCAAGATGTACGGCCAATTCCCCGATCTAACGCTTGGGGGCCAAAACGACGCAGGCGGCGAGGGCCGCTGGATTCCTACGACGTCAGTGGATCAATACGGGGCAACGTTGGCTCAATGGTTCGGAATTACTGACCCCAACGCCTTGGCTACCGTGTTCCCGAACTTGACCAACTTTAAGGGGAACACCAACGTGGGCTTCTTCGGATAAACCGCTCCACACCGGGCCGCCCTTCTACTTCTTCTGAGGTTGAAGGGCGGCCTTCAATTGCCACCAAGCGCTTTCTTCATAGTTCGCTTTCAAGCGCTCCAGACCTTCAGTCTTGGTATCGCCAATGCGCGGACCGCTCTTCTTTTCGCAACGCGCCAGCAGCGACTTAGCCTCGGGATCCTCCGGGTTGCGCTCCAGCACGGCGCGAAATCGAGCAGCCGCCGATTCGAACTTCCCTTGCTTCCAAAGCGAGTAGCCAACATTGAAGTGATAAGTGGGGTCACCCTCGTCCCCCTCCAGCGCCTTTTGAAAATTCACGCTCCCCTCTGGAAGGTTGCGGCGCGATTGGGAAGCCCCCAGGTTATTGAACACTTCGTTCAGAGGAACCACGTCGGCCACCGATTGGAACGCCTTTTCGGAGCCTGCGAAATCGCCCGTGTGGAAGCGGCTTAAGCCCAGTAGGAAGCTCGCTTCACGGTAATGAACATCATCCGCCGTGACCTTTTGAAACCACTCGGCCGCTGATTTGTATTCGCCGCGCTGCAGGTGCAGCTTGCCGAGTTGGAAGCAGGCTTGCGTCAGGCGTGGGTCGAGCCGAACAGCCTGGGTAAACAGGCGATGCTTTTCGTCGGGGCTCGAAACCAGAAGACCGCGCATGTAGTTCTCGAGGGCATCGACGCGCACGGCCGGGTGTCGACGGACAAAATCCGCTTCGGACGGCGAACCTTTGGGATTGACAAAGTGGAGAGTTTGCCAAGCCAGGTGCCGCTGGAGGGTGGCTAAATCTTCCAGGGCTCCTACCTCGCCGAACTCCGGGCCTTGCTTGACACGCTTAAGATCGAGCAGGTATGCCGTGACCTGAAGCGAACCACGCGTCTTTTCCTTGGCGTCCTTTACGGGCTTGAGATCGAACTGTCCGTAAATGATCTGTTCAGCGTCCAACGACTGCCCGACCTTTAGAACAGAAGCCTTGGTGAGCATGGTGTACGGACGGATCGCCAGGCGCTGGTAAGCTTCGTTGCGGTCCTGACGCTCAAGGGCGATCAAACCTTCCGATGCCAACGCCTCGCGGACCGCCTCGGCCAGGCTGTCGCCGATCCAGTCCAGATTCTTATCTTTCGATTGATTGAAGAACGGGAGGACGAGATAGTTATCGGCCCAGGCGGACCCGGCGACCGCGAAAAAGATCGCCAAAGCCACTGCGCGCTGCATATTTCGAGTGTAACAAGTATGCTATTAATACCCGATCATGGCGTCCTCGAAGATCCCACTGCTCTTGCTGGCGGCTCCATTGCTGGCCGGCACCGTTCGCATCTACGTTGCCAACAGCGATGGCGACAACATTACCGTCATCGATCCAGCGATCAATAAAGTGGCGGGTGAGATCAAGGTCTCGAACCATCCGCATGGAATCGTGCCATCGCCCGACAAGAAGCGCTTCTACGTCTCGAGCGAAGGTGACAATCTGCTGGATGTTGTGGACCGGGCCAGCTCGAAAGTGATCAAGCGCATTCCGCTGGGCGCTCGCCCAAATAATGTGGCCATCACTCCCGACGGCAAACGGGTTTACATCTGCATTCGGCAGGAGTCCTGGGTGGATGTGGTGGACACCAAGTCGCTCACAAAGGTGAAGAGTATACCGGTGGGGCGCTATCCGCATAATGTCTACGGCACTCCAGACGGACGATACATGCTCGCGACCTCAATGGGGGACAAGCGCATCACCGCTATAGACACCCGGACCGAAACGCCCGCGTTTGAGATTCCGCTATCGGGCGTGCCGCGTCCGGTTGCTATGGACGCGGGCCCGCAGAACCTTTTCGTGCAGCTTTCGAATCTGCACGGATTCGTGGTGATCGATTATGCTTCCCGTAAAGAGGTGAAGAAGATTGTTCTCCCGGAAGCTCCGCCGGACGCGAAACCTCTAATCCCCCAAACCTTTTCGCACGGAATTGGGAGTGTGCCGGACGGATCGGCCATGTGGGTAAACAGCATGTTGAATAATGCCGTCTACGTTTATTCGCTCCCCGACCTGAAGTTGATAGGAACCATTCAGGTAGGGCGGGGACCTGACTGGCTGACCTTTACCCCCGACGGAAAGCGCTGCTACGTCTCGAACGCCGGAGAGGATTCGGTGTCCGCCATTGATGTGGCCAGCCGGAAGGAGTTGGCGCGCATACCCGTCGGGAAGGTGCCCAAACGGATCATTGCGGTCGAATTACCTTAACTCCGTTGCAGAGCAGAAACAAGATCGACAGCAGTACGATGAGCCCGCCATACTGGAGCAGGACTGGGGTATCTTGTTCCTCGGCATAGTCCTTGCTGAACATGCGATAGAGAGCGCCCAAGCTGATGAAGAGCAGCATCGATTCTTCTGTGATGGCCCACATGATGAGCGAAAGCGCAAGCACGTAGCCGCGATGCTGCCGGGTGAGCGCGCGGAAGCCGCGGCCTCCGTCCAGTTGCCAAATCGGGATCAGGTTGAATAGATTGATCCATGCGCCCGTGCGTGCGATCGCGAACCAAATGTCCAACCCCGTGAGCAAGGCTGCGCCATAAGCGAACAAGGCCGCTCCCAGCCCCCAGATGGGTCCAGCAAGCCCCGTGCGAGCGTCTTGATCAGGATTTGCCGGGTACGCTTTCAGGCGGATCAGCGCGCCGAATCCTGGGATGAACATCGGCGCAGTGGCAGCGATCCCGTACTTGCGCAATTGAACCACGTGGCCCATTTCATGAACGTAGATGGAGAGGATCAGCCCCAGCGCGAACTTCCACCCATAGACCATCGTGTACACGCCCAGCGACACCAGCATGCTGAAAAGCGTATTCAACTTAGTGAGTCCAAGCAGGAGAATTTTCCCCTTGGTTGCGCCGAAGAAGATGATAGCTTTGAACTTCCAAAGGAACACGCCAGCCGGTCCCAATTTGTAGAACCTGCGCTTCCACACGCCCTCGTTCGAATCATGTGGCGCTTGGAATTGAGCATCGATATTTTCGATGCGGACCTTGACGTCCTGATAACCGGACGATCCAGGAGGAAAGAGAGCCAACGCCTGCAACCAAGCTGCGCGCGCAGTTGGCCAGTCCCCGCCCTGACCGGCTAACTTGGCTTGGCTGGCGTACTGATCGTATTGAAATTGGAGAGTTGGATCCAATAGACTCCTACTTATTCATCGTCGCACGGCGGCCCAATTGTTAGAATAAATCTGGCGGAGATCGCGGTCCTTAGTGATAAAACATCTGATTGTCATTTCAGTTTTCGTGGCGCTATTTTTCTCCCTTGCTCGCAAGGTGATTCCCACCGGTCCCTATGGATACGACGAGTCCGACTACATGTTCGGCGCGAAGCTCGGGCTGTTTGTAAACTATACGGATCACGCCAGTTTGCCTATCGTCGATTTTGTCCGGACAGGCCTCACTCGCGGCAGATCCGCCAGCCAACGTCAGGCTCTCTCGGAAGAAGTGCGCGCGAGCAACGACATCGCGTTCTACCGTCATTGGCACGGGCCCATGTTTTATTACTGGCTGATATTCGCGTCACAATTCGAGCCGTATGCCAACGGCGTCCGCTGGGCGTCGAGCATTTTTCCACTCGCCAGCCTTCTCATTATTTACTTCGGATGCCTGTGGCTGACTCCTGGAATTGAAGGATTTTTGCAGGCTGTGCTGTCTTCCGCGCTCTTCCTGTGGAGCAAGACGACGGTCGTCAGCCTGGAACTAGCTCCTCATCAATTCTTTGTGGTCTGGTTCTTGGCTGGTTTGTTTCTTTTGGCCAAGATGGTCCGCACTGGAGAGCGTAACTATTTTTACTTGGCGTGTACTGTAGCCGGACTGGCATTTAGCACGCTCGAAGTGACGGTTGTTCTGGTGGCGGTCATTTTCGCTTGTCTTTATTTCGATCGCTTGGCAATGGCCGTGGACCGAGGAGTTGCCCTCCGCTCGGTGCTGTTATTTCTCGGGGCTGTGCTCGTCAGTTGGCCCGGAGCCATCTTCAAGCTGTCCTTCGCGAAATCCTATTTAGGTCTGGTGTACCTGGCTGTCTTCAGAAAGTCTCCCTGGGGTCGCGTGAGCCTGGCTGACACGTGGGGTCATCGGCTGCTGGATTCACCAGTCGAGTGGATCATGATTTTAGTGGCGCTGGGCATACTGGCGGCGGGTTGGCGAAATTCAGGCCAGCGGTATTTGTATCCTTTTTTGCTGTTTGCAATCCTGATGTTATTGGCTGTAGGGCGAATTCCCGCCGAAGCACCACGCTACGCACTGCCGTTCATGCCTGCGCTTCAGGTTTTGGCAGGCTGCACCATCGGAAGCATCCTGGCGAAGCGCCCGGCTCCTGTGGCGTATGGGTGCGAGCTTGCTCTGTGCGCGGCCCTGTTCGTGACTAGCTGGATTCAGCTATCGAAGCACCCATGGCGGGAGGACCCCCGTCCGAGCGCCGTTCTCAACTATATTCGGGACAACCATTTGGACACGAGCACGCTGATTGTCCCGCTTACGCTTCTGCCCACGATCCATTACTATTTCCCTCGCACGCATTTGCGTTCCTATGAAGGAGACAGTCCCGCTCCGGAGGATTACGAGGGCAAGAAATTCGATGGAGTGCTTTACTCTACCTACCCCGTGCGATACCAAGCGCTTCCAACGGTTACGCCTTGACCGGGTGAGTGGTCGCCTTCCAGTTCTTCTCGTCCCAGTAGAGGACTCGGCCTTCCCGGTAGGATTGAACCGCCAAGTTAATCACTGTCTGAGCTTTGGCGCCCGTCTCGACGTCCAAATGGGGCTTCTGCCGCGTTCGAACGCAATCCAGGAAGTTGTCGATGTGGGCCGTCATCATGTCCGTAGTTAGATCCACTGGAATCTTGACGTCTTCCGTTCCAAACTTAGACGCATACTGCGCGCCCCCGATCGGAGTCTTCTCGACTGTGCCATCCTGCGTCCGGTGCCGCATGACCTCCGGCTTCACGGTAATGAACTCGCTGGTGCGCTCGAACATTCCATGCTCGACCATGATCAGGGTCCCTTCATGCCCGCGGATCAAGCCCGGAATGTGTTGCGAGTTGGCCATCGACGAACTGAGCACCAGCGAGTGACCCTTGGCGTACTCCGCCATCAGGTGGAAAGTGTCAGGAACTTCGCGGCTATCTTTGAACACGTAAATGCCGCCGGAAGCCATCACTTTCGTCGGGAACTGCGCCTCGCCCCAGCAGATGTTGAGCGGCGAGACAACGTGATAGAACAGGTCAGTCGCGATGCCGCCGGAGTAATCCCAATACTTGCGGAAGCGGAAGAAGCGGTCGGCATCGTAGGCCCGCTTTTGAGCAGGTCCAAGCCACATCTTCCAATCGATGAAGTTGTCGCCCTTGCCTTCGGGACCAGCCTCGGGCTCGATCGTATAATTCCATTCGCCTTCGATCGAGTTGCGGTGATAGGAGCCCTGGCTCATCAGCACCTGGCCGATCATACCGTCGGCGATCGCTTTGCGCGCCTTCCACCATTGATCTGCCGAGGTCGTTTGCGAACCCACCTGGAGGACGCGTTTGGTCTCCTTCACCGTGCTGACCAGCTGCTTCATTTCCTCGTTGGTGTGGCACATGGGCTTTTCGAGGTAAACGTCCTTGCCCTTGTCCATGGCATCGAGCGCGATTCGGGCATGCCAATGGTCCGGCGTTGCGACGATCACCGCATCAATGTCCGGCCGGGCCAGCACTTCGCGGTAATCCAGATAGCCTTTCACATTGAAGTGTTCGGCTGCCAAGCGCTTGCGCTTTTCATAGACGTCGCAAACGGCGACGATCTGGCAGGCACCGTTATGGTCGTCACCAAATTTCTGGAAGGCGCGGCTGACGTACGATCCGCGGCCACCTACTCCAATCACGCCGACATTGATCTTGTCGTTCGCACCAACCACGCGGGTGCTTTGCATCATCTTTCCACCGCGCGCGGCGGCGAGGGCGGAATTCGCAACGCCGAAGGTCACGCCGGCTTTCTTGAGGAAACCTCGCCGATCGTCTTTCATCGAATCTTCACTTGCAGACATGGCAAACACTCCTGTGACGTTTGAACTGCTCTGAGTTTACCCCTACGCGCGAACAAAGGCAATTTCGGCGGGAGGGCCGGAGCCGATTTTTCGAGCGCGCCCGTTCGCCGCAAGGTGTTCCAAGATGAGATACACCGTTTCGACCGAATCCGGCTGGCCGATGGCTGCGGCAATCGCGTCGGCAGTCTGGCTTTGGGCGGACAACGTTCCGAGCGCCTGATTCTGCAGCTTTAGAACGGCGGCTGCCGCTTTCTTGCCCGCTTCCACGCCGGGCTGATCATAGGCGTTGATATGCACCAGGCTTGCGTAGAAGCCGACCGCCCGCTCGAAGAGCGCGATCAAAACGCCGATGGTCTTGGCATTGATCGTTCGCACCGAGATGGTGATGGATTGCCGGTCATTTCCAGACAGCGCCTCGCGCGTGCCCAGCAGGAAGCCATGCAGATAATCGCCAGCCCTGACGTCTGGTTCCACTTCCAGCGCGCTGCCGCCCGATTCCAGCACGCGAACGAAGACGACGAAAAAATTGTTCACTCCGTCCCGCAACTGCTGCACGAAAGCATGCTGATCGGTAGAGCCCTTGTTGCCGTAGACGGCGATGCCCTGATCCACTCGGTTTCCGTTCAGATCGAGACGCTTGCCGAGAGATTCCATGACGAGCTGCTGCAGGTAGCGGCTGAAGAGCAGCAGCCGATCCTTGTAAGGCAGTACGACCATATCCTTCTCGCCCCGTCCGTGCGTGGCTTTGAGCCACATCAAGGCGAGGAGCGCGGCGGGGTTGGTGTGAGTATGATGCTGCCGAGTTACTTGGTCGCAAGCAGCGGCACCTGCCAGGAGGCCGTCGATATCCAACCCTTGCAGCGCCGCAGGCAACAGACCCACGGCGGAAAGCTCGCTGGTGCGGCCGCCGATCCAATCGAACATCGGGAAGCGGGCCAGCCATGCTTCCGAAACGGCTTGCTTGTCTAACTGGGAGCCGGATTGCGTGACCGCGACGGCATGCTTCGCAAAATCGAGGCCGGCCTCGCGGAAGGCCGCCGCCACCAGCAGCATGCCATTGCGCGTATCGGGAGTGCCGCCGCTCTTGCTGGTAACTGTGACCAGCGTTTCCCCCAGCTTGCCTTCCAGCCGCGCTAAAGCTAAAGCGATTCCATCGGGATCCGTGTTGTCGATGAAGTGGACGGCCATGCGATCCGTGGAGGGCTCGCCCAAGGCGTTGGCCACGAACATTGGACCGAGCGCAGAACCGCCGATGCCAATGGACAGCACCTGCTTAAATTTTCCTTCCGAATGGATGCGGGAGACGAACGCCTTGATGGATTTGAGAGTGTCTTCTATCTCGGTAGTCAGGTCGGGCGCGGGGGCAAGCTTCGGAGCGCGCAGCCAATAGTGGCCCACCATGCGCTTCTCGTCCGGGTTCGCGATTGCGCCTTGCTCCAGCAAGTCCATCGCCTCATAGGCGCGCTGCATGGCTGGCTCCATCTGGTCGAGGTAGCCGTCATCGAACTCCATGCGACTGATGTCAAGAGTGAGGTCGATGGATTCGACGGTGCAGAGATACTGGTTGTAACGTTTCCAGATTTCGGGTGAATTCATTTCTGTTCGCTCCTATGAGGGCTTCGAGGTACCTTTTTACGGTGTCCTGAATGGGTCCACTGTCGGACTTGTCGGCCAGAGATGCGTAGATGTCGCCTTCAGGTCGGCGGGCATTCTTGAAGAAAATCTCAGGAGTGTATCCCGCGCGCTCGATCTCCTGGACGATGCCCCATTTCAGCGCGTTTTTGGGAGGCGTAAGCCATCTGTCGGCTGGACAACTTATGTAAATGCGTCGTGCCAAGGCCATGGCACCGCCCATCGTAGCATAGGCTCGGCGATGAACAGCTTAATCCGGTAATGTAACGGCCGCTCGGTTTTTGGCGGCTGCTCAAACTTTACTGAACCAAGGCGGCAGTGTTCACCAATTCGCCAATTTCTTTTGCCCGAATGCTGACAATATCGCCAGGAGCCAGAGCGGAAGCCTCCGTCACGATGATGCCAGTGCCCGTCAGCAGCACCGACCCCGCGGGAACTGGATTCGACCTGAGTAAATATTCGATTAGCGTCTCAAACGTTCGGTGTAGCTGCGATGTCGACGCCTCACCCGAAAAGATGGTCGCGCCATCCCGCTGTATCGTGCACTCCATGCGCAAGTCATACGGGCTGGTCAATTCATCCGCAGTCACGATCACCGGACCCAGCGCGCACGCACCCGAGTACATTTTCGATTGCGGCAAGTACAGGGGATTTTCGCGTTCAATGTCCCAAGCCGACACGTCGTTCGCGAGCGTATAGCCCAGAATGCGGCCTTTCCCGCCCAAGATCAGACCCAGCTCCGGCTCTGGGGCTGTGAATTTTGAGTCGGCGCGCAACCCGATTGGCTGGCCAGGGCCGACGCAGATGCGGGCGGTTCCCTTGAAAAACACTTCGGGACGCGGTTCGCTATACACGTGCGCGTAGAAGCCCTCCCGCGTCCCATGTTCGGCATCGCGGAACGAGGCGCTGGTCTGATAAGTGCAGCCGCACGCCCACACTTCTTTCGGCGTCAGCGGGATCAGAGGGTGGGCTGGCATACGCTGCGGAGCAGCGAGCCGGGCTGCCAGAGCCGAGAGCGGGGTCCCTTCCTTTTCAGAGCGGCAGATCAGCTCGTAGAGGCTGTAGTCGGGAATCGGTCGAGCCGCATCCCCTTCAAAAATTGCAGCAGTAGCGTTCTTATTCCAATGAATCTGTCCTAATCGCATCGGGCCGCTCCTAGTATTTCAAATAGACCGTTTTGTAGTCACTGTAGAAATCGAGAGCGGCCGGGCCCTGCTCCTTGGGACCAAAGCTGGACTCCTTGGTTCCACCGAAAGGCAATTGATACTCCACTCCCGCGCTCGGCAGGTTGACAGTAAGCAGGCCCGCCTCCATGCGATACACGAAGTCGAAAACGCGCGAGATGTTCGTGGTCTGGACCGAAGCAGAAAGGCCCATGGGCGTGTTGTTGGCGATGCGCATCGCGTCTTCGAAATCCTTGGCGCGCATCACGGCAAGCACGGGGCCGAAGATCTCTTCCTTGGCGATTGTCATCTCTTCGGTGACGTCGGCAAAGACGGTTGGCTCGATGAAAAATCCCTTATCGAAGCCCTCGCCGGTCAGCCGATTTCCCCCGCAGCAGAGGCGCGCGCCTTCCTTCTTGCCGATTTCAATATATTTTATATCCGTGTCGAGTTGACCCTGATCCACGGCCGGCCCAATGTCGATGCCAGGCTTCATGCCATCGCCAACTTTCAACTTCTTCGTCCGCTCTACCAGAGCGTCAACGAACTTGTCGTAGATGGAATCTTCCACGATGGCCCGGCTGGTGGCTGTACACTTCTGGCCCGTGGAGAAGAACGAGGCGTTGACGACGTTTTCCACCGCCGATGGAAAATCCGCGTCCGCCAATACGATTGTCGGGTTTTTGCCGCCCATCTCGAGCTGGATTCGGAGAGACCGCTTGGAGGCCTCGGTATGCAGCCAGCGACCTACCTCGCAGGACCCGGTGAACGAGATGCCCTTGAGAGCTTTCGCCTCCACCAACGCCTTGCCCAGCGTGCTGCCCGATCCGGCGACATAGTTCACAACGCCTTTGGGTATGCCTGCTTCATGGCACGCTTCCACAATCCGCCAAGCGCAGAGAGGCGACACCGACGCGGGCTTCACGATAATCGTGTTGCCGCAGATCAGAGCCGGCGCCATCTTCCAAGCGGGAATTGCGATCGGAAAATTCCACGGCGTTACCAAACCGATCACGCCGATTGCCTTGCGGATCGCGAACATATGCACCCGCTCGCGTTCGGAGGGGATCAGAAGACCCGGGAGGCGCGATCCCTCGCCGCCAAAATACCTGAAGATATTGATCGCGCGGCGGCACTCGCCCTTGGCTTCGGGGAGCGTTTTGCCTTCCTCGCGGGTCATCTCCGCCGCAATCTCGTCGAACTTGCGATCCAGTATCTCGGCGACTTTGAAGAGATAATTACCTCGCGCGGGAGCTGGCATCGCGGACCAGGATGGGAACGCAGCGGCTGCGGCGTTCGAGGCTGCATCCACGTCCGAAGGCGTGCCCTTCACGAAGAGTCCAACTACTTCATCCGTATTCGCCGGGTTCCGGTTCTCGAACGTGTCGCCTGATACCCATTCGCCATTTATGTAGTTGCGGAAAGTCATTTGGGTTCGAAAGTCACCTTGGGCGGCGTGCGCGACGCCACGTCAGCCTTAAAGTATTCCTTGGGTCCGAAGCCGAACATGCTGGCCGCGATGTTCTTCGGGAACAGCTCGATGTCGGTGTTATAGCGCTGGACCACATCGTTGTATTTGCGTCGCTCCACGGCGATCCGGTTTTCGGTGCCCGCCAGTTCGTCCTGCAGCCGGAGAAAGTTCTCGTTTGATTTTAACTGGGGATAATTTTCTACCACGACTAGCAAGCGGCTTAGGGCACTATCCATCTTGCTGTTGGCAGCCATTTTGTCCGCAGGCGTTTGAGCGCCCCCCAGCGCTGCGCGCGCATCGGTCACTTCTTTGATCACGTCGCGCTCCTGCTTGGCAAAGCCTTTTACGGTCTCCACCAGGTTCGGGATCAGGTCAGAGCGGCGTTGCAGCGCCACATCCACCTGAGACCATGCGCCATCGATGTTCGCCTTCTCCGTAACCAGGCTATTGCGGGCTCCCATGGCTTGTCCGAATACGACAAGTCCAATCAGAAGCACGATGCCGATCACCACAAGTCCAATTTTCATTGCGATCCTCCTATTTTTCGAGCCGGTCCACAAAAGCGACCAAGGTCTCGATCCTTTGCAGATATTCTCCAAACAAGGCCCGAGGCTCCAGTTGAAGCTCGCTAATATGTTGTTCGCGCAGATCCAGCAACGAGAGGAAAGCGGAGCTGTCCACCCCGATGCTGTCGAGCCTCCGCGCTACTTCCCGCTTCTTCCAATCTACGCTGGCCCCCGAAAGCAGCAGGGCGTGCCGCGCCAAAATCAGAAAAGTGGAAACTGATTCGGCCATTAATCGTAGCAGAGCCTTCGGATCGTTTAACAGGCCCGCTCCCTTCTGCCGCAAGCGCAGCAGTTTGGCGCGCAGCTCATGCTCCACCTGAGCCCGGTAAAACGAACGATCGATGCTGAGCGATTCCACCACGTCCTTGCCGAACAGAACGCGCCGACGCTCCTGCATATCGTGAAATTCGATCGGGAAGCAATCCGTCGAGGTGCGCACCTCCTGCTCGCTCATTAGCAGCGGGGCCGGGTTGCCTTGACCTCGCCACCACTTCATCACCGGCTCGGATGCGGCCAAATCGTCTGGCGTGACTTGGATGAGCACGCACAAGACGTTTAGATCGGAGAAATTTTCGTGATGATCGCCCGTCGCCGCCGAGCCGTAAAGGATCACGGAAACCAGACGCTCGCCATGCGCCTTCTGAAGCCTTTCCACTATGTCAGAGAGTTTCGCTTCCATGTTTTATTTACCAGTCGCTAGACGCGCCGCCGCCGCCCGAATCCCCGCCGCCAAATCCCCCGAATCCGCCACCTCCGCCGCCCCCTGAATCGGACCCGCCAAATCCGCCTCCACCACCCCAGCGTCCAGACGATCCCAACACGTTGCCGAGAATCATGCCCGTCAGAAAACCTCCACCGCCGCCCCGTCCTCCACGGCTGAAGAGTCCAAACAAAAGCACCAGGCCGATGATGATGAGCGGCCACGGGATTCCAGTTCCCCTGCTCCGAGAGGCTTGGCGCTGAGGCCGCTCCTGCTGCAATGAGAAATCGAGTGTAACGCCCTTGGCTAGCGCGATCCGCGACCCCATCTCCTCGGCACCGGCCAGCATGGCTTTGCCGTAATCGTTCTGCTGGAGCGATGGCCGCATCCCTCGCAGGACGCTGCCGACAAAGCCGTCGGGCAAGATCGGCTCCAGGCCGTAGCCTACCTCAATTCGGTCCTTGTGATCCTTGACCGCGAGTAGAAGAAGCAGCCCTTCATCCTTGCCTTTCTTGCCGATGCCCCATTTGCGGAAGAGAGTGTTCGCGGCATCGTCGACGGGCGCGCCGTTCAGGGTGTCGATGGTCACCATCGCGATCTGAACGCCGGTGGCCTGCTCCACCTTCGCGCAATAAGTTTCGAGCTGCTGGCGGGTGGATGGATCTACTACGTTGGCGAAGTCGCTGACGTAGCCTTGGGGTTGAAGGGTGTTGAGGTCTTGCGCGAATAGCGACGAAAGGAGAAAGAGTAAGCCGACGGCAGCCAGCATTGGCTGCCCCACGATGCGGCGATTAGAGAGGGGAAGGAGCAAGTTAGCAGTTTAGATCTTCCCGGGTGAGCTTGAAGCCGCCGAGGTTTCCGAGCATGGCCAGGTTGATCGCCTTGGGGTCAAAGAATTCCTGGGCGATTTTCTGCACCTGATCAGTAGTAACCTCTTCGATGCTGTTCAGCATTTCATCCAGAGTAAAGAACCGCTTGTAGTACAACTCCTGCCGCGCAAGATTTCCCATCCGGCTCGACGTTGACTCCAAACCAAGCACGAACGAACCCTTGAGATGATCCTTCGCTCGCCGCAGCTCCTCGGCAGGAACCAGATTCTGCTTGAGGTCGCGCAGCTCTTGAACGATGCACTCCACCACTTTGCCGGCAGTCTCAGTCGACGTGCCCGCGTAAATGGCCATGCAACCGGTATCGGTGTACATGCTCAGATCGGAGTATACGGCGTAGGCAAGGCCCTGTTTCTCGCGGATGTTCTGAAACAGCCTGGAACTCATCCCGCCGCCCAGCACGGTGTTGAGCACATAACAGGCGAACCGGTCCGGGTGCGACATGGGATACGCGGGCACCCCCATATACAGGTGCGTTTGCTCAAGCGAAGTTTTGTTCTTGAAAACCAACTTGGCGTGAGGGCTCGGCTTGCGTTCAGGTGCCAGTGTGCCGTTCACCGGCAGGCTCTCGAACTGCTCTCGCGCCAGCTTCACCACGTGGTCGTGCTTCAAGTGACCCGCCGCAGTAATCAAAATATTTCCTGGAGAATAGATGCGCGTATAGTATCCGCGAAGCATCTCCTGATGAAAGGATTGGACCGTCTCCTTTGTGCCAAGAATCGGTTTGCCGAGGGGCTGATCCTTCCAGAAATTGCTCGAGAAAAGCTCATGCAGGAGGTATTCGGGGTTATCGACCTCCATCTTCAGCTCTTCAAGAATTACGCCTTTTTCTTTTTCAATATCCTCATCCCGGAATAGCGGATTGAGAACGAGATCCGCCAACACATCGAAAGCGATCGGTATATGATCATCGAGCACCTTGGTGTTGTAGCTGACCATTTCTTTCGAAGTGAACGCGTCGAGCCCTCCGCCGATCGAATCCACCGACCGAGCGATTTCTTCCGCCGATCGATGCTTCGTCCCTTTGAACACCATGTGTTCGATGAAGTGGGAAATCCCATTTTCCTCGGGCGTTTCGCGGCGGGATCCGGTCCCGATCCAGATTCCCATCGAAACCGAGCGGACGTGCGGCATCTGCTCAGTGACTACTCGAATGCCGTTGGCAAGGGTAGTTGCTTCTATGTCACGTGCTGATAACAGGGGCGTAGTTGCCATTCCAATCTACTTTGATTCTATCACCCTGCGCCTCATGCTACCCTGGTTGAGTGGCTGGTTCAGTGACGCAACCCCTTGTAGGACTGGAACTTGCAGACTTTCAAGAGGTGCTCGGAGATGGGCAGCCCCCCTTTCGAGCCCGCCAAGTCTATGAAGCGATCTACCGGCAAAGAGTGCAGGATGTCCTTGCGGTTTCGACTCTTCCAGCGGCGCTTCGGACTGAATTAGCTGGTCGCACCACGCTTGGCCTGCCTCGTCAGAACGGTCGGTATCAATCGATAGATGGAACGTGCCGCTATCTGCTCGGACTCGAAGACGAACGCACCATAGAGACCGTACTTATGCCGGAAGAGGGGCGCGATACGGTTTGCATCTCGAGCCAAGTTGGCTGCCCAGTGAACTGCCAGTTCTGTCTGACGGCGCTCATGGGCCTGGAAAGGAATCTAACGGCTGGCGAGATTGTCGGACAGGTGCTTTTCGTGATGCGCGCTCACGATTTATCGGCATCGAGCGATCGGCTAAATATCGTCATGATGGGCATGGGCGAACCGCTCCTGAACTTGCCCAACGTGATCAAGGCTACCCGGCTGTTGACGGACCCCGCCGGGATGGCGATCTCACCCAAACGGATCACGCTTTCCACATCCGGCATTATTCCGAAAATAGAAGAGCTGGCGAGGGAAGCTGTGCGTCCGAAGCTGGCGATTTCTCTGAACGCCTCGAGCGAAGAACAGCGGCGCGAACTGATGCCGATCACTCGCAAGTATCATCTGAAGGATTTGCTGGAAGCTTGCCGCGCTTACCCGTTGCGGCATTGGGAAAAGCTCACCTTCGAGTACGTCTTGCTTCGTGGAGTGAACGACACAGATGCGGACGCGCGGCGAGTGGCCCGCTTGCTCGCGAATCTGAATTGCAAAGTGAACCTGATTGCCCTGAATCCCGGGCCGGGCATTCCATTTGCAACGCCTACGGACGAGCGCGTGGCGTCGTTTCAGGGAATCGTGCGCAGGACGGTCCCATGCTTCCTGCGCAAGCCGCGCGGCCGCGACATTTTCGCCGCCTGCGGACAGTTGAAGAGAATCGAAACTACATCCCTGGTAACGGTCTCGGCGTGATGTCGGCCTGGGTGATGCCCATCGCCCACTTGATCGCTTCGAAATACATTTTCTGAATTTCGGGCATGTCCCATACCTCGGGGCGATGGCCAAAGGTGGAATAGAATACCCGGCCTTTGCCGTAGCTCTTTGCCCAAGCGACCGCGAAGTCCTTATCGGTGCGATGCACGCGCGGATTCTTTAAGTCGAGTTTGTCCGGATCCAGACGGGCCAGGACGCGCAACTTGTCTCGTGAATAGCTTTTCGCCTGATAAATTTCGTCTTTGATAACGAAGGTTTTGGCGAACCCCTTCATGGCCGGGAAGTTTGGATCCTCCACAATTACGGGAGCATCAAACACGCCCCAGGGGTGCTGGTCGAAGTAGCCGCCTGTCATCTCGCCGTACTCGGGCCAGTCGTAAAAGGTATCGATCGCGCTGTGCGCCCCGATGAAGCCTTTTCCGTCCTCGTGGATAAATGAGAGGAAGTCCGCCTTCTGCTGAGCGCTCATGTCTAGCTCGCCTGTAGTGTAGAAGAGGACCGCGTCGAAATAATCCAGATTCTTCGCGTTGCCAGCCTTCAATTTTTGTTTGGTCAGAAGCTCGGAGTCGGTGCGAATGTAGGTATCGTAAAGCCCGGACTCCTGACCGAGGCGCTCGATCACTGCAAGACCGTGCGAGACGGAATCGTGCTGAAATCCTTTCACTTCACCGATGGCGAGCAGCTTCTTCCGCTTGGGGGGTTGAGACGAGAGCAGCGTTGAGAATACGATTCCGATCGTGATATAGCAGAACAGGCGTACGAGGCGCATGAGTTACAGCATACACCCGATATGCTGCATCCCTCAACGCTGCTCGGCCAGCAATGTCGCTAGTATGTGATCTGTCCGGTCTAATTCACACGTGATCTGTCCGCTTTGAAGAAAGCGGCGGGACGCTTGGGAGGTGGAAACTCCCGAGCAGTACTCAGCCGCAGAAATGGAGCGGA